>DASRHT010000001.1:0-58796 GCA_035650355.1 Ktedonobacteraceae bacterium
GGATTACTAGCACTTCTAGATTTTATGGGGGTGAAAAATGTTGCCAAGCAAATGAGACATTTTTGCGCACAGCCACAAGAAGCGATACAATTGTTGCTTGGGGAGCTTTCAAGGCAAAACGGGTAAACTAAAAAGCCCTGAGATGGCCTCGCAGCGTTTTGAATGTCGCATCACGCCGCTTCCTTACTCAATAGGGCTTGCCTGGTGATATCTGGCAATCCAGGCTGAGTATTGTTAGAGATAAAAAGTAGATAGCAAGTTTATTCTGCAAGCCAAATTACATATATGGGCTTGAATTTCTGTTGCAAAATGCGTTCCCTTCGCGACATTCTTTGTGGTATACTGTTAGGCACGACCAGTTTTAGGATATCAGCGATAGGGAATGCGTTGAAAGAGATGCCTGCGTGGCCGTTCTTTCTTCCTGCTCCATAACATGGGGGCGGGTCTCCAGAAAGGATTTTGATATGAGCGGCAAGGTGGTCACTAGTCGTACATGGTCGTCTGCTTCCTTGCTTGAGGTGTTCCGTTTTTCTCCTCGTCCCAATCAGGCTCATAAGATCCGCTGGCGAGCCTGGGGAAGCATGGCATTTCAAGAAGCCGTCCGCCTGGATAAGCCGATTTTCCTGATTATTTCATCTCCCTGGTGTCAGTGGTGCCATATTATGGATGAGACTACGCTCTCCGAGCCGAGCATCATCACCATTTTAAACCACGATTATATTCCTATCCGCGTCGATAGTGATTTGCGACCCGATGTGAACCAGCGCTACAACCAGAACGGCTGGCCCAGCGTTGTTTTGCTGACGCCCGAAGGCGAGATCCTCTGGGGAGGCGTCTACGTCCCTCCCAAGCAGATGCTCTATTACCTCGGCCATATCCGGCGCTATTACAGTGAACACCGGGAGGAAATTGCTGAACAGGTCCAGGCGTTGAGGGAACGACGCCTGACCAATGTGCTGGCTCAAACCTTGCCCCGCACTGGTTTGCGCCCATTGCTTGCCGAAGAACGCGTTGCCCTGGCGGATCTGCCTGTCGAAGCCGGGAAGGTGCTGCGGGACCTCTACGATGCCGATTATGGCGGCTTTGCCATTCATCCCCACCTGAAATTCCCTCATCCTGAAGCCCTGGAACTCCTTTTGCGGCTCGCCAAAAACGACCAGCCGGATGCGCTGGAAATGGTGGATTACTCGCTGCGCCAGATGCGCGATGGTGGGCTATGGGATAAAGAGGATGGCGGCTTTTTCCGCTACTCGGCTGCCAGCGATTGGAGCACGCCTCATACCGAGAAAATGCTGGAGGAGAATGCAGCCATGCTGCAACTGGTGTTGCTGGCGGCGCAGACATCACAGAAGCAGGAGTGGTACGACCTGGCGAGACGCCTTTTACTCTACATCAACACAACCCTCTGGCAGCAGGATATGGGCGTATTCAGCGGCAGCCAGAGCGCCGATGAAGAGTACTACGAGCCGGGACCATACTCGCGCGCCTCACGTACAGTTCCGCAAGTCGATAAGACGATCTATACGGCGTGGAATGCCCGCATGATCTCTTCTTACCTTCTTGCCGCCCGGGTGCTGCGTTACGAATCTTTTGCCGTCATGGCCCTGCGCGCGCTGGACTATTTGTGCCAGCATATGATTCATCATGACGGCAGCGTCTATCACTATGCCATCAATAAACAGGCCGAGCTTCCAGGACAACTGGCTGATCTGGTATGGATGGCGCGCGCACTGCTTGATGCCTATGAAGGCTATGAGCGCAGACCTTACCTGGAGACAGCCATTACCTTGATGCATTTTGCCTGCCAGCAATTGCTTGATCGCCAGACAGGACTCTTCTTTGATTACCCCGAAGATGAGCAAGCGGTGGGACGCCTACTCTTGCGAGAGCAGCCCCTGACCGAGAACGCCATTGCCGCCGAATGTCTGCTGCGCATGGCGGTATACAGCAAGCGGCAAAACTTGCGCGATACCGCCCTGCTGGTGCTTTCCGGCTGCCTGAGCCAGTATCGCCGCACCGGCATTCACGGCGCAATTTACGCCTGCGTTGTGGCGCAGGCAGTCGAAAAAGGATGGCTGTAGGGAAAGCTTTTGCGCAGCTTCCCCTTTTCTCTTAAACGGTAGGTTTCCCCTGTAGCGTCCTTGTCAATTCGCTGACCACATCGTAGCGTCCGAAGGAGGGTAGGAGATAGACGCCCTGTACCAGGTCCTGTGCCTCCATCAGCAGTTCCTGTGCCATCTTCAACCCTTCTTCGTGCCCCCGTTCGCCGGCGGCTCGCATCCTTGCTCGTACCTGGTCCGGGATCGTAATCCCTGGCACCTCGTTATGAAGATATTCAGCGTGACGTGAACTGTGCAGCGGGGTGCAGCCAAGCAGCATCGGGATAGGAGGTTTCCCGGCTCGGCTCAGGAATCGCTCCAGGGGAGCCAGTTCGTAGATCGGCTGCGTCATGATAAAATGCGCGCCTGCCTCGATTTTCCGCTGGTACTTCTCAATCTCTTGCTCGGTCTCCTCATCGGTCATATTGAGATTAAGCGCGCAGCCGATGTGAAACGAGGCCGGGGCGCCAATGGATGAGCCTGCTGCATCGTGTCCTTCGTTCATGCCGTGCAGTACTCTGATCAAACCAATCGAATCGACATCCCACACGCCCGTCGTATTAGGATAGGCGCCGACCCGCAAGGGATCGCCGGTGAGCGCCAGAATGTTACGAATTCCCAGCGCGTGTGCGCCCAGCAGCTCCGCCTGCAAGGCCATCAGATTGCGGTCGCGCGTCGTGAAGTGGATAATGGTCTCCATACCCAGGCGATCCTGGATCAGTCGTGTTAGCGCAATGCAGCTCATGCGTACGCGCGCCATCGGGCTATCGGCAATGTTGATGCAGTCAACGCCAGCCTTTTGTACCACTGCGGCCCCTTCAAGAATCTTGGTGGGATTCAGCCCCTTAGGTGGGTCCAGTTCGGCGCTGACCACGAACTCGCCAGCCGCCAGTTTTTCCTGTAGCCGTGTTTTTGTGCCCTGCTGGGGCAGAAGGACTTCTTCTTCGATCAGCTTGACAACGGCTGGCCTGCTTTGCGCTGGCTCTTTCCCCGGTTGCGTGGGAGCTTTTGCAGTCGCTGGCGGGGATTGTGTGCGGACGCCATAGCGGTCGTCGAGGGCTTTGCGCATAGCGGCAATGTGGCGTGGAGTGGTGCCGCAGCAGCCGCCGATCAAGTACACGCCTGCATCTGCGAAACGCAGCGCGTAGTCGGCAAAATAATCGGGCGTGGAGACGTAGAAGAAGCGGTTGCCAATACGGGCGGGGAGTCCGGCATTGGGCTGGGCCGAAAACAGCATGGTGTCTGGAGCCTCTTCCTGCTGTTTCACCGCTGCGATCATCTCGTTCAACACATCCAGCGTCGCGGCAGGTCCGACGCTGCAATTCGCGCCAATCACATCGACGCCAAGATCATTGAGGACGGCGGCAACGCGTGTCGCTGATTGCCCGGAAAGGGTATGACCATCCTCGTAGAAGCTCATCTGCGCCACAATAGGCAGGCCGCCGATCTCTTTCGCGGCCAGCACCGCCTGGCGCAACTCTGCCAGGTTTGAGAATGTTTCGAGGATCACCAGATCCGCTCCGCCCTCTTGCAATGCGCCGATTTGTTCGCGAAAGATCGCGCGTAGCTCGCTCAAGCGGTGTTCGTCGGGAGCCTGGAGCGGGCGACCGCTGGGACCGACTGCGCCTGCGATAAAGATGGGCAGCCCTGAGATTTCGCGCGCCTCGCGCGCCAGACGTACGGAGCGCGAATTGATGTCGCGCACCTTGTCGCCCAGGTTATACGCTTCGAGTTTTGCGCGATTGGCCCCAAAAGTATTGGTTTCGATAATTTGCGCCCCCGCGCTAATATATTCCCTATAGATCCCTTGAATAAGTTCAGGCTGTGTGAGATTGAGTGCATCAAAACACTGCTCATACGTGATACCTCGTGCATAGAGCAGGGTCCCCATCGCACCATCACAGAGTACCGGGCCCTGACGGAGTTGCTCAAGTAACGGGTGTTGCATAAAACCTCTCCCACCAGAATAGAATAATGGCTCTTAGTCTTTCTCATTGTACATCTTTTCGGGGTTCAATGAAACGTGGGAATGTGATTTATTGAGAGCAGTTGAGAAAAGGGGCTGACACCGCGTCGCGGTGTCAGCCCCTTTTCTCAACTGCTTTTTATCTTATCTGCCGTTAATTTTGATGGTGCGGGCTTTGGCATGTTCGGCCTTCGGCAGGTTCAAGGTCAGAATGCCGTCATTGTAGCTGGCTTCGACATGTTCCGCGTTGATAGGCGAAGGTAAAGTAAAGGATTGCTGATATTGACCAGACTGGAAACCGGTCCAATGGGCTGTCGCATTTTCAGGAGCCTGGACTTTTGTCTCCCACTTCAAGGCCACAGTGTTTTGCTGAACGGTGATCTCGACGTTTTCTGGCTTCACACCCGGCATGGGAAGCTGGAAGATAAACCCTTCTGGGGTTTCAAACAGGTTGGCCCCTACGCCACGACCACCAAAAGAACTGCTGAGACGAGGTGAGATAAAGCTGTCTTCAAAGAGACGATCCATAGCTTCGCGCAACGAGAGAGCTTCATTAAAGGGGTTGTAACGGGTAAGATTTGCCATTGTTCAATCTCCTTTTACTTTGTTATAGCAGGCGGGCTTCACTGTTCCCACCTGTGAACATCGTAACGTTGTTTTCTTTAGTCTCATTGTAACCCGGGGATTGTTAGAGCAACGTATGCGATATATAAGAAATTTGTTAGAAAGGTTGATAACATCACTATCAAACTTTATCCACTCGACGACTGGCCCGTATTCTGCTACAATGCGGACGGAGACGCAAAATATCTAATCTTTAAAAGAGGAATCAAAAGTGACGGTGAAAGAGCAACCGATAGCAAAAGACATAGAATATCTCCTGACAAGAGGAGTCGCGCAGGTGGAGAAGGAGGCCGAGCTGCGCCGTTTGCTGCTTGAGGGCAACAAGGGCGAGCCGCTGCGGGTCAAGCTGGGAGTCGATCCGACCCATTACGATCTGACCATCGGGCACGCCGTCGTTTTCCGCAAGCTGCGCCAGTTCCAGCGTCTCGGCCATAAAACCGTCGTCGTCATTGGCGACTGGACCGCGCGCCTGGGCGATCCCAGCGGGCGGGAGGAGGCGCGTAAGCTTCTTACTGCCGAACAGGTCAACGCCAACGCGTCTACCTACCTTGACCAGTTCTTCCGCATCGTGGATCGCGAACAGACCGAGGTGCATCGCCAGAGCGAGTGGTTCGACTCATTTACCCTGGCAGACGCCATCAAGCTACTTGGTTACAAGACGGTAGCGCAAATGCTGGAGCGTGACGACTTCTCGAAACGGTACAAGAGCGGTATCGAAGTCTACCTTGCCGAGTTTATGTATCCCTTGCTGCAAGGCTATGACTCCGTTGCCCTGCGCTCCGATGTTGAGATAGGGGGGACCGACCAGACCTTCAATCTCCTGGTTGGGCGCGAGCTCCAGCCGATCTTCGGGCAGGCGCCGCAGCAGATCCTCACTGTCCATTTGATCGTGGGCCTTGATGGCGTTAAAAAGATGGGCAAGTCGCTGGATAACTACATCGCCATGACCGCACCCGCTAAAGATATGTTTGGCAAGCTGATGTCGCTGCCCGATCCCATTATGCGCTCGTACTTTGAGGCACTGACCGATGTGAGCAACGAGGAAATCGACGAATTTGAGCGCAAAATGGCGGAAGGGACGCTGAACCCGCGAGATGTAAAGCTGCGTATGGCGCGTGAGATTGTGACTGAGTTCCACAATGGGATTGCTGCTCAGGAGGCGGAGGAAGCCTTTGTTCGCCAGTTCTCCGAGCGGAAGCTGCCAACCGATATCCCCGCTTATCATCTAAGCGAACCGAAAAATATCGTCGAAGTCATGGTGGCTGCCAGGCTGGCCACGAGCAATAACAAAGCCCGCGAACTGATTCGCCAGGGCGGCGTCTCGATTTTTCCCGGAGGCGAAGAGAGCGAGCCGGTACGCATCAATGATGTGGATTACGTTGTTGACGCTGTTGAGGGTGCGATTATTAAAGTGGGCAAGCGGCAGTACATCAGGATTAGCAAAGCTTGATAGCTTCTAGCGTGCAAGGAGGTTTCATTCATGCCACACGCGACGATTGGTGTGATTGGCGGTAGCGGGTTATACCAGATGCAGAGTATGACCGAGGTGGAAGAAGTCAGGCTCTCAACGCCCTTTGGCGATCCCAGCGATGTGATTACGGTTGGCAACGTATCGGGCGTCTCGATGGCCTTCCTGCCGCGTCATGGGCGCGGCCATCGCATCAGCCCGACGGAGATCCCCGTGCGCGCGAATATCTGGGCGCTCAAGAGCCTGGGCGTTGAATGGATCATCTCCGTGAGCGCCGTGGGTAGCTTGCGCGAGCATATTGCCCCACGCGACCTGATTATTCCCGATCAGCTCTTTGATCGCACCAAAAGTCGCGTCAATAGTTTTTTCGAGCGTGGCATCGTTGTCCATTGCACCTTCGCCGATCCGTTTTGTCCGACTCTCAGCGGGCTGCTGCTCAATTCGGCGCGCGAACTGGGGGATGTGAAGGTCCATCAGGGCGGTGCGTATGTCTGTATGGAGGGTCCGCTCTTCTCCACGCGGGCAGAGTCAAACGTGTACCGCAAGCTAGGGATGAATATTATCGGTATGACGGCCCTGCCGGAGGCGAAGCTGGCCCGCGAAGCTGAAATATGCTATGCCGTGATTGCCTGCGCCACTGATTATGATTGCTGGCACGAGTCTGAAGAGTCGGTCACGGTCGAGATGGTCATCGGCAACCTTAGCGCCAACGTAGCCAACGCGCAGCGCATTCTCCAGGACGTAGCGCGCAAGATCCCCGCGGAACGAACGCAGCTCGCGTGTGGCTGCGCTCATGCGCTCGAAACGGCTATTATCACGGATCGCAGCCTGATTCCGTCTGAAGCGAAGGAACGCTACCAACTCCTGATCGGAAAATATATTTCTTGACAATTCTCGCGGACAGGAGTACAATAGAACCGTCCTGCGGAGGAAAAAAAGTTCTAAACGGGACGGACCGATTTTCTTCCGGTCCTGTCGGTTGGCGTAATTGGGTCCTGCGCGGCAGATGTTCATGAACCCCGCTAGGTCCGTGAGGAAGCAACGGTAAATGGACCTCTCTGGGTGCCGCAGGGGCGCCTGATTGCGCTAACCGGCAGGACCGGGCGAAAATCGGTTTTCTATACCTTCTTCATTGGGGATGTCGTGGCCGTCATGAGGATACACAGGCGGGAGTTATAAGTATGGCCTCTCAATCGCTTTACCGCAAATGGCGCTCTCAGACGTTTTCTGAGATGGTCGGCCAGGAAGCTATCATCCGAACGTTGAAAAACGCGCTGAACGAGGGCAAACTGGCCCACGCTTACCTGTTTACCGGTCCCCGCGGCACTGGCAAGACCAGCACCGCCCGCCTCCTGGCGAAAACGCTCAACTGCCTTCATCCCCAGAATGGGGAGCCGTGCAACGAGTGCCAGCAGTGCCGCGAGATTACGGCAGGCAATTCTTTCAACGTGATTGAGATCGACGCCGCCTCTAATCGCGGTATCGATAGCATCCGCGAACTGCGCGAAAAAGTGATGGTGCCGCCATCAACGGGGAAGTACAAGGTCTATATCCTTGACGAAGCCCACATGCTCACCACCGAAGCCTTCAACGCACTGCTCAAAACGCTGGAGGAGCCGCCGCCCCACGCTATTTTTGTCATGGCGACCACCGATGTGCATAAGATGCTGCCAACGGTGATTTCGCGTTGCCAGCCCTTCAACTTCAAACGTTTTACCACACGTCAGATTGTGGACCATCTGAACTTTGTCGCCGAGCAGGAGCAGATCAAGCTGGAGCGCGGCGCGGCAGAATTGATTGCCAGGGCGGCTGCTGGCGGCATGCGCGACGCGCTGAGCATCCTCGATCAAGCTATCGCGTATTCCGGTCAACATATCACGCTCACCCAGGTGCAGTCGATGCTGGGGGTAGCGGACCAGCGCGCCATCCAGAAGTTTATTGCTCTCATTGCGCAACTGGATAGTCCGGGCGGATTGCATCTGATCCACGATCTGGCCGATGCCGGAGCGGATTTGCGCCAGATTAATACGCAGGTAGCCGATTATTGGCGTGCTACGATGCTCTGCAAAGCCGGAGCGGATATCACGACGATTCTGGATTGCACCCAGGACGAGATCCGCGAAATCACCGAGATGGCCCGACAGTTTAAGCTCGAAGAACTGACCGAGTGCGCTCGCGTCTTCGCGCAGAATGAGCTGATGCAAAAAAATGTGGCAACGCCCCAGCTTGGCCTGGAGTTGGCATTTCTGGCCTGCGTTGAGCTGCATCGCCGGGCGCAGGGCGGACAGCCAGGCGCTGCAACGGCTGCCAATGCTCCATCTCCCGCCGTTTCGCGACCTGCCCCTATCCAGGAGCCACCGAGAGCAGCAGCTCCTCCTTCTCAAGCTAGCCCTGTGGTCAAGAAAGAAGCCCCTCCCCCGGCTCTAACGGCGAGTGAAGAGCCACCCGCCAGCTCATTGCCCGATTGGGAAGCCCTCTCGTATTCGGATGACGGTGAGCCGGTTGAGCCTGCTCCTGCTCAGACGGACGCCGCTCCACAGGAAGATGAGGCAGAGCATGCCGAGTCCGCTGAGATGGAGAGCGTCCCATCGTTGACGGTCCAGGAAGTCAAAGAACGCTGGGAGTATATCAAGCGGCGGGTCAAAACGCGCAAAGATGGGTCCAAGATTGCGGCAGTTTTGAATGGATACACGGTTGTTAGTGTAGAGCAGGAGCCTACTGGCCTGCCAGTCGTGTTCATCAGGGCTAACGCAAGCTTTCATTATACTGCCATCCAAAAAAGCGAGTACCATGAAAGTATAGAATGGGCCATGAAAGTAGAACTGGGGCAGGAGTGCCATCTACGGCTGCTGCCGCCGGATGTAGCTGGAACGGTGATCAGTGCTGATAGCAGTCGCTCAGCCAATACGATGATGACAATAGCGCCGCAACAGCCAGCTCATCGCGAACGGCCAGTTGCTAAGCGAGACGTCTCACAGCGTCAGTCGCCTCCGGCGCAACGCGGGCAGGACATAGCGAATGCGGTGACCAGTATATCGCTTCCTGGTAACAGTCCGCCACCACCTCTTGCCAGAAATGGTGTCGTGAGAGAGAATACTGGTATAATCACTGATACACCAGATTCGGGCGTGAGCATAGCAAAAGTAGCAGAAACTCAGCAGGAGTATCTAAAGAAAAAGGCCACGAGCGATCCGGTTGTTCAAAAGGTCGTGGAGATGTTTAAAGCGGAAATCAAGGATGTTCATCCGAGATAAGGAGATAAATATTTATGAACATGCGTGAAGTTCAAAAGATGCAGCAGAAATTGATGAAGATGCAAGAGGAGCTGGAGGCGACCCTCTTCACCGGAACCGCTGGTGGTGGTGCGGTAACAATCACCATGAGCGGCAAATTTGAAATTACCGATGTCAAGATCGATCCAGAGGCATTTAGCGTGGAAGAGATTGACGAACTGGAGGTGATGGTGAAGGCGGCTGCCAAAGATGCCTTTGACAAAGTACAGGGCGCGCAGCAGAAGCTTCTTAGTGGCGCCACCGGTGGCATGAGAATTCCGGGATTGTTCTAAAAAATGAGCGAGATAGCACCACCTGTAGCGGCGTTGATAGAAGAATTCTCGAAGCTGCCGGGCGTCGGCGTAAAAACGGCGCAGCGACTGGCCTTCTTTATTCTGCGCAGCCCAAACGACCAGGCGCGTCGTCTGGCCGAGGCGATTGTGCGCGTGAAAGAGAGCATTATCTACTGCTCGCGCTGTTTTAACATTACCGAAACGGACCCGTGTGTAATCTGTAGCAATGCCGGTCGCGACCAGGATCTGATCTGTGTAGTAGAAGAGCCTCTCGATGTGCTGGCGCTGGAGAAGACAGGTGTCTATAAGGGCCTCTATCATGTGCTCCACGGCGCTCTTTCTCCAATGAATGGCGTGGGATGGAAGGATCTGCGGGCCGATGAACTCGTGAAGCGCGTCGCGACTGGCGATATCCGCGAGGTAATTCTCGCCACCAATCCAGGGTTTGAGGGCGATTATACCGCTCGCACCATCGAACGCGAGATTAAGAACGAGCTAAAGCAGCCCACGCTGCGCATTACGACGCTGGCCAGGGGCCTTCCCATCGGCGGCGATCTGGAATACGCCGACGAGGGGACCCTCAGCCGCGCCATCGAGGGCCGCCGCGAAATGTAAGGGCCTTCTTTACAGCCGACCTGAGCGAAGCTAGACGCGACAGCGGCGTTGTCGTTCGGAATTTCCAGACCGAGAGCAGCGTTGGTCGGCTGGATTGCAAGACGTGGGCTTGCCCCTGCCCAGGTGGGCCTCTCACGCAGGCAGGGCCTACCTAAATATAGGTATATTTGTCTGTCTGTTACTTTTGCCGTCCATTTTGCTTGACAGAGCAGATCAGGTATGGTACTCTTGTTCTACTTTTAGGAAATGATGAAGGGAGAGCATCGATTTCCGACTTTTCACCCTTGCCGAAGAATATGCCTATGTAGGAACAATATAACGGGAGAAACTTGTTGTGTCCTGCATTCACAAAAATCGTTAAAAGCAGCCCTTTTCGAGGGGGATTGAAAGCATCGCAGAAGGAGGAATGCAGGGTTGGGGATGCGGGATGGTTACCGTCCGTCCGGTTTGTAGCTCACGCCCTGTAGCAAAGACAACCGATGAGCAAGAAAGAAAAACCCACAGTTGATCGCAATGGCACTGCTGCTGCCGTTGCTGGAATGACTGAACGTGAGAAGGCTATAGACCTGGCGCTTACTCAGATAGAGCGTCGTTTTGGCAAGGGTGCGATTATGAAACTGGGAGACGCGGCAACGGTTCAGGTCGAAGCAATTCCCACCGGATCAGTTTCGCTCGACGTCGCTCTGGGCGTTGGCGGCGTACCGCGTGGACGTATCACTGAGATTTATGGCCCTGAGTCCTCCGGTAAGACAACGCTCTGCTTACACATCATCGCCAGCGCGCAGCGTGCTGGCGGCTACGCGGCCTTTATCGATGCCGAGCACGCGCTTGACCCGTCTTATGCCGCTCGTTGTGGCGTTGATACCGCCAATCTGCTGGTTTCTCAGCCTGATACAGGGGAGCAGGCGCTGGAGATCGTGGACTCGCTGGTGCGCAGCAACGCCATTGATGTGGTGGTCATAGACTCGGTGGCAGCTCTGGCTCCTCGCGCCGAGATTGAAGGCGAGATGGGCGATTCGCACGTCGGCCTCCAGGCTCGTCTGATGAGCCATGCCCTGCGTAAGCTCACCAGCGCCATCAACAATAGCAATGCCACCGTTATCTTCACCAACCAGTTGCGCGAAAAAATCGGCGTGATGTTTGGCAATCCCGAAACAACCTCCGGCGGTAAGGCGCTCAAATTCTACGCTTCCGTTCGCCTCGACATTCGCCGTACCGATTCGATTAAACTGGGACAGGACGTGGTGGGCAACCGCACTCGCGTACGCGTGGTGAAAAATAAGGTGGCCCCGCCGTTCAAAACTGCCGAGTTTGATATTATGTACAGCGAAGGTATTTCGCGTGAGGGCGGCCTGATCGATCTCGGGCTGGAGATGGGCTTCGTCAAAAAGAGTGGCGCCTGGTTTACCGTGGGTGATATTCGTCTAGGTCAGGGCCGCGAAAATGCGAAGGAATTTCTACGCCAGAATAGCGACGTTGCCAGCGCCATCGAAGAGCAGATTCGTAGCAATATGGTTGCTTTCAAAGCTGGTGAAACCGAAGGGGCAGCGGATGAAGAGGACGCTGAAGAGCTTAACGAAGAAGCATAATGTTACCAGAGGGGTATGTTCGCAATATACCCCTCTTTTCCTCCACATTGCCCGCTTATAGATTCCTCATAGCTTCACTTTCGCCGGAGAGAGATGCAAGTGCCAGGCTCACCGCAGCATGCGGGTCAAAGTTCTGGGAGACGAGGTACGCGTATGTCAACTCGTGTGCGGGGCGCAGAAGCTTGCCACGCTCAGGGTCGTCAGGAAAATAGAGGCTGCGTTTGTGGGAAATATATCCCGATAGACCAGAGTGACGTAGTTGGTACTTGAGCACATCAATAAAGCAGTTTCCTGCCTGTGCGGAGGGCACGCCAGCAATGCGAGCGCCACGCCGCCATAAGTAGACCGCCACGTCGAACCCCGCACTAAATGTATCAGCGGAAGTCAGGACTACGACCTCAGGCGTCCAGAGCTTTTCCCCGCGCCGTTGTTCAAAAACCGGCGCAAAGGTGGGCATTTTGGAGAAATACTGCTGGTAATCCTCGTAATCACGTTGGCGATCAAGTGCGGTGAGGCCAGTTTGCTGGACGTGCTGCCAGTTCTGCTCGTCTGCGAAATCGTAGCCGCCATTTTGCAACACATGCTGGAATTGTTCTGGCGAGGTCTGCTGGTAGTTCTCAAAGTAAAGCGGCGAGTAGCGCTTGATCTGGTATCCACCAATCGTTGAGAGCAAGTTCTCAACCCCATAGAGAAAATAGATAAGCATACTGCCGAAAAGAGAGTTGCCGCCGGGACAGGATCGCAGATCAACAATCAGATGCGTCGAGTTCGCTTCGCGCATAGCTGTAAATAGTTCCAGCAACAGGTTAGTAGCGGAGGGGACCGCAGCAATTTTTGCTTCAACGCTCTCAGGAAGTGGTTCCTGCAATACCTTGCGGACGGTCGCATCTAACTCATGACCGAGGTGCATCTGGTACCCCACAGCATAAGAAAACTCGAACGCTTCGCGATAATGAAACATAGATGTTGCGCGCAAATAGGCGATGTGCTGCTGCTCATCGAGAAACGACCAGCCAAGTTGTGCTGCGTTGAGTGTTGGGAGTCTGGTGATAGAACTCTCTGGCACGATCATCTCTCCTGGCTGCACCTCGCTCAAGTGTACCTCTAGCTCGCGCTCAGTATCATCGGGCAGGAGCAGTGTCAGGCGCAGAGATGATGGCAATTCATCGCACTCTAAAAGCTCGGCCAGCAGATCGGTTTGACGAAAAGCGGAGGCCAGATAGATCAATTGCTGATAGAGATTATCGCAGCCTCGTACCTGGTCAACGCGCCGCACCAGTTCTGCGAAAGGCACATGCTCGATGTGAGCCAGTCGCGCACCCAGCAAGCATCGCTCTTCAGGCTGATGAACCTTCATCAACACCAGTTGCTCTTCCACTGCTTCCCATTCCCACCAGATGCGTTTTGTTGATATGGTTTGGCTTTCAAGTGAGTGGAGCATGGTATGACCGTCCTTCAATGAAGCAATCAGAGGGCGCAGGCGCCGTAAAAACTGCCACTCAGTCAGCCCGTCATCCGGCAGTGTCTCGATAAGCTCCACCACCTTGCGGCGAAAAGCGAGGGCACCACCGCCAGCCGAGTAGGGATCGGGATGCGAGTCAACAAGTAACTGGGCCAGTTGGAAAACATCTTCGCAGAGTTCTTGATAAGAAAGGTGCATCCGGGTCCTCCATTGAATAGATAACACTGTTGTTATTGATGATTATGGCAAATCCCTTACTGCCTGTGGTATATAAAAAGGGCATATTTGCTGTGCGGAATCATAACATGTTATCACATTCCGCCGCAAACTGAAGCAAACAATCGTTTGCTTGCGAAACGTTTTTGAAGCGCATATTTTTCAATTGTGAAGAAAACACAAGGAGGGTTACATGGGCACTGCTACCTTTGACTTTTCTGGCGAGGTTGTCCTGGTGACGGGCGGGTCGCGTGGGCTGGGGCTGGAGATTGCCCAGGCGTTTGGAGGAGCTGGCGCGACTGTGGTAATTACCGCTCGCCGGGAACAGTGGCTCAACGAGGCTGAGCAACTACTCAAAGGGCAGGGTGTTACCGTTCATTCCATGATCTGCGACGTGGCCGATCATGCTTCGGTGGAGCAGGCTGTCCAGCGAACAATCGACGCCTGCGGCAAAATTAACGTGCTGGTCAATAACGCTGGCCTGACCTGGGGAGCTCCGGCGGAGAGCATGCCGCTTGACCGCTGGCATCAGGTCATGGAGGCCAATGTCAGTGGCACATTTTTGATGTCGCAGGCGGTTGGACGGCATATGCTCGAAGCTGGCAAGGGAGCTATCGTCAATATTGCTTCCATCGCGGGCCTGAGCGGCGGACAGCTAAACACAGTTGGCTACAATACCAGTAAAGCGGCGGTAATTAATATGACGCGCGCTCTGGCCGTTGAGTGGAGCCAGCGCGGCGTTCGCGTCAACGCTATCGCGCCGGGAATGTTCAGGACCCGCATGACTGAGGCGATCCTGCAAAGGGCCGAGCCATTCGTGGCCCAGAACACGCCGATGAAGCGCATTGGGCAGCCTGGCGAGATGGGTCCTGCCATCCTCTTCCTCGCCTCCGACGCCGCCAGCTACATCACCGGTCAGGTGCTTGCCGTCGATGGAGGCAGATCGGCAGGCTAACTTGTCCCTCATGCTCAAAGAAGCTCGGAACAGAGCTTCCGGGCTTCTTTAGCTGTTTCCTTCGCTACAAGATCCCGTGTTAGGGATCTTCGTAACCTGTAAAGCAGATCAGTAATAGCGTCAGCAAGCCCATCTTGTCGTAGCAGGCAATTTTATTCAATACTTTCCAAAAATTTGCATAAGGTAACTGCATAAAATTCTGACATACTAGTGGAGATTGGAGATTAGGAGAAACTGGAAAATGGTCTACGCTCAAGCGGAATATCGCCTCAGGGCTGCCGAAACAAACAACAGCGTCATAGAGCGCGCTACATCTATACAGATAGCAGATATAGAGCAGGCTCTCGCGGCTGCTCGCCCCCGCCTATCGCGATTGGCGCAGCGGCGCGGGATAGCTCCCGATGCCATTGATGATGTGGTGCAGGAGACGCTGGCAGAGGCGTGGAAGCATCTCAACGCTTTGCGTATACCGGAGAGCTTTAATGCCTGGCTGGATGGGATATGTCGCAATATGTGCCTGCGCTGGTCCGAAACGTATCAGCGCGATATCCAACATCAGAGCCGTCTACAGGACCCGTGGCAGGATGAAGATGCAAGCGAATTGGAGATCGCTGATACCTTTGCGCCCGATCCAACAGAAGAACTGAATCGGCAAGATCTTGCAGCTCTGCTGGACCGGGCTTTGTGCTATCTGCCAGCCGAGACGAGGCAGCTCATCGAGATGTGTTACCTTGCTGAACTGCCCCAGCGCGAGGTCGCTTTGAGGCTGGGAATGACGATCAACGTTCTGGAGGCGCGTCTGCACCGCGCGCGTCGTCAACTGCGTCAGGTGCTCAGCAGCGATCTGCGCACTGATGCGCAGGCGTTTGGCCTGTCAATAGACGATGACATAGCTCAGGGGTGGCGCGAAACACGCGAATGGTGCTGGTACTGCGCCCAACATCGCTTGCAGGGCATGTTCGAGCCGATGTCACATTCCTTAGTTGCCAATCCTATTAATCTGCGGATGCGCTGCCCCGCTTGCTCTTACATCGTTGGTAGTGGAGGATATCCGCCATTGGAGGGGCTACGTTCGTTTCGGCCAGCCATCAAACGTATGACCCAGGTCATCAGTGAGATTGCCGGTGGTCTGGAGACAGGCTGGAGTTCCTGTCCGTTTTGCGGGCAGCGGCGAGCAATACAGGTGTTACAGCCTGATGAATACCGGAGACTCTATTCTGAGCCATCCGCTGGTTTCCCTCACAGATCTATGATAGTCATGACATGTCATAGCTGTGCTGCGAATGTCGTCACAACTGTTGAGAGTTCTTTATGGCTGCATCCCGCCATCCAACGTTTCAAGAGCGAACACCCCCGGTCTTTTATAGAACCTGAAGTCATTGTGGAATATGTCGGACAGAAAGCTATTCAGATCCGTTTGACCGACATCACCAGTGCCGCTCGACTCACGTTGCTGGTTCAACATAGGACGCTCAACATTCTGGCAATCTATCAAAATTGATCTTCAATGCCATTTACATGATTGATTTAGACTCTTATTGGGGAAGAAATGCAAAACGATACTCTACCGACTAAAAAGCCCGGGATATTGATCAATCGCAATTTCGCATTGTTATGGTGCGGACAAACCATCTCTTTTATGGGCGATTACTTTTTTGACACCACGCTGGTCCTCTGGGTCGCCACGCAGGTTGCTGGCGGGCAAAGCTGGGCGCCTCTAGCTGTAGGCGTTGTGCTGGCAGCGGCGTCGATCCCGGTGCTGGTCATCGGACCGATAGCGGGCGTTTTCGCCGACCGCTGGGAGAAAAGACGGACAATGTTGCGCATGGATGCCATCCGCACAGTTCTCATTGCCCTGCTGCTCCCATTTGCCACCATCATTCATTTGCCTGCTCTGCCGACGCTTGTTATCATCTCCAGCGTTGTTTTCCTTGCCAGCGCATCTGCCCAGTTTTTCAGCCCTTCTTCGCTTACTCTGATCAGTACTATTGTTGAGGAACCGCAGCACGCTCGTGCTTTTGGCTTGTCACAGACGACGGCTAGCCTAGCAATGATTATAGCTCCCCCATTGGCGACCGTGCTTTTTTTCGCCGTCGGAGCAAAGATGGCTCTCTTATTCGATTCGCTCTCGTTCGCCGTCTCCTTCCTGACGATCCTGGCGATTCGGGCTCCGCGGTCTGTACGCAGCGAAGTTCCAGGAAAGCAAACAAGCTTTCTGCGCGAATTTGTCGAGGGCATCCGTTTCCTGGGGGGAAATCAAATTCTCATCACAGTGCTGATCGCGGCCTTTCTGGTTGTGCTTTACGAGGGCTGCTTCAGCGCGCTCGGTGTCTTCTTTCTGCAACAGAATCTGCACACGTCTCTCAGCTTCTACGGTTTCCTCAATACCGCAATGGGCCTGGGTCTGACCGTGGGCGCGCTACTGGCTGCCGCATTTGCTCAGCGCCTCGGTGTGACGCGTGTATTGAGCATTGGCCTGACCCTGACCGGGCTGCTGGTGATTGTGTACGCACGACTGACCAGCTTTATACCGGCGCTCATAATCATGTTCATCCAGGGCTTATTAGTAGCCGGGGTGAATGTCGCCGTCAACCCGCTATTACTCCAGACGACGCCACAAGCACTGCTCGGACGAGTTGCAGCGGTTGCCAAAACCGGGCTAAACCTTTCAAGTCTGCTGGCCGTTGCCATCGTCAGCTTCCTGGCGAGTACCGTAATGCACGACTTTCACGCGTCCATCCTGGGAGTAGCGTTCGGTCCTATCGATACGATTTTCATGGTTGCTGGCCTGCTCGCTACTTTGGGAGGCCTATATGCCGTCTTCAATCTACGTGCCGTGAAGATTGCGAAAGTGGAGGAAGAAGTGCCGATAGCCTATGAAGATACGCTGCTGGTTGAATGATAATGAGAGATATCCTTCTGCAATATCCCTTGAGGATGGTTGGGCGGAGAAAAACGAGTTGAGTTGCGTCAAGAACCAGCCTTTATGGGTAATCTTACTATAAAAGTGCTGCCCCGCCCGGGCGTACTCTCAACTGCAATCGTGCCACCCAGCGCATGCGTAATGCTCTGCGCGATAGAGAGCCCGAGACCGCTGCCGCCGCGGTCTCGCGTGCGGGCGCGGTCCGCTCGATAGAAACGCTCAAAAATGTGCGGCAGATCCTCCGGCGCAATGCCAATGCCTGTATCACTTACCTTCACGACGGCCCAATCATCAGCAATATCGAGCGATAGCGTCACCGTTCCCTCATAGGGCGTATACTTTAACGCGTTATCCACTAGCGCAATCAGCACCTGCTTGACCTGGTCAGCCTCTCCATGAACTTTGACCGGTGTAATATGCAGGAGCAACAGGCGCGGCCCTTTGACAGGCTCCCCGTGATGCTCGCCCTCCCCAAAAGCACGATACTGGCGAAACACCTCAAGCAGCAAGCTATCCAGATCAATTTCCTGTGCCAGAGCATCTTTCTTATAGCCGAATAAAGCTGGCTCATCAGTCGCGTTTGAGGCTGGCGGTTCATCGTTCGCCTTGGAAGTGTGGGGGGATTCGTCAGCGTGGGCCAGGAGCAGGAGGTCGTTGACGAGGCGGCCCATACGCTCGGCTTCGGTGCGGGCGTCGATCAGAGCCGCCTGCACTTCCTGTTGTGGCAGGTCGGGAGCTTTTGCTAACAGATCGAGATTGCAGCGAATAGAGGTGATGGGAGCGCGCAACTCGTGCGAGGCATCGGCGACGAAGCGTTGCTGGTTCTGGTACGCCTTCTCCAGACTTGCCAGCATTTGATTAAATGTGGTAGCCAGAACTGCAAACTCATTTTTGCCTAGCAAGGGTTTGTGTATGACGCGGCGGCTGAAATCGCGCGAGGCGCTGATGCCCTGCGCTGTTTTGCTCATGCGCCGCACGACAGTGAGCAGGCTCCAACTAATCAGCCAGCCGCCTGCGAGGGCAAGGAGCATCACCAGAATGCCGCCGTTCAGGAGCAGCGTGCGCAAAGGTGCCAGATCATTTTGCAAGTGCTCGATATCGGCCTGGGAGCGGGCGGTTTGAATGATGTGGCGACTATTGCCACAGGCATTATTGATAACCGTGTATATGCGGATATGCTGGCCAGCATAGGTGATGGTGCTATAGAGGCCGTCGGGAGTGCTTGCTGTAGAGGAAGAATCGTTTAATAATCTCTGGATGGCCTGTCTATCAAAGGGTATCGGCAGAGGAGTAAGACCCTCCACAGTGGATTGCGTATAGTCATTGGGATTACCCATCGTGGTGGCGATAGGATTGAACTGATCGTCTAAAACTTCGATGGCGACTCCTCCAGTTCCCAGTCCGTCAACGCTGGGAAGGAGGGTGGGACCTTGCTGACCAGGTGGCGGTGTGCAGAACAGGAATTTCCCCAGTTGGACGCTTGCTGCGCGACTGCTCAGTGTTTGATCGAGGTCCTGCAATGCCTGCTGCTGCGCCTGATTGTAACGCTGTTGAGCTTGAGCATAGGCGGCGCTGCCGAAGAGCCAGAGAGCCGCTCCCAGGATAAGCGCGTAAAAGAAGGTGAGGCGAAGGTGGAGGGGAATGTACATGAGCTGCTGCCTCCTACTCGGCGAGGCGCAGGACGTAGCCCGCCCCGCGTATCGTCTGGATTAGCCGTTGCTCGCCCTGCTGCTCCAGCTTGTTGCGCAGGTGCTTGATATAGACCTCCAATACGTTTGGGCCGCCCTCGAAGTCATTGCCCCAGATGCGCTCCATCAGCAGTCCGCGTGTGAGCACGATCCGCGGATTGCGCAGGAACAGCACCAGCAGCTCATACTCGGTTGTGCTCAGATCGATGAGGCGTTGTCGCCGTCGAGCCTGGCGCGTGGCGGTATCCAGCTCAAGATCTTCGAAGCGCAGAATCTCGCGGCTCACTGCTGAAGGTTGTTGTCGCCTGAGAAGAGCTTTGACGCGGGCGAGCAGTTCTTCGAGCGCGAACGGCTTGACCAGATAGTCGTCCGCCCCCATTTCCAGCCCGGTCACGCGATCTTTGACCGTATCGCGCGCCGTGAGCATCAGAATCGCCACCCGGTCATCGGCTACTTGCAGGCGGCGGCAAACCTCCAGCCCATCGATGCCGGGCAGCATCAGATCGAGAATGACCAGGTCCGGCGCTTTGGTGCGCGCCAGGGCGAGCGCACTCTCGCCATCCGCCGCTGTAGAGACCTGGTAGCCCTCATAAGCAAGCGTACGACGTAAGGCACTCGTAACCCGACTTTCATCATCTACGATAAGAATGTGCGCGTTTAGCATAGTTGTGTCATAGCCTCTACAATAACTCAGGTTATACCAATCCGTACGCCGAGAGCTGTCCATCGTCGTCAGGCACGTAGATGCGACCATTGACAACAACCGGGCTTTGCCAGTGTAGACCTCCAATGGAGCCGCCTGCGGAGGGTGGGGAGCTGCTCCACATAACATCACCTGTGAGCGGATTCATAGCGCGAACCTCTCCCGAGCTTTGAATGAACAAGATATTATTTGCTATAAATGGAGAGCTTCCTCCAATATCTTTTTTATAGTCAAGCTGGAGCCTGGTCTGGCCGCTGGCGTTAGTTATCACTTTGAAGGCGGAAAAGCCGCAGCCATTAGCGACAAAGAGCCAGGTAACGCCACCGGAGTCGTTCCAGGCAAGGGGATGGGTCGGAACGCCGCAAGCATTGGGCAGATCTACGGTCTGTAGTTCCCCTCCAACGTTGTTAGGACCATGCTGGCCGGAGAGGTTCTGTCGATCAAGCAGACGCAACTTATTATCCTTGCCGGCTTGAACGGCCAGATATGGCGTTTTGCTGTTATTTTGCCTGGGCAATAGAGCAGGGGCGGCGCTGCCGAGGTCGGCATCGGCGTCCTGGAGATACTGATAGTTATCGGGAGTATAGGTATCAATAAGCCTTGTCAGGTCGGGGCTTAGCTCGATAACACTATCTCCGTAGTTATGTCCTCCTGTTGAGGCATCAAAAGGGCCATTCCCTGTGGCGATAAAGACGTTGCCTGTCACCGGATCAATTACTGCACCTGCCCGCGCCCATATTCCTGCCTGGATATAGGGACAGTAATTTGGATCGCTAGCGATATTGTTTAAGAGCCTCTTAATATTGGCGCAGAGCGCGTTAAAGACGGTTGTTTTACCGGTGGCAAGCTGAATTGCAACAACATGCCCTTCGTAATGGCCGCCGTCTCCAATATAGCCACTGGTTGTTGCATATAGGTAGCCATTGCCAATATTGAGCGAAGACGAGCCTTTCTCATCTTCAGGCATCAATGTGATCGTCGCGGGCCAGATACCATCGGTGATCTCCTGTCCCGAATCTACCGCGTATTTATGAACTTTGCCATCGAGCCCATAACTGTAAACAAATTTTCCAGAAGGATCGATTGCTGGAGAGCTATTGGTGATCTTAGGGCCTTGTGTCGTCTGACGCCAGACCATCGTATCTGCATCTGCGTCTATCGCCAGCAAACTACCGGATTTAGTGGTGACAAAAAGCAGGTTGCGGCTGCCATTTGTCGTATGCACTCTAGATAAGACGACCGGCGAGCTATCGACAACATCAACCAGCGTCTGTTGCCATAACCGCTTGAGCTGGCCCACGTTAGCGGGAGTAATCATTTGTTCGGCAGGGTTCACCCCATCGCGTATACCGCCGCTATTAAATGCGGGCCAGGTAATCAATGGCTCGGTAACTGGCTTTGATGCGATAGGCTTAGCTGTGTTGTTCCCTAATGGCGAACAGGCTGTAGCCATCAGGGAGCAACACAGAGACAGAATAGACACAATCAAAAAACGTTGTAGAGCTGTTTTCTCACTTAACCATTTACCCATTCAATCCCCCAGGGCGTTTGTGCGGGATCTGAGACGATCCGCTGGAATTGTCCTGATGTGGTATCGATTGATATAATACCACTTGTGGGATGAACAGCATATAAGTTCCGGCCATCGGTACTTAACGCGATACTGGTGAACGCCTGCCCTGTCGCGTAATGAGTCTTGATGCTAAGATTAGTCGTGCTGGCCGCCCAGATACCGTCAATACCCGTAAAGTAGAGCATACTCTGATCGCGATCCTGAGAGAGCGTGGCCCCGTTATAAAGATCCGCCGTCTGGTTGCTGGCGGTATTGCTCTTGCCAGGATCGAAGCGAACCGTTCTGACAAGATCATCACTAACAGTATCCGGGTCCGATGTATTGATCTCGCTCACGACCCCTATTGCTCCATTCGCTGCGTAGAGCGTTGAGCCATTGGAGGAGAGCGCCAGGGTATAGTAACGCAGGTCCGTGGATTTGCCGACGGGAAGATCGATACAGCGTACGCCTTGATAGTCGCTTGCCAGCGGAAGAATGTGGATAAAGGCTCTGTTGCTGGCGGTATTGGTGTAAAGCGTATAGGCAATCTTGCCATCGGGTGAGATTTGACGCGTCAACGGATTGCCGACCATATTCGGATCAAGATCGCGTTTGTCAACGATGGGGTAAGGTGCGAGCTGCCCCTGATCAACCTGGTAAAGCCGTACGGTATAATGTCCCGCCGCATCATTGTGGCGTTCGAGCAGATAGATTCTGCTGCCGTCGGGCGAGACCGCGTCCAGATCAAAGGTTCCGTTGAGCACAATAGTCTTCGCAACCTTGCCAACCTGGGTATCAACAAGAACGATAATGCTGTCTGGACCCGTTTGTACAGGCTGGCGCAGCGCCAACCAATGACCGTCCGCCGATAGTACAGCGTTGGCGTAGCTCTGCCCGGCAGTTGAGTAAGCGCCATCTATCGTCATCGAACGGATTGTTGCTCCCGTGAGCATATTTGTGACTGTGATGACCGTATGGTCGCCCTGTGGTATTGCCGTGTAGATACGACGGTGATCCTGTGAAAACAGCCCTGTTGGCAATATCATCGACGATTGGGGACTATGGTTGCCAGGATGTAAGGTGATGATCCGCTGACCAGCGTTTGTAGTGTGGCCGTCAAGGATGTACAAACTTTCGCCTCGCGGTGTGGTCGAAGTATTGGCCTGACCTCCCGGACCACAGGCTACTACAAATGTGAGCAGAATCCCGATAAAAGCTGTTAGCCAGAAAATGCTGCTCTTTCGCATCATGTATAACCTCGCTTTTGCTGCACATACTAAGTGGAGTGATAAGTGTATGTCTGATGCTCAGCATGAGCGCCCGCTCGCGCCTGCGACGCTCGCTGGGTGGAGGAGGTGGGGAAACATGCGCTTCGCGCATGTTTCCCCACCTCCTCCACCCAGCCCTTGTGCGGCGAAGCCGCACAAACTCTGCAAAGAGAGGACGAAAACACTCGGAATCGGACACACTCTAAGTAAGGTATAGCTGAGCGTGCTGAAAGAGAAATAAAATGATGCTGAATTACAACTGAAAAAAGCATCCCCAAACATAGGAGATGCTCTTTCGGATATTGTTTTCGACGAGTTAATTCAGCTCGTTTTTAGCGGAAAGACGGCGTACCCAGATAAATGTGCCGACGGCAGCCAGCGCGAGCGCGACAACAGGGATAAGAAAACGGAATTTCTTCTGCTTTGGCTCGACCAGATCATCTGGCTGATCAACAATCTCGATTTTCTCCTGGATCGTATCTTTCAGAGCATTGGCCATAACAAAACTCTCCTTTCAGGGAATCGCAATCAAAATATGTGCCTCGATCCGCATTATGAGAAGGCTCGCTGCGATGTTGGAAGCACAAAATTAAAGTATTTCCTTCGATACCTGCGAGTATCTTTAGGTGAATTGCTGAACGGTAACACTTTTATTATACCCCAGGGGTTATTATCATTTTACCAAACTGCTCCCGGCTCTCCATCAGTCGGTGCGCTTCGTCAATCTGTGCAAGCGTATAGGTGCCGTAGACAACCGGATGGAAATGTCCCTGTGCCACCAGTTTGAGCACGTCGGCGAGATCCTGGCGCGTGCCACCGTAGGAGCCAATCAGCGAAACCTCTTTGGCGAAGAGATTCCAGAGATTGACCTTGCCGTCGTTGCCCGTTGTTGCTCCGCAGGTCACGAGCCGCCCCTGGCGAGCCAGAGAAGCGACGCTCTTCTCCCAGGTCTGCTCACCGACGTGCTCGACAACCACATCAACGCCGCGTTTGTTTGTAATGCGCCGCACTTCCTGGAAAAAATCCTGCTCGCGATAGTTAATAACCTCGTCGGCTCCCAGTTTGCGCGCTTGCTCGACTTTATCGGCGGAGCCTACCGTTGTGATGACGCGGGCGCCGCTGAGTTTGGCGATCTGGATGGCCGCGCTGCCGACGCCGCTGCCGGCTGCATGAACCAGCACGTCCTGTCCAGGGCGAAGTGGCACGCGCGTAGTCAGCATATGCCACGCGGTAATGGCTGCCAGCCCCACCGCCGCCGCCGAGACGTAATCGACGCCCGTTGGGAGAGGCACAATGCTGGATGCCGGGACGCGCACATATTCCGCGTATCCTCCCTGGCTGCCCAGGCCGACAATATCGCCTTTGAGGCAGAGCACCTCTTCTCCTGAGCGACAGAACTCGCACTGACCGCAGAAGAGGTAAGGGGCGACGGCCACCGCCTGCCCCACGCTCAGGCCGCTGACCGCATCCCCAATGGCGGCGATCTCGCCCGCGACCTCGGAGCCGGCAATATGCGGCATGGGCGCGATCTTCGTGCGGCCCGTTCGCGAGTAAATATCCAGCCTGTTCACGCCGCAGGCATGGACTTTTACCACCACGTCGCTCAGCCCTGGCGTCGGCTGCGGCATTTCCTCGACGCGTAATACGCTCTTATCACTCTGTTCGTGAAATACAGTCGCTTTCATCTTGCCTCCGTAAGTATCAGGACGGTCCATCCTGGAAAATAAGTAGTTGTAATTGAGTTGTTTTGTCAGAGATAACACGCTTTATTGTATGGAATGGGGGGAGAAGTTGCAAGAATCTGTCCGGGTTGTGGCCCGAAACCTCTCTCTTCTCTTTGCTGCTGCTATTCCCTTGCATAAAGGTTACGAAGGGCTTGAAAAATGTTTGCCAGCGAATCTTCGATCTGGTTCGCGGTATCAATAACGCATCCTCCATCGTCAAACTCCTCGAAGCGCGGCTCCCATTGTTTCCATTCCTCCCAGGAGGTAATCTGAAATTCAGAGACGGTGCCTTTCCGGCTCTCAAGGCGATGCTTTTGGAGCTGCGGGGAGCACTGGCAATGGATCACCAGCATCGGTACATGGAAGGAGGCCGCCAGTTGACGGGCCTGCTCGTAGGTCCTGTAGTAAGTGAGCGGGGTATCAATAACCAGGCTTAGTCCAAGCTTGAGCTGTTCGCGGGCCAGGGCGAAGATCATCTCGTATGCCAGGTGCCCGACCTCGGCATGATTGCCAAGTATGTTGACTATGACCTGGCGTATCACATCGCGATCAATCAAAGGAATGTGCAACGTTTTAGCGATTGCGCGTGCAATCGTGCTCTTCCCGGTGCCAGGATATCCACGCATAACGATGAGTGTATTTGCAATTTGCACGAATCATCTCTCTTCTTTGGAGCAAGCAGCCTTCTGTATAATTAGTATAACCAGGGCGCATAATGGGGCGGCTCGACAGGGCTTCTCCAAAGTCGCTGCACGCGCTGACTGCTCGCGCCGAAGGCGCTCACAGGGAGAGGAAGGTGCTGGCGGTCGGCTGCGCCGACCGCCAGCACCTTCCTCTCCAGAACGGCTCGCTTGCGAGCCGTTCTGATGAAAAGGAACGTTTGAGAAGCCCTGGGCGGTCCGAGAAAAAAGCTTGACGGACCCGGGGCATCGCGCTATGATCCAGGTATCAACCACAAAGAAGAAGGTGTCTGACTGGCGTTGTCAGAGACCCATCCCTTTCAAAGGGATGGGCTTGCGGAGTAGTCCGTGAGCCCCACTCTGACCAGTCTCAGCCACCAGTCGTGTTCGCACGGCTGACGGGGCTCCGTTCGGGAAGAAATAGGCACGTCCGGGTGCTTCACCAACTCGGACCTCTGCGGTCCAGCATTAAACAGGCTGGAGGGGAAAGCCAGTGTGCTGGACGGTAAACCTTCCACGAACATTGACGAGGTGAGCATTACCCGCGCAAGCGGAGGCCCGCAAGGGCATAAGGAAAGGACCCGATGTCCAACGTGTTTCTTTTGGATACCAATAAGCAAGCCCTCACCCCGGTGCATCCGGGCCAGGCACGACGACTCCTCACACAAGGGCAAGCCGCCGTCTATCGCCGCTTCCCGTTCACCCTGATTTTGAAGCGAGCGATAGCAGAGCCAACGCTTTCCCCATTGCGCCTCAAACTTGATCCAGGAGCCAGGACCACCGGTATGGCCCTGGTCAACGATCAGAGCGGAGCAGTGGTCTGGGCAGGGGAGCTCAAATGGCACCATACCTGTGCTTATTGTGACGCCCAGCACGTCCCGTTACAACTGGATCATGTGCAGGCGCGTAGTCGCAACGGCTCCAATCGTGTCAGCAATCTGGTCTTGGCATGCGACTCCTGCAACAGCAGAAAAGGCAATCAGGAGCTTGAGGCGTTTCTCAAGGACGACCCGGCTCGGCTCGCGCGTCTCCTGGCACAACTCAAAGCCCCCCTCAGAGATGCGGCTGCGGTCAATACCACCCGATGGGTCCTCTATGAGCGGCTCAAGAAGGTTGGCCTGCCCGTGGAAGTTGGCAGCGGCGGGCGCACGAAATACAACCGGGTCATGCGAGGATTGGAGAAGGCGCATTGGGTGGATGCGACCTGTGTTGGAGCCTCTACTCCCCCGCACCTGCGCATCCAGGGGATCGCCCCGTTACGCATCACGGCAAGAGGGCATGGTTCCCGACAGATGTGCCGCATGGATCGCTTCGGCTTCCCCCGGACTGGCCCCAAGCAGCACAAGCGCGTCAAGGGCTTCCAGACCGGTGATCTGGTGCGGGCCATGGTACCCAGCGGCGTCAAGCAGGGCACCGCTGTTGGCACAGTGGCGGTGCGTACCAGCGGGTCCTTCAACATCACGACCGAGACCGGCACTGTGCAAGGAATTGGTTTCCGTCATTGTACCCTGCTGGCCCGCAGTGATGGCTATAGCTATTCCAGTAGAAAAGAAAGGAGCGGGTGCTTCCTCCCTCAGCCTGAAGGCGTGAGGGTCTCCGCGCCTGATTTTTTATGATGAAACAATTGCGGGGGCGTAACCTCAAGCATCCGGGATGTCTGATTGGTATTACCGTTGGCCTGACCTTAGGCATTATCATTGCCGGTGTGATGGCCGCTGTCTATAATATTGCGCTCAACACGATTTTGCTGACCTGGCTTGGCCTCACGGTGGGGCTTGGCGCCATTGGCTGGATCACGGGGGATCGCCTCTCTTCAAGATTTCCTGCGCTGGAGGAGGAAGGGTCCGCGCCGGAATCCTCTACTATTCCACCATCCGCATAATGTGATGTATTTGTGATGATGGGTTTATTAAAAAGCTGGCTATTTGTATTGAAATATGCTATAATTCGTCTTGCAAGAGCGATGTTGCTCAAGGGCGATGATGCGCTATCGTAAGGATGACGTATCGTCGTGATATCTTCACCAGATACGACAATCCCCTGACGTGCTGTTTTATAGTTCATGTTGAGCAGTTCCAGTGATTCAGCACAATTTAGGAGGAACCCCTCATGCAAAATGAATTCCGCCGACCCATCTCCGTTGATTTTGCTCCTCGTGGTAGTTTTTGCGAGTGGTGTGGCAAGCCGGCAGAAAGGCAGCTTACTGCCATTGGTGGAACCTATCACAATGAAAGCGGCTTGTTCTGCCGTCCCTGTGGCGAGCGCTTCTCGCAGGCGGTTATCAACTCTCTGCGCATCCCCACCCTGGTTCAGATGGAAGCTCGCTAAAACATCTCTGAGCCTGGATGAATTATTATTGGTTTTGCCAATAGATAAAAATAACCAGAGCCGCTTCAGCGGCTCTGGTTATTGCTTGAACGTATTACGCGTAGCGTTCGATGTACTGTTCGATGTTGAACGGTTTGGCCCGCTCAGCGAGCTGATGAGCGGCATCGTCCATCGTTGGGCGGTCTTCTTTATAGAAGAGGCCAATATACTGCTTTTCCGTCTCCATCGCCAGTGTCACCGCTTTGGCGCGATCACTGGTATCGTGGTCGGCAGCAATGGGCGTGACAGAGGCATCCCAGGCATCGAAGGTATGGAAGAACGTCGGGCAGGGGCTCAGCGCATGAATAAAAGAGAAACCTTTATGCATAATGCCCTGCTCGATCAGCGCGGCGAGTTCCTTAGGTTTGGCCGAGTAGCCACGGGCCACGAAGCTCACATTTAAGGAAAGCAGGGTAGCGACGGGGTTGAACTGCGAAGCCAGGAGGCCATAGGGCGTTGACTTGGTCACATGACCATGCGGTGATGTGGGGGAAGTCTGGCCTTTTGTGAGTCCGTAGATCTCGTTATCCATGACAACAACGGTGATATCGATATTGCGCAGGGCGGCGTGAATAAGATGGCCTGCCCCGATGCTAAAGAAGTCGCCATCGCCGCCAACGGCAACAACAGTAAGGTCAGGTCGAGCTAGCTTCAATCCCTGGGCAACAGGCAATGCGCGTCCATGCACACTATGGAATCCGAAGGTTTTCATAAAGTGCGGGAATCGGCTAGAGCAGCCGATGCCGGATACCACCACCGTCTGGTCTGGGGCCAGCTTGAGGCCGGCCAGGCCGCGATAGGTGGCGTTGAGGACACCGAAGTCGCCACACCCTGGACACCATGTCGGCTTAACCTCGCTCTTGTAATCTTTTGGTGTGGGATTGATGACCATCTGTGTCATGATTAACTAACCTCCTCGATAGCCCGTAGGATCTCGCCGGCGGTAAATGGGATGCCGCCGAACTTGTTCACACGAATCGCTTGTAGCCCATATTTCGCACCCAGCAGATTAGCCAGTTGCCCGGAGTAGTTGCACTCTGGAATGATGACCTTTTGTACTGAGTGGATGAAATCGCGAATAGTACGCTCTGGCAGCGGCGAAAGGATCTTGAGATGTAATGCTGCCGCTTTGTAGCCTTTGGCGCGTGCGCGGTCAATGGCCTCCTGGATGGTGCCCTCGGTTGAGCCCCAGCCGATCAGGCCGATGGTTGCGTCCTCGTCGCCATAGCGTTGCGGCTGAGGCAGCTCTTCCGCCGCGGTATCGAGCTTGCGGAAGCGTTTTTCCATCATCGCCGTATGGTCTTCCGGCTCGTAATCGGGATGCCCACGCTCATCGTGTTCCAGGCCGGTTGCGACATAGCCGATTGCCCCAGCCCCCGGTGAGCTGATAGGCGAGATGCCGCTGGCGGTATAGGCGTAGCGAGCATATTCGTTGGAGGTCGCGGTAGCTCCGACCAGCGTTTTACCGTTTGCGCCATTGCCGTTGGCTGCATGTGCGTCAAATTCGGCGCGGCTTTGTAGCGGCAACGGTCTGAAAATGTCGCTATCGACGCTCTCCACGCGGGCCGTCAGTGACTGGTCGGTAAGAAACAGCACTGGCATCTGATAGCGTTCGGCCATATTAAAGGCCAGGATGATCAGTTCGTAGCAATCCTTAACGTCCGCGGGCGCTACAATCATGCGCGGCGTATCGCCGTGTCCGGCGTTAAGCGCGAAGCTCAGGTCGGATTGCTCCATTTTCGTCGGCATGCCGGTGCTCGGGCCGGCGCGCTGCGCATCGACGATGACGGCGGGAAGTTCTGCCATTGATGAAAGGCCGATAAGTTCAGTCATAAGAGAAAAACCGGGGCCGGAGGTCGCTGTCATGGCGCGTACACCGCCATAAGAGGCGCCGAGCACGGAGGCAAGGGCCGCCATCTCATCCTCCGCCTGTAAAAATGTGCCGCCGACCGCTGGCAGCTCCTTCGCCATACCCTCCATAATATCGCTGGCAGGGGTGATAGGATAGCCTGCGAAAAAGCGACATTGAGCAGCCAGGGCGCCTGCTACTAAGGCTTGATTGCCGTTAAGCACAACGCGGTTGGCTTTCTCCACAGGGCCAAGAACATAGGGATCGTGTTTAGAAAGCTTTTCCGTAACATATTTTTTTGCGGCCTCCAGGGCCAGCAAATTTTTCTCCATCAGCGTTGTGTTGGCTTTGCGCGATTTGGAGAGTTTTGACTCGACAACCTCCACGATAGCCTCTAAAGGCGGTCCGAACAGAGCAGAGATCGCGCCCAGCATGACCATGTTCTTTGTCTGGAACAATTGGATTTCTTTCCGGGCAATCTCGTTGAACGGAATGGCGTAGGTAATGCAATCGCCGGTCTCAGGTGTGAAATCAGAAGGATCGTAAATGAGCACGCCCCCGTGACGTAGATCGCCAATGTTGCGATCATAGGCTTCCTTGTTCAGACAAATGAGCACATCAGCGTAGTCGCCCATTGACTTCACAGGTTTGTTGCTGATGCCAACCTGGAACATGCAGGGTCCGCCGAGGATCTCGGCAGGGAACGTTCTGAAGGTATAGACATAATACCCCCAGCGGGCAGAGGCCAGAGCAAGGATATCACCACCTGATATGGTACCTTCACCTGACTCACCACCGATACGGATTGTTACTGTGACTTCATTCTCCATCGAATGCCCCCTCGAAAAATGTCAGACCGCGCCATGCGTCTGGATATGGCGCGGTTTCGTTAAAAGCGGTCTCGCTTTGTCGGGGAGATCTGCTACTGGACGTACGTACCAATCTCTTCTGAGCGAAAAACGAGATATCCATCTTGTGCATTTTTATTCTTCTACCACTTACCAAACAGCGGTGAAACATGATGTATGCCCGCTTCTTTCCGGTCCTCTTTCCCACTGGCTCTTGCATAAAGCACCCTGGTTTGTTGAGTTGATTGCCAGTAGGATCAGACAGAACTCGCACTTGACTTCTGCTATTATAGCACACTTCGCCGGAGTGAGCGAAGCGAAAATATGATTTCATCAGATTATAACCGCATAGTCCTATGACAATATTCCCATTTTGCCTTTTGTTTATCACCAATACGCTAGATGCATCAAGGCGAACCAGTATGGTATACGCTGGTTCGCCTTGATTTTAGTAGGCAGTTTTTAGATGGATGTTGTGTCCACCCTTATTGATTGTTATAGTCTCTGCGCATCTGCTCCGACCCGTTCCTCTGTCGGGGTGAACGCATCTGAGAAGCGGGTGTCACGGTTGTGGCGTCCTCGTACTGGGAAGAAACGGTGGCGCCGTCATTGTACCGGGGAGCAATCGTCACGTTACTTAACGTATTTTCTCCGCGCGCCAGCCATCTCTGGGCAGCTTCGCGTCCACCGAGACCAAAGGCCAGTGCGAGGGCCAGAGCCATTGCCCCAACGATAGCCGTGAAAAGGATATTGAGTAGCGCTGGCGCAATTTGCAACTGTTCGAGGGCAATCAGGGCCACGAAGCCGAGAATAGCGTAACGCGCGATGTTAGCGTAAACATTCGGGTTGCCAATGTTTGTGCGATTGGTCGTTGCTCCACGCACAATATCGGCAACGAATGTCGCGGCCAGCGTTCCCAAGAAGAGCACCAGAATGGCTACAAAGACATTGGGAATGTAGTTGATGATCTGCCCTAGCAGATTGCTCACGGTTGTCAGACCCAGCGTATCCACAGCGGGAACCAGGAAGACCAGGAAAACGAACCAGAAGACAATCTTACCCAAAAGACCAGCCGCATCCATGCGCACATTCATCCGCTGCTCAAAACGGCTCAGGCCAATGCGCGTCGCCATGCGGTCAAAACCAACTTTCCTTAGCAGGAAGGTCACTGCCTTTTCCAGCGCGGTAGCAATAAGCCAACCGATGAGCAGGATGACCAGAAAACCGATCAACTTGGGGATGAAAGAGAAAACGAGCATCAGGGCATTGGTTAGCGATGTCCAGATAGCAACTCCCCAATCTGTGATAACGGGCATAATTTACTCCTTTCGAAGGGATAGCTATTTCAAGCGATTAGTCATCGCATGATCAGTCATGTGGATATTACGATTGTGACGATCAATTCGATGCACTATGCTATCTGTCCTCGTCAGGAGTAAATCATGTGCTGAATTATTCTTGAGTATAGTGTGACATGATATTACAACCATAGACTGTAGGGGCAGGGCTAGCCCTTGCCCTTGTATGATAGAAGGGTGAGAGGGATGATCTTCTGGTATACTCGCAAGAGGAAGCCAGACAGGTCACCCACTGGATGAATCTGTCCTTGCCCCTGAGTGACAAGCTCGTTGCGTAGAGAAGATCGCCAGTGGGACTGCCTGCAAGCAGCAATCGAACGGTATCCAAAGCCATCCCTCTCCTTGACGGGATGATGGGGATGAGCTTGCATGAACAAGGCGGATTCCGTTGCAGGCTCGACCTGTCTTTCCCATGAGTATACCATAGGCATGTCGCCGCGCTCTGCGGCGAAGATGCCATCCAAAGGAAGGTGCCCCATGATCCCGGTGGGTCTCGATGTTTCCAAAAAGACGCTCGACCTTCATTATTCGCGTGAGACTGCCGCTCGTTTTCGCTTGCGGGTCGCCAATGGCTCCGATGGCTTCAAGCAGCTTGATGACTGGCTCATGACCTTCGGGGCAGCACGCCAGCAGTTGCATGTCTGTCTGGAAGCCACTGCCACCTACAGCGATGGCGTGGCCCGTTTTTTGCATGCGCAAGGCTATCGAGTGAGTCTCATCAATCCCAAACGCCTGGCCGCCTTTCGCGAGAGCGAAGGACGGCTCTGCAAAACAGACCGCGCTGATGCCAAGCTGCTGGCACGCTATTGTGCTGACAAAGAGCCGCTGGCCTGGACTCCCCCCAGTGCCACGCACCAACAGATCCAAGTGCTCGTTCGTCGGCTCGATGATCTGGAAAAGATGCAGCGGCAAGAGCGCAACCGCCAAGAGAATCAGCGATTGACGGCTCCGATCCGCCAAGAGATTGATGAGCATATCCACTGGCTGTCCCAGCGGATCACGCAGCTCAAGCGGGAGATGGCTGCCCTCATCAAGGCCGACTCCACGATGAAGGAGACCTTCCAGTTGCTGTGCTCGATCACCGGCATTGGAGAGAAAACGGCCTGGCTGCTCATCAGCGAGCTGGGAGACATCCGACGCTTTGCCTCGGCCCGCCAGGTGGCGGCTTTTGTGGGGGTGACCCCGCAGCAGCACGAATCGGGCACCTCGGTTCACAAGCGGGGGAAAATGGAGCGGATGGGCTCTTCGCAGTTGCGAAAGACGTTGTACATGTGCGCCATGAGTGCGTGCCGCCATGATCCGGCGATGGCCGCCTGGGCCGAGCAACTGCAAGCGCGAGGCAAAGCTCCCAAGCAGATCCTGGTGGCCATCATGCGCAAATTGTTGCATATCGTCACCGGCGTGCTGACATCGCATCTGCCCTATGATCGGGGCCGAGCCTTTCCGCTCTGGCAGGGGCTTGTGGCTGCCAGTACCGCGCCCTCGAAGAAGAAAGCGGCCTTGCGCAGATCCCAGATGTCAGCAAAAGGGTGTGCATGATCGTTCTCCCTCCTTTCAACCGGGAGAACGATGGGGAGAACACGTCTTGTTTTCGACGAGAGAGAACCCCTTCTCCGGTCTTGGATGTTCCCCCATCCAGGAGGTCCCCTTGACATTGAACACGGTATCTACAACGGCATACTATTTTTATCTTGGCGAAAATTGCCGCCAGGGCTTCGCAAAAGTCGCTGCACGCGCTGACTGCTCGCGCCAAAGGCGCTCACAGGGAGAGGAAGGTGCTGGCGGTGGGCACAGCCCACCGCCAGCACCTTCCTCTCCCCAACGGCTCGCTTGCGAGCCGTTCAGGATGAAAAGACCACTTTTGCGAAGCCCTGAAATCGCCGCTTTTCCCTCTTCCCAAAACTGCCGAAGTATGCTACAATCGTTGCGCACGGGCCCATAGCTCAGCGGTTAGAGCAGGGAGCTCATAACTCCTTGGTCGCTGGTTCGATCCCAGCTGGGCCCACTTACAACTCGTAGTCCTTCCCCCATCGCACATGCTTCTCCTGGCTATTCTTTGCTGGCAATAATCGCAGATTTGTTTGTACGGTACCAACCTCATCTACCGGGATGAGATACACCTTATTCAAATCCTCGTTTATACAGCGAAATAATCGCGTTGCCCCCGATAGTGTCGCCAATCCCTTTGTTGGCCGTTATGGTTAGCCGTCTTAAATACAAGTATTGTGCCATCCTTCTCAATCCAGCCTGTCTTACACTGTATACGCCAGAGCTTTCCTTCGCTATCCTCAATGATCAAGTCATAGCGTTGATTTCCACCATAGGGAGTGAGAACTATATCTACTCATTCGAGAGCCGACTCTTCCTCAACAGGGGTTTAGCCCCTACGGGAGAGGAAAGCGCAGGGAGAGAATGCGGCGTTTCGCCAGGTGAGGCAAGCTCCTCATTGTTACTTTCCATATTGGCATCGGTGTCGCGATCACGATTTTCTACCTTCTGCTGTTGCGGCTGAACGACCGGTTTCTTATCGGCGTGCTCTTTCTCCTTAACCTCTAGTGGTTGCTGCGGTTTAGTCAGAGGGGCCATACCGGTCGCCTTTTTCTCAACAATTGCTGGCGTCTCCGGTGGTTTGGTAACAGAAGTTGGAGGAGGCACCATTTCCTTCTCAATTTTTGGTGTCTCTGGCGGCCTGGCAACGGAAGGTGGAGGGGTCGCTTTTTTCTCCTCTTTCTCCTCAATTTTTGGCGTCTCCGGTGGCTCAGTCACTGGGGACACACTTTCCTCTTTATGCAGTACCTGGGTATCCAGCATCTCAATGGGAGCAGATGGAGATGTTGCATCTTTCTTTTTAACGCTTTGTGGTTCAGCGGAGGGCAGCAGGGTTGTATCTTTCTCTTCAATCTTTTGAGCGCCTGGAGAGCTAGAAACAGCAGCTAGCAGGGTTGTGTCTTTCTCTTCGATCTTTTGAGCGCCTGAGGAACTGGAAACGGCAGCCAGCAGGGTCGTATCTTTTTCGGCAACGCTTTGCTTTGTTTGCGCTTGAGCTACAGCAGGCATAATGGTAGTAGCTGCCTTCTCGATCTCTTTTTTGTGAGACTCGGAGGCGGCGCCTTGCTCAATACTCTGTAATAGCCGCTGGTCGGTGGCAGCAGGGATAACGGTGGTGGCGACCTCTTCCAGGCCCCAGGCAGCTTTACGAACATGGCTGGGAGGCTGAGGCGTGCTTTCTTTTACCACCTTCTGTTGCTCTCCGACAGCTCCCTTGAGCGCGGCCAGCGACATCGTCTCGCTTGTGGCAACGTCATCGCTCTGTTTTTGAGCGGTAGCAATACCGATGATGGGAAGCTGCATGACGAGCTGAGCAATGGAGCAGGTGAGCGTCAGCAGGACCAGCGTCGTCAAGGTATTTAAAGGGGACCAGTCTTTCGCGTAGAGAAATGCACCGGCAGCAATCGACGCGACGGAGAGGCTTAGAGCGACCGCCAGAGAGAGTTCAATAGCAAGATCGTGAAGGCGTAGAAAGCGAACAAGCGCCATCCCCGGGCAAAAACACACAAAGCTCATCACCACGTATGGTTGCAAAGGCGTTGCAGGCGCAATATAGACAATAACACCAGTAATGAGGGTTGCAAGCAGATTGATTGTTGGCCATAACCACGATGCACGCATTTTTTACCCTCCAACCGCGCTAATAAGCTGGAATATCTGGACGTCCTGCGTGCGATAGATCAAATTAAACTTCCCCGATGCCTGTACAGCCACCTCGAATTTTTGCAGCCCTCCCGCTGGAAAACCCGAGGTACCATCGAAAGTGGCAAACTGCGTTCGGGTAAAGAAAAGATAGGCATTAGAGTTGCGGTGTTGCCACATGTAGTGGACGATATAGTTCACATCCAGGCGTCCTATAGCGTCAGAGAGAGCGGTATCGACGGACGGATCTATAAGGCTAAACTTTTCAAAATCCTGTATCTGCCACGGAGAGCCATGCCATGCCTCAAAAAACATCGATTTAGGGGGGGCAATATCATACAGGTGAATAACGCCTCTGACCTCGTCATAGGTCTTATAGTCCATCAGTTCGTTGCCATAGCGTGTATAAAGAAACGTAGCCATAAAGATGATGAGGAGACAGCTAATGGCAGTACCCTGTATGCCGTAGATGCGCGCAATTGGCCCTTTGATGCTCTCAATCCAGCGCAGTCTTTTGCTCGCTGCCAGTGATGGCACTTCATAGAAGATCGAAGCGCAGAGAAACACCATCGGCGGCTGTGAGAACAGGTAGCAGCGCAGCAGCATTTCTCCCCCATACGGTTGAGCAATGAACAATGGAAAAGGGGTAAGCGCCATAATTACTATTGTCGCATCGCGGTGGCCTTTGAGCAGGCGGAAAATCGCGCCCACAAAGGCTAATCCCCATAAGCCGAGAGGCATCAAGAGCCGCAGGCGGGTGACAAAGGTATGTTGGGGGTCGCCGCTAACCCTACTTGACACATTGGCATTGAACGAAGTCAGAATATTGCCCAGGCTTCCAAAAATATTGCTTGAATGTCCCATCAAGTAGGGTTGTGCCATCGTGAAGAGCCAGCCGAAGGCCATCACCAGCAGCAGGCATGGCAGCCACCAGAGCTTGCGGGTGATGCGCCCGAAAATGATGAGCGGGATGATGACGATCAACACAAAAAAAGGCGTAAGCTGATGCGAATACGTCATAAACGCCAGCATAATGATGACGCTGAGTAAAAGCGCAGCCCGTTGCAGCGCAGGTAAAGGTGTGGAGATGGGATCAGGAGCTGTCAGCCAGCGATAAAGCGCAAAGTACCAGCGAAAGTGGCGTCGCTGCTTGAGTGGACGGCGCGCTACCACCTCTGCCGGCGTTTTAAACCACTTCAGAAGGATGGCCATGATCAACAGGTAGACGAAGAAAAATAGGCCTTGCGGCGAAATATAGTCCTGGCCGATCCAGTTGGTGATGAAGAAAATCCAGATCGCCAGCCAGACGAGACGCTTATTGGTGGTAAAAGTATTAAAGATGACGTAAAGCGGCCCGAGGTAGAGAAGATTGTAAAATACCGGCGCTAGGTCTGCATAAGAGAGAATATCGTGTAGCCCGCTGGCGCGTGTAATGAAGGCCGTCAGGATGAAAAAGCCAGGCCAGTTGAAGTACGCGTCCAGGTAAGGATCTACCTTGCCGGTGCGCATAATGTATTCGGTATAGCCATTATGGCGATAGACAATATTAAAGCGCGGAGCTTGCTCAACCAGGCCGGTCACGCCATACAGCATGATGATCAACAGGACAACGTGCAGCAATAAGAGGGAGGTGCGCGGCCTGGGCTGCTGGAGCGTCAGACAGAAACTTACCATCATGACCATCAGGCAGATAATCATCGAGCGGGGCATCACCGAGACCAGGCCCAGGTCGTTCATCGCGGCTATGTTAACAGACCCGAGCGTAGACCACCAGAATAAAAACGTTCCCGCCGGCAAAAGCAGGCAGATGATATCCATCACATTTGGCGCGTAACTGATGTCCCGCGTTTGCGATATGCTTAATTGTTTGCTCATGGATTGCATTTCTAGTCAAAGACCTTTAATTTTGATGAATCTCTGTGATAGATGGGAGAGACTCATCCTTGAGATCGGGTACATTCACCGGTAAAAGCTCCGGCGGTTGCGACGGTACGGGTGTTTCGGCTCCATTGTGCTTAGAATGATTAACAGAAGCTTTTGTGCGTTTATGCGCTTTATTGCCGACTGAAATTCTGGGCAGTTTGATGGTTGCATCCTCATCAAAGTCAGCGCTCTCCAATTTGATAGTGGGGGTATCCACAATGATTGGATTTCTGATTGCCCTGAGAGGCTGCGTCAGCCCCCTGATGGCCTCCAGCTCAATAGTTGGTGCGTCAATGATCTGATCGAGCGACACATTCAATGCATCGCTCACGAGTCCGGGGCGTACTGCCACCATGATCATCGTATTCATATCAACGATACTCTCGATGGTATCCTCGGCTGCGACTTTCCCGACCACATTTTTGAAGACATAGGGGGTCATGATAATCGCTTCGAAAGACAGAGCGATAATCCAGCCCAGACTGAGACCGATTAATGCTCCCCTATACGCTCCCGCCGCCGCCAGGATGAGTTCCAGAATGCTGCCAAATGCAATAGGGAGCATGGCATTGGTAATCTCATCTTTGATGCGGCGTATGGCAATATAATGATTTTTAATGATGAGCGGGAAAGCTCCTAACGATAAGAGCCGCAACGGCCAGGCTGCTTGCTCAGCGTAGCTATGCCCAAAAAAGCTCAGGATAGGATGTGCTCCTATCACTAGAATAACACAGGTGACCGCGCTGGTAAAGGCTCCCAGAGAGATCGTTAGCCGAGCTTTCTGCCCGAGCGTGCTGCGCTCAGCCGCATTGGTTGCATGCAAGACGGTGGTGAGAGAGAGCGTGATGGAAAAGAGGAAATTCGCAATCATCAGCGCGATATAAAACCAGGCTGTCATTGAGTCGGATAGGAGTACCGTCGCCAGCACCGGCAGCATGCGGGTGGGGGCCTGGATAATCAGATTAAGAATGTGGTGCTGCATTGCCGAAGCGCCCAGTTTGCGTAACAGGCTTTGCTGCGGCAAAAAGTTGCTCATCTGGCGGCGATTTTTCCAGAGTGCGAGCGCGAGCAACGGCAGCAGCGAGAGTATCGTACCGAGCGTCCAGGTTGCATAGATCGTCATACCTGTTTCATCGGAGAACCAGCGACCGACGATGTAGAGCAAGACTAGTTTAGCCAGGGAGAAAATAACGTTGCGCCAGAATTGCAGGCTCCCTTTGAGCAGCGCAATAGTGACCTGGTCAACCACGGAGGTCACCGAAGCAATGGCAATGCTAAAAGCAAAAAAGGCGATGTTCGGGATATCATCGCCGATAGGTTGTAGTGATGGCGAAATAAAAGGGGTGAGAAGAGCGACTCCTCCGCCAACAACGAAGCCCACTATGCCAACAGCCAGCAGAGCAGTGCAGATCAGCGGTCCCGCTTTGCCCACATTGCGGGGAATTTCCGTGATGAGCAACGTGCCCAACCCCAGCAAACAGAACGTCGAGATCAGCATCAGAGCTGATGTTGCGGCGGAGGCGAGGCCCACAGCTTCTGTCGAGAAGTAGCGAGCGGCCACCCACCAGTAGGCAAAGCCGGAAAGAGACGTAACGAGCATGGCTCCTATAAGCGATCCCGTATTAAAGAGCAGCAGGCTGTTCTTCTTAACCCATTTGACAAGCAACCCTATCACAAGGAGGAACTCCCTCGTATACGTTGATTTTTGTTGAGCGGATACGAATAAACTAACATCGCTCAGCTATACATTACCCTCATATGAAAAAAATTGCATACAAGCCAGTACTATGGTACAGTGCCAGCAATAGTATGTAGTACCGTACCATAGCAGGGCTATGAAATATTTCACATGAACTCGCGACCATATTTTCAGGTAGCGTCGCTCTATAGTATGCCTGCCTCCGTTGTCGTAGCTGGACTCATTTCCTGGATATAGCCATTCTGTAGTCCCGGAGTGGTCTGAACTTCTGCGGCTCCTGGAAGGTTGAAAAATTCTCTCACAATCGTTCTCAGGATGCGCCAGCCGTCGCGGAACGTATTTAAATTACTTTCCCCGTGAATACGGGGCAATTCCACGCTTGGCACTTCAACGATATCATAGCCTGCTTTATGGATGCGCAGGCAAAGCTGTGTCTCAATCTCGAAGCCGTTGCAGTCCAGCCTGATGCCTGCAAGGCAATGGCGCCAGAAGGCGTTGTAGCCATAACAGAGATCGCTAAATCTGCGGCGGAAGAGGAGATTGACCAGTTGGCAGAGGCCATAATTTCCCAGAGAGCGCAGCCAGGTCAGATCGTGGCTGCCGGCCCCTTTCAAGAAGCGCGAGCCCTTTGCGAAGTCATGATTGTCCATCAGCGCCTCTACAAAGCGTGAAATCTCCGCCGGATCTGCCGAGCCATCGGCATCAAGCGTCACGATGATATCACCTGTGGCTACAGCAAACCCTGTGCGCAAAGCGTCCCCTTTTCCACGTTTTTTTTGCTGATAGATGCGTATGGATGGTAGTAAGCGTTGAGCTACTGCCACAGTATCATCAGTTGAATGCCCATCTACGAGAATCACCTCACAATCAATCGAGGCAAGTTTTGGCAGAAGATGGTACAGGTTTTTTTCCTCATTCCGCGTTGGAACGATGATGCTCACGCTTGGATACGACTGATTTTTTTGCATATGTGCAATCCTATATTTAAAATATTTACCCTTTGTGGGGCGACTGGACAATAACGATTGTGAATAAAATGGAGCTGATACTCACCGAAAAATTCCCCTCTACTTATTTTGTTTCTCCTGTACTTTTTGCAAGCTGGTGTTCATAAGGGCGGCCAGCAGGTCAATGTGGTCGGTCACACAGGCCATGTGTGTTCCGGGCAGCATGGCTGTCTCTTTATGCGCGGCTATTTCAAACCAATCGCTCCAGATATCCATCTCTTTTTCTGCCCAGATGAACGACGCGTTCTCTGGAGAGAAGCCGAAGGGATAGGGGGTGCTGAGCCATGAGAAGACGCCGACATAGTCGTTATAGAGAGCTTCTCGGGGGGGGGAGAGACGGCTCAGGCGTGGATCGATGGCAAGAAGTTTATCGAAATCCTGCGTTTTGTCGTTGCCTGGTCGGGTATTGCGATAGAGATGGCGGATGGCATGTCGAACGCGCAGGTATAGATCGAGCTGCTGCCGCTTTTTAAGACCCGCGATTTTGCTCAGGCTTTGAGTAAATTTATAGAATGCTTTATAGGGCCAGGTAATCCGTACGGGAGCAACAAGCAGCAACAGGGCAGTTTCCTGTCCTGCGGCCTGTAACTGCCGCGCCATTTCGTAAGCGATCATCGCACCATTGCAGAAGCCACCTAGCAGATATGGCCCTTCCGGCTGAATGTCGCGCAGAGCTTTAAGGTGTGCCGCTGCGACTTCTTCGAGCGTTAATGGGAAGGCGGGGCCATTGAAATTGTAAGTATTAATGGCATAAAACGGCTGTTCAGGGCTAAAGGCGTGGGCCAGGGTAAAGCAGTAGAACGGGCCGCCCGTCCAGTCGCCATGCAGGAAGAAGAACGGGCGCTGCTTTTTCCCAACCTGGATCACTGTGACAGAAGCCTGCTCCCGATCCGCAGTATCCTGGCTCAAAGCGGCTGCCAGCTCTTCTATCGTCGGTGAGGCGAAAAGCGTATTGAGCGCTATTTTTTTCCCGAAGACCTGCTCGATGCGCAGAGAGAGACGGGCCGCCAGCAGCGAGTGACCGCCCAGGCGGAAGAAGTTATCCCTGATCCCGATAGGACGTGCATCCAGCAGCTCTTCCCAGATCTGGAGGAGCTGGAAATGCTCTATGCTGGTGGGAGCAATGTACTCGTGTCCCTGTCCCCGCGCGATATCGGTGAGGGGAGCATTCGGCAATGCCTTGCGGTTGATCTTGCCGCTGGGGGTGAGGGGCATCGCCTCCAACTGGAATATTGCTGTGGGAACCATATAAGCGGGCAGCGATTTTTCCAGGTGTCGGAGCAATTCTTCGCTGCTGATCTCTTGTTTGGGCACAACAAAGGCGACGAGGCGTCGATCTCCCTGCGTATCCTCGCGTACAACAACTGCGGCGCTCTGCACTGCCTCATGCTGAGCCAGGGCGATCTCGATCTCGCCAGGCTCAATGCGGATGCCACGGATCTTGACCTGGTGGTCGATCCGTCCCAGATATTCGATTGTGCCATCGGGCAGGTAACGCGCCCTATCGCCCGTTCGATACATCCGGGCGCCTGGTTCGGAGCTGAAGGGATCGGGCCAGAATTTCTCCGCGGTTAGCGTTGGATGTCCAAGATAGCCGCGCGCCACCGCTGCGCCGCCGCTATAAAGTTCTCCCGGAACGCCGCATGGGACGGGTTGCAGTTGTGCATCTAACACGTAGACATGGGTATTAGCAATGGGCTTGCCAATAGGGATGCTGGTATTATCCTGCGTCAGGGAGCTTGTATCGTAGAAGGTTACATCTGCTGCGACCTCAGATGAACCATACAGGTTGAGCAGGGTACAGCCTGGCAGCCGCTCATGGAAGCGTCTGGTCAGTTCCACAGAGAGGGCCTCTCCGCTGGAAACCCAGAAGCGCAGACTGGGGAGCCGTTGCTGCAAGTTTTCGTAGGACTCTAATAAAGCTCGTAACAGCGATGGCACCAGGATGATCCGTGTGACATACTCCTCGGTAAGCTGAGTCACCATCTGGGGAATACTTTTACGAACTACCTCGGAAAGCAGGACCAGGCGGCAACCTTTGAGCAATGGCCCTAGAATCTCCCAGGCGGCATCGACGAAGCTCAAAGAGGTTTTCTGGCAGCATACATCCTCAGATGTGAAAGGATAGGTTTCCCATGCCCAGGCAAAGCGGTTGACCGTGGCGCGGTGCGTGCCAAGCACTCCTTTGGGCATGCCGGTAGAGCCTGAAGTGTAAATAAGGTAAGCTAGATTTGCTGATGTGATTGTGCATTCGAGATCCTCGGCGCTCTCCTGGGCGAGCAGCGCCCAATCTGTATCCAGGCAAAACGTCTGCGGACGTTGTTGGGGGAGCCGCTCCAGCAGCCGTTGTTGGGTGAGCAGGATAGAAGCCTGGGCGTCGGCGAGCATGAACGTCAGGCGATCTTCGGGATTGCCGGGGTCCAGGGGAACATATGCTCCGCCCGCCTTCAAAATCCCGAGTATGCCCACTACCATTTCTAAAGCGCTTTCCATGCAGAGGGCCACACGTTTTTCTGGTCCAATCCCCTGTTTTTGCAGATAGTGCCCGAGCCGGTTAGCTCTCTGATTGAGTTCGCTATAGGTCAGGTGCTGGTCCTCGAAAAGCAGGGCCACGCTGTCGGGCATTTGTTGGACCTGGGCTGCGAAGATCCGGTCTAATGTTAGCTCCAGAGGGTAGCTGCGTTCGGTTGCGTTCCAGCCATAGAGGATGCGTTGGCGTTCCTCTTCACCAAGCATGGGGAGATTGGCGATGTGCTGTTGCGGATGGGCGACGGCTCCTGCCAGCAGATTACGCCAGTGTTCGGCCATGCGCCCGGCAGTTTCCTCGTCCCAGAGATCAGTATTATATTCCAGCCATGCATCAAAGCCATCGGGCTGATCATCTAGCGACAGGTAAATATCGAATTTTGTTGTACCCAGCTCGACATCCGATTGCGTAATGATCCAGTCATTAGATAGAGGCTGAGGAGGAGCCAGCGAGAGCATGACCTGAATCAGCGGGTTGCGCGCTTTATCCCGCTCGGGTTGCAGCTCCTTGACCAGATTGGCGAAGGGAATATCGGGATGCGTATTGGCATCAAGAACGACGTTCCGCACCTGCCTGAGCAGTTCCTGAAAAGTGGGGTTGCCAGAAAGGTTGGCGCGGAGCACCAACGTATTGACAAAATGACCGAGCAGACTTTGCACTTCGGGTCTGATATGGCCGCTGGTGGTGCTGCCGATGCTAATATCTGTCTGACCGCTATAGCGGTAAAGCAGCACATAAAAAGCCGTGACCAGGGTCATGTATAGCGTCACGCCCTCAGAGCGTGCCAGCACCCTGATATTTTCGGTCAGCTCCCTCGAGAGTGAGAAATACAGCCGCCTCCCGTGATATGTTTGTACTGAGGGACGCGGTCGGTCGGTTGGTAAATCGAGAGATGTGGATGCATTGGCCAGTTGCTTTTTCCAATAATCTAGCTGTTTATTTAGTACACCGCTGTGCAGCCTTTCGCGCTGCCAGAGCGTAAAATCGGCATACTGGATGGGGAGCAGCGGAAGTTGCGCGTGCGTTCCCTGGAGAAAAGCCGTGTAGTGAGCAAAAAGTTCCGGCAAGAATACTTTGTAAATGGTGCCATCAGAGATAATATGGTGCAATGTCACATAGAGGCGATGATCTTCATCATCCAGATGGATAAGTGTCGCGCGCAGCAAAGGCAGCGTGGTGAGATCGAAGCATGGTCTGGCTTGCTCTGTGGCGATGCGAACCGCCTCTGGCTCCCGTTCTGCCGCAGGCATATGGCGTAAATCGATAACAGGCAATGAGAGTTTTAGCTCGGGATATACCTGCTGTACAGGAGTTCCGTCCACTAATGGGAATGCGGTGCGCAGGATCTCGTGGCGTGCGATGATAGCGTTAAGGCTATATTCGAGCGCGGGAACATTGAGTTGACCTGGCAGATGGATAGTGGATGACTCGTTATAGACAGGGATATCAGGATACATCTGCGCAGCCAGCCATATATTTTCTTGTCCAGATGATAATGGAAGGTGCTCTCCCCGCTCGCGTTGTGTAATCTTATCGTCGGCTTCAGCGACAGTTTGCAGCTTATTTTTCAAATATTTGTCAAGCAGTTCACGCTTGTTTTTCGTCAGTTGCGTTACCTCAGACATTATACCTATCCCTTCCAGCTAGTGCGTCATATCGAATACAACTACGACCCCTAAGAAACCAATTGGATGCAAACAGAACATATAAAGCTGCCCAGCCTTGCAATGCCGGCATTTCAGGTCGCTGGAACTGTGGTTACAGCCCTGGATCAGCTTGCTCAGTTAAGTCACAGCTTTCTGGAAAAGCTCAGAACTCCTCCTCTAGATGGTTGCTAAATAGGAGGAACCTGGCTATCTGGGGGGAAGGGGGAAGCAAGGTCATAAGATCAACTGTCCCAATGGGGGTTGGGGCAAGTTCATCTAGAGATGCGAACGTTGAAATATAGATTTTAAAAACAATAGGGGAAATAGACCGTCCGGCAATCCTTGCTGTAATCAATGGCTCTCACACACCCTTCTCTACACAAATCAAAAATCGTTAAAAGTGTTCTGTACGCGTGAAAAATTTTAATTTATGATATATGTGCATTCCCAGATAGATGCCAGGAGCATAGATTCCTCCCTTTCCATTTCAATACAGTCCGCCAGGACGCCACGTTTACTACATTTTCAAAAAGATGAGCTACTAACTGCTTTCATGTCCAGTGATCTTCAATATTTTTATAGCTATTTAGATTTTTAAATACAAAACTGAAAAATATAGCTAGCTTTATAGCTCACATGCTAGAGTATACTGGGCAGTGTGGAGTGCGTCAAGGTCCTAATACAAAGTACTATGCAAGTTCAGGTGCTTTCTTCAAATTTTGAAACAACGTTATAGTATCACTAACAGAAGGCAAAGGGGCTGAAGAATCCTTTTCTTCCAGAAAATATGTTTCTTATCATGCCGTTATTCGTTAGATATTTTTGAAGAGTATCCTTTGCCCGTGTAAACTTGTCGATATATCTCTTATAGAAGCAGTGCCAGGATTTAAAGGAATGCATTGCTGAAGGTCTGAGCGAAGCTAGCGGCGTTGACCTTCAGAAATTAAAGGAGCCAAATTTTTATGCGTACCAGGAAGAAGCGCGCAATCTATTTTTTGTTTTTTTTCCCGCTGCTGGCTGCTACTTTGATCTCTTGTGCGGCTAAAGAGCCAGTATTTCCGCTCAGTACTACCCCGACATCTTCCTGTGCAGCCGATGCAGGTGGGGGGAATGAGAGTCAGAGCCAGGATACGAAGCCGGCGAATCAGTTGCTTGTCACCGTTAATGCCTCTTGCCTGATTGGTGTCAGTCAATACGCGCCTGGGATGACGCATGTTGACCAGACGTTAATCTATCCTGCGAACGCCACTGCGGAGAAGGCGGTGAATAATGTCAAGGCGCTGATCAAGGGAACGATCAAGTATCAAAATACGCATATTATGGGCTGGGGCATGCCCGATCCCTGGCCGAACCCCGCTGATCGCGCCCCAACGCAGTGGAGCGCATTAGACCTGCGTATGCAACTGGCCGTTTCAACCGGCAGCAAGGTGGTAATATCGCTGGATGAGGCCCCCTGGTGGATGAAAGGTGCGCTACAGCCCGATGGCAGTACTCACCCCCTCACTGCGGCGGAAGAATGGGCCAGCGTTACCTACAGTTCGCGTATCCTGGACAATAAGATGGATGACTGGCTGAAGCTGGTTGAAAGCGTCGCCAGGCGCTATATGGTGCCTCCGTATAATGCGCGCTATTTCCAGGTCTGGAACGAAATGAAGGGATACTCTAATCCAGTTATCAATAATTACGATTACACCGATAGCCCTGGCAATCCGAAGGGTCCTTATGCCACGCATGGATATACGTATATGTATAATCGTGTGTATGAGAGATTGATGGAGGTAGCGAGGTCGCTACATATACCCACCAGTTCTGTGATGGTAGGAGGCCCTTACGTTTTTGTGGATGTGTGGTCCACGCAGAATCGGCATAACGCTTCCGATGTCGTCGGACCCTTTGGCGCGCTCGATCAACGCTCTTTAGATACGATTCAGTACTGGATGCAACATAAAGTTGGCGCTGGCTTTATTACCTTTGATTCCTCTGTTGAGGATCGTGATACGGGGAAAGTTTTGACTGATCCCTGCCTCTCCGCTGAAGTGTTTGGCTATATTACTTCATGGATTCGCTCTCTAGACCCTGTTCTCTACCCCGGCTCCAGAACATTACCAATCTGGTTAGCTGAATGGTTTGCCGGGCCACGCGATGGGCAGAACAATGCAGCCCATGATGATGCCGTGAAGACGTGTGCCATGATTAAGTTTATCAAGGCGGGTGGGGCTGTGGCGTTGTCATGGGGCGGCTCGGATGACAACTCGATAGATCTGGGGATGTATGGTGCTGGCGGTATCCCTCATCCCTGGTATGGGACCCTCAAGGCCCTGACAAATGATTTTCCTCCCGGCACTCCCCTCTACGAGGCGACGGTCTCCGACCCTAATAGTGTTGTCGTCCTGGCGTCTGACCGCACCATTGTGTTAGTGAATAAGACGTCGCGGAAACTTTCCGCGCTGGTAGAACAAAAGCAGGTCTCGCTCGGTCCCTATGCAGTTGTTGTGATGAACTACACGCAAAAATGATGTGTGGTCTTGACACCATCGCAAGAGCTTTATGCTTGCGATGGTGTTTTTTTGGCGCTTTTTAGATACAAGCCAGGGCTTCGCAAAAGTCGCTGCACGCGCTGACTGCTCGCGCCACAGGCGCTCACGGGGAGAGGAAGGTGCTGGCGGTGGGCACAGCCCACCGCCAGCACCTTCCTCTCCCCAACGGCTCGCTTGTGAGCCGTTCAGAATGAAAGGACAACGTTTGCGAAGCCCTGAGATACAAGCGACGTATTCTTGACATCAGCAAACTTACCATTTATCTTTAGTAGTAGAGTTCAATCCCTCATCCGGCTAATCTATACTGCATGGGACATACTATAGGGCCATCGTAAAGCGTTACTACGTAGTACAGGTGTATCTAGCCAGTATGTTTGAGCTTTTTGCTCGAAGGAAGGAATGAACTGTATGGCCTCGGTCGCTGGCCGTGATGATGTTCTTCGCTCAGAGCGTGTTGCCGGAGGTATCCTCCCCAAAGTTTTGAATTCATTTGACATGATCGCTATCTTCGTAGCAATCGTCCTCTTTATCAGTAATGCGGCTGTGATGGCGGGCGGGGCTGGCCCGTCGGCGTATACCTACTGGATATTGGGCTTCCTGACGTTCCTGATTCCTGGCGCTATTGTTACAGGGCAGTTAGGGCTGATGTTTCCAGGCGAAGGCTCTATTTATATCTGGACGCATAAAGCCTTTGGTGCGTTTATGGGCTTTTTCGCGGGCTTCTGTGCCTGGTGGCCTGGTATCCTGGTGATGATTGCCACAGGTGATACTGTGGTAGCCCTGATTCAGCAGCTCAACCCCAGTTTCTTGACCGAGGCCTGGCAGCAAGGTCTGGTGATCATCCTGGTCATTGCCTTCTCGCTCGTGCTCTCCGTCTTACGTTTCAGAGCAACGCAGAACGTCGTTAACGTGGTGTTTGTCGCGTATGGTAGCGCGATCCTGCTGGTGGGCATCGCCGGCTTAATCTCCGTCTTGAGCGGTAATGCTGCTCATGTGGATTATTCAGCGCATAACTGGTTGCCCGTTCCTGCGACCTATACTTTCTATGGGACGGTGATCCTGGCCCTGTTAGGGATCGAGGTTCCCCTGAATATGGGAGTGGAGATTCACAATACACGCGCAATCACGCGTTATCTGCTATGGGGATCGGCGGTTGTGATGGTTGCCTACTTGATCGGAACTTTTGGGGTGATGACAGCCGTCAAGCCGATTTCAGCTCAGGGTAGTCCTGCCGCTATCGCTCAGGCCGTTACCTCTGGCTTTGGTGGCGTGGGGACATTCCTGGGCGTTCTGGTCAATATCATCTTCATTGGGTTCTTTCTTTTTGCCACTGCTGTCTACAACTATTCCTTTGGACGCCTGCTTTTCGTTTCTGGCCTCGACCGGCGCATGCCTGCAATTATGAGCAAGGTAAACGCCAACAGGGTTCCCTGGGTGGCCGTGGTGGTGCAGAGTGTTATCTCCGCGTTCTTTACCGTGGTTGCGTTTATCATCATTCCCTATACGCTCAGCACCGGCCTCAAGCCTGCGGACCTTTCGACGGTGGTCTACGACATTTTGCAGGCTGCGATAACGGTGATCTGGTGTATTTCGATGGTGATTCTCTTTGTTGATGTGGTCATCATTCGTTACAAGTTTCACGAGGCGTTTACGCGCGCGCGGCTGGCTCCCGACTGGGTATTCTACCTCTGTGCGATTTTTGGCCTGGTTGCCAGCGCTGTTGGCGTCTACGTGACCTTTACCGGCCCGTGGACTGGCCTGATTGCCTATAACCAGTGGATACTCTGGATTGGCGGCATCGGTCTGCTCTCCCTTCTTGTTGGAGTTATGCTCTTCTTTATCGGCCACGCCACTATTCGCGGCGATGTCAGCGATGAACAAGTGATCTCGGAGGCAATATCCTAGATTATACGCTCTCTGAGAGCAATCAGTAGGACAGGCATGAGTACCTTACTTTGCTCATGCCTGTCCCAGGGCTTCTCAAACGTCGCTGCACGCTTTGACTCCTCGCGCCTTCGGCGCTCACAGGGAGAGGAAGGTGCTGGCGGCGGGCGTAGCCCACCGCCAGCACCTTCCTCTCGAACGGCTCGCTTGCGAGCCGTTCTGTCTGAAAAGACCACTTTTGAGAAACCCTGGTGCCTGTCCTGTTATTGGTTGTGCCTTATTCTTTGTGCGTGGTAATCTAATGGTAGTGGCTGTGCATATTGGGAAGAGGAGATTATGACAATGGGCAAGATAACGATCCAGGAGCTTAACGCGCTCGATCAAGAGCGTTTTGTGCAGGAGCTGGGAGGGCTTTTTGAGGGTCCGTCGTGGATTGTTGCCCAGGCATGGCATCAGCGGCCATTTGCTGACCCCAATCACCTGTTGCAAACGCTGTGCTCAATTATGCATGCCGCTCCGCTAGAGCAACAGGTGTTGCTGTTACGCGCTCATCCTGATCTTGTAGGCCGCGCCGCGCTGGCCGGCACGCTGTCCCCGGCATCTGCCAGTGAGCAGGCGGCAGCGCAACTCGACCGCCTCACGCCTGAAGAGATTGCCACTTTTCAGCGGTTGAACGCGCAGTATCATCAACGTTTTGACTTTCCCTTTGTGATCTGCGCGCGTGAGAACAAGAAGGAAAGCATTCTGGCCGGTTTTGCCTCGCGTTTACAGCATACACGCGAGCAGGAGATTCCCCTTGCTCTCGCCGAAGTAGCAAAGATTTGCTCGTTTCGCTTGCATGATCTTATTATGCCAAATGAAGCCACATGAGCGGTGAATAATCTTTCTCCATTTCCCGAACTCCTGTGAATCAGACCTCTTTGTTCTCAGCTATCGCCTTTAGCACGCGTTCGGGCGTCATCGGTTGTTGCGTCAGCCAGACGCCGGTGGCATCGTGAATCGCCTGGGCAACGGCGGGCGCGAATGGGATCAAGGCCATTTCGGCCATGCCGCGCGCGCCAAATGGACCTTCAGGATCGGCCAGCTCCAGCACAACGGGCGTCACTTCGGTGGGCATATCAAGCACGGTGGGGAGAAGGTAGGTGCTGAAGTGCTGTGTCAGAACGTGCCCATCGTGCATCTGGAAGTGTTCGGTCAGCGCGTAGCCTAGCGCCTGGGCGAGACAGCCCTCGATCTGCCCGGTCACTTGCTGCATATTGATGGCTTTGCCCACGTCGTGGACGCTGATGATACGCAAAACCCGTACCTGTCCGGTGAGCATATTGACCTCGACCTCTACCGCCTGTGCTGCGTAGCCGTAACAGTAGTTCGGGTGCGCGCTATGCGTTTCAAGGTCAAGCGCCGTTGTAGCTGCCGGTCGAAACTGGATGGTGGCTTGCGCGCTTTCATCGTCGGTGTAGCTCCATTGTTCCCGCGCCGCTTTAGCGGCATCTTTAACAGCTCGCCCGCCCATGTAGGTCATGCGGGACGCCGATGCGCTTCCGGCATTGGGCGTTTCGCTGCTATCGTCGCCAATCAACGCAATTTTTGCTAATGGAAGTCCCAACGCTTCTGCCGCGATCTGCCGTAAAATCAGATGGCTGCCCTGTCCCACATCGGCGGCCCCGATCCGCACTTCCGCCCGTTCCAGATCCGCCGTGCCGAAGACTTCGACCGTTGCCGTGGCCTGTTCGGGGAAGCCGAAGGAGTAGCCAATATTTTTGATGCCACAGGCGATCCCGATGCCGCGTCGTAGATGAGGGGCAAACTGCTGATACGTCTCTCTGTTATGCCAGTGCGTGCGGACCTGCTCGGCGCAACGCTCCAATACCGCCAGGGCGCTCACTCCAGGCGGAAGCGGCTGCTGCGTTGGCTCGATGCTTCCCTCGCGGTAAATGTTGCGGCAACGCAGCTCAATGGGGTCGATAGCGAGCGCCTGAGCCAGTCGCGTTACCATCATTTCGGCGGCGAACTGAGCCTGTGGAGCACCAAAGCCACGAAATGCTCCACAGGGGATGTTGTTGGTATAGACAGCGTAACCATCGACGTGGATATTGGCGACCTCATAGCAGCCGGTGGCAAACAGCGTGGCGGCTTTGACCACCTCAACGCTGGTTGAGGCGTAGGCGCCCCCATCGGCGCTCAACTCAGCCTCTACGGCGGTGATCGTGCCATCCCTTTTGGCGCCCCAGCGGCAATGAATGCTAAAAGGGTGACGCTTATGATGAGCCATGATCGATTCTTCGCGACTCCAGACAAGGGCGGTTGGACGTTGTAGCTTCCAGCTTGCCAGCGCCAACAGATGCTGCATCGAGAGGTCTTCGCGCCCGCCAAAGGCCCCACCAATGGCGGCGTAGCGTATGATGACGCGTTCTTCCGGCAATTGAAGTATCTGCGCGATCTGGCGCCGGTCTTCGTGCAGCCACTGTCCCGCAGTTTCAACAACAACGCGTCCCATCTCGTCGATGTAAGCAATACCGGCCTCCGGTTGTAGGAACGCGTGCTCTTGCCAGGACGTGGTAAAGGTCTCTTCCAGCACAATATCGGCTTCGGTCAGTGCCTGTGCTGCGTTGCCTTTCCGCAATGGGATGTGATACAGCAGATTGGTGCCGAGATGCTGCTGGACGAGAGGCGCGTCCTTTGCCAGGGCTGCGCGCGCATCGGTTACTCTGGGCAGGTCTTCATACTCCACGCTGACCAGTTGCACACCCGCTTGAGCGGCTTCTTTGTTCTCGGCTACCACTAACGCGACCTTATCGCCCTCAAAACGCACGATATCCCCGCACAAAACTGGCTGGTCGGCGTCAATCAACCCATAGGCGTTATAAGGGACATCCGCCGCCGTCAAGACAGCAACGACGCCGGGATGACGCAGAGCCGCGCTAGTGTCGATGGAGAGGATGCGAGCGTGAGGCCGGTGCGCGAAGACCACCTGAAGCTGTAGCATCGAGGGTTGCACTAGGTCGGCGGGATAGCGAGCTGCTCCGGTGACTTTGCTCAGGGCGTCGTGTCGTGGCTGGGATGCGCCTATTATTCCTTTCAGTGACGTGAGTTCAGGCGTCTGAGAAGAGGGATGCTGGCTCATAGATTGCTCTGTTTGCTTCTGCTGGGCGGTGCCTGGACTAGCCGCGACCGAGCGGCGTTCGTCACTGCCTTGTAAGGAGATACTGTTGCTCATCTCTGTCCTCCCACTTTCATCATGGCATCCAGAATTTTGCGGTAGCCGGTGCAGCGACAGATATTGCCACTGAGCGCAACACGTACCTGGTCAAGATCGGGATGAGGATACTCGTCGAACAATTTGGCTCCCGCCATCAACATCCCTGGGATGCAGAAACCGCATTGGACCGAGCCGCAATCGATAAACGCTTGCTGGAGAGGATGCAATTGCGAGTCTTGCGCCAGCCCTTCGATGGTGGTGATCTCAGCTTGATGAGCCTGTGGCGCGGGTACCAGACAAGACATAACGGCCTGCCCGTTGAGCCAGACCGTGCAGGCTCCGCACTCGCCTTCTGCACATCCCTCTTTGGTTCCCGTCAGGCCAGCATTCTCGCGCAACGCATTGAGCAACGTCTTCCGTTGCGCATCGACCAGGTGATACGGCTGGCCGTTGATGGTGGTTTCAATGATACCCGTAAAAGCTGATCGCGCATCAATGTCTCCCCGATTGGCAGACTCTCTCACGGGCGTTTCCAGTGTGACGGGCTGCTCCATCCATTGAGTCGGCTGCTCTTTTGCTGCCAGGCGTTGCAGGCCGTGAGTGACCAGGGAAGCAAGCGTTGCCAGGCGGTAGGAGGCCGTGGCGCGTACATCGTCGATTGGATGGATATCGGCGCAGGCCAGTTTGCCAGCTTCCTGACAGACTGTATCGCTGAGTTGTTTGCCCGTGAGATACGCTTCGGCAGCGCTTGCATGGACGATTGTCGGAGCCAGGCTGCCAAGTGTGATGTTTGCCTCACTCACAGCGTTCTCATCTGTAAAGGTCAGTACGAAGGCCACATTGATGATTGAGATGGCCTGCGCCAGCCTCAATCCGAGCTTTAGGAACAGGCCGCGCTGCTTGGTGGCTAAAACGGGCAGGCGGATCTCGCGTACCAGCTCATCGGGGCGGCAGGTGGTGCGCCGCACGCCAGCATAAAATGTGTGCAGGGGAACAATACGCTCACCCTCGCAACTTAGCAGCACCACATCCGCACCGAGCGCCATGAGGGGCGTAATAGTGTCGTTGGCCGGTGAGGCAGTGACCACGTTGCCGACGACCGTGGCGCGAGTGCGGATCTGCGGCGCGCCCACTTCCCAGCACGCCTGCACCAGTGGGAGTGCATACTGCCTGCATGCCTGCGACCTGATCACATCATTGTGCGTTGCCAGCGCACCGAGGTGTAAGAAGCCGTCAGCGAGGCGTACATAGTTCAAATCATTGAGGGCTGTAATGTCGATCAGCGTCGATGTTGGTTTCACTCCTCGTTGTAGCTCGATCAGCACGTCTGTTCCACCGGCCACGATCCGCGCCTCTTTCCCATAAGAGCGGAGCAGATCGAGCGCTTCAGCCAGACTGCCTGGATGTAGGTATGTTTGCCACATAGGTATCAGCCTTCTCTAGCGGTGAGATTGATTATTTCTATAGATAGTACGCGCCGGACTGGCAAAATATGTCGTCTAGCTTCCGCGATAGGTGCTATAGGCCCAGGGCGAGACGAGCAGCGGCACATGATAATGCGCCTGCGGATCGGCTATACCGAAACGAATCGGTACCTCGTCCAGAAATGGCGGCTCTGGTAGCTCAATCGCTAGCGGCTGCATGGCAAAATAAGCTCCGACCGCGAAAAGCAATTCATAAGTCCCCTGTACCATCTCATTATCGACTAGCAGCGCTTCTTCCGTACGCCCATTAGCGTTCGTGCGTGTAGTTTTTAGACAGAGACGACCTTTTACTGCGTCAAGGCGCCACAGTTGAATGGTCATATGAGCAGCCGGACGTCCCTGCAAGATGTCTAATACATGTGTCGTAAGCCGACCAGGCATGGCTCCCTCCTGCTTTACCTGTCTCTATTGAGCGTCAATTTGATGATTCCATAAGCCGGGAACGGGTCTGTATAGACTTTTACGCGTTCATCGGTGCTAGACTTCACGACCAGATCACGGGTGCGATTCTGCGCTTCAAAAGAGATTTCCGCGATGTGTGGAAAGCGGTCAAGGATACGCTGTCCCATCTCATAGACAAGATGTTGAATCGATTCGCTGACGAATTCGTGGTGGATAGCCTGCACCAGGTCGCGCATTTGTTCGGGGGGCACATAATGCGCATGCTGTGAATCGGCCAGGGGAGCGGCATTGGCGTATTTCCAGAACACGTCGAGGGCAATGAATAGGGGCCGGTCAACCCGCTCTGGTAACGTCGTGTACTCGTCGCGCACAAAGTGAGTAAACGCGCTGCCGGTCACTTTAAACAACTCGAAGCCCAGGCGACCGCAGCGGTGAGCAGTAATCACAGAGTCGGCGTCAGTGCGTGCGAACTCTATGCTTGCCCAGCTAAAATCGCTATGGGAGCGGCTGAATAAGCGATCACTTGCTCCAAAGGTTGCCTGTCCATTCTGCGGCACGGAAACCGCAGTAAAGGGCAGCTCGCGTATGGTGAGTTGCAGACGCTCCATTTGCGCGTAAGTATGCAGGAAGCGGTGTCCCAGTAGAACAAGAAACTCTTCGAGGGTCGAGCCTTCGAACGTCAGCGCCTGCTGCAAGACAAAGTTTTTCATGCTATCGGTCGCCACAACATTGGTATTGTCCCCCTGTGTGTAAGCCGGGAGAAAGCTGTTCCCGAAGACCTCAATATCCACCTCGAAGGCAAGCAAAATATTCTCGCACCCACTAAAAGGCGATTCGGGGATAGGCTCTATGCCAGAAAGAGGACGTGCATACACACGATAGACCGGAATACGCGCTTTGCCATAACTAATGACATGACTGTTCTTAGCGTCCATAATACCCCCTTTGCATTTCGCGCCTTTGTACAGGTTGGGTTGAGCAATCTAGCATCGGGAAACCCTGCCACTCCTCTCGATATGGAAGAAGCCATCTACTGATGCTGAATATTTTCAAAGTTCTATTAAAGAAGAGCTTATGGCAGAGCTTCGCGTTTATGGAAAATAATTTTCTATTGTCAATGATAATCTCTAGTAGCAGTATAGCATGGCTGACAATAAAGCATTGCCAGCTATGCGTAATTTGCGATGGTCAGATCGACCAGGTCGTGATCGTGGTTGATCCAGACATGCAGGATGGGTTGGAGTTCCATCTTGCCGGTTTGACTACAAGAGTGCCGTTAGTCCTTCAAGGCCACTTGACATGTCATCCTTACTTTATCACACAAGACACTCTATACTTATCAGATACCTAAATGGAGAATAAAAAACTTGCCTGTTGCTGCTTGTTTCCCAAAATCTGCAAGCGTTGTAAGAGCCTGTAACAACCAGTCACGATCTACTTCCAAACGTTCATAATGCCCAAGCAGGTGTAGTTGATTTTCCCTCAATACATGCTCCTCTTCATCAAATGGCCATTGCCACATAAATGGTCCGCGCAAGCTCAAATGCTCTGGTCCAGAGGCAAAAAGCTGTACCCATGAAAGACATACCCGATGAAACGCATCTCCACCTGTCTGGTTAATGATCGTTGGCCCATATAAATTTAAGCCATGGCAAGGAACTTCTATCTTCATCGGATTGCACGTTGGTATCCAGGATAGAGTATCAACAAAATAACGGAGGAGACCATCATCTATACGAACCGGTGCATCTTTTCGAGGCAAAAGATCGCTATGGTCCACATAAGAGCGTACTCCTTCCTCAAAAAGCCAGAAATCGTGGTACATTCCATTTTCCCATCTTCCAAGAACGCAAGGCATTGTCATGGTTCTATGCACAAGCCGCTATGCTTGTAGAGAAACGAGCAGCATATCGGCATCAAACGCCGGAGCTTTGATCAAACGCCAGGAGAGCAATAACCCTCCCTGACCAGCTAGAGCTTCTAACACGCGTTTGGACCATTGCACGCTTTCGGTCATATCAAAGACATAGACAAAATTTCCTGGAGCTAGCTCTGTTGCTTTTCCATAACCACCATAAGAACCATCAAGCATGGGATACCCATAGTATACAGCGGCCCTCCCAACACTGAGCCCCGTCAGTATCAATGTTACTTCTTGAAGGGCCAGATGGTAGATGGTCTCATCCCCTCTCTTCTCTGGTGAAGGGTTTCGGGCTGCAATGGTCTCTACCAGTTCTTTTCTTTGCCGATACTCTTTTTCTATTTCTTCTACTTGAAGAGCTTCTGGAATGAGTTGACGTGTCTTTGCCCAGGTCGCTTGATCTTGCCAGGCTGAAAATGTGGCCTCGTGGATCTTCACATAAGGAGTAGAAGTGATAAAATCTACTATACTCAGCAACTGTGTATACCACTCCATCTCATCTGCTGTGAACTTTGAGCGAAAATCATCACGCATTATAGTTCGTGTGGAGATTGGAGGAGCGTCACCAAGTAACATGCGACGCATCTCCCGTAAGTAAGTGTTGTCCTTATAGTATACCGAATCGGTCAGCGGCACAATGAAGGGGTCCCAAAATAGCCGATCAAGGGTCGCTTCTTTGGCTTCGGCGTGGATCTCATCATAGCATTGCTTGATAATTTGCTGAGCGTGAGTCAATGATGCTGGGGTTCCCTCCAGGAATGCTTTCACGGCTTGTAGCAGTTGTTTCCGATAGTTGATGTTTCTTGACATCCAGACCTCTTTGAGATGATAAGCCAGGACGCAACATCCTCGTGCGTCCTGGCTTATTCTAACTTACGCACTACTCTTAGCGGTGGTTAACAACGCTACATTTTTTCAATGATGATTTCACATGAACCATCTTCTAAGGAGTTATCCTGGTCATAATGAATATGACTACCCGTAGGCACATCCTTCTGCGCAAGGGTCAGCAAATGACGGGCTAAAGAAACTAATCCGGCCTGATCGGCTTTTATGATCACTTGCCCTTGATCTATTTGAGCACAGATGGTAAAACCTTCCTCCCAAATAGTTCTTACTGACTGAAACTCCTTGTAGTCTGGTATATCAAGTGTGAGGTTCATGTATCAATCCTCTAGATAGATGTGTAGATTCTCTCTAATCTTATATGTCAGCAGAGTTTTTAAAACCCGAAACCTCCCATACAACATCCTCCGCTTCAATCTGAAGAACTTTTACCACTTGTTTTTTTTCTGGAAAAAGAAATGCAAGCAAGGTTATTTGTATTATTTCTTTCTGCTCTCTTTGGGAAGGTAGCAGTTTCGCCATGAGAATTTCATCATCATCAAATTTGCATCCTGGCATCTCCGTCTCAATCTTATATTGGGAAACACCCGTAAAGATAAGTTTACCTGAAATCAAATCAGGCTCAGTTTCTCTATAAGAGGGTTGTCCCCAGTTACAAAGGTCCACGTCTATCACAACTTTTTTTTGGCCTGAGTCGTAATACATGCTATTTATACTACCGTCATGTAAATCATAGTTTTGTAATAACTCTTTCAACTTCATGAGCTAATCCCTTTCATTAGTCCCATTTTTCTACAGCCTTAGCAGTATAAGACATTGTACCTTCCTCATTATCAATAAGGAAGGTACAATATTTGAGGCTACTTCTAAGGGCTAGTAGACACCCTACCTAATAAAGGAAAGCACACTTCCAAATACTCCTAATTTCCTCCAGGAAATATGTGGGAGGGTCCAGAGCCTCTAGGTACAGGACTACCATTTATGTCTAGGTACAGATCTCTCTTACTGGTAGAATCTGGATTATAGACATGATAATGATCTTTTCCCCCAACCCCCGGGTCTCCTGGTACACCTTGATCAAACCTTACTCTCCTTCCCGTAGCAGGATCTAACAACTCAGTACTGTTACTATTCAGTTTGGCTTGTGGATGAGTAACATCTTGCCACCCTTGATCTACTAATGTCTGAGGATCCTTTGGGAGTTGTTTTATCCAATCAGCTCCGCCGCAATTATGCACGATCCACAACCCATCGCCCACCGTATAGGTGTGGTCCTGAGCCACCTCTAGATTGTACATGGTGGCAGTGCCAGCAACAACCTTCCATCCAGTAATCGTCCCAACGCTGCCATCGGCGCGCAAGACATGCATGCCCAACTTGATCTGGCTCACCGGCAGGAACCCCTTCTCAACGGTGAGAAAAGGGTGCTTTTGGGTGGTATGCACCACTTCGTTCTGTTGACTGGCTTTGAGCGGGGGACGGGCCACCGTGGTGATGGTCAGATCGACCAGGTCATTGTCATGGTTGATCCAGACGTGCAGGATCGGTTGCAACTCCATCTTGCCGGTCGATGGGTTGTTGCTGTCAGCCCTTCACGAAACGTTTCAAGAGTTTAAGATCATCTCATAAAGAGCTAAGCCTACTCTTCTTTGCTGATGTGAGTTGCTTGTTAAAGGGCTTCTTCAAATATGGCACATCCTTGATTTAGGAAATTTCTCGCAGATAGGCACGAACATCGGCAATTCTAAAAAAACGTGCCTGCGCCTGAAAATGGCATTGAGGAGAAGTCGCTCGCACGAAAATCTGCCCCTCTGCCATTGCCTCAATATGAAGGTCCACAAGATTTTCTATTGACCATTGCGTAATCTGAACTGCTTCTATTCCATCAAATTCCAAGAGGATGTGAATGGTATTGTAGCCGACTTCTACCCAACGACTGGGTGGCCTATCAGGAAATCGTGGAAGGTTTGCGTCCACGATCATTTTCGCATCCTCATAAAAAACTATCCCCATCACATCTATTGCTTCAAGCGGAGGAACGGTCTGGTAAAGCTCAGTTATGACGTGCGGATTCTCCGCTAATTGGTACCACAACATATTCAATGCAACCTTCCTGCCAAACTCACTATCAGCTTTTGTGTAGTGTTATTCTGAACAGACGGACAACTGCTTGAATGTGACCTCCAGAGGATACTACTTGCACACTAACTCGCCGCTCTCCGGTTGTCCCGATATGAACATCGACCGGATTTTGCATTGACCGCTGGATCATCTCAATAGAGGTGAGATCCCAAAAATCTAATTGGAGTTGAACGAAGGTATAACCTCGCAATTTCCAGCGAGCAGGTATTCTATCGGGAAATTGAGAAAGGTCGATCATCAACGTCATTCGTGGTCCATCACGATGGAGATGAATTTCCTTTAAATGTACTGATTGCAATGATGGCGCTTCACTATACAAGGCACTAATGGCCTGAGGATTCTCTGCTAATTCGTACCATTTCATCTGTAT
>DASRHT010000002.1:0-16286 GCA_035650355.1 Ktedonobacteraceae bacterium
GGGCTGTTGCAACGTCTTTTTTGCCGCCTTCGGCGGCGGGGAGAAGAGGAAAAAGTGGGGACACCCCACCCCCCGCAAGGAGGCTGCCGCCCCCTTGACCCCCGCTTGGCAGACGGTATTCCCGACTTTGCAACAGCCCTGGTTTTTGGCCAGGGCTTTTCCGTTTTCGTCATGCTCGCAGGGCGAAGCCCTGCTCGCAAGGGGAGAGAGGTGCCGGCAACGCCGCGTCGCGGCGTTGCCGGCACCTCTCTCCCCTTGCTCTGCGCTCCGTTGGGGGCGCGAACCCAGGCAGCAGGAGTCAGAGGAGAGGAACACGGAAAAGCCCCGGTTTTTGGCGCTACCACTCCTCTTCAGAAATGCGTCGCGCTCGATGACTCTTCCACCCCCCCTGCAAGGAATGCCACGCGTGTGAAGGCAGGCGGAACAGGAAGTTGGGATGCCGCAACAGGTAGAAGAAGAGACGCGGCTGAAGCTGCTTCCACATGCCAGGCAACTGGTCAATCTCACCGCTACGGCGAGGATGCTCCTTCCCTGCGGGATCGGCCCAGCGGTCGCGCACATAAATGTCCCCCAGTCGCTCCAGCGTGACAGCCTCATCGGGAGCAGCCTCAGCCACCGCCTGGATATATTCATAGGGCGTCTGCGAGGGCTGCAACCTGATCCCCGCCCAACTCGCAAGCACACAGACGCGTCCATACAATTGAGCCGCGAGAGGGTGGCGGCGGAAGAGACGATTCCACCATATGGCGAAGAGGATGCAGGCGAAGAGAAGAAGCAGGATCAGGCCGCCCAGGCCGGTGCTGATGCGCTGGCGCAGGAGTGCCTGTGACTGCTCAGGGGTCAATACAGTATCGCCGCCGCTGCTGGTAGGCTGATCAAGCTCATTAGCCAGGATGTTTTTTCCATGCCCCGGATTAGCAGCGTTATTTGTCGTATCGCTTCCCGTGCTCCCAGAGCCGCCTGCACCGAACTGGTTCGGCAGCGGACGCGTGAAGGTGGAGAAGCCGTTCGATGGTTCGAAATTGATCCAGCCATAGCCCGCGAAGTAGATCTGCGTCCAGCTATGAGCATCATCGCCATAGATTACCCACTGGTGGCTTTTGGCATCAAAGGTGCCATTGGTGTATCCCGACACAACACGAGCCGGTATGCCCAGCGAACGGGCCATGACTGCCATCGCAGAAGCAAAGTAGGTACAGTATGCTCTATTGCCGCTGCGGAAGAGGAACCACGACACGCCCTCTTCTCCTGGTGGCAACTGCACGTTCACGCTATAGGTGTAATTCGTGTGCAGGTAGGACTCCAGAGCTACCACCTTGTCGTACATGGTAGGTGCATGTGCCGTGATCTGCTGAGCCAGCGCCGCAATCGCCGGATCAAGATCTGGTGGGAGTTGCCGATACATCTGGAGCACACCCGGGTCGAAGTAGGTCGGCGGGAGTGGCCCGTCGAAGCTCCCCTGATACTGCGGCGCGTTCTGCGGCATCGGTACTGAACGCAGGGTCGTCACATCAGCGGCGGAGACTGCGGAGGTCACGGTATAATGAGTGCCAATGGCAAGCTCCCCGTTCTGGCTCAACCAGGCTACCTGATTCCCATTCGCTCTGCTTAGTAAAACGCTCGCGGGCATGTTGACAGCCGTGATATCGGAAGCCCCCAGCAGGTAGGGAGATTGTTCACCAGGCGGATTGACAATGTTGATTACCTGTTTTACCTGATGGGTCAATGCGGCAGCAGGCGGTACGGCCTGGTTAGTCTTGACCGGAAGCGTATCTGTCTGGCTTATCGTCCACCCGCGCTTCGTATAGGTATCATAATTGAGAAATGCCAGATACAGCCCTTCATTATTATCGGTCTGCACCGTCAATACCTTATCATGCGTAAGGTTTGGATTGCCGGACAGCACCAGTGTATCTCTAAAGTTGCCGTGGTTGAGCGGACTGGATGTCCCATTGACGGAGATCAGGCGCGTCCAGGTGTTCTCCAACTGCACCCAGGGATTGCTATCCAGCCTCCAGATCTGAGATGCGTTCACATCTGTATAGCCCGCAGGCAAGAGCCAGGAAAAGATCAGAATGCCGATGGAAATCAGCGCCCCCGCCTGCATCACATCCCAGCCCAGGTCATCGGAGTAGCGCAACCCTTGCTTTTTCCAGCGCCGTACCGACTCGTAGAGGTTGAAGCGCAACAGCAGCAACAGTGCGGCGATAAGAAACACAACCAGAAAGACTAGATAGCCCGAATCCACATTGCTCAAATTGATCAACAACACGACGGCGTTCGCCACGATCATCAGCCACGGGCTGCGTGTGCGGTAGAGCAGCCAGGCGCTCATGTAGGCAAGAAGAAAGCCGACGGCGATAATGAGAAAGAGGAAAATAGAATCATCATCAATCGTGCCGCCACTGACCGCCACGGCAAACCAGTGCTGCATGCCATGCGCCAGCGCCGCGGTGCTGCCATTGTAGAAGGCTCCGGCTGTCTGCCAGAAAGCCAGGAGCAGGCACAGAACAACTGCAATCAGATGTACCAGCACTCGCGAGAGACGTTGTTGCTTCGCGGCGACCACTCCACACACCAGCCCTATCGCCGTTGTCAGGGAAAGGATATCGAGATGATCGACCCAGCGAACCACCTGCACGCTCCAGATCGTACTATAGACGACCGCAGCCAGCAAGAATAACGAGAACCATCCTTCCGCCAGGCCGAGATGAAATTCAAATGGCGGTCTCTGAGATTGCAATCCTCTTCCCCGATTGGAGTCTTGAGGAGCATCGGAGATAATTTTTGAGAGGCGTTCAATTGCAGCATCGCGCATGGTTATTACCTCCGTTTGGTAAAACGAACATCAGGGCCACTTTCCAGCACCTGTGCCAATGGATCACCACATTTAACACGCATTACGGGTATACCAGCGCCTTCCAATAAGGCCAGTGTATCTTCATCAGCCGGAGCATTATCGAACGATGTCGCATCCATTCCCACCACTGCGACCTGCGCTCCACGCCGTTGCAGGTGGCGCAATCCTTCGTGCCAATCACGAGAATTTGAGGGCGTAATCACGATAGCAACGGTATTGCGCCCCAGGTGAAAAGCATCAAGCGCCAGGGCTTCTTTCAGAGAAGGGCCAGGGCCAGCCGTAACGACGGCTAACAGCTCAAGCACGCGCTCGATTTGCCGGTCGCCACGATCCAGCGAAAGGATTTCCCGATGGCCTCCATTGACAATCAGCCCCACCGAGAGGTCCTGGCGCAGGAGATAGGTAGCAACCGTCGCGGCAATAGTGACCCCATATTCTTCGGTCGAATGCTCGCCCTCGCCTGCCTGCATATCCTCGCTGAGGTCCAGAAATATCCATGCGTCCACCGCCGGGTCCAGATCGAATTCTTTGACCATCAGTTTATTAAAGTGGGCGCTCGACCGCCAGTGAATACGGCTGAGCGCATCCCCCGACATGTATTCGCGAATGGTTGTGGCGTTGGTTGTTGTCTGCAAAGCTCGTTGCGAGCTGCGCCCTCTGCCGGGCAGGCCGCCAGTAAAGAGCGCGAAGCGCGTAATTGGTAGCACATGGGGCAGAACCAGAATTTCTTTTGATGGGGTCAAAGCAATGCGTTTGCGGAACAGCCCGAAGGGATCGCCGCTGGTCGCGCTCACAGGGCCGAGCTGAAAGCGTCCGCGCTGCTTGCAGATGCTGCGAGCGCGCCACATCGCCCGTTTGCGGCCTCCCAGGCTCGCGACATAGCCGGCACGGTGCCCTGGCAGAGTCGAACCATCAGCAACCTGCACCCACAATTTTGGCATTACGCTGAGATTATCCAACATCAGACGCTCATCAAACGTCTCGCCCACCTGGACGCGCCCACTGACGGCGGTGCGCCGGAAAACTAATTTGCGCAGGCTGTAACGCGCCCACAACCAGGAGAGAACGAACAGGATCAGCAAAACATAAGCGGGCACATAGAACGCCTTCCAGCCGCTACTGATGGCGAGAAAGAATGCTATCGTAATGAGTAAAATAGCTTGCCAGGGCCGCATAAGCTAGCGCCCCTTTCCAACGCCACCCACCCAGGCATTCGGCACAGGAACGCTTTGTAAAATCTCGTCCAGGATAGCCGTGGAGGAGATCGAACGGACGCGCGCGGCGGGCGTGACAATGATGCGATGAGCCAGCGTGGGTTTGGTCAATAATTTCACGTCATCCGGTATGACATAGCCGCGCCCGCGCATGGCTGCCAGAGCCTGGGATGCACGGAAAAGCGCCAGCGAGCCACGCGGGCTTACACCCAGGTAGATATTCTGGTGGGTGCGAGTCGCATTGGCAATGGCTACGATATATTCCCGAATGGATGGATCAACATGAATCGTGCGCACCTGGTGCTGGATATGAACCAGCTCTTCGGCGGTCATAATCTGCGTCAGATCTTCGAGGGGATGATGGTGTTGATGGCTATCCAGGATGTTCATTTCATCAGTCGGCAGGGGATAGCCCAGCTTAATATTCATCATAAAGCGGTCAAGCTGAGCTTCTGGCAGAGGAAACGTTCCTTCGTACTCAATGGGGTTCTGCGTTGCCATGACCATGAAGGGTTCCGGCAAATGGTAGGTCACGCCATCAACTGTGACCTGGCCCTCTTCCATCGCTTCCAGCAGAGCCGACTGGGTTTTTGGGGTAGCGCGGTTAATTTCATCAGATAACACGATCTGCGACATCACAGGGCCAGGTCGAAATTCGAAATTCCCCGTCTTTTGATTATATACAGAGACGCCTGTCACGTCGCTTGGTAAAAGGTCAGGGGTGAACTGGATACGTTTAAAGGTACACCCGATGGAGCGCGCAATCGCTTTGGTGAGGACAGTTTTGCCAACGCCGGGCACATCTTCGATCAGTACATGCCCATGACAGATGACGGCAATCAAGCTAAAAGCGACCGGTTCGGCCTTCCCGACGATGACCCGTTCGACATTGGCGACAACGCGTTGTACAGCGGTTGCCAGGTCTTGTACTGACTGCATGCTTATCTCCCCAATAAGGTAGAATTGAGGCTTACTATCGATATGGCTCTAGTTGTTAAGTATACGATAGTGTATCTCATATAATAACGAATATACAAGAGGTGCTGGTACACGCTGTGCAAGTCGCAAGTGTCCTGAACCTTCTTGCTATCTCTAGAATTTACGCTATTAGATACACTTTTATCACAACCAATTCTCCGAGACTATCAGCAATGCCTGAAATCTCGCTGAATTCCTACCTATATCATATCACCACTGCGGGTGTTTACGCATCGGCAAATCGGGTCTATGCTACCAGGCCAGTCTATGCTATGATGATAGCCATGAGCCAGAACGATACACAGAGCAGAGAAGAGTTGCAGGCAATCGTTCGCGGATTTGTGCAGGGTGTGGGGTTCCGTGATTTCGTCGTGCGCAAAGCCCTGACCCTCGGACTGCGCGGGTGGACACGCAATAACAGCAATGGCGACGTCGAGGTGGTCGCGCAAGGGATGCGGCCCGCTCTCGAACGCCTTCTCGCGCAACTACGACAGGGACCCGCAGCAGCCGACGTGGCAGAGGTCCGGGTGACATGGAGAGAGCCGACCGAGCATTTAAGCGGATTTCATGTCCGCTGGTAAATAGAGAAGAGGACGCAACATGATTGATCGTGAGACAGTAGAAAATGTAGCCAAGCTCGCCAGGTTAGGCATGAGCGAAGAAGAGATCGAAACCTTTAGAGACCAGCTCTCGGCCATTCTGGGGCATATAGCGATCCTGCAAGAGGCCGATATCAGCGGCGTCTCTCCAACGGCGCACGCGTCGCGCCTCACTAATGTCACGCGCGCGGACATCCCCCGGCCATCGTACCCGCCCGAAGTGCTGCTGGCCAATGCTCCCGACCAGGAAGATAACTATCTGAAGGTCAATGCGGTATTGGAAGGGGAGTAACAGATGACAGAACTTTATAAGCTCTCTATTCGCGAAGCAGGAGCATTACTGCGAGCGCGCAAGGTCTCTTCGGTCGAGTTAACCCAGGCCCACCTTGACCGCATTCGAGCAGTCGAGTCAAAGGTTAAAGCTTTCACCCTGGTCACTGATGATGTGGCGCTGCAACAGGCGAAAGAGGCCGACCGGCGCTTTGCCAATGGCGAGAATCTCACGCCTCTGACCGGCATCCCTATCGCCATCAAAGATCTGATCAGCACCAAAGGGATCAGAACGACGTGCAGTTCTCGCATGCTGGAGAACTTCATCCCGCCCTATGACGCAACTGTGATGAAGCGGCTCAACGAGGCGGGCATTGTGATGGTGGGCAAGACGAACATGGACGAGTTCGCGATGGGCTCATCAACCGAGCACTCGGCCTTCTATCCCACGCACAATCCCTGGGATCTTGAACGTGCCCCCGGTGGGAGCAGCGGCGGCTCGGCGGCGGCGGTGGCGGCTGGCATGGCGATGGGTGCTTATGGCAGCGATACCGGCGGCTCGATTCGCCAACCCGGCGCGCTCTGCAACGTCGTGGGCATGAAGCCGACCTATGGGCGCGTCTCGCGCTTCGGCCTAATCGCCTTCGCCTCGTCGCTTGACCAGATCGGCCCATTTGCGCGCAATGCGTACGATACCGCGCTGCTGCTACAGCCCATTGCAGGACCGGACCCGCTCGATTCCACCTGTTCGCCCATGCAGCCGCAGGACTATATCTCGGCCCTGAGCGGCAGCATCAAGGGGATGCGCATCGGCGTACCGGAAGAATACTGGGTGGAGGGTATGGACTCCGGCGTGGTCACGGCTGTGCGCCAGGCTATCGAGTGCCTGCGCGAGCTGGGCGCGGAGATCAGCGACGTCTCTCTGCCGCATACAAAGTACGGCGTGGCTGCCTATTATATCATCGCGCCAGCAGAAGCCAGCGCGAACCTTGCCCGCTACGATGGCGTCAAGTACGGCTATTCCTATCGCGACACCAATGACATGTGGGAGGCGATGGAGAAAACGCGCCAGTACGGCTTTGGCGCCGAAGTTAAACGCCGTATCATGCTCGGCACCTACGCGCTCTCTGCCGGCTACTACGATGCCTACTATAAACGAGCTGAGAAGATTCGTACGCTGATCGCAGGCGATTTTGAGAAGGCATTCGAGCAGGTCGATGCGCTGGTCAGTCCAGCCTCGCCCACGGTCGCCTTTAAAATCGGGGAAATATCGGACCCGTATCAGATGTATCTGCAAGACGTGTTTACCATTCCGGCGAACCTGGCGGGCATCTGCGGCGTCTCTATCCCCGGCGGGTTCAGCAACAACCTGCCCGTTGGTCTGCAGCTCCTGGGCAAGCCGTTTGCCGAAGATGTGATTTTGCGCGTGGCTGACGCTTTCGAGCGCGTCACGGACTATCATACGCGGTGGCCGCAACACCTGTAGGGGCAATCCCTTGCGGTTGCCCTGATCCTGGGCCTGGGCGAGGGCAACCGCAAGGGATTGCCCCTACATCTATCCTGATTGGGCGAGGGCAACCGCAAGGGATTGCCCCTACATCTATCATACGCGAAAGGGGGAAGGTTATGGCAACACCATTTGGCAACGAACGCCCGCTCTGGGAACCGTCGGAAGAACTCAAACGGGATGCGAATGTGACCCATTATATGCAGTGGCTCGCACGGGAAAAGGGCCTGCATTTCCAGACGCGAGAAGAGTTGTGGGAGTGGTCGGTCAACAGGCTCGAAGATTTCTGGACCTCGATCTGGCAATACTTCCAGATCCAATCCTCGCAGCCCTATACTGCTGTGCTGACAGGGGACAGCATGCCGGGCATCTCCTGGTTCCCTGGCGCGACGCTCAATTACGCGGAACACGTCTTCAGAAACGCTTCGACCGATCAGCCCGCGTTGCTCTTCTGCTCCGAGCGACTGAGCGAAGCTAGCGCGTCAGCAGCGTTGTCCCTCGGAATTTCAAGGCTCCGCTCCGAGCGCCATCCCCTTGTTGAGATGTCGTGGAGCGAGCTGCGTCGGCGTGTGGGCTCGGTTGCTCATGCGCTGCGAGCTATGGGCGTACAACGTGGGGATCGCGTGGTGGCCTATATGCCAAATATTCCTGAAACCGTGATTGCCTTCCTCGCCTGCGCCAGTATGGGCGCGATCTGGTCAAGCTGCTCGCCCGATTTTGGCACCAGCAGCGTGATCGACCGCTTTAAACAGATCGAGCCCAAAGTGCTTTTTGCCGTGGATGGCTATCAATACGGCGGCAAGGTCTTTGATCGTCGTCCGGTGATAGCCGATCTGCAAAAATCGCTGCCCACGCTGCAAAAAACGGTGCTGATCCCCTATCGCAGCGGAACACATGATCCGGGCGAGCTTGCCAATATCGTCGCCTGGGAGGATGCGCTCGCTCACGAGAGTGCAATCAGCTTTGAGCAGGTACCCTTCGACCATCCCCTCTGGGTGCTCTATTCTTCCGGCACAACGGGACTGCCCAAAGCGATTGTGCAGGGACACGGAGGCATCCTGCTGGAGCACCTGAAAAATCTGACGCTGGATATGAACCTCAAGCCGGGCGACCGGTTCTTCTGGTTCACGACCACCGGCTGGATGATGTGGAACTTCCTCATCGGCGGCCTGCTCATCAAAACCATCGTGCTGCTCTACGATGGCAGCCCCGCCTATCCCGATATCAACGCGCTCTGGCAATTCGCTCAAGATACGCGCATGACCTTCTTCGGCACGAGCGCGGGCTATATCGCCAGTTGTATGAAGGCGGAGATCGAACCAGGCAAAACCTACAATCTAGATAACCTACGCGGCCTCGGCTCTACCGGCTCGCCCCTGCCGCCGGAAGGCTTTCACTGGATTTACGAGCATGTTAAAAAGGATCTCTGGCTGGCCTCGATTAGTGGCGGCACGGACGTCTGCTCCGCCTTCGTCGCCGGCTCGGTCCTGCTGCCCGTTTACGCGGGTGAATTGCAGTGCCGCACCCTGGGAGCGAAGGTTGAGGCGTTTGATGACAATGGGAAGCCGCTCATCGACGAGGTTGGGGAACTGGTAATTACCAGGCCAATGCCCTCAATGCCGCTTTTTTTCTGGAATGACGCGGGTAACAAACGCTACAGCGAGAGCTATTTTAGCATGTTCCCCGGCATCTGGCGTCACGGCGATTGGATTAGAATCACGCCCAGGGGCAGCGCGGTAATTTACGGTCGCTCCGACTCGACCATTAACCGCAAGGGCATCAGGATGGGCAGCAGCGAGATTTACCGCGTGGTTGAGGGGATACCCGAGGTGCTGGATAGTTTAATCGTGGGAGTCGAGCTGCCACACGGGCAATATTATATGCCGCTCTTCGTCGTGCTTCGTCCCGGCATGGAGCTGACGGATGCACTCAAAGCGAGGATTCGCGAAGGATTGCGCACCAACATCTCGCCGCACCACGTCCCCGACGAGATTGTAGCGATCCCCGAAGTGCCCCGTACCCTGAGCGGCAAGAAGCTCGAGGTGCCCGTAAAGAAGCTGCTCATGGGCATCCCAATGGAGAAGGCGATCAGCACCGACGCCATGAGCAATCCCTACTCCATCGAGTACTTCTCGGAGACGACCCGCAAAGTCGCCGCCATGCGAGAACCGTAGGGACTCGATTCTATCGTGGGCAATTGATTGCCTACATATACCCCCAGGAGATATGAATGGTATGAAGAGGGGTAGATCGGCCTATGGAGCGGGTTGGTACCTCATACCTCCCCTGGAAGCAGCCGGTATCAACGAGGTATGAATGGTACGAATGGCGTGCCATCGCGCGGGATCGGGGCAACCCCTTGACAGGCCGCTGTGGACCGTATAGTATACGAAAGCTGATGGTAGGGACTTCTGGGGTGGTATCACCATGTTCCCTTCTAAGCGATAAACCATTTTTACTGAATTGGGTGAAATAACGCATGGAAGACAAGGAAGCAAACATGAGTGCAGAACTAAGACAGTTACGTGGAAGGGTAGAGGCACAAGAGCGGATAACTCTGTCGCTCTGTGTCAGCTTTGGAGAAGTTAAAGACCGATTGCAGGAAATCACGGCCACAATGGCAACGAAAGAGGATATCAAGCAGCTATCCGAAAGCGTTGATGACCGCTTCAAGCAAGTTGATAACCGCTTCACGCAAATTGATGATCGCTTCACGCAGATTGATGACCGCTTCACGCAAATTGATAACCGCTTCACGCAGATTGATGACCGCTTCACGCAGCTTTCCGAAAGCGTTGATAGCCGCTTCACGCGGCTTGACAACCGGCTCACGCAGTTTTCGGAAAGCGTTGATAGCCGCTTCGAGCATGTCTATGGAGCGCTGGCAGATCTTCAAGCCAACGTTGGAGAGGTACGCACTATCCTGGCAACGTTGGTTGCGAGACTAGAGCAGAGGTAAAGCCCTCTATTTCCCTGCAAGGGCTGCTTACGCCGCCACCAGCGTGCGGCGATAGCGGTGCTGTCGCCAGAGCCACCACGCCACGCCCAATAGCGGCGTAAGACCAATCAGCCAGCCGAGCCAGACCGGAATAGCGCCGGGGGCCGCGACCGTGACCGGAAAGTGTGCCGTGCCGGAGCCGCGCGGCCCATCAAGGGCAATGCCAATCTGCCACGCGCCCTGCACCGGCATGCTGATAGCTCCCCGCAAAGTCGTGGAGTTCGCGGCGATGGGCGAGAGCGGCGAGTGTAACTCTACCGCATCGGTGCCCAGCCCGGGATCGGCAATAATACGGCCCTGCAAGTGCAGCGTCGAGTCGTGCGGGACCACCGTCATCTGCAAAGGCGTATCGGTAAAGGGCTGGCTCTGATAGAGGTTGACATCAATCACATAGGGGCCTGCCGCGAGCGTCTGCGTCTGCACCGGCCCGCTCTGCGCCCTGGCAACGCCCGAGAAGAACATAAACAACGTGAAGAAAAGCGTGAGAGTAACGAAAACAAGCGCAGCCCTGCGAGTTTTATCCATAAAACAATCTCTCTATTTCCAGCTAACCTCTAGTGCATTTTCGCTTGACATCTTCAGGTATAACATGCATCTTGTTCCTCAAAGGTGGCGAGGGAGCGCGTGGCTATTTCGACCCGCTTGAGGATACTGAAACTATCTATCGTACATTCCAGTGCCAGATATCGCCAAATTCAACTCCCAGCACGCCACCAAAAGCTCCGGCAAGCAATGCGCTGGAGATAGCAATCAAGATTGCCGTCAGGATGATGGCAGGCGCGATACCAACGCCTGGCTCCGGCAGAAAGACGAAGGCGAATGGTGAATAATACTGGAGAATAAAAGGCGCGATCAGCATGGCCGGCAGCAGCGCCAGCGAGCAGAGCAGCGACGTGCGCCGCATCGAGCCATAGAGGTTCTCGCCCCGCTTCGCTTTCCTGTAGGCCATGCCATCCAGCATGAGCGCCGAGACCAGGAAGAGCAGGGGCAGCAACGCATAAGCCAGGCTAAAGTACGGAATCTGACCCGGAACGCGATACTGGAGATCCTGCTGCGCCACCGCCGTACGAATCGCCCAGGGGATAAAAAGTTCAGTGATCAGCGTGTGCAGCAGCAAGAATAGCACTAGCAGCGTCGAAACGCCCCATCGCCCCGTCAGCCGAATCGCGCCGATAAAACAGAATGCGCCCGCCACCGCCAGCGGCAATGGATAGGTCGAGATGTGCAGCGGCCCGATACTAAACAATGGAAACTGCAAGAAGCCAGTCAGGGTGAAGTTCATCAGCGAAGCAATGGTCATCAACGCGCCCAGCTCAAGCCAGCTAAAGCCCAGAATGCGCCGCCTGGCAGTGCCTTCTTTGCGCTCAATAGCGGCTTCTGAGGCGAAGATATAGATGATCCCCAATATCCCTATCACGCCGCCAGTAACGCCCATCATATGGAAAGGCGCCCATAGAGCAATATCGATTCCATAGAGTTCGTGCCAGTAGTTATCGAGCGGGGCCGAGATGAGCGCCAGCAACGCGCCAAAGCCGGTGATGATGTAGCCCAGCGGCGCGTGGAACAGCCCAAAGACGCGAAAAGTCGAAGCGTCATTCACTCCTGGCCTGCCGCGCCGGTAGCGTATGGTGTCAAGCAAGACGACCATTAAAGCGACCAGCCCTGCTCCAGAGACGCAGGAATAAATCAATGTATGTGGTGGCGTCCAGAACTGGTCGCGCCCAACGTAGGCGTGCCATTCCCGATCCCATACGGCTCCCAGTTCCCCTTGCAAGAGGAAGAATAAGATCAGCCAGGCGCTAATACGGCGCAGTCGTCGCTCTGCCCGGTCGTATAGTCCTTGTAGCGATGCTATGTGGGAACTGGTCGTAGACAATGTAGCTGGAGGCGCTTCAGATTGCGTCATCGTGGTGTTCTCCTCTTGAACCTCTTTAGCAATTATTCAGCTTAGCTGTTTTTTTTATCTTAACACAAGAGTGTTATAAATCTCTATATGTCCATATGGAATTGTGCCTGGTCGTAAGGATCGCCGCGCTTCAGCCCTACCAGCAATTGGGGTGGGCGTCAAAGTTTTGCACAACGGGGATGCAAGGGGCATTGCTCCTTGACTGGGGGCGCGGGAACGCGGATTCGTCTGATGGAGTGCTTGTGCGAGTAGATGCAAGGGGCATTGCTCCTTGACTGGGGGCGCGGGCCTGGATTCTCTCTATGTTGCTCGCGTTCCGGCGTCGATGCAAGGGGCATTGCTCCTTGACTGGGGGCGCGGGGGCTGTGCCCCCGATTCTTCCCTTTCCCCGCCGCCGCAGGCGGCAGTGCAACAACATGACGGACACCCCGTCAATTGGTTGACTTAGATATCTATTGCCTATTATGTTATGATGATGCCTCATTGGAAAAATTTGTTTAGGTTGTAATCAAGGAGTAAAGCAGCATGAGTTTTGAGAATAATCCATATGATGTAAGAAAATATAATGCTTCAGATAGGCAGCTAAACGCTGAAACCGAGGTACGTAGCTCAAATACGCGCAGGCAAAATCCCGTTACGCCGCCTCCTGATTATCCATATACTTCCTCATCCTCTGACGCGCAAACTCATCCCTACGTCTCGTCGTCATTACTACCGGATGACAATAAAAACAAAGTGAAACCTGATCAGCAAAAGCCTGCGAAGAGGAGAAGCGGGCTGATCGCGCTGGGCATCATAGTATTGTTGATCAGCGTCGTAGCTCTCATTCTGGGGCCAATCCGCAACGCGCAAATAGCGAACAGCCACGCATTCGCCACCGCAGAGGCACAGAACACAGCCGTGGCACGTACAGCGGTGGCGCAAAGACAGACAGCCATAGCAGAGGCGCAGGCAACCTCTATCGCTACAAACTATCCATTTAGCGACAAGCTCATACTGAACGATGCGCTCACCGACGCGAATCATGGACGAGGCTGGACAACCAGCGCGAACTGCGCCTTCAGCAACGGAGCCTATCATGTGACCGAGACGAAGAACAAAGCCTTCGACACCTGTCCGGCCCCACAGAGCAATTTCAGCAATTTTACCTTCCAGGTCACGCTGAACATCATCAAAGGCGATATAGGTGGCATTACGTTCAGGGGCGACGACGCCAATAATAAGTTTTACGCCTTCGTCTTCGACCAGACCGGCTCTTACGCCCTGCTAGCATACAGCAGTGGCACGAACCCGAGCGGCCTGAAAACCGGCTCCGCCGTCTCATTCCATAGCGGTTATGGTCAGGCAAACCAGATCGGCGTCACCGCCCGGGGTGACACCATCCAGCTCTTCGTCAACAATCAGCAGCTTGCCAGCGTCCATGATACAGCATATAATCATGGACAGATTGGCATGATCGTCTACGACACCGGCAAAACCACCGATATCGCCTTTACGGATGCGAAGGTGTGGGGATTATAGGAGATCTTACTTGAGCGAAGCTATCCTAGCCGCGAGAGGCAGGTGCGACAGATCTTCTGAGCGTAGCCTCTCGCGCCGCTCTGCAAGCCTCCCGAAGCGTATCCCTGCCCGAACCGCCCGTTTTGCACCTATCCAAAATGCCCCAAAACAGTACCCTCTCGCAAAAGCTAGCCTTTTCCCGCCTCCTATGCTATACTGCAACTATAGCAGTCGGAATGATCGCTTGCCCGAGTGAGGGATTGGAACAAAGCCACGAGCTGCCCGCCGTCTGCCCGCCGTCGTCGGAATGATCGCTTGCCCGAGTGAGGGATTGGAACAACAGTCTGTTGAATGGTTTAACAGGCCGTGATACGTCGGAATGATCGCTTGCCCGAGTGAGGGATTGGAACCATGCAGTTCTTGTACTTGTGATGTGGTGTACTTGCGTCGGAATGATCGCTTGCCCGAGTGAGGGATTGGAACATGAGATCCGCGTATGGTATCAAGAGAGCTTCCTTTGGTCGGAATGATCGCTTGCCCGAGTGAGGGATTGGAACTTGGGTTGTCATCGGCGAAGCTGACGCTTGCCTTATGTCGGAATGATCGCTTGCCCGAGTGAGGGATTGGAACTGCATGTCGGTCATCGGCCCGTGGTCGGCAGATACGCGGTCGGAATGATCGCTTGCCCGAGTGAGGGATTGGAACGCTTTTCCATCTTATTTTCCTCCTTGTGGGCGCATAGTCGGAATGATCGCTTGCCCGAGTGAGGGATTGGAACACTGTACGCAGGCAGGGCGAGCATGGCATGTTTGAGTCGGAATGATCGCTTGCCCGAGTGAGGGATTGGAACAAGAAATCGTCCATTATGATCATTGGTACCCCCTTTAAGTCGGAATGATCGCTTGCCCGAGTGAGGGATTGGAACAAGCTCACCCCATTGGAACAGCAACTGCGCGCCGAGGGTCGGAATGATCGCTTGCCCGAGTGAGGGATTGGAACCCCACAGGATGCGCAAGCGCCTGTTCGTTGCCAAATCGTCGGAATGATCGCTTGCCCGAGTGAGGGATTGGAACATCACCCATTTGCAATCAAATGGGTTGAACGGGAGGTCGGAATGATCGCTTGCCCGAGTGAGGGATTGGAACCTTTACGGCAAAGTCATCCACGACCTGGGCGAAGGAGTCGGAATGATCGCTTGCCCGAGTGAGGGATTGGAACATCACCCATTTGCAATCAAATGGGTTGAACGGGAGGTCGGAATGATCGCTTGCCCGAGTGAGGGATTGGAACCGTGCTGGAACTAATCGAACCCAGCAGCGTCCCCTGGTCGGAATGATCGCTTGCCCGAGTGAGGGATTGGAACCCCAGTACGTTTTCGGCTCCTGTGGAGGTGCCTTCTGTCGGAATGATCGCTTGCCCGAGTGAGGGATTGGAACAGCCAAACCAATTTCTGCACCCTAAAAATTGCCATCGTCGGAATGATCGCTTGCCCGAGTGAGGGATTGGAACACTGCAAGTACCAGGATCGCAAACTGAAAAAGTGCGGTCGGAATGATCGCTTGCCCGAGTGAGGGATTGGAACACCCGCAAGTAACAGCGTAACGTGCGTTACTTGCGGTTGTCGGAATGATCGCTTGCCCGAGTGAGGGATTGGAACAGCTCATCCAGCACCAACCATTCGACGCGATTGACGGCGTCGGAATGATCGCTTGCCCGAGTGAGGGATTGGAACTCCCTAAACCACTCAAGCGTCCCCTCTCTTGTGACGTCGTCGGAATGATCGCTTGCCCGAGTGAGGGATTGGAACCGTGAGGAATTTCGGGCGAACAATATTGCGCCAGAGGTCGGAATGATCGCTTGCCCGAGTGAGGGATTGGAACGCGGCAAAGATGCGCCGTGGCTCTCCATGCGGGCGCTCGTCGGAATGATCGCTTGCCCGAGTGAGGGATTGGAACAGCCATCATTCGGTCTGATTATGCCCTGCGAATGTGGCGTCGGAATGATCGCTTGCCCGAGTGAGGGATTGGAACTTGGCAGCACCGTGGCTTCCGTGTTCAATAACCTGCGTCGGAATGATCGCTTGCCCGAGTGAGGGATTGGAACATAGGAGGGGCGATCTAGAGTACTCGCGTGGCTACCGTCGGAATGATCGCTTGCCCGAGTGAGGGATTGGAACTTCAGCGTGAACAGGGGCGCACGCCCACTCTCGAAGTCGGAATGATCGCTTGCCCGAGTGAGGGATTGGAACATCTGTGGAACCACACCGCAGGTCGTGCGTGCGCGGGTCGGAATGATCGCTTGCCCGAGTGAGGGATTGGAACGCTTTGGGTGGCTCTGGCCGCCAATCGATTGAAATGGAGTCGGAATGATCGCTTGCCCGAGTGAGGGATTGGAACAAGCGAGCAGCGGTTTGCCGAAGCAATCACTGCCTTCGGTCGGAATGATCGCTTGCCC
>DASRHT010000003.1:0-49505 GCA_035650355.1 Ktedonobacteraceae bacterium
GAAGCCGCACCCAAGATGACTCTTCCCCTCTCCGTTGGTGAGAGCAAGATCCCAGGCAGAAGACCTGGTAGATAGACGGCAGGTGGACACCTGGTAACAGGTGCAGCTAAGCCGCCCTAATGATCGTACGGCTTGTTTTCATGCATGAGGAAGTATCTTTGAGGTGAGGTGCCAATCTACCTGCGAAGGCGGATGGGTGCAAACGACGTCTGGTCTCTCTGCGAGGGTGGCAGGCTCGGCAAAATTGAGGTCCTACTCTTTTCGGTTCGTTTAATAAGGAGAATGAAATGGTTTGCCTTTACGAAGGCAGGCCATTTTTTTCATTACCGGGTGTGCTGCTATGCTCATTGATTTTCATACCCATATCTTCCCTCCCTCTATCTGTGAGCGGCGGGAGCAATATTGCAAACTTGACCTCTGGTTTAACTCCCTGTACGCTAATCCTCGCGCTCATATGGCTACCGCCGAAGATCTTATTGCGGAAATGGATGCCTCGGGCGTCGATGCTGCCGTGACCTTCTCCTTCGGCTGGACTAACCATGATCTGATCAAAGAGACGAATAGCTACGTGATCGATGCCATGCGCCGCTATCCGAAGCGCCTCTATGGTATGGCGGTGCTCCAGCCTACGGCGGGCGCGGAGGCCGTACGCGAGTTGGAGCGTTGCGCGGAAGCTGGCATGATTGGCCTGGGCGAGCTGATGCCGCACGGTCAGGGGTATCGGCTGAGCGATATCCAGCTTCTTACACCATTGATGGAGATTGCCCGGCACTATCAAATGCTCGTGCTCTCTCATTGCAGCGAACCAGTCGGCCATCTCTATCCTGGCAAAGGCGATGTCTCCCTCCAGGATATCGTCGCTTTCCTCACCGCCTTCCCTGATATCCGTTTTATCGCGGCCCACTGGGGTGGAGGACTACCTTTTTATCATTTGATGCCAGAAGTTCAGCGCATCACCGCCAATGTGTGGTATGATACGGCTGCGACTATTTATCTGTACCGCGACGCTATTTTTCCGATGGTGACCCAACTGATCGGGGCGGAGCGCATCCTTTTCGCCAGCGATTACGGCCTGATACGCCAGCAGCGGATCATCGATCATATCAGGCAGGCGGGCCTGGCTGCTGAGGCGGTAGAGATGATCCTGGGCAAGAATGCGCAAAGTTTATTGGGATTATAGGTATCATTATCATGCGTGTGGTGTCATTAGGGAGTGGCAGCAGCGGCAATGCGTTGCTGGTCGAGGCGGGACCCCAGGGACGGACAAGACTGCTGATTGACGCTGGCCTGAGTGGCCGCGTTCTCACCGAGCGATTGCGTCTGGTAGGCGTTCATCCCTCTCAATTACACGGCGTCCTGCTTACCCATGAACATAGCGATCACATCCAGGGCCTGCCGTTGCTGATGAAACGATATGCCATACCCGCAATTGCTGATCCTCGTACCTATAAAGCCTTTGAAGAATATCTCTCCTCCGGCATGACACGTACAGATTCGGGCAAACTGACTCCAGCTATTGATGATATGGAGATCGGTCCGGTGGCTGAGGATCTGGCGCTATCATTAGAAGTTGGTTCGCAGCGTGTGATAGGTGATATCGAAGTGACATCTTTTCCCGTCTCGCATGACGCTGTTGCTCCCTGTGGCTATCTGCTAAGGGCTGGCGGCTGCCGCGTATGCGTGGCGATTGATAGCGGCGAGGTGACGCCCGCGATGCTGGCAATGATGCATCATGCCGATCTGCTCGTTCTGGAGTCAAATCATGATCGCGAGCGCCTTTTGCGCGGTCCCTATCCCGAGGTGCTAAAGCGTCGTATCCTCAGCGCCACCGGCCATCTCTCCAACGACCAGGCCGCAGAGGCCGTGTTGCGTGTCTGGCGCCCTGATAGCGTTCGCTGGCTCTGGCTCTCTCACCTCAGCCGCACCAACAATACTCCCCTGCTCGCCCTCAAAAGTATGCGCACACGTCTGCAAGAGGCACACGCCAACCTTGCCCAGATCCACATCTCCGCCCTCCCTCCCGATATGGGCGGCATCTGGGATTCTACCCAGCTCTGGCACGCCCCATCGTTGTGGGAGATGCAACGATGATTCCGTCTCAAGCAACCGGTGACTAGACAAGCGGACCCCTGAGGAGGCGAAAATCGTGATTGGTCTCCCAGATGGTCTTGAGTTGGGCAAAGTTCTCGTCAGGATGCTGTAAAAGACGCGCGAAGGCATCGAGTTCTTGCAGTTTTTGTTCGTTGCTGCCGTCGAAATCAGAGGCTACAAACACTGGATAGTATGTATAGGGAATCTCGTTATTCATCAGGCAATGAAAATCGCAGAGAACTTGAGCACCAAGCTCATCCAGGTAGGTGGGGCCATGAATGCGGTAGGCGTTCGGAGTGGTCAGAAGGAATATAAGGGGCATAGCCAGCACGAACGCGAGCGGCAATGCCTCTTGATTTCAAGATTGAGGCCATGAGAATGGCAACAAAACGGCAGGTAAGGATAAGTTTATGCTCTTCGGTCCGGTCGGGAACAAAGCCACGCGGGTCTCGACGATAGAGTTCGGCGAGCATGGCAGCGACAGTCGGGAAGTAATCATCCTCCCCTTGACGATACCAGGGTACTTTGTCCATATCGCCATAGGCGGGATTAACGCGAGAGCCTTTGCGCCCGCTATAGAGCGTCATCTTATGGATGATTTGTCGCTTCAAGAGACGGCCCGCCTCCGCGATATCGGCGGGGAGATCGCGTTGTAAGCGTTCCTGGTAGGGACCGGGGAAGGTAAAGGGACTGAAAGAGCGATAGTGGTTGAGCAAGGCTTCTTGCATAAGGAAGCTGTCCTTTCTAATGATAGGTGATTAGCAAGCATATGGCTGTTTTCTATCTCCGATAGTAGCAGCCAATCCCTGCCAACCCCTGTCAGGATCTGGAGAAAAAAGGGGGTACTGCTAAACGCGTGTGGTTGTGTCCTGGATGAGGGCGAGGCGAACGCGCTGGGCGCTGGGAACGGCTTTGAGCGCCTCAAAGAAGCCTAGCGCCTGCTCGAAGTGGTAACGGGCGCGGCTCAGGTTGGCGTTGCGCCGGTTCTGGCCGTTCTGGTCGGAGCTATCAGCCAGGCGCTTGTAAAACATTCCGAGCTGGTAGAGCGTGTTGGCGAGCTCCCAGGGGAGATCAAGGACCTGGCTGCGCTGGAGCGCCTGGCGCAGGTCGTCTTCGGCCAGCTTCCAGTTCTGTTGTTCCATATGCATGCGGCCCCGGGCACGTAATGCAATCATCAAGCTTTTGCGCGCCCCCGCTTCTTCGGTCCGGGTGATGGCGCGCTCACATATATCGGCTTGCATAGCGGGATCTTCGCCCGTCATTACCAGCAGCTCGGCCAGCGTGGCCAGCACTTCCGGCGCAGGGAATGGTTCGCTGGCTTGTAGCTTCATTTTGTAATCCGCCGTGGCTCGCGTCCAGTCTTCGTGCGCCAGATGGATGGCATGCATTTTTGTTCCTAGCGCCGATCTGACTTCGTTACTTGTATGCTGGTCCGACTGCTCGATCAGACGTTTACACTGGCGCGCGTATCGATCTCCCTGTTCCTGCTCTCCTCTGCGATAGGCGATGGTAGCCAGGGTTTCCAGCGCCCAGAACTGCCGCTTCTCGTCCTGTTGGTATTGTTCAATCAGGCGTAATATCTCCTGCGCCACCTCAGTGGCGTTATCCCAGCGGTTCCATTGCCGCCAGGTGTGCATACGTCCGGTGAGGCTGGCGAGCAGCATGGAGGGGCTTTCCATCATTTGCGCGCTGCTCCAGGCGCGCCCGAACCACATCAAAGCCGTCGGATAGTCGGAGACCTGCTCGTGTGCCTTGCCCAGCGAGATGTAGAGGTCGCATAGTTCAGAGCGGTCCTTGATCTGGCTTTCCAGCTTCAAACGGCGCTGTTGCACCTGGCTCACGTCGTTATATTTGTGATACACGCAGTAGATGAAGCCGAGCGCGTCGAGCGCCATTGAGAGCGTCTGAGGGTTATTGATCTCCTCCGCGAGGCGTAGAGCTTCCTGCCCACTCGCCAGGGCTTTTTCGACCAGTTCCCGTTTCTGATCAGGGTCAGTAGTCTCCACCTGGTTGGTATACCAGAATGCCTGATAGGTCAGGAATGCGACACGTTCGCGGCTGTTTGGCAGGGATGCGGAAAGCTGTAGCCCCGCCTCGATGTAAGAGAGGACCTCCTGCGGATCGGGTGTTGTATCAAATAGGCTGAGCCAGCGCGTGGCGGGTAGGGCCATGCGCTCGTAGAGCGAAAGCAAGTGCAAGTTATCTGAGACTGCTTTTTCCTCGCCAGCCAGGCGCAGGGCAGTGCGATACTCCTGCCATGCATCATCCAGGCTGCCGCGCTGCATGTAGGCATCACCCAGCTTTTCATGCATGGTATGCAGCTCGTGGGGGTCTGCCTCATTATCCCCCAGCATCTCCAGCGCGTCGTTATATGCCTGAATCGCGCGCACAGTATAGTAGCTATGTAATGCCTGATCACCTGCTAGCGTGAGATAGTGGATTGCGCGATGCCGCAGCTCGGGCCGTGTCAGCCGAAGCGGCTCTGCGGTTGAAGCGGGGGCGTGCTGAATTTCGATGGCGCTCATAGAGAGTCCGCTCGGCCAGTTGGTGAGAGCCTGCTGGTAGTGATAGGCTAGCAGTTCGATAAAAAGTTCCTGGTTGGTGGCGGTTTTCTGCTCTATCCAGAGGGCGAGGCGCGCGTGCTCCTGCGTGCGACGCATGCGGGGAATATTGCCATGCACCACGTCACGGATCAAAATATGTTTGAAGGCGAAGGCGCGATCCTGCTCCACCGGGCTGCGCGCCTGTTTCTCTGTTTCAATCACGAAATCGCGCTGGATCAGCGAGGCCAGCGCCTCAAGGACCAGTTCAGGTTCAAGGTCGGAGGCCAACTCAAGCAGGGCGGAGAGCCAGAAGGTGCGCCCGATGATCGCGGCATGTTGCAGCACCAACTTCTCCGTCGGACCGAGTAGATCGACGCGCGCGGTAAGCACACCGTGAATGGTATCGGGTACCGGAAGTGGGAGCAGGTAGTGCATATTGAGCAGCGTATCGGCCAGATGCTCAGGCTCGCCCGGCGCGTTCAAGTCTCGCAGCAGGGCCTCGCTTTGCCAGCCAATGCGCCAGCATTCTACCCCGTGCTCATGGTCCTCTTCGCATACCAGGATGCCCTGGTCGATAAACATGCGTAAAATCTCTTCAACGAAGAAGGGATTGCCCTCGGCCTTCGTCAAAATGGTGTTGCGCAGCACTTCCGGTAGGTCATCGCTATTCAAAAGGGCATCAACCAGTTCGCTGCTCTCATCACGCGAGAGGGCTTCCAGTTCGATGGTGGTAAAGTTGCGTTTCCCACCGCCCCAGTCGCGGCGACGCTCAAAGAAGTCTGGACGCGCGGGACACAGGAAGAGAATCGGTGCCGTCGTGATACGCTCGGTCAGATACTCCAGGAAGTCGAGCAGAGCCTCATCGGCCCATTGGAGGTCATCAATGACGATGATCAGCGGCTGTTGCTCCGCCAGAGATTCCAGTAGCACGCGCCACGCGCGCAATAACGCGCCCTGCGTGGCTCCCTGCTTCGCGCTCGTCTTGGGCGAGTTCAACTGCGGCTCTCGTACAAGCAAGGCCCTGCTCGCCTGCCCATCGCTGATTGAGGAGGTATTGTCCAGATTGCGACCTATGCGGCGGAGAATGGCGCTGACGATCTCCTCTGCCTGCTCGTTACGCCTGGCGCGCTCTAGCGTCTCCTTGACGAATATCATAAATCGTTTCTGCAATGTCTCGCTGCTTTCGTCGTCCTGCACTTGCAGCAGGGAGCGCAGAATTTCGATCAGGGGCCAGTAAGTGATGCCTTCCCCATAAGGTGGGCAGCGTCCCTGTAATACCCTGGGCATGGTAATGTTGTTGGCTGATGACGCGCTTTTGACGAGTTCCTGTTCGCGCGCAATAAATTCGCGTACCAGGCGAGACTTGCCGATGCCGGGCGCGCCGAGAATGGTGATCAGATGCGGGCGGCGTTCGGCCTGGACGCGGGCGTAACTGGCGTGCATCAGCGTCAGTTCGAGGGTGCGTCCGACTAGCGGCCCCTGCCGTCCGGTGATGCCGCGTGGATGCTGCGTAATGGCTTGCGTTCGCCTGCGCAGCCCCAGCACCACATAGGCTGGGATTGGCTCAGATTTGCCTTTAAGGTGGAGCGGCGCTATCGGGCGGAAATCGAACACCTCGCGCGTTGAATAGTACGTGCGCTCACCAACGAGGATCGTTTCCGGTGTGGCGACCTGTTGCAAGCGAGCGGCCACATTCACGGCGTCGCCGGTGATAAGAAAATCCTGGCGGCGATGGGAGGCATTGCTGGGAATGGCGACTTCGCCCGTATTAATACCAATGCGCATTTGCAGGCGTGTCGCGTCCGGGTCCAGGGATTGCCTGTGCTCATTGAAGCGGGTGAGCGCCGTCTGCATATCGAGCGCGGCCCGTATGGCGCGGTCGGGGTCGTCCTCATGCGTGATGGGCGCGCCAAAAACGGCCATCACCGCATCTCCGATATACTTCTCGACCGTGCCGCCATGCCGCCGTATCTGTTCCGTCATAAGATTGAAATAGCCCGTCAAAATGGCCCGCATATCCTCCGGGTCCAGGTGCGCGGCTAATGGCGTCGAACCGGTGATATCGGCAAACATCACCGTGACCACGCGCCTTTCTTCAGGCGGCGGCAGAAACTCCGGCAGCGGCTGCGTAACGGCTTTATCTTCAGGCGACCGCATGACGGGCCTGGAAACAGCGTCCGTATTGTTAAGTTGTAAGTTGGTTCCACATTCGATGCAAAACTTTGCGATAGGAAGGTTGATTGTGCCACAATTCGGGCAAACTACGAGACGATTCCCACACTCAAGACAAAATTTCGCATTTGCAGGGTTCACAGTCTGGCAATTGGGGCAACGCATTACTATTCTGTCTCTGCTGTTCTCTGTATCGTTGCTAGAAGGCGATTTATATCCCCCATTCTACAACAGAACGGTCGCAAAAGGAACCGTCTAGTACCAGCAAAACAGGGCTTCTCAAACTTCGCAAAAGTCGGTGCGTGCTCTGACTGCTCGCGCCTTCGGCGTTCACTAGAGCAAGGTCCACAAGGATTGAGCTATCTGCTCGATCATGCTCTCTTCGGCCCTGGATCGCTGGCACAAGAGCGAGATCAATCCTTGTGAACGTCGCTGTAGGAGAGGGAGGTGCTGGCTGGGGCCGCGGCCCCAGCCAGCACCTCCCTCTCCAGAACGGCTCGCTAGCGAGCCGTTCTGGATGAAAAAACAGCATAATTGCAGTAATTAGATATATGGAAGACGAAACGGGCTGTAACTCTCAAACGTAATGAGTGTATAAGAGTGACTATGCTCAGATGGGGGTTTTTACTGGAACAGGCCAATCCCTTTGTGCCATTTGTTCTATGGACTACCATACAAATTGGAAGAGCTAAAAATGGGCTGAGGATGTGATCCTGTGTTAAACGTTAACATCATATCTATCCTTCAGCGATGAAGAGCAATATTGTAGTCTCACTCGCTTATTGATAAATTGAGTGGGACTATTTACCTTTTCTGCTTGACGATTTCGTCATATTTGCGTAGTATGGTTGATGGTTAATGAAGGGAGTGCAATCATGCAGCAGGACTTTCTGGTGGAGAGTCGTAGTTATGATGGAACGCTACGCGGGTCGTGGCTGGCATATAAACTGGATCATGAGAGACAACTTGGGGATGAACAAAGGGCAGAGACAGCGAACGCCCAGCGCGTCTGGCTCCCCGCCGGTACGCCGATGCGCTGGGCCTCGGGCGTGCGTCCATTGCGCTCCAATTGCCTGCAATTTTTCTGGCCGCAACGCTGGTATATGCTGAGCGCCTTCTATAATGAACAGGCGCTGATCCATACCTACGCTTCTATTATTCAACCCGCTACCATACAATTTGATCGCGTGGCCTATGTTGATCTCGATCTGAGCATTCTGGTCAAGCCCGATCTGTCCTATGAAGTATTGACCCAGGCGGAATTTGAGCAGATGGCGGAATTGTTGCACTACGACGAGGAGACGCGTATCAGCGCCTTGATGGCTCTGCGTACGGTGACAAGTTCAATTCAGCTCAGCCTCGGCCTCTTTGCTCAGGTCCCACATAACCTGAAGCAGACCGACTTTCACCTGGCCCATTGCAGTAATAGGCAATAATTTCAGTATCCTCAAGCGGGTCGAACTGGCTATCAGATCCCGCCATCTCTCTTGAGGAGAAGAGTAACATCAAACGCGAAGTTGTCAAGTGGGAATGCAATAAGGAGATAACCCGATGCCCAGGCGAATAGATCATGTGGCGATTATTGTGCGCAATATTGAGCAGGCCCTGGCCTTCTATCGTGATACCCTGGGCATCACGCCAGGCGAGATCAGAGATGTTCCCTCCGAACAGGTGCGCATCGCTTTTCTCCCTCTGGGCGGGCCTGGCGGGAGCGAGATCGAGCTGATCGAGCCGACCACGCCCGATTCGAGCCTGGTCAAGTTTCTAGAGAAGCGCGGCGAAGGACTGCACCATATCTGCCTCGAAGTCGATGATATTGATGCCGCCCTGCAAGAGATGCAGGAGAAAGGCGCTCCCGTGCTAGATAAAGAACCTCGCATCGCCGCCGAGGGCCGCGCCATCTTCCTCCATCCCAAGGGTACCAATGGGGTGTTGTTGGAGTTGATCGAAAAGCCCGACTAGTAGGGCAGGCGCAAGGCACAGCCCCTACCGGGAACAATTGAGGTGGGCAGAGGGCAGGCGCAAGGCACAGCCCCTACAAGCGCCGTTTCCTCACATGGAGAGATATGCTGCCTTGATTTTTAGGTGGACATTGGTTACTCTTAGTGCAGAAAGGCTCCCACAATATTTTTATACACATCCATTGCATGGTCAGATGGAGCCTGAGCAAGGAGAGAGCGATATGGCAGGAAATGGATCTCAAGCGTCCGCCGGCCAGGCGGGGCGAAAATGGAGTTATACCAGCGGAACGAGCGACATTCCGTTACTTGGTCTGACCATTGGCGATATGTTCGATCAGACAGCCGAGCAATATCCTGATCGGCCTGCCTTGATTGCGCGCCAGCAGCATGTCCGGTGGACGTACCGCCAGTTGCAGGAGCAGGTCAATGCCTGCGCGAAGGGGCTGATACGACTGGGGTTCAAGAAGGGGGAGCGCATCGGCATCTGGTCCCCCAACCGCGCGGAATGGTGCGTGACCCAGTTTGCTACCAGCAAGCTTGGCTTAATCCTGGTGAACATTAATCCGGCTTACCGCCTGCATGAGCTGGAGTACGCGCTCAATCAATCGGGCTGTACCGCGCTCGTGATCGCTGCTCGGTTCAAAAGCTCCAATTATACCGAAATGGTGGCGACGCTGGCTCCCGAGCTGAAAGATTGCGAGCCCGGCGCCCTTAGATCTGCAAAGCTGCCCTCGCTGACAACGGTGATCCGGCTTGGCGAGGATAAAGTATCTGAATACGTTCCGCGCTCCAACGATGCTACCGCATCTAGCTCCGCTCAGGAGCGCGGAGTCGAAGTACCCGGTATGCTGACCTGGAACGAGTTAATGAATATGGGGCAACTCATCAGCGATTCGGCCCTGAACGAGCGGCAGCGCGAGCAGGAATTCGACGATCCCATCAATATCCAGTACACCAGCGGCACGACCGGCTTCCCCAAAGGCGCGACGCTGAGCCATCACAATATCTTGAATAACGGCTTTTTCGTCGCCGAGTTGCAGAATATCACGCACGAGGATAAGCTCTGCATTCCTGTGCCGTTGTATCACTGCTTTGGGATGGTCATGGGCAATCTGGGCTGCGTGACGCATGGCGCGGCGATGGTCTATCCATCGGAAGGATTTGAGCCGCTGGCGGTCTTGCAGGCGGTTGCGGAAGAGAAATGCACCTCGCTCTATGGCGTGCCCACGATGTTTATCGCCGAGTTGGAGCATCCCGAGTTCAGCACGTTTGATCTGAGCAGCCTGCGCACGGGCGTCATGGCTGGCTCGCCGTGTCCGGTTGAGGTGATGAAGAAGGTCAACACGATGATGAATATGCGCGAGGTCGAAATCTGTTATGGCATGACCGAGACCAGCCCCGTCTCGACGCAGACGCGCATCGATGCCCCCCTGGATAAGCGCGTGAGCACGGTCGGCGTCATTCATCCCCATCAAGAGATCAAGATTGTCGATCCGGCCACCGGACAGGTGGTGCCGATTGGTGCCCCTGGCGAACTCTGCACGCGCGGCTATAGCGTGATGCTCGGCTACTGGAATAATCCAGAGGCGACCGCCAGCGCCATCGATCAGGCGGGCTGGATGCATACCGGCGACCTGGCGACGATGGATAGCGAGGGCTACATTAATATCGTTGGTCGCATCAAAGATATGATCATTCGCGGCGGCGAGAACGTCTACCCGCGCGAGATCGAGGAGTTCCTCTACACCCATCCCAAAGTGAGCGATGTGCAGGTGATTGGCCTGCCCGATCCCAAATATGGCGAGGAGATCGCGGCCTGGGTCAAGGTCAAGCCAGGCGAGCAGCTAACCGAGGAAGAGTTAAAAGAGTACTGCAAGGGCAAGATTGCCCATTACAAGGTCCCGCGCTACATCAAGTTCGTGGACGAGTTCCCGATGACCGTCACCGGCAAAATCCAGAAGTTCCTGATGCGCAAGCAATCAATAGAGGATTTTGGCTTGCAGGATGCGGCCTCGATCAAGACGGCATAAGTTGTGTAGCCATCTGTCCAGCGGAGAAGCGTGCAAGAGGCAAGGGCAGGGTGGGGGGACAAACGCAGGGGGGATAAACGCAGGGCGGGGGCAAGCCCCGCCCCTACAGTGTCTTCTGCGGATTGGATGGTAGGGGCAATCCCTTGCGGTTGCCCTGCTCACCAACGGATTCGTACAACAGTTCTCGTGTAATCCTGTAATCCTCGAAATATCACACTTTACGTAGACATTGACTCAGATACTCTCCGAGAATGGCTGTATGCTCGGTGACGCTGGTCATGTGGGTGCCAGGAACAATGTATTCCTCCATCGCGTCGGATCGGGCCTCTTTGTGCCACGCCTGGACGGAGGAAAGCTCGTCTCGCGCCCACAGGTAGGTGACTTTGCCAGGGTAATAGCCAGGCTTGTACCTTGCCTCGACATGGGTCAGCAGCCCGATGTAGTCAGCGTAGAGCATGGTCTGGGCTGGAAACATGGCCCGCAACCCTGGCTCGATGCGAAGCAACTGGTCAAAGTCGTCGAAGCGGCTATCCCAGGGGAAAATCTTCTGATACAGGTGGCGCAGAGCATGGCGCGAACGCAGGAACCATCGGCTCTGCTGCTTCCCGTCCCACCGCAGCAGGTCTCCGAGCAAACGAGTGGCCTGGTAGAAGCCTCTATATTGCGCGGGAGAAGGTGGCGCGACGAGCGCGAGCAGATCAAGCTGCTGCCCTGCCTCGTGGAGCTGGCGCGCCATCTCAAAGGCGATCAGGCCGCCATTACAGAAGCCGCCGAGCAGGTATGGTCCCTCTGGCTGGACGCTGCGCAACACCTTGATATGCGCCGCCGCCATCTCTTCCAGCGTTGGGGGAGCCTGCCCCACGTCGAACTTGTATGGCTCCAACACGTAGAAAGGCTGATCAGGGCCGAGAGCGCGCGCGAGTGGGAAGCAGTAGAAGGCTCCTCCGGTCCAGATACCGTGTAAGAAGAAGAATGGCCGCCTACTGCCTCCGCTCTGCACCTTGATGAGCCTGCACCGTTCGCCGCTCGTCTCCTCTTCCTTCTCAAGCGTGTCGGCTAAGTGTTCGATGGTGGGGCTGACGAAGAGCGTGGCAAGGGGGATCTTCTTGCCGAAAGCCTGCTCGATGCGGTCAATCAGGCGGATCGCTAGCAGGGAATGGCCTCCCAGCGCGAAGAAGTTGTCCCTGATGCCGATGCGCTGCGTGCCAAGCAGGTCTGCCCAGATTTTCACCAACTGATGGTGTATCAGCAGCGTCGGAGCCACATACGTTTCCTCCTTTGTGCCCCTGGAGGCCGTTGGTAGCGGCAGCTTTCGCCGATCAACCTTGCCGTTGGACGTGAGCGGCAACTCGTCCATGTAGACGAAGGCGGAAGGGACCATGTACGCTGGAAGCAGCTTTGCGAGCGCGTTTTGCAGCTCTTCAGTGCTGGTCTGCTGCTGCTGGTCCAGCACGACGTAAGCGACCAGGCGTTTATCTCCAGGCGTATCCTCGCGGGCTATCACCGTCGCTTCCCGTACGCCTGGTTGCAGGCTGAGCACGGTCTCGATCTCGCCCAGTTCGATGCGATAGCCGCGCAACTTGATCTGGTAATCGAGGCGCCCCAGGAAATCGTATTCGCCCGTGGCGCGATAGCGCGCGAGGTCGCCCGTTTTGTAGATGCGCGCTCCAGGCTCGTTACTGAAGGGATCGGGGATGAAGCACTGCTCGGTGAGCTCTGGTCGATTGAAGTAGCCGCGCGCCACGCCAGCGCCGCCGATATAGAGTTCGCCAGGGACGTTGATGGGCATCGGCTGGAGATGGGGGTCGAGGATGTAAAACTGCGTGTTGGCGATGGGGCGACCGATGCAGACGCCGCCGGAGATGGTCGTCTCGGTCGGGATGTCATAGGTGCTACAGCCCACGACCGTCTCGGTCGGGCCATATTCGTTGACCAGTCTGGTCGCGGGAGCATACTTCTGCCACGGGATGATGGTATCGCCGCGTAGCTCCTCGCCGCCGATGACAAAGGTCCGCGTGCGGCCCGTCATCTGCTCCTTTTCCAGCCCCTGATTGACCAGCTTGAGATGCGACGGTGTGAGCTTGATGAGGCTATAATCGCGGCCCTGCTTTAAAGCGGCAATGAGATGCTCGACGGCCTGACCCTCTGGCAGCAGCGTGACGCACTGCCCCACGACCAGGGGAATCAGCAGGCCGGTGAAGGTCAGGTCAAAGCTAATGGAGGAATGGACCAGGCTGCCGCGCCCTTGCTTTGCGTTGTAAGCCTGCCCACCCCAGTACAGGTAGTTCACCAGTCCGCGATGGTGGATCATCACGCCCTTTGGCTTGCCGGTCGAGCCAGAGGTGTAGATGACATAAGCGAGGTTACTGGGAGTGACACTGCTGCTCGGGTTGACGCCGCTCTCCTGCGCAATGGCGCTCCAGTCGGCATCCAGATATACCTGCCTGATGGTTTGGATGGATACGTTCTTTGCCAGATACTGATGGGTCAGCAGGATAGGCATCTGGGTATCCTCGATCATAAAGTTCAGGCGCTCCTGCGGCAAGCTCACGTCGAAGGGGACGAAGGCTCCGCCGGCTTTGAGCACGCCCAGGATCGAGACGAGCATATCAATGGAGCGTTTCATATAAATGCCGACCAGCACTTCCGGCCCAACGCCCGCATGTTGCAAATAGTGGGCAAGCTGGTTGGCCCGCTGGTTGAGTTGCTGGTAGGTGAGCTGCTCTTGCTGTGAAAGTGTTCCGCGCTCCAACGCTCCCACGATGAATCGGGGAGCTACGGCGCTACCTTCGGTCAAGAGCGCGGAGTCGAAGTCCTGAAACGCGGTGGCAATGTTGCCAGGAGCCTCATCTACACAAGCCTCGAAGAGCTGGTGCATGCATAGGTGGTCGGGGAATGGGGTCTGCGTTGCGTTCCACTCCACTAGCTGGCGCTGGCGCTCTTCCGCCGTGAGCAATGGCAGCGTGGTGATGGCTTGTGCCGGATTGTCCACGATGCTTGTAAGCAGGGTTTGCCAGCAGGTTGCCAGGCGGGCGATGGTGGCGACATCAAATAAGTCAGTGTTGTACTTGATCTGTCCGAGGATCGCGCCTGGTCGCTGATGAAATTCAAAGGAGAGATCAAACCGGCTGGTGGTTGGCGTATCGAGCTTTGCCAGGGTCCATGCTGTGGGGAACTCTGCTGAGGAAGTCTCGAAGCCGAGCAGCACCTGGAATGGTGGCGCATAGCTGGCGGTGCGCTCCGGCTGTAGAGCGCGGATCAGGTACGTGAAGGGAACATTCCGGTACGCCTCCGCTTCAAGCAGTGTTTGCTGGACACGGTGCAGCAGCTCGCAGAAGCTGGGCGAGCCGGAGAGGTCGGTACGCAGCAAGCTGGTGCTGAGAAAGAGGCCGAGCAGGTCCTGTGTCTCCGGCTGCTGGCGCTGCGCTGTGGTGGTGCCGATGAGGATATCCTCCTGGCCCGTGTAGCGATATAGCAAGACCTGGAGGGCTGCTGCCAGCGTAGCAAACAGGGTAGCGTTCTCTCTCTGGCTCAATGCCAGCAAATCGTGCGTGAGTTGCTCCGGCAGCTCAAATGAGAAGCTCTGTCCGCGATAGGTCTGCACAGCCGGACGGGGATAATCGGTCGGCAGGTCTAGCGCGGGTGAGGCATTGTGCAATTGCTTTTTCCAGTATGCCTTCGCCTCCTCGCTTCCCTCCGATCCCTCCTGCTGCGCCGTAATATCGCCATATTGAGCAGGTAAGGGTTGCAGGAGTGGCTCCTGATCGGCTGAAAGCGCGGTGTAGCAGGCATAGAGTTCCGGCAGAAAGATCTGGAAGAGGGAGTAACTGTCGCAGATGATGCGATGCAGGATCAGGCAAAAGCGGTACTCATCGTCTGCCAGCCGGACCAGCTTGGCCCGCACCAGTGGGCCGTCTGCCAGATTAAAGGGTTTCTGGCTTTCCATTTCTACCAGCTTGCTCACCTCGTTCTCGCGATTGGCGGCAGGAAAGGGGCGCAGGTCGATCATGGGCAGCGAGATTGGTTGATCGGGATGTACCTGTTGAACCGGCTGTCCATCGATCATAGGGAAGGTGGTGCGCCATGCTGCATGCCGTTTGATGATCTCGTAAAGGCTTTGCTCAAATACAGGAATATCAAGCTCTTCCGGCAACTGGACGCTTGCACAGATAATATGCTCAAGGCTATCCGGCATCAGTTGTGCCAGCGACCATAACTGTTGCTGTTCGGGAGATAGGGGGGCGAGATCGTGAGCAAGGGGTCGCAGGATCGGACCGGTATTCTTCTCTGCGAGCGGGCTGGTATGCGGTACCTGTATATCATACACACTATTTGGGGCATCCAGCGGGCTGGTCGAATCGAGCATTGTGTTACTCCTTACGTTGGGCCTGAAGCGGTCTCCAGGCGAAAAGGCGCTTCCCAGGGAATGCGCGGGCAGCACGATCTCTCCCAGGAAAGCCGAGCCGAAAGAGATCACAAAGAGATGCATCATTAATGTAATGATGGTTATATACTGTAGGGTGTAAACATATAAATATGAGGAAAGTATAATGATGAGATATGGAAGAGGTCAAGTTACCTATTGGAATGATGGAAAATTACGTTGTAATTCCTCCATTGATTGGCAGAAGTACGAGCAGGGAACTATTTGCTCTTTGCTAGCGTCTCTTGAAGGTGCCGCTGGATAGGCATCACCTCAGCAATCGTTCCTCCAGCATTACCATTCGCCAGACTGGCGGAAGCATTGGCGATACGGTCCATCAGGTCTGTGGCGAGCCATTGTTTCACGTTGGCGAAAAAGCCATTCTCTTTTTGCACCGCTCTGATGCCGGTCAATACTTTGTGGTGGGGGTCCTTCGGGACGTTCGAGGTGCATGATGGGCTGGTGCAGCCGGTGAACGATGCGGGGGTGAGGTTGCCAGCGGGCCTGACTGAGCAGCGGTTCTATGCCATGTTGCAGGCGGCGTGATGTGGGTGGGGCGATGTAGGTGGTGCGATAGGGAACGCGATAAATCGCGCAGGACGCGCTGAAGCGGGTCCCTACGGCGATGGGGGTGATGATGAACGGTAGGGGCAATGCCTTGCGCTTGCCCTGTGGCGGGCTGGTGCGATTTCGGGGGAAGGACAGACGCTAAAGCGGACGCGCTGAAGCTGGTATCTACGAAGGATTCAAGCAGTTGGAGCGTTTTGGGGATAGTAACGCGATAAATCCCGCAGGATTTATCGCGTTGTTGCATTACGCGCGAAGGGAGCGTCAGATTCGCATTTTGTGCAGGACGCGGCCCAGGCGGGCGATGCCTTCGCGGATCTTCTCGGGCGACGGGTTGGAGAAGCTCAGGCGGAAGGTGTTAGCGCCGCGGTCGTCGGCGTGGAACCTTGCGCCAGGGACGAAGGTGACCCTCTGCGCACTGGCCTCCTTTAGCACCTCGACGGCGTCTATCCCTTCCGGCAGCGTGACCCAGAGGAACATGCCGCCGTCGGGCCTGGTCCAATGGGTGTTCTCTGGGAAGTATTCTTCCATCTCGGCGAGCATGATGTCGCGGCGCTCGCGGTACGTCTGGCATAGGAGAGGCACATGCTCTTCAAGGAAGCCCTCACGCACTATTTCGTAAGCGATCATCTGGCTAAACGTTGGGGCGTGCAGGTCGTCTCCCTGTTTGGCCTGGACCAGCTTGCGGATCAGGGTCGGAGGTGCCACAACCCAGCCCAGGCGCAGGCCAGGAGCCAGCACTTTAGAGAAGGTACCCAGATAGATGACATTGCCGTCGTAGGGACCCTCCTTACCAAACGACTGAGCGTAGCTAGACGCTGTAGCTCCTCGATTCATCGTGGGAGCGTTGTCGTTCGGAATAGCAAGGAACGATTTATCGCGTCCGCCCGCTTCCGCTCGTCCTGCGAGCGAGATAAGCGAGGGTAGCGGCTCGCCCGAGTAACGGAGCTGGCTATAGGGATCGTCCTCCACAATGGGCACATCGTAGCGGCTGGCCAGCTCTAATAACTGCTGGCGACGCTCCAGCGTCAGGGTAATGCCGGTCGGGTTCTGAAAGTTGGGCAGGACGTAAAGAAACTTGGGATGGAGCTGGAGAGCCTTTTCCAGCGCGCCGCTAGCGGTAATCAGGCCATCTTCGTCCGAGGGAACCGCGACATATTCGGGTTCATATGTGTTCCAGGATTGGAACATACCCATGTAGGTGGGTGATTCTACCAGGATGCGGTCGCCAGGGTCGATCAGCACTTTCCCCAGCAGATCCAGCCCCTGCTGGGAGCCGGATGTGATCAATACATTGTCGATAGTGATTTCCAGACCAGGCTGCGACAGGAGGCGAGCGATCAGCTCGCGCAGAGGGCGGTAGCCTTCCGTCGCGCTGTACTGGAGGGCTTGCGGGCCTGCGGTTTGTAGGACGCGTTGCGTGGTGGCAGCGATCTTCTCTATGGGAAAGATCTCGGGTGCGGGTAGCCCTCCCGCGAAAGAAATGGTGTCTGGCTGTTCCGTCGCTTTCAGTAATTCTCGAATCGCTGAGGATCTCATGCGTTGAGTCCGCCGGGCGAACCGTTGATCCCAGTTTATCTGCATCTCCAAGCTCCTTTAAACAGAGTATGTCTTTCCAGGCGTCCTTGCGAGAGAAAGATACCTACATACACTTTAGAGTACATAGGCGATTATGTCCAGGGACAATCTGAAATTGGTGGGGAGCCAATTGGCTTCTGTGCGCGTGTTGCCTGGAAAGACCGCTTGCTATCTGATATACTACTTCTAGAAATGGTAAATTATGGCCTTCGAAAGGAATGGGGGGACATAAATGATGCGATTTAGAAACTTTTGGATTTACAGCGCTGGCCTCGCCGTTGCCTGGGCGATTGTTCTCATACTCGTGCTGATGATCCGAGGCAGCGAGGGTGCGCAGCCCGTTTTGCTGGCTTTTTACGGCTTCTGTATCGGCTGGGTGTCAACGACGATTGCCCGATACGTTTATCCACCGCCAAAGCGGTGGGGGGTAGACCACCGCCAGCAATGATATTCTCAAGAAACTGCCCTTTGCCTCATGGGTAAAGGGCAGTTTCTTTTAGAGAGAAAGGAGCGGTTAGAACTGAGATTTCTGGGCAGCGGTGCCGACGAAGTCGGGGCTTAGCGCGCGGATGCCCGTGGGCTGCGTCGGATCGATCTGGTACATGACGTTGTCGCGGGTTGGGACGCGCTCGTTGGGCGTTGAGCCGTAGTTGGCGTTGGGATAGAGACCGCCCAGATTCACGTTGCGCAGCGACTCGAAGGCATTGAAAAGCCCGTCACGCGTCAGATCGTGATTGTCGGCTGCCTTCTTCAGGATCGCGTACGTCACCATCGACTCGGTATAGCCGAACTGGAAGAAGCCGTCGGGCGTCTGGTCGGGGGCGTACTTTTTCACGTCGTTGAGCAGGGAAACCATACCAGGCGCGCTGGTATCGCCCCAGACAGCTCCCTGGCTGATGATCCAGGCTTTGCTCAGCAGCGGCACCAGCGCGGGAACTTTCAGCAGGCCGGTCGAGAAGGCCGGACTCTGCAAAATCCACTGCGGATCGTAGCCCAGGGCGTGAGCGGTGCCCATAATCTGCGCCGTCGCGGTGGGGGTGCTGGTCATGAACACATACTTCGCTCCGGCAGCCTTCAACTGCGAAACCTGCGCGGTGAAGTCGGTGGCCGTCGCTGCGAACGAGGTCTGCGCCACATCGTGCAAACCATAGGCCGCGATAGCCTCTTTATATCCTGTCAGCCCGTCCTGCCCATAGTCATCATTTTGATAAATGATGCCGGTGACAGGATTCTTAATGCCGAGCTTGTTGACAACATAATCGAAGGCATTCTCGGTCTGTAAACGATACGGGGTGCCGACCAGCACGATGTACTTCTCACGCGTCAGATCGGAGGAGAGCGTGGCAGCGGAGACCAGCATATGGTCGGTTGAGGCCAGATCCTTGATTGCGAAGGTCGTGGGAGTTCCCAGGCTATCGGCAATCATCAGTACCTGATTGTGGATCTGGTTGTACTGCTCCACCTGCAACTGTGGGCTATACTGTGTATCCTTTTCAACAAATTGGACTTTGAAGCCATCGATGCCGCCGCGATCATTGACGGACTTGAAGAAGGTCTCGACTCCACGGGCCAGCGGCTTGCCAATCGGGTCCGCGACCGGTCCTGAGAATGGGGAAAGGATGCCCAGCGTAATCGTTTTGTGCGCGAGATCAACGCCGACTCCCGCCTTGATGGCATTCTGGTCAGTGTTGCCCGTGCTACTGCTGGCGCAGCCTGAGAGTATGATCAGGGCCAGGCCGAGCAGCAGAACATAGGCGTGGAACGGTCTTTTAATCGCCATGTGTTACACCTCTCATTGAGGGCAACCGCGAGGGATTGCCCCTACGGAATGCGGAACGTATCAAGATACGATGGTTAATTGCGAAGAATAAATGCACGTCTCCCTACGAAGAATCGCTTTGTGTCAATGGCGGGTGATCAACGTTGAGCGGCATGTCCGCTGCGGGAGCGGATACATCTGTCGTCTCGGCAAGTTCACCTCCTTCACCGCCTGATGGGTTAAATCTCCTGGTCAGGGCCTGGCTGCGGCGTACCAATCCGATGATCCCTCCTGGCTCGAAGAGCAGGAAGGCAAAGATGAGCACGCCGTAGATGATGGCGTTGAGGTCGCCGCTCTGTAGCCCCACCGAGCTGGTGCTGGGCGGCAGCAGAGAGAAGCGATCAATCAGCAGGGGGAGCGCGAAGACAAAGGTTGCCCCCAGGATTGAGCCCCAGACGCTGGCAACTCCACCGATAATGATGGCGGCAATAAACTGGATCGAGAGGGTCAGATCCCAGTAATCAGGCACAACGTAACGGTTGACTGAGGCCAGCATGGCTCCCGCGATGCCTGCCAGGAATGACGAGAAAATGAACGCGCCCATCTTCGCTTCAAAAAGGTTTACCCCCATGATGGAAGCCCCTATCTCGTTGTCACGTACCGCCTGAAACGCGCGTCCCGCTCGCGTGCGCATGACGTTGTTGACAAAGAGAGCGGAGAGGGTGAGTATGAGCAGCAGCAACAGGAAGAAATCCTGCCCCGAAGTCAGGGCGAAGCCGGTGCCAGGAATATCATTTTGCTGATCAAACGAGAAACCGCCGATAACGGGAACGGGGAAGGTCCGCCCCTGTGGCCCCCCGGTGATGCCGGTGGCATTAAAGAAGATATGGTGCCCGATGAAGATCAGGGCCAGCGTGACTATGCCCAGGTAGAAGTCTTTGAGGCGTAGCGCGCTCGGCCCGACGATGGCTCCGGCGATGGCGGCGACGATGCCCGCGGCTGGCAGCCAGATGAAAAACGAGAGTCCCAGGCCCAGCGGGTCGTGCGGACCCTGCGGCGGCGCGCCACCCAGCCAGGCAGCGGTATAGGCCCCGATGGCCATGAAAAACGCGATGCCCAGCGAGACCTGCCCAGTGTAGCCTGAAAGCACATTGAGCGCCAGCGCCGCGATGGCCGCCACCAGCGTGTCGTTGGCGATGGTCATCAAGTCATCGCCGGCGACCAGGAAGAAGAGCGCCACAACAATCACGGCGATGATCAGGATGAAGCGGCGCGCGGGCGTCCCAAGCAAACGAGTTGGCGCGGCGCTCGCCACGGTTTTGTCGGGCGCGGGCTTTGTGGAAGTCGAGACACTCATATGCGCTCCACCTTTCGCGTGCCGAAGAGGCCATAGGGCCGGATAAACAACACCAGCAACATAATCAAGTAAGGGGCAATTTCGTGAAAGCCCGCGCCGATGATAGAGACGAAGTGGCTCTCGTACCCTGCTGTAAGCACCTCGGCCAGGCCGATGATGATGCCGCCGACCACCGCTCCACTGACGGAATCGACTCCCCCCAGGATGATCGCGGGGAAGGCCAGCAGCGCCACGCCGCCCAGCGTCGGGTCAATGGCCACGGCTTTGGTCGCCAGGAAGACGCCGCCAATCGTGGCTATCGCGGCTGAGATGCCCCACGCCAGCATATTGACGGTACGAATGTTGATCCCCATCGCCAGCGCCGCCTCCTGATCGATGGCGGTTGCGCGCATCGCCAGGCCGTATTTGGTGGACTGGAAAAAGAAGTAGAGTGCGATGCAGAGTAGAACCGTTACAATAATGGTCCACAGATCGTTCGCGCCAAAGTGAACGCCGCCAAAATTGATGCCGCTGTTGATTTCAAAGGGCGTCCCTGGCGGCACGGGGTTTGAACCCCAGCGCACGATCACCGCCGTGCGCAGCAGCGTATCAAGGCCGATGGTGATCATCAGGATCGAAAATACCGGACGCCCAACCATGCGCCAGAGGATGAACCGCTCAAAGAGCAGGCCGATGATGACGGTTAGCACGATGCCCAGGATGAGGGCTGGGAAAAAGCCCAGGTGCCACTCAAAGACGCCCGACGAGATGATATAGGCCCCCACCATGAGCATCTCGCCCTGCGCGAAGTTGATGACGCCGCTGGCTTTGTAGATGATGGAGAAGCCGAGCCCGATGAGCGCATAGATGCAGCCTAGAGCGATGCCTGCGAACGCAAGCTGAACAAAATAAGCCATACTTCCTCCATGTAATGCCGCGCGCACGCGCGGGGGAAGGCGATAAATCGCCCAGCGGACGCGATAAATCGGGTCCCTACGGGGGCGTCAGGCGGGGATAATGCCGCCCATCTCTTCGCCCAGATACGCCTTGATCACATCTGGATTGGCCTGGACCTCCGCCGGCGTCCCTTGCGCGATGATGCGTCCGAAATCAAGCACCAGCACGCGGTCGGCAATGCCCATGACCAGCGCCATATCGTGCTCGACCAGGATCTGGGTGATGCCAAGCTGCTCCTTGATATCCAGAATGACAGCCGCGATATCTTCCGTCTCCTCAAGGTTCATGCCCGCCACCGGCTCGTCGAGCAGCAGCAGCCTGGGTTGCAGCGCCAGCGCGCGAGCGAGATCAGCCCGCTTTTGCAGCCCGTGAGGCAGGATATGCAAAGGAACGTTCTGTAAATGTGCCAGCCCCAGCAATTCAAGCAGGTGTATGCAGTACGTGCGATGTTCCTTCTCTTCCCTGCTGGCCCTGCCAAGATAGAGGCCGCCGGCCAGGATGCCGCTGCGCATGCGGGTATGGCGGCCCAGCAGCAGGTAGTCCATGACGGTGGTATTCGGAAATTGGCCCAGGTTCTGGAACGTGCGGGCAATGCCGACGCGGGCCGTCTGGTAGGTTTTGAGCTTGAGCAGGTCCATGCCAGCGAAGGTGACGCGACCAGTGGCTGGCTGATAGACGCGCGAAAGGACATTGAACAGCGACGTTTTGCCCGCGCCGTTGGGGCCGATGACGGCAAAAAGTTCGCCTGGCCGGACCTCGAAGGAGACATCCGCCAGCGCCGTGACGCCCGCGAAGCGCACGGAGATATTGTCGATTGAGAGTAAGGGGGTGGAAGCAGCGGCAGCGCCGGAGGGGGTTTCCTCGGCGGGCACATCGCTCATATAGCCCATCTCCTTTCGGGGCGACGCTGGCGGACCGTTCCCATGTTGCTGCGTTCGCCCCCTTCGTGTAAGCCTAAATAAAATGCGCGCACACCCTCATCTTGCAGCAGCTCGGCTGCCGATTTCGCCATCACGATCTTGCCTGCATCCATGACATAGCCGTGATGGGCGATAGATAGGGCCATTTGCGCGTTCTGCTCGATCAGCAGGACGGCGGTGCCGCCAGCGTTAATCTCGACGATGATATTGCGAATCTGCTGCACCATGAAGGGGGCCAGGCCCAGCGAAGGCTCGTCGAGCAATAAGAGTTTGGGGTTCGCCATCAGAGCGCGCCCGATGGCAACCATCTGCTGCTCCCCGCCGGAGAGGTAGCCGGCGGGACTTTTGCGGCGTTCGCGCAGCGCCGGAAACAGCTCCATCACGCGCTCATAGGCGCGGCGCACTGCGGCAGCGTCGCGTGAGGTGATCGCGCCCGTTTGCAGGTTCTCATCAACGGTCAGTTCCGCGAAGAGCCGGCGTCCCTCCAGCACCTGGGCGATGCCGCGCCGGACACGCTCGGACGCGCTCAGGCGGTCAATGTGCTCGCCATCGAACAGGACGGAGCCGCGCACAATGCTGGCGTTATGCAGTTTCAACAGACCGGAAATCGTGCGCAGGGTGGTAGTTTTGCCCGCGCCGTTTGCCCCAAGCAGAGCTACAATCGATTTGTCAGGGACTTCTAGCGAGATATCGTGGATGGCGGGCACCGTATTCTGATAGGTTACGGCAATGTCCTGGAGAAGCAGCATTAAACGACCTCCTAAGTCAGTGTCTGCATGGCAACCAGGGAAGGATTAAGCAGGGATGGCTCGAACAGCGAGACGGTCGCGTCGTATGAGTCTCGGCTCCCTCTTATGGACCTCACATATTGTTACAGGAAGGCGACGACCCAGTGGCCTTTTTGCGCAGGTCACATCCTTGTGGCCCCAAATATAGTTATGTATACTATACAATAAAGCTCACGCGTGATGCAAGCTTTCCGTTACAGTACACAGGGCTTCGCAAAAGTCGCTGCACGCGCTGACTGCTCGCGCCACAGGCGCTCACAGGGAGAGGGAGGTGCTGGCGGTGGGCTGTGCCCACCGCCAGCACCTCCCTCTCCCCAACGGCTCGCTTGCGAGCCGTTCAGGATGAAAAGACCACTTTTGCGAAGCCCTGTACAGTACAACCATAACGTAGGCTGCTTCCTCCTCAACATGCGGGACGCGGATCATCACGCAATCAATCTTCTTGAACAAGGTCGCGCTCCTTACTAACAGAGTAGAAGATCATCGAAAAAGAAAAGGTATTGCGCTTATCATACGCTAAAGGGGAAGCGATTTTCTCATTTGCCCCGACGAGTTCCCGCATTCAGGTGGTAAGATGAATATGGCATTGGCTTATTTTTAGTGAATCGGGAGGATCGATTATGCAGCTCGAACGTATTCAACAGGCATTGCAGCAGGAGAAGCTGGATGGGTGGCTGTTTTATGATTTTCGTAAGTCTAACCCCATCGCTTTTCAGGTGCTGGGCCTGTCGCTCAATGGCATGTATACACGGCGCTGGTTCTATTTTGTGCCTGCTCAGGGGACACCGACAGCTCTGATTAGCGCGGTCGAGTCGCATGTGTTGCAGACGCTGCCAGGCCAGCGGCTGGTTTTTCGCACCTGGCAGGAGATGCACACATACCTGAAGAATACCTTGCCAACGGGAGCGCGGGTCGCGATGGAATATTCGCCAATGAATGATATTCCGTACATCTCGCGTGTCGATGCTGGTACGATAGAGTTGGTGCGCTCTTTTGGCGTGCAGGTGGTAAGCTCGGCCAATATTTCTCAGCGGTTCGTCGCTCAGTTGACGCAGGAGCAGGTGGAGAGCCATCGCGAGGCGGGTCGGCGTTTGATTGCTGCCAAAGATCGCCTCTTTGTTGAACTGGGAGAAGACCTGCGCCGCGACGTTGAGTTGAACGAATATCAGGTGCAGCAGCGTTTTCTCGGCTTGATCCGGCAATCGGGGCTGGATATGGCAGAGCCGCCGATTGTGGCCGTCAATAACAACGCCAGCAATCCGCATTACAAGCCGACCAGCAACACATATAGCCCTATCCGGCGTGGCGACCTCCTGCTCTTCGACTTCTGGGCGCGTCTCCCCCAACCTGATGCGATTGTGGCCGATTACACCTGGATGGCCTTTGCCGGCACAAAAGACGAGATCCCCGCGCGCCAGAAAGAAATTTTTGAGATTGTAAAGACCGCTCGCGATACGGGGATCGCTTTTGCGCGCGAGCGATTGGCGGCAGGCGAGCAGGTTGAAGCTCGCAGCGTCGATGATGCCACGCGCGCCGTCATTGCCAGAGCTGGTTATGGCGACTACTTCTTGCATCGCACCGGTCATAGTATTGGCTTTATCGCGCATGGCAACGGGGCCAATCTGGATAATTTCGAGACGCGGGACGAGCGTATACTGCTGCCGCGCACCTGTTGCTCAGTCGAGCCTGGCATCTACCTGCCCGAGTTCGGGGTGCGCAGCGAAGTCAACCTGCTTGTCCTTGAGGGCGATGCAGAGGTGACGGGCGTGCCGGCGCAGCAGGAGATTCGCCCGCTGCTGTGAGGTTGTGGGGCTCGCAAAGGGTGCGAGCCCCACGCAGCAGGGCAACCGCAAGGGATTGCCCCTACCGCCTCCGGTCGCACATGGCGAATCCTATACGATGTGGTTGGGAGAAAGATGCGGTGTTGGGGGCTGGTAGGGGCAATGGGCGGAGGGAAGGGATGTGGGGACCTCGCGCTTGCCCTGACGTGGCTCTTCTCGAATTCAATCGTCAACGTGCATAATCTGGCCCTACGATGCCTGGGTTGGTCGCTACAACCCTCTCCTCTGTTTGCCGTATATACGGTAAGAAATAATTCTTGAAAAGTTAGTCCAAATTGGAGAGAGTTGTCTACGTCTCCGGGAAGGGATCAGCACATGGGAGAAGATCGGGAGCAAGACCCGCGTTATAGAGCATATGGACCGGGTCAGCCGAGTCAGGATGAGATGGATAAACGCATAGAAGACATCAAGCGCCTGGTGTCTCAGGGAGCCAACGAGGCGCAGTTGCGTATCAAACGCGTGGTAGATCGAGCCAATGAGTACTGGCAGCAGGCGCAGACCACCCCGACTCCGCGACCGGCAAACACACTTGAAGAGCAGCGCATTCGCCACCTGGCAAACATGTGGAGCAATGAGAACTGGCGCGTTGCTCGTGAACTAGGGACGTATATGGATATCGTCTCGTGGAGCAATGATGAGATGTGGGAGACAATGGTGGAAACGCGCTGGGAGACGCGCAAAATGGAGGGCCTGGCCGAGCCATATACGGGTCATAATGTGGGCGTTCCGCAGCCGCTGCTCCCCGTGTGGGATTACGAACTCCCTCCCGTCGTCGGTCTCAAGGCGACAGAGTCACGTACCAGAGTTGAGGGGCTGGACGAGGTGGTATCCTGTACCGTCTGCAATAGCACGGGACGCATGCTTTGCGTCGATTGTAGCGGGCGCGGCTGGATCGTCTGCCCCGATTGTAAGGGGCGCATGAAGAATCGCTGCTCGACCTGTCGTGGGCGTGGCTATGTTGCCGATTGGACGCCAGGCGAAAAGAAGCCATTCTTCCAGAGGAAGGCTGAAAATGTCGCGCACTCTCTTGGCAGTAAGGTTTCGGATGTCTTCGACAATATCCGCCAGCAGGGAGTACCGATTCCCAATCCGGTTGATACAGATCCGGCGACGAAGGGCCGCACCATCCCCTGTCCAGACTGCGTCAACGGAGAAGTTGACTGTTCTTGTGGCAACGGCAAGCGCGTCTGCTCATCCTGCCAGGGAGCAAAATCATCGCTCTGCACCAACTGTAACGGGACTGGAAGGCTGGTGCGCCATCGTGAGATCGTACGTCAGTTTGACCTGCGCTCTCAGGTGCGGCTGGTTGGCGATTGCCCTATTCCGCAGCAGCAGGTACTCAAGGCGAGCGGAGATGTGATGTACAGTGCCGAGGTCAACGAGATGCTGCACCCTGAAGCGCCGCCCGATGGGGTACCGATGGATGTCTGGGGACGGACGGTGGAACTGGTGCGAAGCGAACAACAGAGCAAAGATGGGGTAGGAAACGAACCCTCTCCCAGCTCGCGTGCGACATTGCAGGTGGTTGAACTGGTGCGCATTCCTTACACCAGGGTGCAATATCGTTACTCGGACCAGGATTACCTGCTCTACATTTACGACTCTGAGGGGAAAGAGAAGTTTTATGGCGAGCGTTACCCTGCGCGCTGGGATCGCATCGACCGGCTGGTAAAAGCCATCTCGGCTGACCTGATGGCCCCGGTACAGAAAGAGGCTCCCCCGTCATCGCCTCCACCCAATCCGGGTGTCTATCGCGTCCATATCGAAGTCCCTCCCCAGGACGAGAACGAGGAAGAAAAACCGTAATTGACACGTAACCTCCTTCCATGTTACGTCTAGTGCATGCATAGAAATGTGTAATGGCGTGTGATGGAGCAAGATAGAATAGACATCGAAGGAGAGTCAACATGCGCGCAGTGGTGTACAAGGGGCCGTTTACAGTCGCTGTAGAACAGGTAGCGGACCCGAAGATCCAGCATCCCAATGATGCGATAGTGCGTATCACCTCATCCTGTATATGTGGCTCGGACCTGCATATGTATGAAGGGAGAACGGCGGCCCAACCCGGCCTTATATTCGGGCACGAGAATATGGGGATAGTGGAGGAGGTTGGCCCAGGCGTAACGTCGCTACGCAAGGGTGATCGTGTCGTCCTGCCGTTCAATGTAGCCTGTGGCTTTTGTAAGAACTGTGAGCGAGGGTATACCGGCTTCTGCCTGACGGTGAACCCGGGATTTGCCGGTGGCGCCTATGGGTATGTCGCCATGGGACCCTATCCTGGTGGGCAGGCGGAGTATCTGCGTGTCCCTTATGCCGATTTTAATGCCTTGAAGTTGCCTCAAGGGACCGAGCATGAGGAAGATTTCGCCATGCTGGCCGATATCTTCCCCACGGGCTATCATGGCACCGAGCTGGCGCAGGTCTCGCCTGGCGAAACGGTGGTGGTCTTTGGAGCAGGTCCGGTGGGGGCAATGGCCGCCTATAGCGCCCTCATTCGTGGAGCCTCCGAGGTCTACGTGGTTGACCAGGTACCGGAGCGGCTCAAAAAGGTCAAGGATATCGGTGCCATCCCGATTGATTTTAGCAAGGGCGATCCCGTCAAGCAAATTCGCGATATGCGTCATGGCGACGGGGTGGATAAAGGCGTTGATGCCGTAGGCTACCAGGCTATCGAACCTGGTAAATCATCCGAAGCTCCCAGCACCGTGCTCGAAGCACTGATACAGATCGTGAATCCGACAGGGATGTTAGGCATTCCAGGACTGTATGTCCCCTCCGATCCAGGCGGCGTGGACCCTCATGCCAAACAGGGACGCCTGCTCATTTCCTTTGGCAAGCTCTTTGAGAAGGGGCTACGCCTGGGGACCGGGCAGTGCAACGTCAAGCGGTATAACCGCTACTTGCGCGACCTGATCATCGCGGGCAGGGCAAAGCCCAGCTTCATCGTCTCGAACGAGGTTCCGCTCAATGATGCCCCGCAGGCGTACGAAAAATTCGATAAGCGCGTCGAAGGGTATACAAAGGTGATCTTGAAGCCGTAGTCGGCATTGGATCGCGGGGGACGGGAGGTGAAGGGGACGCACAACCGTGTGCGTCCCTAATCACTCAGCGCGCTCGAATCATCTGGCAACGTTGGCAGCGGCCTGACCCACTGCATTTGCAGGTTATTGGTACAGAGTGGACACGTCCGTTCGTCTGGTAAGGGGACCGCGACCAGAGAGATATATCTCCAGGCTCCATCCAGATTCCGTTCCCAGATCAGTGTGCAGTTGGGGCAGACGTTGCGTTCCCATTTATACATGAAAAGCTCGTTCTCCTGTTCTTCCGCCTATATTTGCCTGGCGGGCTGGAGAGGTATCGCTGCCTGCCCGCTTTTATGTAAGAAACGTGTGAAGCATGATGTATAACACGAAGGGTAGCCCAGAAAGGCTACAGCGTTTTATCCAGGTGGGTTAAGTAAGCCGCCAGTTCCGGGCGTTTTACCAGAACCTGCTTGTTTGCACCCTCTATCCCTTCGGCCCGCAGGTCTTTGACCGTAACCGCGTTTTCGGCCAGCTCGCTTTCGCCGATGATCAGCGCGTAGCTTGCGCCGGAAGCATTGGCCTGCTTCATCTGTGCTTTGCCGCTGCGATTGCCGTAACTCATCTCAGTCTTAATGCCGGCATGGCGCAGTTCCGCTGCCACCTGGACGGCGGCATCTTTGTATTCCGGCGTCTTCCCAAAGTAGACGACAAAAGCATGAGCGGACGGGGTTGGCGCTGGCACGATACCCTGTCGCTTCAGTTCGAGAATAATGCGCTCGATCCCCGCGCCAAAACCGATGCCGGGAACGTGGCCGCCGCCGAGAATTTCTGCCAGGCCATCGTAGCGCCCGCCTCCAGTGAGCGTCGCATTATCGAGCGCGGAGATAAACTCGAAGACCGTACGTGTATAGTAATCCAGACCGCGCACGATCAGCGGATTAATGGTATATGGTACCTGATAGCAATCAAGGTAGCGGCGTACGGCGGCAAAGTGCTCGCGACAAGGCTCACAGAGATGGTCGCTGATCTTGGGGGCAGCCTCAATCTTTGGCCGGTCCTGTGGCTCCTTGCAGTCCAGCAAGCGTAACGGGTTTTTATAGAACCGAACTTTGCAATCCTCGCAGCAATCGTTGAGGAGCGGGCGATAGTAGTCTTTGAGCGTCTCAATATATTGAGGACGGCAGTTCTGATCGCCGATGCTGTTGATGTACACGCCCACCTGGCGCAGGCCGAGTTGCGTGTATACCTGGTAAAGCAGCGCGATCATCTCCGCGTCAATAGCCGGATCTTCGTCGCCCAGCGCCTCGCAGCCGAACTGGTGATGTTCGCGATAACGGCCCGCCTGTGGCTTTTCACGCCGGAACATAGGAGTTCGCATATAATAGACTTTGACGGGCTGAGGCAGCTTGAACATACCATGCTCAAGGTAAGCCCGCATCACTCCGGCGGTCCCCTCCGGTCGCAACGAAAGGTTGAGCCGGCGCCCTTCTTTGTCGGCGCGGTCGTCGAAGCTATACATCTCTTTCTCGACGATATCTGTGCCTTCGCCGGAGGTACGACGAAAGAGCGATGTTTCCTCCAGCAGTGGCGTTTCAATGCGCTGGTAGCCGTGTAGCTGTGCAACCCTGGTCGCTGTCTGCTCAACGAAGCGCCAGTAAGGTTCTTCCTCGGGTAAAATGTCTTTAAAGCCCTGTAAGCTTCGAAACTGTTCAGGCATAGTGTTCCTTATCCTCCACGCACATTCGGATGTCCCGTTATTATAGCAGATTAGTGGCTCGTGTACACCTGTATTTTCGCCTCCCACTACTCTTTAACCCTTGCTAAATACAGCACAGTTTGCTATAGTGTGCATAACCAGGGAAGCGGTAGAAGTCGAGGGCAATATTCGAGCCGCTTGAAGACACGGAAAATAGAGGATACTGCAAAAAATAGAGGATACCGAAAATATGCGAGTGGGCCTGCTTGAAGACGATGTAGCGATCCAGGAAATGCTCCTTCTCGTTCTACAGGACGAGGGCCATAGCGTTTTGGGCTTTTCGACTGCCGAGGAATGTCTTGAAGCTCTTAATGCGTCGGAGCAGCCCCTGGTCGATCTGATGATTGTGGACTGGCGCCTGGGCGGGTTTACTTTTGGCACCGAGGTGATCAGGCAAATTCGCAATGACCCGCGTTTTCAATCCCTTCCCATTATTTTAACCACCGCCGCTTCACTGCAAGATAACGATGAACTGCAATCTTTCCAGGTGGCGCTCTTGGAAAAGCCCTTTTCTGTGGACGAGATGATCTCTCTCATCAATGAACTCACCGATTCTTAACCTTCCCCTCTTTATGTAACATCCTATCGGAACAAGAGTTTAATATTCCCATGACAATTTTTGCTGATCCAGATGGAAAAGCAATTTTGTGTACTGCTGAGTAGTAATTTTCGGCCATTCCTCCCCGTGGCGAATTGCTAAGCTTTTCCTAAGCTTAACAATAACAGACTCGTTCCGGGAGCATTTTATGCGTGTATGATAGCATTATTCATGATAAAAAGAGTAAAACATGCTAATGGAGCTGAGCAATTCCTTAGAAATGGTTGAGGCTACCTTAGAGAACGCTGAAACTTTTTATTGCTGACTTGTCCTTGTGTAGAGTAGCTGTTATGCTTAATTTGGTGAGAGAAACCAACGTAGTTTCACATGTTAAGTTAGATCATGTAACAGATGAGGAGAAGGATTGATGGAAGCTCAAAAAGGACGCGGACGCGGTTTTGCATCAATGAGTCCAGAGAAAAAGCGTGAAATTGCCAGCAAGGGTGGCAAAGCAGCTCACGCTCTTGGCACTGCACATAAATGGACAAGTGAAGAGGCACAGGCCGCAGGTCGCAAAGGTGGCTCTATCAGCCGCCGTCGCTCAAAGTATAATGTACAAGCATAGTCAATCAAATAGAAAATGGAGGCAGGCAACGCAGCCTGCCTCCATTTTTTGTGTTGCCTGATCAAAGGTCAAGTCTCGTCAGGGCAACGCCATATACAGGGTAGGATCGACCCAGATATTATTGATGAGCACCATAAAATGCAAATGCGGACCGGTAGAAGCCCCTGTGCTCCCCTCGTATCCGATCACATCGCCCTTCATGACATTCTGTCCGGTTTTGACCACAAAGCGCGCAAGATGCCCGTAGATGGTGGCAATGTAATGCCCATGATTGATCTTGACGGCCCAACCCAGGCCGGACCAGTCCCAACCTGTCCAGATTACCTGCCCGCTATCCGCAGCCATAATGGGAGTCTCGTAGGCCGCCGCCAGATCGATGCCCGAGTGCGGCTTGATACAGCCACACCATGATTGATACTCAGGATGTGCAAAGTACTGCGTGATGACCGCTCCATTGATCGGCCTCTGCATCTGGCCCGTGCCCATCAGGCCGCTGGCCGTGATTGCCGTGGCGCATGTCCCCCAGATATCGGTTCCCCCGCAATACCCTTCATTGGTCAGGAGAGCTGGAGTCGGCGATGGCGTTGGCATATGCTGCAACGGATTGAATGAGCTAAGCTGCCCGGTCGAAATAAAGTTACCGATGGTTTGCGCGATGGTCTGTGAATTTTGCCCGCTGCCCAATGGAGCGGCGAAGACTGCGACAAAGAGAAACATCACAACGCAGCTAGCCAGCGCGCTGAAAAACACTGCTGGTCGGCGACGGCGCGCTGGTGGAGGCGTTGGGGCGGTGCGCTGCCGCTTCATGGCCGCGGGGATTACGGTCGGCACTTTGGTGGAAGTGCTGACGCTTAGCCCCGGGAGCTTGCGGGTGGCAAAGGGGGATGCGCTTGGGAGGGGATTGGTGGTGCGTGGCACAGGACTCGAAAGAGAGCTTGTGATGAGAGGCATAGATGGCTCTGCTTGTGGCTGGTCTGTCTGTCCTGGCCCTGATAAGACTGGCATTGCTGCCGTGTCGGCGGAGGTAATGTCTTGCTGATTACGGGAACGCGTTACGTGGTGGTCCGAAGATGATGGCATGGTCAATCCTCGCTTATAAACCTATAGGAAATGCCTATAGTTAATAGACAGAGATACTTACATATAGGAACTGTATATGAGAATACTAGTAATAGCTAGAACTGAGCCATAAAATAGCGAAAAATGGCTATGAAAAAAAAGCAATCATTACCTTTTGAAGGCGAATTAGACATTTGTGGCAATCATCGCCATAATAGCTGCAAGGAAAACTGGCATCTGTGCCATCGCTATTGCCAGCAACCTGAATTATCCTGCTCAGTTTTTTTACTGTACCATGTGAGCAGGTCTATTGCTTTATTTAAGATGAACCTGACCCATTGCACCCCAGGACTTTTTGCGCGTAACTGTGTGACCAATGTCTCTACCAGCAAAGACAATGTCCTGCTATCCTGGAACTATGGGAAGGGGGGCGTACGAAAATGATCGGGATGGCAAGTGGAAAGATGAAGGGGTTGTCTCGGGACGTTACTATGTGGTTATAAGGTGTAAGCGGTGAGCTTCATTTTCGTTTTGCTCTCCTTCGCCATAGTTTTTTCTAAAGGAGTGTGCAGCATGCCCAACTTCGCCAGGAAAGAGTTCGGCACCCTGCCGGGCAGCGTCGCCATGAAAGCACAAAAAATCGATCCCTATCCGAATGGCTTGACGGTAGCATCTCAGCGCAAGGCAAAAAACACGCGGCCAGCCAGGCTGCGTAAAAATGCAGTAGCCGGCGCTCAAGCACGCCTGATTCCCCAGGAGAATGATAAGACTCGCCAGGCTCAGGTTGAAACCTTACAGGCCCAGATCGATGCAAATACCTATCACGTTGACAGCACAGATATTGCTCAGCAAATGCTCGAATCATCTCTGGCGTGCCGGATGCTGGATGTGACAGACTAAAGCGGTCATGCAAAAAATTCCATGATTGCCGCGTTATATTCCTTTTCACAGCGGATGTGAGCTGGATGTCCGGCGTCGAAGAGCAGGAGGCGCGAGCCGGCAATGCGTGTATGCAGGGTGTGGGCGTATTCGACCGAGACGATGCGGTCGCGTACGCCATGCATAATGAGCGCCGGACAGGTAATAGCAGCCAGTTCCTGATCGGTGATAATGATCCCGCCTGCGGCAACCAGCTCCTCCTGCCCTTTCACATACATAGCGGGCAGCGAACGCCAGTAGGGATCTCCGTGCAGTTGCGCCAGTTGTGCCTGCCATTCCTCAGATAATGGCTTCTCCAGCAGCCAGTGGCGGATCGCGCTCACGTCTCGTTGATTGATCGTGGGCTGCGCGCCCAGCACAGCCAGGGACTCGACCCGTTGAGGGTAGAGCGCGGCCATGAGCAACCCCACCGTGGCCCCATCGCTAAAGCCCAGCACGTTCACCCGCGCAATGTGAAGCGCATCTAGAAGCTCTACCATATTTGCCGCATCTTCCCTATAATAGGAGGTAACATAATTGCTGCGTTGAGACGAGCGACCGTAGCCATATAGATGCGGAGCCAGAATGTTGTAACGAGAGCGTAGCAGCGGTATCTGAGCCTCGAAATCGCTTTCCGGCGTTCCTGCGAAACCGTGGAGCAAGAGCATGGTGGGAAAGGAAGCAGATTCAGGGATACCAGAGCTAAAATAATCGTAGTATAATGTCATATTTGAATGGGGCATCGTGGCAAATGGCATTGTTCACCTGCATATTGACAGTAGTACAGTCCGCGCTCCTGAATCAAGAACAATAGCTAGTATAACATGTGAAGGAATGGCAGATGCAATTCGAGCAGGAAAATTCTGATGAGTTTCTCTCTCCTTCCTCTGGGGAACTGCCACCAGAGGCCATTGTTCCCGAAGAAGAGATCATTATTCGCGCAGTCAAGCTAAACAAATATTTTGGGGATAAGCATGTGCTCAACGATATTGATTTCGAGGTGCGGAAAAAAGAAGTTGTTGCGCTCATCGGTCCCAGTGGCTCCGGTAAAAGTACGCTGATTCGTTGTCTGAACGGATTGGAGAAGGCGACGAGCGGCGAAGTCTACATTCATGGGGAGAAGCTTGATCCCTATCTCTCCGTAAAACAGCTCAGCTCTATCCGGCGAGAGCTGGGGATGGTCTTCCAGAATTTTAATCTTTTTCCTCATATGACGGTGCTACAAAACGTGATCGAGGCTCCTTTGCTGGTGCGCAAGATGCCGAAAGATCAGGCCGTGGCGCTGGGCGAGAAAATGCTGGCGAAAGTGGGCCTTGAAGAAAAGCGCGATGTCCACCCGGGCCGTCTTTCGGGCGGTCAGAAGCAGCGGGTCGCGATTGCGCGGGCGCTGGCGATGCAGCCACGGGCGCTCCTGTTCGATGAGCCAACGTCGGCACTGGACCCAGAACTGGTAGGGGAGGTCTTGAAGGTAATGAAGGACCTTGCATATGAGGGCCGCACTATGGTCGTCGTGACTCACGAGATGCAATTTGCGCGCGATGTCTCTGATCGCGTAGTATTTATGTCTGACGGCTCGATTGTGGAACAGGGCGATCCCGAAGAGCTTTTCAGAAAACCGAAGCAGCAGCGAACACAACTTTTCCTGGAGCGTGTGCTCTCCGTCTTGCCTTAATATATTTTGTCAGAAAGAAAGGGATCATCGTCATGTATTTTGAACTGAAGCGGCGAGATTTTCTCAAACGAGCAGGTGGCCTTGTTGCGGTTAGCGGCTCTCTTGAGGCGATACTGGCGGCATGTGGAGGCAATGTTGCGACCAATCCCACGCCTACTGCCGGCGCGATTGCCAGCAAAGGGCTGAAAGTTCCGGGCCTGTTCCAGTGGGGAGCCACGTCTGACGGCGGCGCGCCTTACGTATTCCAGGACCCAAATAACCCGACGCAATTAGTGGGTTTCGAGCTTGATATTGCCAATGCTCTCGCCAAAACGATGGGCATCAGGCAGAAACAGGTGGAGAACGATTATACGCAGCTCGATCAGGCGCTGACGGCAGGCAAGTTTGACGTGATCATGAACGGTTGGGAAATCACCGAGGATCGCAAGAAGACCGAGATCTTCTCTCAGCCCTATTATCGTTACGGGCAGCAGATTGTTGTGCGTAGCAATGACCCGCGCTTCGCCAGCAAAACTACCAGCGATACCCTCTCGTTAACCGATCTGGAAGGCTACACCGTGGGCACGGGGGCAAGCTTTAAGGCGGCAGACATTCTAGCCTCCGATAAAAAAATCAACCTCAAGACCTACGATCCCGATCTTCCTTTCGATGACCTGGCGCTTGGCCGCATCGATGCCGTACTGATCGACCTGCCCATCGTCACCTATTATGTAGAGGGGATCGGTCCCGGCGGTAAAGCCAATCCAGCATTAAAGAGCATTGGCAAGCCCTTCGAGACCAGCGACTACGTCATCGCGTTCAACAAAGCCAGTTCTAACGCAACTACCCTTCAGGGCGAAATCGATCAGGCGCTCACCCGCCTCAAAAACGATGGCACGCTGCACCAGATCTACCTGAAATGGAACCTCTGGAACGACCAGCAGGCCGAGATCGGCATCAAGTAGGGGTCGCCAGTAGGGGCAGGGTTGGCCCCGCCCTCGTGGTGGATTTACCGGAAAAAAGGGAAACACTATGGACCTGATTCAGCAGGCATGGCCCGAATTTTTAGTGGGCGTGGGCAATACCCTGATCTATTGCGTCGTTTCGTTCCCGCTGGCCCTGGTATTGGGGTTGATGCTGGCACTGATGGCCGACGCGCGCTTTATCTGGCTGAAAGCTCCTGCACGCACTTTTATCGAGATCGTTCGTGGCACGCCGATCATCGCCCAGCTTTTCATTATTTACTACGCGCTGGGGGCCATTCTGGCGGCGTATAATCTGGTCTTCCTCATCAATACCTGGTCGGCAGGCATTGCTGTGTTGGCCCTGAACTACGCAGCCTACGAAGCCGAGGTCTTCAGGGCAGGCTTTCTCTCCGTTGACCGGGGACAGACGGAAGCTGCCTATTCTCTGGGGCTGACGGCAGGCCAGAACTTCTTTCACATCGTGTTACCCCAGGCCATTCCCCTGATGATCCCCCCTTTTGTCAACGACTTTATTTACATGCTCAAAGACTCGGCAATTGTCAGTGTGATCGGGGGCGGCGAGCTGACTTCCGTGCTTACCGCCTGGGTGACGCGCCACGGCAGCAACCCGATCCCGCTCTACGCGCTGGCTATCGTGCTCTATCTCGTACTCAGCCTGCCGACTTCCTACGTTGCCAGGCGCTTCGAACGCCGTTTACGAGCAGCCCTATAGCAGAAATAATGTCATCAGGTAATTTATGAAGGTAAGGTAGTAGCCATGTCGGATATATACGAGTCACGTTCTGAAGGCTCAATAGCAGATAAGCCAGTGGCAAAGGACGCTTTGACGCGTGAAAGGATGAAGGCCCGGTCGCGCGGCAGGCTGGGGGCGCTCGATTACCTCTTCTATGCGGTGGCGGCGGTCGCCTTCTTTGCTTTTATCTACTACCTGTACGCCTTCCGGCAGCTCGCGCGCCTCTATCTGCCGGTATTTCTGCAAGGGACGCTGACGACGCTGGTAATCTCGCTGGTAAGTATCGTGCTGGCGACATGTTTCGGCTTTATCGGCGCGCTGGGCCGCCTTTCGCGCTTCGCCCCCGTCCGCTGGCTTGCCATCACCTATGTCGAAGTTGTGCGCGGGACGCCGGTGCTGGTCCAGCTCCTGCTCTGGTACTATGGCGTCGGCTTCGTACTCTCCAGCATCGGCTTTGATCCCTACTCAGCCGCTTTCCAGTTCATGACGGCCTTGCAGAACAATAGCCTGGTGCCGGACGCCTTCAACGGCTACTTCTACGGCATCCTGGGGCTAAGCTTTAACTACGGGGCCTATCTGACGGAGGTCTTTCGCACCGGCATTGAGACGGTAGATAAAGGGCAGACAGAGGCTGGATTAAGCCTGGGGCTGAACTCGCGCCAGATTATGCGCCATATCGTGTTGCCCCAGGCGATCCGCATCACCATTCCGCCCTTCACCAATTACTTCATCACCCTGATCCAGGATAGCGCCCTCCTCTCTGTGCTTTCTCTGATCGAGCTGGAGCACGTCACATACGCCCTGGCTCTGCCGCAAATCAACGCGGACAATAAGATGTTTGTGTTTATCCTGGGCGCACTGTTCTACCTGATCCTCTGCTACCCCCTCTCGTTGCTGGCTCGTTACTTTGAAAGGCGCATGGCGGTGGCATACTAATATGTTGCCGGGCAGAACAAAAAGTTAGATCGGGTGCTATCGACGCTATCCGCTCTAACTGCGCCAGATAGCTTTTACGCTGTGGGCATCGTTGGTTGCATAGGCGCCAGTCGTTCTTCTTGTGCGCGAGCGCGAAACGAGCCGAAAATGGCGAGAACGCCAAGCACGATGGCAACAATGCCCAGCACAACTGGAAAGACGGCGGTGGCGATTACAGGCTCGCTTAGGAGAAAGATGCCAAAAATGATGTTAATGACACCCAGCAGGGCCGCGCCCCAGCCTCCTCCCTGGAAAGCCTGGATTAATTCAATGATCCCCTGGATAATCGCCTGAACGCCCAGGATAATGACAATGGTAAAGGGAACCAGGAAGGCGCTCCATAGCGGGTGACGCACGACCACAATGCCCGCCAGAATACCCAGAATGCCGGAAAACAGCTTCCATCCCCAGAGCGAACGATCAATAAAGAGGCTCACCAGCGCCAGAATGCCCGTGACAAACCAGTAAATACCCAGGAGCTGGATCAATACAATCGTGGTTTGCCTGGGAAAAGATACCAGCAAAATCCCGATGATCACCGCCGTGATGCCTTCTAGCAGCAGATGCCACCAGGGAACGGCGGCATATCGTCTGGCGAGAACGTTTGCATACATGACTTCTCTCCTTCCAGTCTTGTCGTCAACACTACTTCATGAGCAGAGCGAACTTCTCCACTCTCCAGACGCTTCTATTGGGTGGTTCCTGGTAATGTTGTGTAACCCTTTTATGCCATAGCAGCAGTATAGCTACAACTTCTGTACATTTTGGCGTCCCTGACTTACCCACTCATTTTGAATAGGTAATAGCTGATGATCGTTGCTAACGAGTAACTCATATTAAAGGGATAGGCGAAGCTCCATCAATCGTCGAAAAGACAGATAAGAAAAGAGGAGTCATCATGCATTGCCCAAGTTAATACTTATGAACACAACCATTTATTCATGAGAAGTGCATTTGCATCTTGGGTTATCACAGGTGATTTTCAACAAACTTTCTATTAATACAAAGACTATCTGGGTGTTGGCGATCATCTGCATATTGGTCGTCGCGAATCTCAGCTATATTCAGCCCTATATTGACAGATATTAATGGTCTACTCAACCAATTTATAGTTATATATTAAATAAAATCTTCTTTTACTTTTAATAAAGTTTGCATTGACTCGAAATCTTTCATCAGTAGAGCCAAACAATCTTTTTCGGGATCAACATCTCTCCATTTCCAATATTTTAACTCTTCTATGTCATACTCTATACTAATCTCGGTGCCGTTTAAATATTTAACGGTTGCGTATCCTCTTTCATTTTCCAACACTTCAACTATGCCTTTACCTGTTTTCATTGGTGCATAACCAATTACCAAATTTTTGGCAAATGAATATATTATGATGATTTTTGAATATCTTTTTCTTTTATTATGTATATATAAGTAATAATCTTTTTCCAAGATTTCTATCACATTATTAGTGCTCAAAATATTAGTATCTGCTTTTATATGATCGAGAACAAATTCATAAAGTGAAACTTTCTTTAACGTCTTTAGATTTTCCAAAAAAATTCCTTCTGATCCTGATTTACGCATAATAGGAACAAGAGTCTTAGGATAAGTTTCTACTGTATACCTAAGTTCACAGTTCTGTGCTAGAACTGGTAGAGTTAATTTTGCGCTGAATTTCTCATGTAGAGAATCTATAGCTAAACAGAGCTTTAGTAAGCCAATATCTTTTGCACGCTTAATAGCTCCTTCTGTATAGCCGCTATTGCAAATAATAACACCAAGATTTGCCCTTACATCATTTACCAGCATCCAAGTAGATTCAATATCCTTAATATCCACTTTTGAAGCATAATGCTTACAATCTACCACGATTTTTATAGGATATATGCCTGAGTAGCTTTCAATGAAAACATCTATCTGTCTTTCTATGCCTGATTTACCCATAATTTTTTTATTCCAAGTAATTGATGCTTCAGGATAAAGAGCTTGATGAAGATTTGCTACTATGTTTTCAAATGTTTCATAATCTTGCATGGATCTTAAAATGCCTCCACTAAACTTAATCCTTTGATAAAATTGTGTATCATTCTATTCCAATAGATGAGACTAAAAACGGTTAACTATATCCTAGCCACCCATAACTTTATGACTTTAGCATTGATGCAGAAGATTATATTATTAAACTATATAACCATCGAGAGCTAATTTGCTCATGCTTTGATTCGTCTCTATAGTAAAAGCGTTTAAAATTTATATTTAATAATTTTAGAATAAAGTGAGATGGCATCGTTGTTATATCTCTCATGCGTTATATCGGTGCAAGACCGAATTTCCTTCGGTACGTATTGATCAAATCCTTTTCAGGGTCGGTCAAGGAGGGCAGCCGATAGGCTTGCCAGAACTCCGGCTGTTGTTCCGGCATCCTGAGGATACGACTCTTATCAGCGATACCATCTAGCAATTGCTCTATATCCGATTGACCAGTATCCGTGTCATACCCGATGGGGAGCATTCGATGGCCCGCATCGATTGCAAGGGCCTGGAATAACGCGGTGAGGCGATCACGTAAAGATTTGAGTTCGCCGAGATTGAAACCCAATTGTTCAGGCGGTCGTTGAAAAAAATTGTTGGCGAACTGTTGGGTAATATGGGCTATTCGTTGGTTACGAATGTCCTTTGCCCTGGCAAGCAATTTCTCCGTTTCTTCATCAAAGCGAACTTCTTTCAGCCGTTGCTGAAATGGCTCCCGATACGCATCTTTGATGCGTTGAACTATGGTGTTCTTAAAGCGATGCAAGGTAAAAAGATCTCCGGCTTGATCTGCTGCCATACGCGTGATAGTCAGTATTGAGATATCATAGAAGTTAATAATGACCTGCCTGAAAAAGATTTGATCGGGGCCTGCAAACAGCCGAAAAGGAAAGGCCAGTACTTTTTCCAGGATGAAAATGTTCGTGTGCAACTCGACGAGGTGAAAGTAAAAAAATTGCATCCCACGCTTGTACTCATCAATGAAATCCGCCTCTAACACATCCTCCGATCTGTCCACCATCATACTCCTCTTTACTACCAACGCGTCTTTCTCAAATTCAACTTGTACCTGATAACAAGCCCATCTGTTATAATCCGCTTATTATAATACAAAGATTACGAGTTATAAAGGTGTAAAAATGGTTTGTTTTTCCTCGAAAAAAGGCGAAAAAGCGCACCCAGAGGGATTCGAACCCCCGACAACCTAGTTCCGAAGACTAGTGCTCTATCCACTGAGCTATGGGTGCATCAATACCATCTTGCCACAACCCTCCCTAATTGTCAATACTCAAAGTCAGCATGTCAGCATTGATAACTTCGCTTTATCAGTGTTGACGTTAATGGGTATCTAGGGCATAATACATGCGTGCGGAAGTGAAAGATCCTTCATAGAATCGTTCAGCTAAAGGAAGCAGCCAGGTTGATGTGTGATGCATAAGGACGCCGGAAGTAACAATATTCCCTCTGATCAGCTCGTGCGTGGTAAGTACGAGGTTATTGTCGTTGGCGCCGGGCACGCGGGCTGCGAGGCTGCTCTGGCCTGCGCTCGCATGGGTCGCAAAACGCTGCTGTTGACGATGAATCTTGATAGCATCGCATTGATGCCATGCAATCCCTCTATGGGCGGTCCCGCCAAAGGACACCTGATCAAAGAGATCGATGCCCTGGGCGGCGAGATTGGTCGCAATACCGACCGGACGTTTATCCAGATCCGCCTGCTGAATACCAGCAAAGGTCCCGCCGTACAGGCCCTGCGCGCTCAATGCGATAAGCAGGCGTACCGTCTGGCGATGAAATATGTATTGGAGAGCGAGCCAGGGCTGGAGCTGAAGCAGGTGACGATTGCTCGCCTGCTGAGCCATGTGGGGAACGATGGGCGGCCCGTGATTACCGGCGTTGTGACGAACAATGGCTGGCTGTACGAGGCCGACGCAGTGATTCTCACCACCGGTACCTTCATCAATGGGCGGCTCGTGGTGGGCGAGAAGACACAGCCAGGCGGGCGAGCTGGCGAAGGGCCTGCTCTGGGGATCTCCGATTCGCTGCGTGCGTTGGGGCTGGAGGTGCGCCGCTTCAAGACCGGAACGCCGCCACGCATCGACGCGCGTACGATTGATTTCACTCTGACGGAGCCACAGCCCGGCAGCCGGGTGCCGCTCTATTTTTCGCGCGATGTCTCGGCCCGCGAAGATGTGCAGTTGCCCGGCGGTCGCCCGAATGCCATTTATCCCGTTACTAATGACGATCTGCGGGGATGGCGACCGCAGCTTCCGTGCTACCTGGTACGTACTACCGAGCAGACCCATCAGGTTATTCGCGATAATCTGCATCGCTCTCCCCTGTATACTGGCGTGATTGAGGGCATCGGCCCGCGCTACTGTCCCTCCATCGAGGATAAGATTGTGCGCTTCGCCGACAAGAGCGCGCACCAGATTTTTCTGGAGCCGGAGGGATGGCGTACCGGCGAGGTGTATGTGCAGGGGATGAACACCAGCTTGCCGGAAGATGTGCAACTGGCGATGCTGCGCAGTATTCCCGCCCTGGCGCGTGTGGAGATGATGCGGGTTGGTTACGCGGTCGAATACGACTATGTCCCCCCCGACCAGCTTCTGCCCACCCTCCAGACCAAAGCGGTAGCGGGTCTCTTCCTGGCCGGTCAGATCAACGGCACCTCTGGCTACGAGGAGGCGGCGGCGCAGGGCATCATGGCTGGCATCAATGCCGCACTCTATGCGCGAGGGGAAGATGGCTTCGTGCTGGGACGGCATGAAGCCTATATCGGTGTGCTGATCGATGATCTGGTGACGCGTCCGATGAGCGAGCCTTACCGCCTGCACACCTCGCGCGCCGAGCATCGGCTGCTGCTGCGGCCCGAGAGCGCCGATCTGCGTTTGAGCGATCACGCCTACAGGTTGGGCCTGATCTCTGAGGAGCGTTATGCGCAGATGGTGCAGAAGCGCGCAGCCATGCAGTGTGCCCTGGAGCAGCTCAATGCTATCACCTTCACTTCCTCGCGCCTGGTCGAAAATCACGCGCAGGAGATCGGCATTGCGCCCCTGAATCAGATGCTATCGGCGCATGAGCTGCTCAGGCGACCGGGCGTAAGCTATCACCAGGTGGCGCAACTGGCGGCGCGAGTCGAAACGGTGCGTAGTGACGGTATGGTCGCCAATGGTGAAAAAGCGCCATTGCCCATGCTCTCGAACGAGACCGCCGAAGAAGTCGAGCTGCATGTCAAATACGAGAGCTATATCCGCAAGCAGCAGCAGATGGTCAACCGGACTTTGCGGCTGGAAGAGATGCGCATACCAGAAACGCTCGATTACCAGGCAGTGCAGCACCTGCGAACTGAAGCGCGACAGAAGTTGACGCGCACGCGTCCGCGCACCGTCGGGCAGGCGTCGCGGGTTGAAGGCGTCACGCCTGCTGACATAGCTATTCTTATGATCTATCTAGAGAAATTGCGGGCATTAAAGATGTCATCTTGACATCTACAGTAATGTGCGTGTACCATACTCACGCACATTGCTATCTATAATATATTTGGTATAAGTCAAGCTGGTAACATACGTTCCCCGCGTATGGTAATGGTTTTGCATAACATCCTGTATGGAGGAAGATATGCCTGATGTGTAGCCAACCGAGGTATCAAAAAAAGGGGGAGATTGTGTACATACTCGTCGTTGATGATGATCATTTTGCCAATACGCTGGTGCAGTTTGTCCTGAGCAAAGAGGGCTATGAAGTCGAAACTGCGGATAACCCGCGTGGCGCGATGCAGATGATCCAGAAGCGTGTACCAGACCTGCTGATCCTCGATGTGACGATGCCATATCTCAACGGTTTTGAGTTTTCAGAGAAATTGCGCGCCGATGGTTACGAGATCCCACTTATTTTTATGACGGCTCAGGATACGATAGAGGCCAAGCTGCAAGGGTTTAACATTGGCGCGGATGACTATATTTGTAAGCCTTATAACCATCAAGAACTGGTGGCGCGGGTGCAGGCGGTGCTGCGGCGCATCAAGAAAAGTAGCAAGTTGGGGCAACAAAGCATCCGCGCCGGACAGGTTGAGCTATTTCCAGCAGAACTGAAGGTGGTTGTAGGCGGAAGATCGCCGGTCACATTGACCTTTACGGAGATGCAAGTGTTGCGCGTGCTGATGAACAGTTCCGGTCAGGTGGTTAACCGCGATCAATTGCTGGCGGAAGTGTGGAATGATAACGAAAATAATAGTAATATTGTAGATGTTTATATGCGGCGTTTACGTGTAAAATTGGGAGATGATGCTGAGAAGCCGCAGCACATTATAGCGGTTCGGGGTGTCGGCTACAAATTCATCGGGAAATAGGGGGGAAGGGTGCCGAAGCGTATACATAAACAGCTACAGGCAGGAACCACGAAGAAAGGCGCGCAGCCAACCAGTGAATTTCAGAACGAACCAGGCGTGCAGGGAAACCGCGAGGTTACGAGCGGGGCGGCGGTGACGGAAAAACGCCATCGCTACCTGGAATCGATGATTGCCAGCACTTCTGATGCGATAGTTGTGCTTGATCAAGACTATCATGTTGTTGATCTCAATCCATCCGCGGTTGAAGCCCTCGGCCTTGTATCAGAAGAGGTGATGGGGCATAGATGCACAGAAATATTGCGTTGTCAGAATTTGAATCGTATGGCATTATGCGGCACCTCAAGCTGCCCCCTGGTGCGTGTGCTCCGGGAAGAAAAGTCGCTCTCAAACGAGGAACTGATCATAGGTACCCAGCCGGACCATTCCTGTGAAGTTTCGACGAGCGTTACCCCGATGCATGTTGATGAGGCTCTGTATGTTGTCTTTACGGCGCGGGATATGTCGGCGCTCAAAGTAGCGAATCGCGTGCGCTCGAATTTTGTCTCGATGGTCTCACACGAACTGCGCACGCCGCTCAACTCGGTGCATGGCTTCATCGAATTGCTCTTACAGGGCCATATGGGTGATCTGACGGAAGAGCAGCGCACCTATCTTGGCTATACCCAGGAGGGCGTTCACCAGCTCATCTCAATCGTAGAAGATATCCTCTTTATGACCCGTTCCGATCTCGGTCAATTTGAGAGCAAGCAGCAGGAGGTGCATTTCCGTAACCTGGCTAAGCAAGTGTTAAGCGGGCTGCAGCCACAAGCTTTAAATGCCGGAGTGCTGCTCAGCCTGGATATTCCGGCCAAAGCTCCTTCCCTCTATATCGATCCCCAGCGTATCAAGCAAGTATTAAATAACCTGATTGCCAATGCCATCAAGTTCACGCCGCCGGGCGGCACGGTGACAATAAGCTCCTGCACTGCGGATGAGCATTTTGAGATGATCTCCGTCAAGGATACCGGCTATGGCATTCTGCCCGAGGATCGCCAGCATATCTTCGAGCGTTTTTACCAGTCGAATCATAGCCAGCAATCGAAAATGGGTGGCTACGGCCTGGGCCTCTCCATCGCCAAATTGATCGTAGAGCAGCACGGAGGGACCATCGGCTTTGATACGGTAGTAAATAAGGGCACAACGTTCTATTTTACGCTGCCGCGCTATGATGAGGCATAAAGCCGCGTCATTCCCATAGCGTCGGCTGTTGCTCGTTTTCATCGGGTTCGCGCCACGTATGGTCCTTTGAAAGTTTATCGGCCTGGCGCGTTGGTTCTGGCAGACGATAGCCCCGGCAGCAGCCAAGCACGTAGCGGATACTTGTCTCCAGGCTGATCATGTGGCCCGACGAAATAATCATCGGATTGACGCGCCTGCGTGTGCGGACAACGGCTCCGATGACTTCTTTTTTTGACAGCAACGGAACCCACGAGCCGGCTTCCTCGCTGAGCGCATTATGATCGTAATGCCCGGTAAGGATCGATTTGCCGCAGCCGATGGTTGGCAGTTCGAGCCAGAGCCCCAGGTGTGAGGCGATGCCGATGCGGCGGGGATGCGCGATACCCATGCCATCGACCATTACCAGATCGGGCCGCTGGCGTAGCTTGCGAAACGCGCCCAGAACGGCGGGGGCTTCGCGGAACGAGAGCAGGCCAGGGACATAGGGCATGCGGATTGGCTCCTCATAGATATGCTGCTCGACCAGCTCCAGCGCCGGATAGGTTAGCAAGACAACGGCGGCGTGAGCCAGTTCCTGGTCTTTGCTCAGCGCCATATCAACGCCTGCGACAAAATGTACTGCTTGCAGGCGATCTTCCAGAATAATCTGCTGGGCCAGTTCTTGCTGCAAGGCAATTGCTTCGGTTGGGCTAAGGTTCCATTCATGCAACGGGGCTTGCGTATTATGGGGCGTACCCGTCATCGTCCAAACTCCTCCAGACCAGTTTTTATGGCTATATTGCTTCCGCTATGCAAATCATGCGCGGGCTCTCCAGTTGATAAGGGCTAAGATCATAATCGCCATAGACATCTTTGATGACGAAGCCCGCCTGTTCGAGCAACAGCTCAAGCTCCGGGCGCTCGAACAGATATAGCTGCGTTGTAATGACTGTTCGCTCGACCGGCCCGCCCTGCCGATGTTGTTCGTAGAAATGGGTCAATTCGAGCTGGTGTTTATGCGGGGCAGAGGCCGGGCTGACAAAATGAGTGATTTGCGTGCCATCGGCAGCTTGCCACGTTCCTTGATGAAGAACCTGGCCGCCAAGCTCTTCCATATAGCGTGCGTCCGCGTTGCTGATATCGACGATGAAGGTGCCGCCGGAGCTTAGATGCGCCCGTACCGCTTTTAGCGCCTGCTGTTGCTCTTTGCGGGTGGTCAGATGCGCAAACGATCCCAGCGCGATGAAAGCCAGGCGAAATTTCTGCTCCAGGCGTAACGTGCAGATATTCTGCTGCACCAGCGTGCAGCGTGACTCAACCCCGTGTGCTTGCAGATGTTGCCCGGCGAGCTTGAGCATGGCTGCGGATGTATCGACTCCCGTCAGCTCATACCCTTCCTGAGCCAGTGGCACAAGCACGCGTCCGCTGCCGCACGCTAGTTCAAGAATGCGACCGCCACAGAGTTCGGCGAAGTTCTGGTACATGTCCAGATCTTCGCTGAAGCGCGCGTGCTCAATATCATAAAATGGAGCTATCAGATCATAGTCGCTCATCGATACTATCTTCTAGATGCCGTCAGCATTGATGATCTTCCAGTCGTTGCCCTCTTTCTTTAAGTCGAGATTCACAGTATACGATTGCCCGCCGCGCGTGACAAGCATAGCCACAGTTGCAGTAACATTGTCACTATTGATATGGAAGCTGGATGGTGCGGCGCTGGTAACTTTGCCCTTCTGGGAGTCGATGGCCTGCGCTCCAGTCGTGAAAATTGTTTGAGTCAGTGACTGACCGCCAACGGAGGCGCCTGCGGGATCGATATACGAATACGCCTGGGTGTAGTCCTGGTTCTGGATCGCCTGGTAGTACTGGGTAGCGACGATAGCTGGCCCTGTCTGATTGAATATATTCACACCGAAGACGTAGACGGCAATGGCACAGCCGCCGCAAGCGAGCACGATGAGTCCTCCAACGATGCCGAGTGTAATCCACAGCCAGCGCAACGACTTTTTGGGGGGCGGCTGTGGAACATAGCCAGGAACCGGGGGCACCCCATACTGAGGCTGTCCATAGGGTGGCTGCTGCGATTGATTCGGATCATTATACATGGCAATAATCTCCTTATAAGTTCTGCTGCTATCGGTTTGCTATTTCCTTTGATAGCCTGCGCCGTTAGTATAGCGTTGCAACACACAGATTACAAGAGTGGCAATCCTCTCCATAATGAGCGTTATTTTTCTTCAATTATCAAATTATCCATCGGCCTTTTAATGCAGCGATGACAGCAGAGCAACGAGGGCGCAGCCGCCACAGAGCAGCAGCGGGATCACGATAAGCAGCACGATGCGTACGGCAATACCCATCATCAGCCAGCGCGCTAAAAAGTTATTGGCATTGGGTTGAGGCTGGGCATAAGCTGGTACCTGGCCGTACTGCGGTTGAGCATACGGGGGCACCGGCGCTTGCCCGTATTGCTGCTGGCCATACGGCGGAAGCGGTTGCTGGTTCCACTGCGGTTGAGCGTACTGCGTTGGCGGCTGCTCTCCATACTGTGGCTGGGCGTACTGTGATGGCTGTTCCTGCGAGAAAGGCTGTTCAGGATTATTGTTCATTGTGATAACTCCTTTGTCTTAACGCTGACGTATCTATACAATGTTAAGTGTATAGTGATGTTGTACGGGCTACAATGGAGTGCATCACAGTCGTAATGAGAATTGCGAACAGTCTATAACGAGCGTGCTATACTAAGCAGGAGGATATTTCAGAAAAACCATCTATAAAGAGTAGGAAGAGGTGTTATGCGCGCACTGGTCTATGGAGAAGCTGGTCTGGCGTCGAAGCGTGACTATCCCATGCCTGCGCCCGTCGAGGGAGAGGCGCTGATCCGGGTTGTGCTGACCGGCATTTGCAATACGGATCTGGAGATTATCCAGGGCTACATGGGCTTTCGGGGCGTGCCCGGGCATGAGTTTGTTGGTATTGTAGAAGAGATTTACGGCGCGGCAGCTCAAGCGCGCTATGAACATTTGAAGGAGCAACGGGTCGTGGGCGAGATCAATGCAGCCTGTCATCGTCCTGATTGCTGGTATTGCAGCCACTCGATCCCATCGCAATGTCCGGCCCGCACAACGCTTGGTATTGTCAATCGCGACGGAGCGTTCGCCGACTATCTCACGCTGCCGGTCGAAAATTTGCATGTGGTACCCGCCGATGTGAGCGATGAAGAAGCCGTCTTCGTCGAGCCGCTGGCTGCCAACTTCGAGATCTTTGAGCAGGTACATCTCAAGCCTACCGCATGCGCGCTTATTCTTGGCGATGGCAAGATGGGCCAACTCGCGGCACAGGTGCTGACGCTGAGCGGCTGCGAGGTTTTGATGGTTGGCAAGCATCAGGAGAAGCTGGCGTTGGCGGAGCAACGGGGCGTGCGAACCTATCTGCTGACCGACGAGGATTATTTCGCCTTAGAACAGGGACGCCGTGTCGATATGGTTGTCGAATGCAGCGGTTCGGCTCAAGGGTTGGCGCTGGCGCTCCGTCTGGTTAGAGCGAGGGGGACGCTCGTCCTCAAAAGCACCGTCGCCCAGCAGAGCCAGCTCCATCTCGCACCCATTGTCATTGACGAGATCCGCGTACAGGGCTCGCGCTGCGGTCCTTTTGCGCCCGCTTTGAGGGCCTTGAGCCAGAAACTTATTGATGTACGTCCGCTCATCACGACCCGCTATTCCTTGAATGATGGCTTAGCAGCGTTTGAGCGTGCGAGCCAGCAAGGCGTCTTGAAGGTGCTCATGGACCATCGTTAGTTATCTGCGCGGTCGATCCTGAGACGCGTCTGACCCAGCCCCATCGCGGTTTTATAGCCCACGCTGGTATAGAAAGCCAGTTGAGCCAGCAGATAGATTTGTTGCCTGATGGTCAGGGGAGCCTCCGACGTAGGGCGCTCATTGGGGCCGCGCAATTGATAGGTGCATTTGCCGAGAAAGCCGCGCTGCTTATGCGTCGTAAAGTGGACATGGTGGGCGGTAAGATCATAATCAATAATAATGATGCCATCTTCCTGCAGATACTGCTCAAGCCGCTCCTGCTGGATCAATGGAGCAAGTTCGGCAGGCGCAACATCCTCCCAGCGCCGCATCAGGTTTTGAAACACAAACTCGGGTAGTGGCAGCATCACCGGATAGGTGCCGTGACCGGTCTTGTTGCTCCCGCGATTGAAGGTCGTTAGCGAAGCGAATTCGAGGGTGAAAATAGTATTATTGCCCATCGGTCGCTGATGTGCCTTCTCAATCAGGTTTGTGAGCGAGGTAAAGCCGGTCCAGCCTGTAGGCTCATCGTTCGCCAGCACGACCTCTTCGAGTAGAAACAACTGTTTCCCAAACTGCATAAAGGGCGGCTTATGCCCTTTGATCTCCGAGCTATTAAACTGCATCAGCGCCTGGTGAAAGAGCGGAAAGAGATCGCCCAGCAGCAACGTCAGACGCACAGTATACGTCCTGCGCGGATCGAGTGGCAGGTGAATATTCTCGCGTTCGGCCCGCAGCGATGTCTGCATCGGTCCAGAGAAGTGCAAGCTGGAGCAGGTAAAGAGCCGTCGTTTCTGCCCATCATGTAGCCAGTCCGCCACATCCGGTGCAGCAGCCCGCAGCCAGCGCAAAAACGCCCCATGCACCATCTCCCCCGAAAAAGGCATCAACGTCCCCTCCTG
>DASRHT010000004.1:0-66031 GCA_035650355.1 Ktedonobacteraceae bacterium
TGCAAGAATCGCTCCGCTTCGCGCTCCATCCGGGCGGTAATGGCTGCGTGGCTGGCGACTACAGCAATCCCATAGAGCCCTTGCTTTGATGCTTGCTCTCGCAAGGATTGCTCTTGTCTGAATCGTGCTATTTCACTTTCAGGCATAATGAAAAGATCCCTTCGTTGCTTATATGTCATTTCGAGCTCGTAAAGGTGCAGCACTCTGGAGAAGCTACGGCTAGCAACCGTAGCTTGATGGTCACTGAATGCAGTACCATACATTAGGCTACAGGCAGATTGACGTATTGCAAACGAGGGAATCATGCAGAATAGCACTAACATCGCGTATGCAGCAATCAATGAGAAAATGTAAAATTCCTGTAGAATTGATGATGCGAGTTGAGTGAGGTAACATTATAGATAGTAGGTACCTGTAACATTTAGGGAAATGTTAGGATCAACTGTAAGGTAGATTTTATGGTCAGGAAAGGGTAGAATATGAGTGAGACAGTTGCTTATTGGTGGTCACGTTTTGGGGATTTTGCGCCGGGAGTTGGGATTTACCCTCATATGGGACAGGTTATTACCGAGTACCGTATAAGACGCGGCTTCCAGACGCAAAGAGCCCTTGCAATAGCTCTAGGGTACTCGGAGAGAACGATCCAAGAGCTAGAAGGGAGCATGAATTTGGATGCGCCTGATTCAGTCGAAAGAAGAATGGTATTAGCAAGGCTCTTGAAAATACCTCCCTGTCTGCTAGCTTTAGATTGGCGCTTTATGGCCTACAAGGATAACACCGTAGATCAAGAAAGCCCTTTTGCTGATATGGTTGGTCTTATAGAGGAAGACACATATGATTTTTATGATGATTTACTCGCAGTGGGTTGGGAAAGCACCTACAAAGGCGGTTCACCCCAAACCGCTACAAGGATAACCAAGAGACTCCATAAACTCGAAAAACTTACCGTTCAAACGCCAGCTACTGAGCGTGAAACATGGCTGTCTCTGCTATGTCGTTACTATCAGCTTTCAACTCGATTTGCGCGAGATCGAATAGATACAAATGTAGCGCTTAGCCATTCGCAGAGAGCAATTGACCTCGCAAACACACTTCAAGACATTGAACTGATAGCCGCCTCACATTTTCGACGGATACGTGTATACATGGACCTGTACGAGTTTGTGAAAAAGCTCCCAGAAAGCCAGCAGAGTCAGCAAGCCGCACAATATCTTGACCTTGCCCGTCTTGATGTCAATAAAGCGTTAGAGTATGTCGAGCGTGTACGTAATCCCTTAAAAAGCAATATCTATCTTATCGCTGCTGAAGTCAACTCGCTCTATGCGCAGGATAACAAGCGGTTACAAGATCAGTGCGATACATGGCAGAGGAAAGTAGCGAATATGGTGTATCGGGAAAAAAATTATAGTGAGGATGACGGAACATTCCTCAAGATGAATATCACAGCCGTACACCATGAGCGAGCTAAAACCTTAATGAAATTTGCAGGCCGTAAGGGAGCACTCAAGGAGGCTCGCAACGAACTAAACATCGCCTGGAAGACGCTGACCCCCGATCTTACAATGTGGCGCATTTACTTACACGTCACAGAAGCACAGCTAAGCTTATTAGAGAATGATGTTGAGGGAAGCGCCCAAGCAGGACTAGAGGCATACAAAATAGCAAGCGTAATGCAGGTCAAAGGTGAAGAGGAGAAAGTTAAAAACTTGTTCCTCAACTTACAAAACATAGCTCCCAACAATGGCTATGTATGTAATTTAGGATTACAGCTTAACTTAATTTAAGTAGTTGTTAGTAGATTTTTTAGGACCAAATTGCAAGAGGGAAGAGCTTTGATATGTTCTTCCCTCTTTCTTTTGAAGAAGTGTGGAACACAACTTTAGAACAACCTCATCTGCGCCTCTGACCTTTTAACCCATAAAGGAGTAGCGAAATATGGCTCGTGTTGATTATTTGAATGACCCTTATGCATCACAGGCGAATAGCCTCATTCCGGCAGCTTCTGCAATAGTAACAGATGATCATAGAAATATATTGCTACATCAACTACGGCTGTAGTACTAGTCAAAGTGTAGCCTTTCTGATATGATTTGCTGTGTGCAACAAACCCCCTGCCTACTTACTTGTGTCATCGCGTGGGAACGGTTGTTAAGGAGTGTCTAGTTTGGACGCGATTCCCCTGGAAGCGGTTATTATCCTTGCCGAATTAGATAAACCAACTTCGGTAAGCTTGCTTCAGTCCGTTCTAAGTGATCCTGTACAGAATGCTGAGGTACGAGCAGGCGCAGCATGGTCACTTGGCAAACCATCAAGTATCGACTCTTTAGTAAATGCCTTTGGTGAGCTGGAAGAAGTTATTAGGGTCGAAGCAGCGAGAGCACTCGCACGATTTGCGCCTGCACACTCTAAAGACCTTATATATCGTCTCGGTGCAGCTAATACAACCTTACGGCCAGGTATTGCATGGGCACTGAGTAAAAGAGGCGGTTTTAGCGTAAGCGACTTGCTTGAGTCTCGTCGAGATGACGATTCGCGGCACTGGATTTCTTATATACTGGGTATGCGGGATAGTCAGGAGTTCATAAATGAACTTGAGGCGCTAAAAGCCCAAGACCAAGAGGTATACTTTGCCGCAACAGTACTTTGGAAGATTGTTTCAAGTTGGATATACAACTTAGAGGAGTATGGTTGATGCTAAGTAAACCGCTTTATACGACGAATAAAGGCAAAGCATATTGTGGGGATGCGAGCGATTTGATGCGCGAGCTACAGGACGAATCAGTAGATCTTGTTATTACTTCTCCTCCGTTTGCTCTACAGCGCCAGAAAGCTTATGGAAATGAAGACCAGTCTACATATGTGGATTGGCTGCTATCATTCACGCCGGAAATTAAGCGCACCTTGAAACCCACCGGCAGCTTTGTGCTTGATCTGGGCGGTGCCTACCAAAGAGGCTTACCGATTCGGTCAATCTATCAATATCGCGTTCTGGTGAAAATGTGCGATGAACTAGGGTGGTATCTAGCCGAAGAGTTCTTCTGGTACAACCCGGCAAAATTACCTTCGCCTATTGAGTGGGTCAATAAACGCAAGATTCGCGCCAAAGATTCAGTGAACACAATCTGGTGGTTTAGTAAAAGCACCTCGCCAAAAGCTAATATCTCCAATGTACTTACACCATATTCTGATCGTATGGCTAAGCTACTCAGCAATAAGACAAAATACTACGAACCAGCTCTTCGTCCTTCGGGCCATGATATTGGCGAAGGTTTTAACAAAGATAATGGCGGTGCCATACCTTCAAACTTGCTGCAAATTCCTAATACGGAAAGCAACTCCCAATACCTGCGACTTTGTAAGCTAGTGGGTGCTACGAGACACCCTGCACGCTTCCCAAGTAAGTTGCCGGAGTTCTTTATTAAGTTCCTTACGGATGAAGGCGACGTGGTACTTGATATTTTTGCTGGCTCTAACACAACAGGGGCAGCTGCTGAAGAACTTAATCGTCGCTGGCTTGCTTTCGACCTAGACCAAGATTATCTTGCAGCCTCAGCGTTGCGTTTCGTAGAGGAATATGAAGCGAAAGCGGTCTATAATAAGTTAAGTGCCCAGGGGACTGAAAAAGTCGATATAACAGGTCAGATGTTAGAAGTATCTTTAGACAGGCAACGTTTGTACTAGCATGAATACAGTATAACGAACTGATGTTCTACCTGTCAATAGCTATTCAGCGCCCTGGCACAGTCTAGCCGCATGTACTAAACCTTCTTTCGCTTTTCTAAAGAATATGATAAACTATCACAAGTTTATGCAGTTCAGTATATATATGGTTGAGTTTAAAGCTTAAAAGGGCGGAAGCAAGCATGGGTAATCCCGATTCTGTAGGGGAGACCACGAGAAGATCGCAGGAGTATTTTTCCTCGGATGGCGAGCAGAGCGCCATCTTATCCTCGGCCACCGATTTTCTTGCAGGTGGGGGAGAGATGGGGGCGCGCATACGAGCCATGAACTGGTCTGCTACGCCTCTTGGCCCGGTTGAGAGCTGGCCGCAGAGTTTGAAAACAATCGTACGCATCATGTTGACGTCGCGCCAACCGATATGGATAGGTTGGGGACCCGAATTGATTAAACTATATAACGATCCGTATAAAGCAATTGTCGGAGGGAAGCATCCAGAGGCACTGGGGCAACCCGCCGCCGTCGTCTGGCACGAGATCTGGGATGACCTGGAACCACGCCTGCGAACGGCGCTGCAAAAAAACGAGGGGACCTACGACGAATCGCTGTTGCTGATCATGGAACGCTATGGCTACCCGGAGGAGACCTACTACACCTTCTCCTACAGCCCGGTGCCTGGAGATCATGGCGGGGTTGGGGGCATTATTTGCGCCAATACCGATGATACGCAGCGCATCATCGGTGAGCGGCAATTGAAATTGCTACGCACCCTTGCCGCCGCGACCGCCGATGCTCGCACTATTACCGATGCCTGCCGCCTGAGCGCGAAAAGTCTGGAGCATAACCCCTATGACCTGCCTTTTGCCATGATTTATCTGCTCGACCATGAGAAGCAGGCTGTGTATCTTGCCGGGACCTCTGGCATCGAAAAAGATCATCCGGCTGTCCCGGCAACGGTCGCGTTACATGCTCATAGCATCTGGCCTTTCGCTGACGTTATTAGTAGTCGAAAGGCGTGTGTCATTTCAGATCTGGAAAAAGTGTTTGACGATCTGCCGATGGGTGCGTGGAAGCGCCCTCCCCAGCAAGCGGTTGCGGTGCCAATCGCTCCATCAGGTCAGACAGGGAAAGCGGGCGTTTTAATTGTTGGCCTGAACCCCTTCAGACTGTTTGATGAGGGCTATCAAGGATTTATCAACCTGGTGGCGGGGCGCATTGCCGCCAGCCTTGCCAATGCGCAGGCGTACGAACAGGAGCGACAGCGTGCCGAGGCGCTGGCCGAAATTGACCGGGCCAAAACCCTGTTTTTTAGCAACGTCTCGCATGAGTTTCGCACTCCCCTGACCCTCATGCTTGGTCCGATTGAAGATACCCTGGCCGAAAAAAATACGCTTTCACAAGAGCAATACGAGCGTATGGAGATCCTCCATCGCAATTCGCTGCGTTTATTAAAGCTCGTCAATACATTGCTGGATTTCTCGCGCATTGAAGCGGGTCGTGTGCGAGCAACCTATGAGCCAACCGATCTGGCCGCGTTGACAGCCGATCTGACCAGCAACTTTCGTGCCGCCATCGAAAGGGCCGGCATGCAATTACTGGTCGATTGTCCCGCGCTGACCGAACCCGTCTACGTTGACCATGAAATGTGGGAGAAGATCATCCTCAACCTGTTATCCAACGCCTTTAAATATACGCTCAAGGGCAAGATCACGGTCACGCTGCGGCAGAAAAGTGGCGCGGTTGAACTGGCGGTGCAAGACACGGGAGTGGGGATTCCGGCGGAGGAACTGCCGCATATGTTTGAGCGATTCCATCGCGTAAAAGGAACTGAAGGCAGAACATACGAGGGGACGGGGATCGGGCTATCATTAGTGCAGGAGCTAGTGAAGTTGCATGGAGGAACCATCGACGTCAAGAGCACTGTCGGCAAGGGCAGCACCTTCACCATCTCTATTCCCCTGGGCAGCGACCATCTTCCTCAGGACCATATTGCCACCAGACAGATCCATGCATCCCACCTGTTCGGCGCAAATATTTATATAGATGAAGCCTTGAGGTTACTTCCTGAACATGACGGCATAGCCGATATTATTCTTGATGTGCTGCTTTCTGCTGATGGTAGACAGCAGGCGGGCGATGGAGAAAAAAGGCCGACAGTGCGTATCTTGCTGGCTGATGATAATGCGGATATGCGAGAGTACGTCAGTCGTCTGTTAGCGGACCGCTACGAGGTCAAAGCGGTCCCTGATGGCAGGGCGGCTCTTGCAGCAATTAAGGAGTATCAGCCTGACCTCGTTTTGACCGATGTGATGATGCCGGGCATGGATGGTTTCGAGCTGCTACAGGCTATCCGCGCCAATCCTCAGACGAGTACTCTGCCCGTAATAATGCTTTCGGCACGCGCGGGGGAGGAAGCCAGCATTGAAGGGATGGAAGCGGGGGCCAATGATTATCTGGTCAAGCCGTTTAGCGCCCGCGAGCTGATCGCGCGCTTGGGGGCTCATCTGGAGATGGCGCGTATCCGTAAGGAGGCCGAGGCCAGCATAAAAGAGAGCGAAGCGCGCTTCCGGGCCCTGGCAGATAACATTCCCAACCTCGCCTGGATGGCACGGCCCGATGGCTGGATTTACTGGTACAATTCCCGCTGGTATGAATACACAGGCACCACCCCTGAGCAAATGCAGGGCTGGGGCTGGCAGGCAGTTCACGATCCAGCAATGCTTCCTTCCGTCATGCAACGCTGGAAAAACTCTCTCAGCAGCGGAGAACCATTTGAGATGGTTTTCCCTTTGAAGGATGCGCAGGGGGAGTTTCACCCATTTCTTACGCGCGTGGTGCCAATCCGCGATAATGAAGGAACTATTGTCCAGTGGTTTGGCACCAATACTGATATCACGGAGCAGAAACGGCTGGAGCAGCAGAAGGATGAGTTTATCGGTATTGCCAGCCACGAACTCAAAACGCCGGTGACTAGCATTAAGGCATATGCGCAACTGTTGGAGCGGCGTTTTAGCAGAGCTGGCGATGAAATCTCTTCACAAATGCTCAGGAAGATGGACGCGCAATTAAATAAACTGACGAACCTGATCAGAGATTTGCTCGACGTGACCAAGATAGAGAGCGGAAAGTTGCAGTTGCACAAATCCTCCTTTGATTTAAACGAACTGATCGCAGAGATCGTCGAGGAGACGCAGCGCACAGCGACGAAGCACGCCTTTATCCAGGAGCTTTCTGCCTCTGCCATACTCTATGCCGACAGAGATCGCATCGGACAGGTATTGACCAATCTGCTTACCAACGCGGTCAAATATTCCCCTGAGGCCGATACAATCGTTATCAGAACCGTTCATAAAGACGGGGCCATTATTACCTCTGTGCAGGATTTTGGCATAGGGATACCCGAGGAGAAACAGACCCGGGTCTTTGAACGGTTCTTTCGGGTTGATGGGGCAGAACAGGAGACCTATCCAGGGCTGGGCTTAGGGCTTTACATCTCGGCGGAGTTTATCAAGCGACATCACGGTACTATCTGGGTCGAGAGTAAAGCAGGAAAAGGCTCGACCTTTTCTTTCTCTTTACCAATAGAAAAAGCTCAAGAATGAACGCTGTACTGTAAACATTTTTAGAGTAGGTCCGGCCTTAAAGAATAAGAAAGGCGAGGGCGAGCCTTGTTCCTGCGCTGCTTTATAGAGGGTAATGAGGGATATATTTTTGTATTTTATGCAGCAGGGTCTCTATATCAAACGGTTTGGTCAGTGTATCTTCAACGCCCGCTTCTCTGGCTAAGTGCTCGATATGGCGATTGGCAGAAAACAGAATGATAGGGATATGCCTGGTCTGTTCCTGCGCCTTCAGGAAGCGAGCAATTTCGACGCCGTTTGTGCCTGAGAGCCAGATATCGAGCAGAATCACATCGGGAAGATCGCCCTCGATCTTGCAAACAGTATCCCCGCTGGAAGCCGTTATTACCTCGTATCCCTCGTATTCAAGTAGCAATTGTGTAGAATCTAGAATTGCTTGATCGTCATCAGCAACAAAGATGCGTACCATTACGCCTCCTTTTCAAAAGCTATATTGGAGCTGGCTGCCGGTAACTCCAGGTAAAAGGTAGTTCCTTTGCCAGGCTCGCTTTCGACCAAAAGTCTGCCATTTTGCCTTCTGGCAATTTCAGAGGCAATATGTAATCCCAGGCCAAGACCAGGATATGTCTCCTGTTTTCTGCCATCGACGCGATAAAAGCGCTCAAAGATTTTTTGTTGGTATTCTTTGGCAATCCCAATCCCATAATCCTGGATGGCAACGCCAACTTTGTCATCACCATCAGTTACTCGGACCATAACACGGTCCGCCTGTGGCGAGTATTTGATGGCGTTTGAAAGCAGGTTGATCAGGATTTGCGCTGTTCGCTCCCTATCTCCGTAGACAAACGCTTTGATGCTGCCCTCTTTCACAATTTGATGTTTGCTGGTCGTCAGTTGCATATTACTGATAACCTCATCAACGATCTCATTGAGCGAAAAGCTCTCGAAGTTGAACTCAAGTTTGCCTGCCTGAACTTTTGTCACGTCTAGCAGGTCGTTAATCAGGTGGGTGAGACGGTCCACCTGAACATCAACTTTTTGAATGAGCGGCAGGAGGTCCTTTTTCTGCTCCCGCTTTGTGTACAATAGCATGAGTTGAATATAAGCTTTAATGCTTGTCACCGGGGTTTTCAACTCATGGGAAGCAAAGCCGAGAAACTCCTCTTTCTGAATCTCCGCCTTCTTACGTTCAATTGCATAGCGGATTGAACGTATTAACCCCTTTGGCTCAATAGTGTCTTTGAGCAGGTAATCCTGTGCTCCCAGCTTGACGATCTCATAAGCCAGACGTTCGTCGCGCAATCCCGTTAATACAACAATGGGAGTGAGCGAGAAATACGACTGTGCGTAATTATAAGTCTCAAGCCCGGTCATGCTACCAAAATGAAGATCAAGCAGGACGACATCGAATGTTTCATCGATCAGCTCTTTTATCTTGAAAAGATGATCTATATGAAAAAATGCACATGGAAGAGAGGTACTCTCTTTGAGCATCTCCTTGATAAGACGGGCATCTCCTGGATCATCCTCAACTAAAAGCACCTTGATGGGTTGTTCCTTCACACTATTACCTCCCTGGCAGCTTTACAATAGTAAACCAGAAATTTTCAATCGAATGGATGACGGTGATAAACTGGTCCAGATCAATTGGTTTGTTGATATAGGCGTTGGCTTGCAGATCGTAAGCCCCTGATACATCGTGTTCCGATTGTGAGACAGTGAGAACGATCACCGGGATCGCGCGTAGACTCGCATCTGCTTTTACCTGGGCCAGCACCTCTTTCCCGTGCAGGGTTGGCAGGTTCAGGTCGAGCAGGATCAGATCAGGCGTGGTGACGTCGGCATATTTCCCTTCTTTGCGTAAATAAGCCAGCGCATCCTCACCATCTTCAACGCTGTCCAATGTATTGCGAATCTTGCAATCCTTTAAGGCTTCAATGGTCAACCGAACATCTCCCGGGTTGTCCTCCACCAGGAGAATTTTGATCGGTAAAGCGTCGTACTCATTCATACTGCTCATGAACCTCTTCCTGTCCAGGTATGAATTTAGGAATGCTAAAATAGAAGGTCGAGCCTTTGCCAACGGTCGATTCCACCCAGATGGCGCCATGATGACGCGTCACAATCTTCTTGGCGATTGCCAGCCCCACGCCGCTACCCGCCCGTTCGCTATGTTTGGCTAACTGCCTGAAAATGACGAAAATGCTGTGTAAATGTTTGGCTTCGATCCCTTTCCCGTTATCTTCTACCCAAAACACCCACTCCCGTACTTTTTCTTCAACGCCGATGTGAATGCGTGGCGGTTCCTGCCGTCGAAATTTCATGGCGTTAGCCAGCAGATTTTGGAACAGCCTGGTAAGCTCTCCTGGCTCTCCGACGAGGACTGGAAGCTGATCATAAGTAATCTGAGCATGGGTCTCATTGATCATCACCGCGACGTTAGATAACGCTCGCCGCAGGGCGATCATCATGTCCGTCTGGACAAAAGGCTTGCCCAGGGTGCCAATGCGGGAATATTCAACCAGGTCGTTGATGAGCATTTTCATACGGCTGGCGCCATCCACGGCGAAGTGCAAGAATTCTATGCCGTCCTGATCAAGCCTGTCCGCATACCTTCGTTCAATCAGTTGCAAGTAGCTTACGACCATACGCAGCGGTTCCTGCAAATCATGGGAGGCGGCAGAGGCAAAGGTGTCGAGTTCCGCGTTGGAAAGCATCAGATCGGCTTCGATTTTCTTGCGGCGCTCAATCTCTTGCTGTAAAAGGATGTTAGTATCCAACTGCCTGGTTTCGGCCAGCTTGCGCTCGGTGACATCCCTGACGACCCCGATATAGCCAATATGATGGCTTTCCTCGCTATGAATGGGGGAGATTGTAATATCGGCTAAAAACAATTCGCCGTTCTTCTTTTTTCTGTACGCTTCCTCCCCATACAAGCCTTTGTCTCGCGCCAGCCGTAAATGCTGTTCTGGCATTCCCTTGCTCGCTTGTTCGTCAGTATAAAGCAAGCCAAAATGCCTGCCCAGAACTTCTGCTTCCTGCCACCCTTCGATCAACTCAGCGCCTTTGTTCCAGCTTGTAATATGTCCCTCTACGCCGAGCGTAAAAATGGCATAATTTGTGATGAGATCAACGATGTCACCAAAACTTTTATGATAATAGTTTTCCTGCGGGGAAAGCTTCTTGCCTTCCATAAGCTCACAACCTTTGAATATTTACAAGTGCTCCTCATGAATCGACAAAAATCCTTTCGCAATAGTGCTTTTCTATAAAGAAGAGGAGCACGAATGATCACTCAATCTCGTTTTCGGTTCTCCACAACTATAACACGGATGAGAAGGCAGAATGGTTGTGCTGCAAAAAACGCAATTGCCAGCCATTGGGCTTCTCCAAAGTCACTACACGCTCTGACTCCTCGCGCCTTCGGCGCTCACAGGAGAGGAAGGTGCTGGCGGTAGGCAGCGCCTACCGCCAGCACCTTCCTCTCCAGAACGGCTCGCATGCGAGCCGTTCTATCTGAAAAGACAACGTTTGAGAAGCCCTGAGCCAGCCATCGATCCCCCTTGACATTAACAAGGTAGTTTGTGTATGCTCTATTTAGCATGTCTAAGTAATAGACGGTCTAATTACTAGCTGCTTTAAGTAAAAGAAAAGATTAGGAATGGGGACTGATGGTAGAGCATCCTTGCCTTCCCGAGGGAGAGATTGCTGACGAGCTGCTCGATCTTCTTCCGCGCCTGTTGCAGCGGATACGTGCGGACATTCCGCGCGAGATCGACCCCGAACAGGTACAGCCTGAGTGGCGCGATATCTCGGAGTTACGCGCTACTACCGGGCAGGTCCGGCTGTTGCGGGTCTTAATTGCAGCGCAACGCTGCACGATGCAGAAATTAGCCGAGCAACTGGACGTAGCGCCGCCAACGGTGACGGCAATGGTCAAGCGGCTGCTCTCTCAGGGCTTTGTTGAACGTTTACGCGACGAAGAGGATTGGCGCATGGTCTGGATTTTGCCAACCGAACGCGGCCAGCGCGCAGTCGCGATGTATGACCAGTTGCGCCGTGCCAGCTTACAACGTCGCCTGGCACACCTCTCCCAGGAGGAACAGGCGCAGCTTCGCGTCTCTTTGCCAATCCTGCGTCATCTTATCGAGGTAGAAGCATGACCATCATAGTTGATAAGCTTGCTCGCTCCTTCGGCGAGATACAGGCGGTGAAGGGGATCGATCTCCAGATTGAGCGCGGCGAGACTTTTGGCTTTCTTGGACCCAATGGGGCCGGGAAAAGCACCACGATTAAAATGCTCTGTACCCTGCTGCACCCTACCAGTGGGCGAGCCTGGATCAATGGCTACGATATTGAACGCGAAGCTTTGCAGGTGCGTGAGAGCATTGGGATCGTCTTTCAAGATCCGACCTTAGACGAATATCTTACCGCGGAACAGAACCTCTATTACCACTGCATGATCTATCACACGTCACGCAAGACGCGCGCCGAACGCATCCAGGACGTGCTGCAACTGGTTGGACTCGACGAACGGCGCAAAGATGTCGTCAAGACGTTCTCGGGCGGCATGAAGCGCCGTCTGGAGGTCGCGCGCGGCCTGCTGCACGAGCCACAAACGCTTTTTCTGGATGAGCCAACCGTTGGTCTTGATCCACAAACGCGGCGCAGCGTCTGGGAGCACGTCCTGCGGTTGCGCGAGAAGACCGGGCTTACTATCTTTATGACGACCCACTACATGGAAGAAGCTGAATATTGTGACCGCATCGCCATCATCGACCACGGACGGATCGTCGCCATCGACACTCCGGCGGCGCTCAAACGCATGGTTGGTCGGGATAAGGTCAGCCTCACCACGCCCACGCCTGAACGGGCCGCAAGCGTCCTTGAACGCCTGGGGCATACGGTACATTGCCGGGAGGATGCCGTTGATGTCGAGGGGGAGGACGGTCAGGCTTTAGCCGCCGATGTTGTGCGCCAGCTCACCCTGGCGGATATTGCGGTGCTGGGCGTGAGTGTGACCGTTCCCACGCTGGAAGACGTTTTTGTTCATCTCACCGGGCGAGCTATCCGCGAAGAGCTTGCCAGCGCCAAAGATCGTCTGGGCGCTCGTCTGCGCAGCCGGGGCCGTTTGCGCCGCTAATGAAGGAGCCATCATGCTTAAAACGACACAGCCGGTTACTATCCCTCGTTCCGAACTTGAACCCAGAGCCGCGCGCCCTCTTTTGATCGATCCAGAAGGTATTGCCATGATCTGGCAGCGCGATATGGTCCGTTTGTGGCGGCAACGCTCACGTTTGCTTGGCGCGGTGGCGCGCGCGCTCGTCTGGCTCTTCGCGCTGGGGTTTGGCCTGCGCGGCTCGCTCGGTTCTATCTCGGGCTTTAGCTACGAGCAATTTGTTTTTCCGGGCGTGATCGCCATGACGGTGATATTTAGCGGCCTGCAATCGGCGATCTCGATTGTGTATGACCGCGAGTTTGGCTTCCTCAAGGAGGTCCAGGTCGCGCCAACCCCGCGTTCGACGATGGTGATCGGCAAGTGCCTGGGCGGAGCATCCAGTTCCACCATTCAGGCGCTGGTGATTCTCGTCTTCGCCCCCTTTGCCGCCGTGTCCCTGACGCCCTTGAATGTGCTGGCAACTATCGTGGCAACCTTCGTCACCGCGCTGGCAATCTCCGGCATGGGGGTGGTGATTGCCATGTGGATTACCGACTTCGAGAACTTCGGCACCTTCCAGAACTTTATTACGCTGCCGCTCTACATGTTCTCGGGCGCGATCTTCCCCACGCACCAGGTGCCCCCCTGGCTGCATACGGTGCTGCTGCTCAACCCCCTCTCCTACGGCGTCAATGCCATTCGCGGGGTGCTACTGGGGTATCAGATTGCCGATGTGCCTTTTAATCTCGCCGTGCTGCTAGCCTTTACTGCGGTGATGCTCGTACTGGCAATATTGATGGCGCGCAGAGAACTGTAGATTTTTAGCTTTGCTTTCGCAGCAGTGAATGCAGGGTATGCCCTGGAAAAGCGAAAAAGAGTGCCAGCAAAAAGCCGAGGATAATGCAGGCAGGCACATTAATCCAGGCCAGGAGCAGCATGACAAAATAACATATGGGACCAAATACATACTGCTTGCTAATGTCTGTTATGGCGTGTGGCTCTATGTCTCTGCCTAAAAGTCGGCTGTGATACGAGGCGTAGAACCAGAGCCCATTGAAGCAGCAGGCAGCGGCGAAAAAGGTGCCGCTATAAAGGATGGCCGCCGTATGCAAATCGGGACGGGGGAGATATTCCGCCAGCAGGGCTGTGGGGACGGGGATAAAAACGATGAACAGCAGCAGCAGCAGGTTGAGGAACAGTAACGGCGTGTCGGTTCGTTTAATCAGAGTAAAAAGGCGGTGATGGTTGAGCCACATAATGCCCGTTGTGGCAAAGCTGGTGACATAAGCGGCCAGCACTGGCCATTCATTGCCTAGCGCCGCCCACAATGCTCTATCGCCCAGCAGTTGCCCGGGATTGTCCAACCCTGGCACTTTGATATTTAAGGCCAGGAGAGTGATAGCGACGGCAAAAACGCCATCGCTGAACGCCTCTACCCGACCCGTCTCCTTATCCTCCACGACTGGTATCTCCTCATAAGTCTACATCCTCAGCAGGGCAAGCGCGAGGCCCCCTCCCAGGCTCATCCCCACCCCTTGCCCCTACGCCTCCGGCCCAACAGGATCAATCCCGTTCAGCTTTTTTGGGAACGGGTGCCGATCCCATCGAAGCTCTTCATGGGGAGGAAGGGTAGGGGCAAGGGGCCGGGTATTGGGGTGGATGGGGCCTTGCGCTTGCCCTAGTTGTTCGCAATATAGCATAACAAGCCAAACGATACAAGCGTTGGAGAGGCTCATTATTAAAGAGGAATTTGGACTCGTATTGATTATTTGAATGACCCTCATTTCGTTGGGAAGGTAAGCTTGTTGCAAGCCCCCGCATCGAATGCGGGGTCCATTACGCTCTTGATAAGAGTGCGGGGAAACATATTCCGGGTCATTGTTCTCCGACGGGGGGATACCCAAGCAGTTGCCTTGTCAATTCCAGGTGTCCCTGATGTAGCGCGGCATGTTCAACGGTGTGCAGCAGCGCGTCTCGCACCGTCATCGGCTCCCCATCGTGTACGTTCGCGGGCTGATCCAGCCGTTCTTGCGGCAGGGTCTGCAACAACTGCTGCATGGCAGTGAGCCAGCGTTCATAACGTGCTACCAGCTCCGCGGCGGTGCCGGTGGCGCGAAATTCTGCGCTCCGTTCGCGGTGAACATCCTGGCCGCCCGCCAGTTGCAGCACCCAGTACTCGGCTGACCCTATCAGGTGCGTGGCCAGCACCAGGGCGGTGTTGCTCTCCGGCAATTCAAGGGGGCGGTTCAGATCAACATCAGCTATATCGCGGAACTGCGCCATTGCGTTGCGCACAATGCGTTCCAGGACAAGCGCAAGACTGCGTGTCTCGCTGGTCATTTCTTATTTTCCTCATTTCTTTGATTTGCATATTGTTTGGCTCTCTCCAAAATGACATCTATCACCACCAATGCCGTGGCGACACGATTGATCGCGCAGCCCTCCCCAAAATCACACCACCTCGCCGCAGGGCAAGCGCGAGATACCTGCATCCGCAGCAGGGCAACCGCAAGGGATTGCCCCTACCAATCCCATCGAACATCGCAGGTCCGTTCGGATTCTTTCGGGGATAGATGCTGACCCCACCACATGGTCCGTCGGGGCAAGAAGGTGGCGGGACAAACAATCATGGGGAGGAACGGTAGGGGCAAGGGGCGGGGGATGGGCCTGGGAGGGGGCCTCGCGCTTGCCCTGCTCGCCCGCGATACGCTGTTGGGCATCCACCGATTCCAATCCCGGACGGGCTCGCCTCACCTTTTCGACCTTAAACCACCTGTCATGCCAAGAGAATGCCTCGCTGGGTTCCAATCCCTCACGGGCTCCGCTCACCTTTTCGACTATAATCATGATTGATCCATCCCCGGATCGTACTTTGTTCCAATCCCGGACGGGCTCGCCTCATCTTTTCGACAAATTTGAGGCAATGATTCAGGGCAAACTTGATGCCGTTCCAATCCCGGACGGGCTCCGCTCACCTTTTCGACATTATATGTTGGAGTATGTGAGGGTGCGGCGGCTCGTTCCAATCCCCGGCGGGCTCCCCTCACCTTTTCGACTGGAAACGGGGTAGCAATAACAGTCATACAGATCGCAGTTCCAATCCCCGGCGGGTTCCCCTCTCCTTTTCGACATTGAAGACAGGCCATCGCCACCGCTGCTACCCGGTGAGGTTCCAATCCCAGGCGGGCTCCCCTCACCTTTTCGACTCTCGGCTACGCCATTCTGTTCAGTGGCTCTGTTGCGTTCCAATCCCAGACGGGCTCCGCTCACCTTTTAGACCCATTAATGAGAAGTTGGGTACTCCGCAGATGGTTCGGTTCCAATCCCAGACGGGCTCCGCTCACCTTTTAGACGAGGTCCTCAACGTACGACCCGAGGGCGGACCTGTCCTCGTTCCAATCCCAGACGGGCTCGCCTCACCTTTTAGACGCGACATGTGCATGGCTGCCATAGGCCGTTGCCCGGGGTTCCAATCCCTGGCGGGCTCGCCTCACCTTTTAGACCCCAGTCATCAAGGACGCGCCCCTGTTGACGTTTCTCACGTTCCAATCCCTGTCGGGCTCGCCTCACCTTTTAGACTCACCTCTCTATAATATAGCACGGAGAGCCGCTTCGCGCAAGCGATTCCGAACATCTCGTTTTTTGGGGAATCTACAGGGTGCCAATCAGGACATAAATCAGGATCGATTCTTGTCCCGCCGCCTCTGAAGCGAGCCGAGCATCTCCGCTCAGATCGTCGATTTTCGAGATGCTCGGAAGCCGGAATTTTAAGGCCGGACACGGTAAATCGGATCGCTACAGGTCCGTCTAGCCGTTAGCGAGCTCTTTGGGGATGGGGACTGCCTCACATTGCCCGCCAGCCTGCTTCCAGCCGTCGAAGCCTGCCTCAAGGTGAGCCACATCTTTATAGCCCATCTTTTGCAAGACATCCGCTGCCAGGGAGGAGCGCAGGCCACCGGCGCAGTAGAGAATGGTGCGCTTCTGGGGGTCCATGTAGCGTTTGTGGTACTCGCTTTGCGGATCGGCCCAGAATTCGAGCATGCCGCGCGGCACATGTTTCGCACCGGGGATCGTCCCCTCGCGCCAGCGTTCGCGCACATCACGGATATCGATGATGGTGGCCTCGCCCGCCTCTAGCTCGCGCTGCATCTCTTCTATCGATAACCCCTCGATGCGCGTGCGTGCATCCGCTATCATTTCGTTGACCGACAATGGTTCCATTATGGCGGCTCCTTTCAGCCTTTCTGATCAGGTACCAGCGTTTAGCATAAAATACTTTGCTCCTATGATAGCACGAAAACGCAGGTGTTATCTGAACAGATTTTCCATTCGCGTTGCTGGTCGTATTCGATGGGAGCAGGAACGGGTTAGCGGCGCTGCTGGGCTTTCCATTGAACCTGGGCCTGCTGAAGCCCAAGCAGCTCCTGCTCAAGCTGCATAATTTGTTGCTGCAATTGCTGTTTCTGCATCTGTGGTTTCCACAGGCGAAAATCTTCCAGCCACTTATAGCCACGTCTCACTAAACCATGCGGTACAAAGGCCGCAGTTTCGTAATATTGTGAACGCGTGCTGGACATATTGGTGGTAATTTGTTTGAGGTAAAGTTTAAGCTGCTTTATTTCTAATTTGATCTCTGCGATCTGCTCTTTATACGGATCTTGCGCGGCTGCTCGACCACGCGGCGCAGGAGTTTGAGGCTCCTGCATAATAGAACCAGGAGCTTGTAAAGGAGCGCCGCAATTCTGACAAAAATGATCGCCGTCCTTTACCCGCTGCCCGCATGCTGAACAATACATCTCGTTATCCCCCCTTCTATTCATAGAGAGCTGGCCACAACCAGATTGATTTAAAGATGGTACTCACCATATTCTACTATAAGACACGATTATTGGACCGGTTCAGTTCCGGCACCTCTCCCCAATAGAAATGCTGTGAACGTTTCGTAGAGACCGGCTTTAGCGCGTCCAGTTTACTGCAATATCCTACAAAACATGAAAGACGGGCGATAAATCGGACGCGCTAAAGCTGGTCTCTACAGGGAACTCGGCCACAAGGGGAGCACGATCTTTTTCGCACGCTGAACAAATCGTAGTGGCGCCCGTTCCTTTCACAGCAGCCTTCTTGAGTATTTCCAGAGCATTTCGCCGGAAACCCAGAACTCCCCCTTACACTTTTTCTCCTATACTTTTCTGAGAAGAGGTACTCTTGAGAGAAAAGGGGCATACCTTCTCCTGGATGCATGTTGTGCTGTAGAGGAAAGAACATGTTCAGATGAATACCCTGGAACTCGCGCTACCTGTTAAAGCGCATCACTTCTCCTGGCAGCGCTATCTGCTCGATAGCGTACTGGCGTTCGGCGGGGCAATGCTGGTAACGATGATGATGTACTTTTTCCAGCTTTACCCCCGCATCCCCAACATTTCGATGCTGTACCTGCTGATAGTGCTGGCCCTGGCGAGCACACGCGGGCGCTATGCAGCGATTCTGGCCTCGCTAGTGGCCTTTCTTTCATTCGACTACTTTCTCGTGCCCCCACTGTTTGTTTTTACCATCAACCGCGTTGAAGAGTGGATTGCGCTCTTTGTTTTCCTGGTGACAGCTATCCTGACCAGCCAACTGGCCGTTGCTTTGCGTGAGCGCGCTTTAGAATCTTCGCGTAAGGAACGCGAGACGCGCATTCTTTACGACCTTGTGCGCATCACTAACCGCGCGACTGAGCCGGAGGGCCAGCTTCACTCCATTGCTCTGGCGGTTGCCGATGTGCTTTCCTCCTGGGGAGTGCATGATTGCGCCATCCTTCAGCCCGCTACAACCAGCGAGCTCCAGGTGCAGGCAAGCGCGCATCAACCTGTTGAACAGATTATCCTCTCCTCCGATGAGAAAGCCGTTGCCATCTGGGTGATGACACATGGTCGCAGCCTGAGCCTCTATGATGATGACGCTCTCACGCCTCCCACGTCCTCACGCTTTATGCAGCGTATCATTTTGCATAGGAGCGCAGCCGGTCAGACGGTCGGTCGCTCTACGCGTTTTATCCCGCTCAAACTGGGGGAGAAGGTAGTTGCTCTACTGCTGTTGCGGGTACAGGGCGATCCGCGGCAGCTTTTGCAGGAAGAGCATCAGGCGGAAGAGCACGCACGGGCCGATGCTCCGACCTCTTTCTTCTGGACCTTCCTTGATCAGGTGACGGCGCTCATCGAACGTGCCAGCTTGCAGCGGGAAAATATGCATATCGAGCTTCTGAAGCGAACCGATACATTGCGCGCCGCCCTGCTGTCCTCAGTATCGCATGACCTGCGGACCCCCCTGACCGCGATTAAAGCCTCGGCCAGTTCGCTTTTGCAGGAAGATATCGAGTGGACCGAGGAGGAGCGGCGCAGTTTTGCTCAGGCCATCGAACAGGAGGCGGATCGGCTCAATCGCCTGGTCGGCAACCTGCTAGATATGTCGCGGATTGAGGAGGGGGCGCTCAGGCCGGAGAAAGAAGAGTACTCGCTCACCACGCTCATTCATGACGTATTAGAGCGGCTCGCGCCGCTGTTGCGTAGTCGTGATGTGCGTACTTCCCTGCCACCGGATGATCTGCTGCTGGTCGAACTGGACTACCTTGAGATCGACCAGGTGCTGACCAATCTAATTGAGAACGCCGTCCGCTATACCCCGGAGGAGTCGCCTATCGAGGTAAGCGCGCGCAGCCACGGGGAGCAGGTGGAGATCAGCGTGGCGGATCGCGGGCCGGGGATTCCTCTCTCTGACCTCACGCGCGTATTCGACAAGTTCTACCGTGTCTTGAATGGGCCATCTCTAGCCAGATATTCGATGGGTTCAGGGCTGGGCCTGGCAGTCTGCAAAGGACTGGTCGAGGCGCACGGCGGGCGCATCTGGGCGGAGTTGCGCCCGGGCGGTGGGCTGATCATCTTTGTAACATTGCCGTGTGGGAACCGGGAAAGGATCGTGGCATGAGCAAACAGGGGGCCTTTATCCTCGTCGTTGACGACGAGCGCGAGATTGTACGGGCGCTCCATCGCGCGCTCAAAGGACATGGGTACACCGTCCTCACGGCCAGCAACGGTGAAGACGCGGTAGAAATAGTGAGGCAACAACATCCAGATCTGCTCTTGCTTGATCTCCTGCTACCAGGAATGAGCGGACTGGAGGTATGCCGCCGCGTACGAGCGGAATCGAACATCCCTATCATCGTGCTCTCAGTCAAGGATGCCGAACGCGACAAGGTGGAGGCGCTCGACCTGGGAGCTGATGACTACGTCGCCAAGCCCTTTGGCATCGACGAAGTGCTGGCACGGGTGCGCGTTGCCTTGCGCCGCGTCATCCAACCACCACACGGCGCCGAACCACGCTTCCAGATCGGTCCGCTCTCCGTCGATTTTGCGCGGCGGCGAGTTCAACTCGCCGGACAGGAGATCGCCCTGACCCCGACCGAATTCGATCTGCTCAAGGTGCTCATTATCCACCGTGGCAAGATTCTCACGCGCCAGATATTGCTCAAAGAGGTCTGGGGAGAGAAGGCGCACGCCAGAATCCATAGCCTGCACGTCTATGTAGCGCAGCTCCGTCAGAAAATCGAGCCAGAGCCAGAACATCCACAATTTATCCTGACTGTCCCCGGAGTGGGATACCGTTTCAATGACGAAACTTGCAGCATCCTCAAGCGGATCGAGATAGCCAACCGACTCCCGCCCCCCTCTTGAGGAGAAGTATACCATTGAAGCTGAAGGCGTCAAGCGTACCCTTGCTCTCTTGAGCATTTTCAGAGCGCCTCTTCAAGAATGTTGAGAACATTCAGTGTTTTTCTCAAACTATCCAGAACGCACATTTACTGTTTCAAGATTACACTGTTGATTGTAGTCATCCAGAGCGAGGATGCATAGAGAGTGAGATGTCTTTCGGGCGATACCCATTGTGATACCCACTTTCACTTTTGATGCGTCTTCTCTCAGCAATGATTGAAACATTGATCCGAGCTGAACAGCAGCGCCAGGAACGAATGGTTTGCAGGCAGAAAGGAGGCCATACCAATGCCAGGAGCGAGAATCTTACTGGTGGAAGATGATGCGGTGCTGCGCGAACTTGTGCGGCGCAATCTGGAAGCACGCTGGCATGACGTGTCCATCGCAGCAGACGCGCAGTCTGCGCTTGCTTATCTGCGCGCCACTCCGTTTGACCTCGTCCTGCTGGATATTAACCTGCCCGATGAGACCGGTTGGGAGGTGCTACGCAGCGCGCGCAAGGAGGGACGGCTGGCTCCTCTGGAACTGCCTGGGAATGCTGAACAAATCCCTGTGGTGATCCTGTCGGCAGTGCGGGTCAGCCCACGCCGCTTGCAGGAATTTCACCCGCTGGCCTACCTGCCCAAACCGTTCCCGATGGAGGCGATCCTGAGATTGGCAAAAGAAGCTGCGCTGCGCAGGAACAGCGAAGCTATCAACGAAGGGGAAGACCGAGTGCAGACCGAGCGCCCCTGGAATGTCTTCCTCGATCATACCTTCCTTGATGAGGAGGATTTTTATGCTTGATGTGATTATCGTGCTGGTGACCATACTCACGTTTCTGGCGTTTCTCGGCTTCACCGAAGGCTGCGAGCGCCTCTAGTTATGGAAAGGAACATGTTTTATGAACTCGCCCCTGGAGTATATTCTGGTCGGCATTGTTACGCTGGGCGTGCTGGTCTATCTCTTTATCGCTTTGCTCCGGCCTGAAAAATTTTAATGTCGTCTGCTATTGATTGATAAAGTGAGGAGTCTTGATATTCTGCGCCCCAACGCAGCTCCCGCGTCTCCCACGATGAATCGGGGAGCTACAGCTCAAGGGCGCAGCAAGGAGGTACGCCTATGCCTGTAACACTCAATAGTGTTTTGCAGGTGCTAATCTTCCTGGTCATCGTACTGCTGCTGACCAAACCGGTTGGCCTGTACATGTACAAGATCTTCAACGGGGAACGCACCTGGCTTTCACCCGTTTTCGTTCCGCTGGAACGCCTCTTTTACCGCCTCAGCGGCATCGATCCCGAGGAGGAGCAGAAGTGGACCGGCTACATGATCTCCGTGCTGATCTTCAGCCTGGCGGGTATGCTGCTGCTCTACCTGCTTGAGCGCACGCAGCAGTGGCACGGTCCGCTCTTCAACCCGGCGGGACTGCCCAATGTCGAGCCACAACTGGCCTTTAATACGGCAGCCAGCTTCACCACCAACACCAACTGGCAGAACTATACCGGCGAGCAGACCATGAGCTACCTGACTCAGATGGCCGGCCTGGCCTTTCACCAGTTCGTCTCGGCTGCCGCGGGCATCGCGATGGCGGTGGCGCTGGTGCGCGGCTTAGCCCGTCGCAGCGCCCAGCACCTGGGCAACTTCTGGGTGGACCTGGTGCGCTGCACCCTCTACCTGTTGCTGCCTATCTGCATTGTGGGCGCGCTGGTCTTCGTTTCGCAGGGCATGATCCAGAACTTCAACCCCTACACCGTCGTGCATACCTTGAACGGGCAGACGCAGACCATCGCGCAAGGGCCGGTCGCTTCGATGGAGATCATCAAAGATCTAGGCACCAACGGCGGCGGCTTTTTCAACGTCAACTCCGCCCATCCCTTCGAGAATCCCAACGCGTTCACAGCTCTGCTGATCATCCTCTGCGAGATCACGTTGGGAGCCGGACTCTTCTACATGTTTGGCAAGTGGGTCGGCAACACCAGACAGGGCTGGGTGCTCTGGATCGTCTCGGCCATCCTGTTTGTGGTCGGCATGGCTATCATCATCCCCGCCGAGCAGACCGGCAATCCCCTGCTGACCAGCGCAGGAGCCAATCAGGTGGTGAGCGATACGCAGTCTGGTGGCAACATGGAAGGCAAAGAGGTGCGCTACGGCATCACCATCTCCGCCTTGCAGGAAGTGACCACCACGGCCACCTCAACGGGAACCGTCATGAGCTTCCACGATAGCTATACCCCTCTGGGCGGACTGGTGCTCATCTCCAACATGGCGCTAGGGGAGATCATCTTTGGAGGCGTGGGCGCCGGACTCTACAGCATGCTGATGTTCGCGATCATCGCCGTCTTCATTGCCGGACTGATGGTGGGCAGGACCCCAGAGTACCTGGGCAAGAAAATCGAGCGCAAGGAGATCATGATGGCGGTGCTCGCGCTGCTGGTCTCGCCGCTGGTGATCCTGGGCTTTGCCGCCGTCGCGGTTGCGCTGCCAGCAGGACAAGCCGGACTCACAACCGGCGCGGGTAACCTGGGGCCACACGGGCTCTCCGATATCCTGTACGCCTTCACCTCCACCAATGCCAACAACGGCTCGGCCTTTGCTGGCTTGAACGGCAACAGCCCGTTCTATAACTGGACGCTGGGTTTTGCCATGCTAATTGGGCGTTTTGCCGAGGTGATCCCACTGTTGGCGTTAGGAGGAGCCCTTGTCAAGAAGAGGGTGGTACCGGCTGGCCTGGGCACATTCCCCACCACGACCCCGCTTTTTGTGGGCCTGCTCATCGGCGTGATCCTTATCGTGGGCGCGCTGACCTACTTCCCGGCCTACTCACTGGGGCCAATCGTTGAGCACTTGCTGATGCTGGCAGGGAGGACCTTCTAAGATGCAACAGACAACGACCCGTACCGATGAATTAGAAACCAGAGCGTGGAAGACGCGCCGCAAAGGGAACATTTCGATCTGGGACCCCACGATCATCCGGCGTGCCATCCCGGACTCCTTTAAGAAGCTGGACCCACGCGTGCAGGTCAAGAATCCGGTTATGTTCGTGGTCGAGATTGGCAGCGTCATTACCACTATTGAGTTCGTACGCCTGCTCTACACCCTGCTGTTCTCACAGCCATCGGCGACGGTGACGCGCGGGCAGCTCACTGCCGAAACCATCTTCGTGCTGGCTGTGGCGATCTGGCTCTGGTTTACCGTCGTGTTTGCCAACTTCGCCGAGGCAATGGCCGAGGGACGCGGCAAAGCCCAGGCCGATACCCTGCGCCGCGCACGTACCACCACGATGGCGAAAAAGCTCAGCACCGCGAACCGCAGCGGTCCGGTGCAGGAAGTCACCGCACCGGAGCTACGTAAGGGCGATCTGGTGCTGGTCGAAGCAGGCGATGTGATCCCGGGCGACGGTGATGTAGTGGAAGGGGTGGCCTCGGTGGACGAGTCGGCCATTACCGGCGAATCGGCCCCGGTGATTCGCGAGAGCGGCGGTGACCGCTCCGCCGTCACCGGAGGCACGCGCGTGCTCTCAGACTGGATCGTGGTGCAGATCAGCGCCAACCCCGGCGAGACCTTCCTGGACCGCATGATCGCCCTGGTCGAAGGGGCCAGGCGGCAGAAAACGCCCAACGAGATCGCGCTCAATATCCTGATTGCCAGCCTGACGATCATCTTTGTGCTGGTCGTGGTTTCGCTGGAACCCTTCGCCATCTACTCGGGGCAGCCGGTCTCGGTCACGACGCTGATCGCGCTGCTGGTCTGCCTGATCCCGACGACTATCGGCGGCCTGCTCTCGGCCATCGGCATTGCGGGCATGGACCGCATGGTGCAGCGCAACGTGCTGGCAATGAGCGGGCGCGCGGTGGAGGCGGCGGGCGATGTGGATGTGCTGCTGCTGGACAAGACCGGCACCATCACGCTGGGCAACCGGCAGGCTTCGCGTTTTGTACCGCTGCATGGCGTCGAGGAGCGCGATCTGGCGCATGCCGCCATGCTCTCTAGCCTCTCCGATGAGACGCCGGAAGGCCGCTCGATCATCGCGCTGGCAAAGGAACAGTACGGCTTCATTGATGAAGTGGACCCCGCTGCGGCCTTCATTCCTTTCTCAGCCATAACCCGTATGAGCGGGGTTGATCTCAACGGAACAGGCAATGGGGCAGCGCCCGCACACACCATTCGCAAGGGAGCCGGTGATTCTGTCGCGGCCTACGTTGCCGAGCATGGCGGTTCGACCAGCGACGAATTGAAGACGATTGTCAACGGCATCGCCAGCGCGGGCAGTACGCCGCTGGTAGTCGCTGAAACTGACGCGGGCTTCAACGGCACGGGAGAACGCGCGCGCGTGCTGGGCGTGATTGAGCTTAAAGATATCGTCAAGGGAGGGATGCGCGCTCGCTTCGATGAACTGCGGCGCATGGGCATCCGCACCATCATGATCACCGGCGACAACCCGCTCACTGCCGCAGCCATCGCCAAAGAAGCAGGCGTGGACGATTTCCTGGCGCAGGCAACCCCTGAAACCAAGATGAAGCTGATCCGCGAGCAGCAGACGGGTGGGCGCATGGTGGCGATGACGGGCGACGGCACCAACGACGCTCCGGCGCTGGCGCAGGCCGATGTGGGAGTGGCGATGAACACGGGGACGCAGGCAGCCAAAGAAGCGGCTAACATGGTCGATCTGGACTCCAATCCCACCAAGCTGATCGAGGTGGTGGAGGTGGGCAAGCAACTGCTGATCACGCGTGGCGCGCTGACGACCTTTAGCATCACCAACGACGTTGCCAAATACTTCGCCATCATCCCGGCGGCGTTCGCGGTAACCTATCCGCAGTTGAACGCGCTCAACATTATGCAACTGGCGACGCCGCATAGCGCGGTGCTCTCAGCGGTCATCTTTAACGCGTTGATCATCATCGCGCTGATCCCGCTGGCCCTGCGCGGCATCAAATACCGTCCCATCGGTGCCGGGCCGCTCTTGCGCCGCAACCTGCTGATCTATGGCATCGGTGGCATTATCATCCCCTTCATCGGCATCAAGGCCATAGACCTGATTTTGTACGCGCTGCATTTAACGCTGTAATAGAGGGCGGGGCTGTAGGGGCAATCCCTCGCGGTTGCCCAACCCCCACCGACATTGATCGGGAATACGGGATCTGGCGTAGGCAATATCGGGTCCCGATGGAAAGAAGGAAACGAATTATGAGTACCGTGACGCCCGCCTCTGAACAAGCGCCAAAGCGGACATTCTGGGGGAGCTTCTGGCGGAAATATCTCCGCCCGGCAGTGATGTTGACGCTGCTATTGACGATCTTGACCGGCATCATCTACCCCGGTGTGGTGACCGGCCTGGCCCAGTTGCTCTTTCCCTATCAGGCCAATGGCAGCCTGCACAAAGTCAATGGGCAGATTGTCGGCTCGGACCTGATCGGGCAGTACTGGACGTTGCCTAAGTACTTTCATGGGCGGCCCTCGGCAACCGTCAATCTGAACGGCACACCTTCGCCCTATGAGGCCGATAACTCGTCGGCCTCGAACCTGGGGCCAACCAATGCGACCCTGATCAAGTCGGTGCAGCAGCGGGTTGCCGATCTGAAGAAGGAGAATCCCAATGCGCCTGCCGGTCCGGTGCCGGTGGATCTGGTGACGACCTCTGGTTCGGGTCTGGACCCGGATATCTCGGTGGCCGGGGCGCTCTACCAGGTGCCGCGCATCGCCCAGGTACGCGGGATCAGCCAGAGCGCCGTACAGCAACTGGTGATGGCCCATGTACAGGGGCGCTTCCTGGGGATCTTTGGAGAGCCATATGTTAATGTGCTCGATCTGAATCTGGCGCTTGATGCACTGAAATAATAGAGTGTGGCTATGACCAGGCAACCTTCTGACCAATCGCGACAACGTGAGGGGCGGCCCGATCCAGAGGAACTATTACGCCGGTATCAATTGCGTGATAGCGACATGAACGTTCCTTCTCCGCCTCCCCCGACTGTGGGGGAAGCAGCAGCTCCTCCGCAAGGAATATACCGCTCCGGGCGCGGGCGGCTGCGTGTCTACCTGGCATCGGCTGCCGGAGCTGGCAAGACCTATGCCATGCTCAACGAGGGCCATCGCCGCGAGAGCCGCGGCACTGACGTGGTGGTCGGCTATGTGGAGACGCATGGACGCGCGCAGACGCAGGCGCAGCTTGGAGATTTAGCGGTCATTCCGCGCAAGAAAATTGCTTATCGTGGAGTGACCCTCGAAGAAATGGACACAGAGGCCATCATCGCTCGCCATCCGCGTGTGGCACTGATCGATGAGCTGGCCCATACCAACGTGCCCGGCTCTAAACATGCCAAACGCTATCAGGACGTGCAGGAGATCCTCGATGCGGGTATCGACGTCGTGACCACGCTGAATATCCAGCACCTGGAGAGCCTGAACGATCTGGTGGCGAGCATCACCGGTGTGCGTGTGCGCGAAACGCTGCCCGACCGCATTCTAGACCAGGCCGACGAGGTGGAACTGGTTGATATCTCGCCGCACGCCCTACGGCAGCGCATGAAGCACGGCAACATCTATCCTCGCGAGCGCATTGATGCCGCGCTCAACAATTTTTTCCGTGAAGGCAACCTGACGGCCCTGCGCGAGATGGCGCTGCGGCGCACAGCCGAGAAGACCGAGACGCAGCTCCAGCAATATATGACTGAGCATGGTATCAAAGGGGTCTGGCCTGCCAGCGAGCGTGTGCTGGTAGGCTTCGACCACCGCCCGCACACGCGCCGGGTGATCCGCGACGCCTGGCGTTTAGCTCACGGCCTGCACGCCGATTTGATCGCCGTTTCGATCCAGCCTGAAGGCTATCCCGCCCTTATGAGCAGGCTCATCGGCTGGATCAAGTATGGGAGCGAGGCGAAGCAACGCAGGGAAGAGGCGTTACGTCGCCTAGAGGAACATGCCGTGCTGGCTGAGGATCTGGGAGCCGAGGTTATCCGTACAAGCAGCCACGACATTGCGCAAAAGCTGGTCGAGATTGCCCGCGAGCGGCAGGTAACGCAACTGGTGCTGGGTCAGCCCGCTCGCAGCCCCTGGGAAGAATTTATTCGGGGGTCCATCGTCAACCGCCTGCTGCGGCTCTCGACCGATATCGATATTCACCTTGTGCCGAGAAGCCACGAGGAAGAAAAGTAGAAAGCCATTCGTTTCAAACAGGAAGGAAGGCTTTGATATTCCGCCCGCCAACGCTGTTAGCACAGCTAGCTCCGCTCAGGTGGACGGCAAGGAGGTATCCAGATGCGTACCACGATTGAACAAATTCCACAACTCCCAGCACGTCCGGCCAAATCCTGGCAAGAGTATCTCCTTGAGAGTATTCTGGGAATTGGAGGGGCATTAGCCATAACCGTGCTCATCGACATGTTCCACCTGTATCCAACCATCCCGAACATTTCGATGGTCTATCTGCTGCTGATCCTGGCGCTCGCAACCACGCGCGGTCGCTATGCGGCTCTGCTGGCGGCAATAGTAGCCTTTCTCTCCTTTGACTTTTTTCTCGTTCCCCCCTTCTTTAGCTTTACGATTTCGCGCTGGGAGGAGTGGATCGCGCTCTTTGTCTTCCTGGTAACGGCCCTGATCGCCAGCCAGTTGGCGACTCGCAGTCGCCAGAGCATAGAGCGTGCCAGATTGCGAGAGCGAGAGGCACGCATCCTCTACGAAGTGGGGCACGTCGTCAATAGCACGGATGATCTTGATGAGCAACTTGACAGCATTGTGCTGGCTCTGGTCAGAGTATTTTCTCCCTGGGGCGTGCGCGAATGCGCTCTGCTGCTCCCCGATGAAGATGGCCTGCTCAGGGTCCGGGCCGATGCTCCTATCCGTATCGAGCACTTCACTCTGTCACCTGATGAGATGGTGGAAGCCAGAGAGGTGATGGCGGACGGAATCATGAGCGAAGTGAGCCCCGTTTCATCGCATGCTCAATCAGCACCTGTTTCAGGGCAGCCCTTGCTATTACGCTTGCTCCCTCTCAAGGACGGGAACAAGGTATTGGGCGTCCTTGCCCTGCGTCTTGAACAAGCGGTATCATGGCTTGTGAGCGAGCCCCGTCTACTGGACGAACAAGGGCCGTCGACTGATCAGGCAACCTTCTTCTGGACCTTCCTGAACGAGGCGATCATGAAAATCGAGCGTGCCCGTTCGCGTGTGTAAGCCAGGAGAGAACAAGAAAAGGAGTTTTGACTTTCTCGTTTTAGAGCATACATAGCAGTGGCTCCAAAACTTCGCACTCCCACTTTATCTGCTCATTGCCCAAAAATGAGTATGGGATATCCTTGACTTTTTTATCCTTTCTGCCGTATAGTTCTAATATCAATTTTATGACTAAATCAGCATAATTGGTCATTACTATGATGACGAAGGAGAAAGCGTTGGTAAAGCAGGGTCATGAGGTATCCAGGCGAGAGGAGCGGGCGCATCGCATTCTGGATGCGGCTAAGGTATTGATCTTGCGCTGGGGCTATCACAAAGTTACCGTCGATGATATATCCAGGCAGGCCGGAGTGGCAAAAGGCACAATTTATCTGCACTGGAAAACGCGAGAAGACCTGTTTGCGGCCCTGATGAAACGTGAGAAGCTGGAAATAGCAGAGGAGCTCAAGCAGCGTATCGCGAACGATCCCGAAGGAGCCACGCTGCGCGGCCTCCTGAAGCATACGGCGCTGACGCTGATGGAACGCCCATTTATGAAAGCGGTCCTTTTGCGCGATATGGAGATATTGGGGAAGCTAAGCCAGGGAGAAGCAAGTAAAACGGCTTATCTAGAGAAGATGATGGGTTTCAAAGTGTATCTCGAATTTTTGCGCGAGCAGGGATTGGTGCGGACTGATCTTAGCTTGCGAGCGCAGGTTTATATCTTCAGTGCCATTTTTATGGGCTTTTTACTTGTGATTCCCCTGATGCCCGATGACTTCACGCCCACCGATGAGGAGATTGCGGAACTGATGGCTGAAACTGCGCATTGCACGCTGGAGCCTCGTCATTCGGTCTCGCCTGAGGCACTGCAAAACGCCTCTCACACCTTTATCCAATACATGGAACGCTCTACTAAAGTTGTCCAGGAACAGTTTGAGAAAGAAATAGACGCATGACCACTCAGGAAAGTTCACTTTTGAACAATATCTATGATGCTCCTCTTGTTCTCGCATTGGATGATAGCACTGTTACATTGGAACAGGTCGGCGGGAAAGGCGCGTCACTGGCGCGCATGGCAGCGGCTGGCCTGCCCGTGCCTCCTGGCTTTCTCGTCACCACGGCAGCTTATCGCCGTTTTGTCGCGGAAAACGGGCTGCAAGAGCAGATTCTGGCAGCCGTCTCAGGCATCGTTGTCGATCAGCCCGCAGCACTCGAAGAGGCGTCCAGGAAAATTGGAGATCTTATCGCCGCAGGCGCGATGCCCGACGAAATTGCCGAAGCGATCTGTCAGGCATATGCCAAGTTTAATGATCAGCCTGTCGCCGTACGTTCTTCCGCCACGGCTGAAGACCTGCCGGAGATGTCCTTTGCCGGTCAGCAGGAAACATACCTGAATATACGCGGCGCGGCGATGGTACTGGACGCGGTCAAACGCTGCTGGGCCTCGCTCTGGACCGCGCGCGCCATTGGCTACCGCGCCCGTCATAGCATCACGTCCCAGGATGTCAGTCTGGCAGTCGTCGTCCAGGAACTGGTATCCGCCGATGCCTCCGGCATCCTCTTTACGGCCAATCCCTTGACCGGTGATCGCGATCAGGTGGTGATTAATGCTGCCTGGGGCCTGGGCGAAGCCATCGTCGGTGGTCAGGTGACGCCCGATACATTTGCGCTTGACAAGGCGAGCGAGAAGGTTGTCAGGCAGGAGATAGCAGAGAAAAGCGTCATGACAGTCTGCACACCTGAAGGTACTCATGAAGAGCCTGTCCCCACCGAGAAGCGCAAGGAGGCGGCGATTACTATCGCGCAAGTAACTGAGCTGGCCCGCATCGGTAAACAGATTGAGCAGATGTATGGTCAGCCCATGGATATCGAGTGGGCAATAAAGGATGATCGCATCTCGATTGTGCAGGCGCGCCCAATCACAACGTTACGCTCTCCAGCTTCAGCAAGCGAGACAGCAAGCGATGAATGGAACGATAGCCTGACCGGTAACTACTTGTGGACCAACGCCAATCTAGGCGAGGCGGTGCCTGACGTCATGACTCCAGCGACCTGGTCGTTGATCCAGATCCTGGTATTCGAGACGGTGCCTCTGCCGTCGCTCGATCACTACCGCATTATGGGCAATATCGCTGGGCGCTTCTATATCAACTTGAGCCTGCTGTTATCGCTCGCGGCAGTCTTTGGGGTGAAGCGCCAGACCGCGCTGGAGCGCAACGAGAATTTCTTCGGGCGCGTTCCCGACGATATCGAGATCCCCATCATCCCGCTGTCACGCTGGAAAGTAATCTCGAAGTTGATACCAGAGGTAGCCAGCCTGCTCTGGACGATACGCCGCTATCAGCAGCAATTCCCGGCCTTCCTGGAGGAGTCACTGGCACGCTGCGACCGGCTGCACGCCCAGATCAAAGCGGCATCCAGCGCGCATGATCTGATCAGCCTGTGGCAAACGGAGATCGAGCCATTTTTCCGCGAGGCCCTGCGCACGCTGCGTTCGGTCGCTCAAGGGTTAGATCGTATGTTGCGCTCGGACCTGCGCAAACTGGTAGGCGAGGCCGATACCAATGCGCTGATCGGCGGATTGAGTGGCGGCACGAATCAACTGGCGAGCCTGGAGCTGCTTCTAGGGCTGGAGCAACTTTCGCGCGGCGAAATTGACCACGAAACCTTTGCCCGCCGCTACGGCCATCGTGGCGCGCACGAGATGGAGCTATCTATCGCTCGTCCCGCTGAAGATCCTGACTGGATTGACCGGCAGCTTGTCGGAATGCGCGAATCCCCGGTAGATGTCCGTCAGTTGCTGGCTCGTCAGAATGCGGCCCACGAAGCCGCCTGGGAGCGGTTCCGCCAGCGTTACCCGCGCGAGGCGAAGAGGATACGTCGTCGTATTGATCGAAGCGCAGAGGCTGCACGCAAAAGGGAAGCGGCCCGCTCGGAGGCGGTGCGCGTTCTCTGGGTGATTCGCGCATTTATCCGGCGCGCCGGCGAACTCACGCGACAGAGTGACGAGCTATTCTTCCTCTCAATCAACGAGATTCTAGCCGTTCTTGGTGGCGACCAGGCTCCCCTGACCTCTATCCCGACCCGCCATGCACTCTACAACCGCTATTGCGCGTTACCGCTATATCCAGGGCTGATCCGTGGGCACTTCGACCCCTTCCGCTGGACCGCAGACCCACATAGGCGCAACGATCTGTTCGACGAAGGGCGCGAGCGTATCATCAGCGACGATGCGATCAGGGGCTTCCCAGGCTCAGAAGGGATCGTCGAGGGACGGGCGCGCGTGGTTGCCACAGTCGAGGAGGGCGATCAGCTCCGGGCGGGCGAGATCCTGGTAACAACCACGACCAATGTTGGCTGGACGCCCCTGTTTCCACGCGCCGCCGCCATCGTAACCGACGTTGGCGCGCCCCTCTCGCACGCCTCCATCGTTGCCCGCGAGCTTGGCATACCCGCCGTCGTCGGCTGCGGCAACGCCACCATGCGCCTGCACACCGGCGATCTGATCCGCGTCAACGGCGCACAGGGCACCGTCGAAATGCTGCAAACAGCAGAAACTGCATAATCAATATCAGTAAGTCTCTAGATGCATACAGGATTTCTCAAACGTCGCTGCACGCTTTGACTCCTCGCGCCGAAGGCGTTCACTGGGAGAGGAAGGTGCTGGCGGTGGGCTGCGCCCACCGCCAGCACCTTCCTCTCGAACGGCTCGCAAGCGAGCCGTTCTGTCTGAAAAAACCACTTTTGAGAAACCCTGTAGATGCATAGATAGCTGCTTGACATATTTTTCTATTAGAATACACGAACCCCCTGATGATCCATAGATCAACGCGTTTGCAAAAAAAGCCTCCATCTGATAGAGTGGATGGGTAGATAGTCTGTCTCTCCTTTCACGCTTCGAGGTGCAACGCATGACGACGACAACCGGTTCCGAAACCTCCTTCTTTTCAACCCTGTCTGGCCGTTATTATTACGATCCCGCTATTTATGAGCTAGAACAAGAGCATATTTTCTCCCGTATGTGGGTTTGCGCCGGACGAGCCGACGCGCTTGCCGCTCCGGGAGCTTACCAGGTTGTTTCTATTGGGCGAGAGAGCGTGATTATCGTGCGCGACCGCAACGATGAGCTGCACGCCTTCCTCAATGTGTGCCGCCATAGAGGGGCGCGTTTGTGTAGCGAGGCGTCGGGCTGCCTGAAAGGCTCGATTCAGTGTCGCTATCACGCCTGGACCTATGGGCTGGATGGCTCGCTGATTGGCGCGCCAAATGTGCTGGCCGACGAACAATTTGACCGCACGGCATACGGGCTGTTCCCGGTGGCCCTGGAACTGTGGGAAGGCTTTATCTGGCTCAACCTGTCCGATAATCCGCCATCGGTAGCTGAGCAGCTCAATCAGCAGATCATCAAGCGGTTCGGTAGTTATGCTCCTTTTGCACGCTATGGGCTGGGCAAGCTGAAGGTGGGGAAGGCAATCACATACAGCCTGGAGGCCAACTGGAAGCTGGTGCTTGAGAACTTCATGGAGTGTTATCACTGCGCCCCGATGCATCCCGAACTATGCGATCTGCTGCCCGGCTTCCGCTCCGGCAAATCGTACGACGATGGCGATGCCGCCATGCTAGCCGATACCGCCGAAGCCTTCACCGTTACCGGCAAGGCCAGCCGTCCGCCGCTTCCAGGCTTGCTGGCGGAGGATCTGCGTCGCTACTACGGCGAAGTGCTGCTGCCCAATATCCTGCTCAATCTATTTGACGATCATGCCGTTGTTCATACCGTCTGGCCGGAGGGACCAACCCATTCGCGCGTGGTATGCGAGTGGCTCTTTGATCCCGTGGTGATGACCAGGCCGGATTTCGACCCGATGGATGCCGTCGAGATCTTTGACCTCGTCAACCGGCAGGACTGGGAAGTGTGCGAATTGGCGCAGCAAGGCATGACCTCGAAAGCATTTCGTTCCGGCGGCATCTACGTTCCCGCCGAACAACATATTCGCACATTCGCAGACTTCATCCTCGCCAAAATCGCACCATAGGACAGGCGCAAGGACCGGATCTGTAGGGGCAGAGCCTTGCGCCTGCCCTGCCAGCCGACCGACAATCCTGTAGGGGCAGAGCCTTGCGCCTGCCCTGCCAGCCGATTGAATCATTACCAAAAAGAGAGAAACATATGAATCCCGAAGAATTCCGTCAGATAGGTCACCAGATCGTTGATTGGATCGCCGATTACCGCACCAGGGTTGCAGAGTTTCCGGTGATGTCGCGGGTCGAGCCAGGCGCGATACGAGCGCAGTTTCCGACCACGCCTCCCGACTCTCCTGAGTCGTTCGAGGAGATTTTGCGCGATCTTGACCAGATCATCGTCCCCGGGCTGTCGCACTGGCAATCGCCCAACTTCTACGGCTATTTTCCGGCTAATAGCATGCTGGCCTCCGTGTTGGGCGACTATCTCAGCAGCGGCCTGGGCGTGATTGGCCTCTCCTGGCAATCCAGCCCGGCCCTGAGCGAGCTGGAGGAAGTGGTCACCGATTGGGTGCGCCAGATGGTTGGCCTCTCGGATGCCTGGAGCGGCGTCATCCAGGATACCGCTTCGACGAGCACGCTGGTCGCCCTGCTCTGCGCCCGCGAACGCACCACCAACTACTCGTTGGCGCGCGGCGGCTTGCAAGGCGAAGAGAGACCGTTGATCGTTTACGCTTCCGAACAAAGCCATAGCTCGGTCGAGAAAGCGGCCCTGCTCACCGGCTTCGGGCGAGCGAACGTGCGCAGCATTCCAACTAACGAGCACTTTGCCATGCGCGCTGACCTGCTTGCAGCATCGATTGAGTCTGATATCGCCAACGGCTTTATTCCCTGTGCGGTCGCCGCCACCACCGGCACCACCGCGTCAACGGCGCTCGATCCGCTGGAAGAGATTGCGCAGATTGCTCACAGGTATAACATGTGGATGCATGTGGATGCGGCCCTTGCCGGCGCGGCTATGATCCTGCCCGAATGCCGCTGGATGTGGCAGGGCATTGAGGGAGCCGACTCGCTGGTGTGGAATGCCCACAAGTGGCTTGGAGTAGTATTTGATTGTTCGCTGTACTATGTGCGCGACCCCGAGCACCTTATACGCGTGATGAGCACCAATCCGAGCTTTTTACAGAGCGCCGTTGATGATCAGGTCAAGAACCTGCGCGATTGGGGCATTCCGCTGGGGAGACGTTTCCGCGCGCTCAAGCTGTGGTGTCTTATGCGCGAGCAAGGCGTGGCAGCCTTGCAGGCTCGTCTGCGCCGTGATATCGCCAATGCTCAGTGGCTTGCCGAGCAGATCAGAGCCACACCTGACTGGCATATCCTTGCTCCCGTCATTCTCCAGACGCTCTGCGTGCGTCATGAGCCTCCTGGCCTTACGGGAGAAGCATTGGACCGGCACACCCTGGCCTGGGCGGAGCGCGTCAACCGTTCGGGCGCGGCCTATCTCACGCCCGCGCAGCTCGCCGGTCGCTGGCTGGTGCGCATCTCCATCGGCTCAGTCCTGACCGAACGCGAACATGTGGAGGCGCTGTGGAGAGCGATCCAGCGCGAGGCGGAGAATATTTAGTGGTCGCGCTGCCCGTCATAGGAGCCAGAAGCTCCTGTTATTGATCGTCGTTGTCCCCTGGTTGTTGCAGCGGCTTCGCAATCTCGGGTGGCTTGCCAACGGAAGGATGAATCCAGGACTTGACGCGGAGATAGAGCGCCATGATACCGCTGAACCAGAGGCCGCCGTAGATGTAGCCTGCCATCACATCGCTTGGCCAGTGGGCGCCCAGATAGATGCGCGACGGGCCGATGCAAATGATCAACGCGGTACAGATCGTAATCAGAATATTGCGTATCCTGCCCGAACGCCAGTTAGTGGCTAACAGATAGATTAAGAGTCCGTAAAAATTGATATATTGCATCACATGCCCGCTGGGGAAACTCGGCTCGTTGATGACGCGCGCGACTGCCACTAGCTCCTTCGTCGGGCGCGGGCGTTTGATCAGACGCTTCACCAGCATATTGAGCATGCCCGATGACGAGGTGAGCAGGATAAAGAGCGCCTCTAAGCGGAAGCGCAGCGCCCAGAAGATACCGGCGGCTCCGACTGTTTGAGGGAATGACCACTCGAAGAAGCCAATCTCGGAGACGGCATACATAAGGCGACGGAACCAGGGGTTGCGCTGTCTCTGCAAGTTCGCCGTGATTAACTTATCGCCGGGAAAGAACTGTGTACGTTGCGCGATCAGCGAAAGGATCACGGCGCCGGAGAGCAGCCAGAGATAGAAGGCCAGGAACATCGTGCCGCGCGAAACGGCCCGCCGCCCCGAAACGGAGGTCTGGGCCGCCATGCGCTGTGCCTCGTCCACCACAGGTTTCACGTTCTCTTCCACCTTGCTCGCGATATCGGTTGTATTTCCCATAGCCGTAACTGTTGGACCTGTAGCAGTTGTCTTTTTCGATTGGCGGCTTTTCCAAAACATAGGGTGAACCTCTCTAACCTCTCTTTAGCACTATCGTACTTTTTGCATCTTGCTATGTTCCGATGGCGCTTGCTCCATAGCTGGTTCTTCTGCGGCTTTCTGTGGAATGCGCACGCGTAACGCGCCCGCCACGACTTTGACCGATGCTGGAGTATAGCCGTGCGGAATGCCGTCAGCGTGAAATTCTATCGGCTCGTCGCTGGTCACCTGTAGTGACCTGCTTCTGTGATGAGAGATCCCCGGCTGGAGTGTGCGCCTTCCCTGGCTGATTGAGATGGCATGGCGAATGTATTCAAGCTTGCTAAAGTTTTTATAGATGACCACATCGAGCAGCCCATCATCCATCAACGCCTCCGGGGCTACCTGCAAATGCGCGCCGTATGATGGCGAGTTGCAAATCGTCACCTGGATGGCGTGATAAGAGCGGCTTTTGTGATCATCAAAGGTAATTTTCATTCTTGTCGGTCGGAAGGTAAAGAGCTTGAAGAGTCCCCCGACCACGCCGCGCATCGTCGATAGCACGCCAGCGGTTTTGATTTCTTCTGCTGCCGGGAAGAGCGCAGCATCCAGGCCGATGCCCGCGACTTCCAGGAAAACGTGTCCGTTGATCTGTCCCACATCGACCTGTTTGATGTCGCCCTGGGCAATTACCTGGCACGCTTGTCTGATCTCTTCGGAAATTTGCAGACTACGCGCCAGATTATTCATTGTGCCAGTAGCGATGATGCCAAGCGTGCTTTTGGTCCCGATCAAGCCACCGGCCACGGCATGAATCGTGCCGTCGCCGCCAGCCGCGATGACCAGTTCAGCTCCCTCATCGGCGGCCTTTTTTGCCAGCTCTTTACCGGGATCTTCCTCTGTCGTATGCCAGACCTCAGGTATAATATCATACTCGCGTAGCGCGGCCAGTATCACGGTCTCGTTATCCTCCGGCGCATGATCACTGGAGGCCATCATCGATGTCCCTGAGACTGGATTGAGAATAAGAATTGTTTTCATTGCTATATGTTTCCTGACGTTTTTGATTGGTAGGGACAGGGCAGGCGCAAGGCACAGCCCCTACCGAGAACCGGTTTTGATTGGTAGGGACAGGGCAGGCGCAAGGCACAGCCCCTACCAGCGGGCAGGCGGCAAAGAATGTCCCTACCGGCGAACGGGCAGGGGTATGGTCCCCAATGTGTAACACGGGCGAACTGACGAGTTGGAGACAACTGCCGTTCGCAGTTGCTATAGACGGTCGGCGGCCCAGCGCACGGCTTCGCTCAATGTAGGGTAGGGGATGATGGTCTCGGCCAGTTGCTTGAGCTGTATCTTTGCGTGCATCGCAACAATGACAGGTGCCAGCAGGTCGTCGGCTCTCGCTCCCAGGATATGGCCGCCCAGGATATTGTCCTGAGCATCTACCAGTAACTTGACCAGTCCTGCTGTCTGGCCCATTGTGATGGCTCGTTCGACCTCGCTAAACTTCATCCGTCCAACCCGATATGCGAGCCCCTGCTCGCGCAACTGCTCTTCCGTCTTGCCGACGTGCGCGAGCGGAGGATCGGTGTAAGTCACCCAGGGGATGACGCTGCCATCAAAGGGCTGAGGATGATCGGCGAAGGCGTTGTGCGCTGCCACTTTTCCCTGTTGATAGGCGACATGGGTAAATTGCTGCCCGCCCGTCACATCGCCTGCAGCCCAGATATGCGGCACGCTGGTACGCAGATACTCGTCTACCTCGATCCCCTTCTTTCCGGTTTTTACGCCTATCGCCGCCAGATTGAGCTTTTCGAGCGTGGGTCGCCGCCCCAGGGCCAGCAAGATTTCATCCGCCATCAGTTCTTGCTGCGGGCCGTCTTTGCAGCGATATGTCAGTTGCTTGCCGTCGGATATCTTCTGCACATGCTGGAGCTCGGCCTCTGTCTCTATATGGATGCCTTCTCCAGTGAGCAGATCACAGAGCTGATCAGCCAGCTCGCGATCTTCCTTATCGAGCGGGTACGAGCTGCGTTCCAGCACCGTCACGCTCACGCCGAAGCGATGAAACATCTGGGCAAATTCCATGCCTATCGCACCGCCGCCCACTATTGCCAGTCGTCGCGGCAGCGAGGAGAGCGCGACCGCCTCCACATTCGTAATAAAGCCCGCCTTCTCCAGTCCTTCGATTGGCGGAACAAGCGTCTGGCTGCCGGATGCCACGATGATGCGCTCGGCGGTAATGGTTTGTCCCTGGACCGCTACTTCGTGCGCTGAGACAAAGCTGGCCTCGCCTTTGATGACCTCGACCCCTTTTTTAGCCATATCCGCGCGGACTTCATCCGACGTACCGCCACGAATGCGATTGATCACCTCACGCGTATATGCCTCCACCGCTCCCCAATCAAACGACGCTGAAGGGATACGCAGCCCGTAACGCTCGGCCTGGCGCGCGTGGTGGAGCGTGGCTGCAATATGCAGCAGGGTTTTTGTGGGGTCGCAGCCATAGTTGAGGCAGGTTCCTCCTATCTTGTCTCGCTCTATCAGCGCGACACGCGCGCCATTGCTGGCGGCGCTACTCGCTGCTGTGCTCCCCGCTGCACCCGCACCAATGACCAGCAGATCGTAATGCTTTCCCATGAGAGTTCTCCTTCCCGTCTCTTACTAAGTTTTACACGAATGCTTGCCCCGTTTGGCTACCGGGTATTTACTCTGCCTGCTCTGCTCGCTCCAGAGGCCGCGAGAGGAAATGTAATAGTTTCTGGTGGGTTATACGTGTTTAAGATGATACACTTTTTGTACTTTTACTTTTAAAGCAACCATATTGGTAAGAGACATAGTATGTTCAATGTCTCGCTTTCACACTTGTAAAGTTCATGTGCGGGGACGAAAAAAATTAGCTAGAAGTCACTTTCATACTTGTAAAGCGCATATGCGTGACAGTGACAAAAGTCGATTATGATGAGAAGTATTAGGGGAAGTTAAGAAAAAACTTAACGGTCTTATTGTTGACTTGTGTTATGAAAAAGACGTAGGTTACGATATGAGCAGTAAAAAAGCTCGGTTAAAATTCATGTATACGCTGAAAATAGTCTATCCACAATGGAATAGTCACCAATAATCAGGCGATACATCTATCTGTCGGAGAAGAGACCTATGGGAACATACCGTCACAGAGAGCCTGCTCTCTTTATGCCGCCCGCTAATGCTGTGCCGGCGCGTATCGACTATCACGACTTTATCGTCAATGCCCTGGCTCAACGCCGCACCCAGCTCGGTATGGCGCTTGAGTCGCTGACGACCCGCGCCACGGTACTGACGGAGGTCGCTATGGAACTGGTTGAGACGTTGCGAAGCGGGCATAAGGTGCTGGTGGCGGGCAATGGGGGGAGCGCGGCGCAGGCGCAACATCTGGCCGCCGAACTGGTAGGACGTTTCAAACGCGAGCGCGCCCCATACGCCGTCATCTCTCTCTCGACCGACCTCGCGATCATCACCGCGGTCTCCAACGATTACGGCTATCAAGATGTCTTTGCGCGCCAGGTACGTGCGCTGGGGCAACCGGGCGACCTGCTGATGGCATTTAGCACCAGCGGCGAGTCAGAGAACCTGTTGCGAGCCGCTCAGGCGGGACGCGAAGGCTTGCTGACCGTCATCGCGGTAACCGGCGAGCAGCCCAGCCGCCTTGAGCGCGTGGCCGACATGACGATCCGTGTTCCCCTGGTTGACACCGCGACCGTCCAGGAACTACACATGGTGGTGATCCATATCCTCTGCGATCTTGCTGAATCCAGATTGTCTGTTTGTGAAAATGGGGGAAACGTATGAAGCGTCGCGCGATTTTTCTTGACCGTGATGGGACGCTAGTCCATCCTGTTCACTACCCATCCTGTCCTGAGCAATTGCGACTCTATGACCATATCGGGTCCGAACTCTATGGATTGCAATTGATGGGCTTTCGCCTGATTGTCATTACTAATCAGTCCGGCATTGCCCGTGGCTATTTCACCGAGGCCGATCTGCATCAGATGCATCAGCACCTTGCACACGAACTGGCAGCTTCAGACGTCTATCTGAGCGGTATCTACTATTGCCCGCATCATATTGATGGCATCATTCCTGAGCTGGCTATTCAGTGCGATTGCCGCAAGCCTGAGCCGGGCATGTTGTTGCGTGCTGCTGCCGAGCTTGACCTTGATCTGCACCGCTCCTGGCTGGTTGGCGATATCCTTGATGATATTGAGGCTGGCAATCGCGTTGGGTGTCGCACAATGCTGGTTGATCTGGGAACTGAGGGACTTCCCTCCCAGATGAAGCGTTGTCCCACCTTTGTGGCAAGGGATAGCTGCCACGCGTTACGCATGATCCAGACCATCGAATCGCTCGGCTCCGCCCTAGAACTGACGTACCGCCCGGAGCGCTGGCGGCATTCCCTTGCTGCCTCCATCTCCGATCCCAACGCCGGGACGCGATTGATCGCGTCCGCGTCCATGTCGGCGTCCTCCACGTCCGGCCTTGTCCCTGCCCAATCTCAAATTGCCCAATCCCGCCCTGATTGTAGCGGGGAATACGTTATGGAGGAAGATTCATGCCACATCCTCTAACCGCCATCGGTCATGCTATCGATCTGGTACGGCAGTTCCGCCGGCTACGGGCACTGGTGATTGGCGATGTCATGCTGGATACCTATCTGGAAGGGACGGCGGCTCGCTTATGCAGCGAAGGCCCGGTGCCTGTTGTGTGCAAAACGGCTGAGCATCGTATCCCTGGTGGCGCGGCTAATACCGTTGCCAACCTACGCACTCTGGGGGCGGAGGTGACGTTACTTGGCTTTGTCGGGCGCGATATTGCAGGAACATTGCTGCGCGAAGCTTTACGTGAGTATGGGATAGATGATCATGGGCTGGTGGAAGACGCGCAGGCAGCCACCCTCCATAAGTTGCGCATCCTGGCTGATGGGCAGTATGTAGCGCGCTTCGATGAGGGGGGCAACACCATTGTCCATAGCTATGCAGAAGCAAGCCAGCAGCGCCTCATCGCCAATCTTGAAGCTGCCTACGCGCGCTGCGATCTGGTGGTGATCTCCGATTATTGTTACGGAGCTGTCTCCGATGCCTTGATCGAGCGACTGAGAGATCTGCACGAGGCAGAGCCTAAGGTGCTGGTGATCGATTCTAAAGCGTTGCAGCGTTTCCGCAGCTTGAGGGCGAGCGTGGTAACGCCCAATTATCAGGAGGCGCGGCTGCTGGTCGAATTGACCGAAACGCGTTCATCCGGCGTTTCATTGCCAGGGATGCAGACGTTGGAAGAGGTAGAGCGCATCGGCTGGCAGTTGCTGACCCTGCTGGATACCGAACATATCGCGGTTACCCTGGCTGAAAAGGGCGTGTTTCTGCTCAACCGTCGTGGCGACGCCTGGCACCTGCCCGCGCATCCTGTGGCTCACGCCAATGATGTCGGGGCGGGCGATTCCTTCGCTTCCGCCCTGGCGCTGGCGCTGGCAGCCGGAGGCAGCATAGACGAGGCGGTGCAGATTGGCATAGACGCGGCGGGCATCGCGGTGGCAAAGCAGCGCACGGCAGCGGTGCAGTACAAAGAACTGCTCCAGCGTGTCAGCGTGCGAGCTTATGCCAGCAATGCCTGCTCCCCCTTCTCGCCCCATCGCGATAGGCAAGCGGCGTTATACCAGCTCATTGCTTCGCTTGATGCTCAACGCTTTGCGGGTGGCACGATAGTTTTTACCAATGGCGTCTTTGATATCTTGCATGCCGGACACGTTCAATTCCTGCGTCAGGCCAAAGAACTGGGGGATGTGTTGATTGTGGGGATCAATAGCGATAGGAGTACGCGGCGCATCAAGGGCGCGGGTCGGCCTATTAATAGCGAGCGTGACCGTATCGCTCTGGTGGCTGCTCTGGACGTGGTGGATCATGTCGTGCTTTTTGACGAAGATACTCCTGGCGAGCTGATCCGCATTCTGCGTCCTCATATTCATGTCAAGGGTGGCGATTACGCCGATGAGGCGTTGCCGGAAGCAGCCGCCGTGCAGGAAGTGGGCGGACGCGTGGTCATTCTGCCACTGATTGGCAGCGTGAGTACAAGCAGCATGATAGAGCGTATAGCCGCTCTGGCCTCGCAGCGCTCAACCCTTGACGCATCACCCGATGGAGGCAAACGATGATCGAGGAACGCTGGCGATCTGCACGCAATATATTGCTGGTGCGGCTGGATAATCTTGGCGATGTGCTGCTGACAACTCCGGCTTTTCACGCCGTCAGAACCTCGCTACCGGAAGCGCATCTCACCCTGCTTGCCAGCCCCGTTGGAGCGCAGGTTGCTGCCCTTGATCCCGATATCGACGATGTCATCGTCTACCAGGCCCCCTGGATGGACCCCTGGCATACCTTGCCACAGGATGATGAACGCGAGCAGGCGATGATCTCATTACTAAGGGAACGACAATTTGATGGAGCGATCATCTTTACATCGTTCCGCCAGAGTGCGTTGCCCGCGGCGTATCTCTGCTACCTCGCAGGCATTCCTCTGCGCGTGGCTGCATCCATCGATGGCCCCGGTTCTCTGCTGACGACGCGGCATAAGCATCCTGAACGCATGATGCACGAGGTAGAGCGCGGCCTTGATCTTGTCAGCGCGATTGGTATGCAGACGGACGAAGACGATCTGGCGCTCCAGGTGCCCGGCGATGCCGTGCTGGCTATCTCCACCATACTGGCCGATCTAAACATCGACGGGCGACCGCTAGCCGTTGTCCACCCTGGATGCAGCATGCCCGCGCGTACTTATCCGTGGGAGATGTATGTGCAGGTAATCGATCTGCTGATCGCGCAACTGGGAGCGTTTGTCATGGTGACAGGCATGGAGAGCGAAGGCCTTCTGGTGACTCAGGTGCTTGATCATATAAAGGAAGAGCACCGGTCTGCAACCCTGGCGCTGGCAGGCGTCTTGCCGTTCCCCGAGTTCTGCGCCCTGATCAAAGCAGCCGACCTCACCATCACCAACAATACCGGTCCTATGCACATAGCTGCGGCGGTCAAGACGCCCGTGGTCGCACTCTTCGCCCTAACGAACCCGCCGGAACAATGGGGACCCTGGCATGTCCCTCATCGCCAACTCTACCACGACGTCCCCTGTCGCATCTGCTACAGCCGTGTCTGCCCTCGCCAGCACGAATGCCTGCGCCTGGTCTCTCCCCAAACCGTAATCGACGCCGCAATCAACTTGTTGCGTGGCTCGCAAGAAAATGTTGCTGGGGCAGGGCAAGCGCAAGGCCCCCATCCAACGGAAAATGTAGATGGGGCAGGGCAAGCGCGAGGCCCCCACCCCACATCCACCCCTCCCCTTGCCCCTACATTTTCCGTCGGGCGTAACGGTAGGGGCAAGGGGCCGGGCTGGGTTGGGTGGGGGCCTCGCGCTTGCCCTGCCGGACAGCCTGATAGCGAGGAGGTGGCGGGATGAATGAGTGGCTGGCGGCCAGGCATATTCTGGCGGTGCGCATGGATAATATTGGGGATGTGGTGATGCTGGGACCGGCTTTGCGGGCGGTCAAAGAGACATCACCGCAGGCTCGTATCACGCTGCTGGCGAGTCCGGCTGGCACTACTGCGGTGGGGATGTTGCCCTGGGTGGATGAGGTGATTACCTGGCGCGCTGTCTGGCAGGATGTAGGGAACAGGATGCCATTTGAGCCAGAGCGTGAACAGGAGCTGGTCAGGCGGCTGGCGAGCTATCAGTTTGATGCGGCGTTGATTTTTACCTCGTTTAGCCAGACACCGCATACGCCGGGCTATGTTTGTTATCTGGCAGGTATTCCGCTGCGTGCTGGAGAATCAAAGGAGTTTGGCGGTAGCACGCTTTCGGTTGAACTGCGGGGCGCGCCGACCGAACTGCACCAGGTTGAGCGCAATCTGCGTCTGGTTGAGCATCTTGGCTTCGTTGCCAGGGAGCGCAGCCTGACCGTGGCTATCTCCGATCAGGATAGAGCCGGAGCTGATCGGCTCTTGCATGAGAGCGGCATTGATCCTGATGCCCCGTTTGTGCTGTTGCATCCGGGGGCGAGCGCGCAGGCACGTCGTTATCCGGTGGCCCGCTTTGGCGCGGTGGCGGATTTGCTGGTGAAGCGTGGCTGGCAGGTACTTATCACCGGCACTGAACGAGAGGCAGAGCTGGTAAAAGAGGTAATGCAAAAGGCTCCAGAAGCGTGTGCGCTCATCGGTGGAAGTGCTGTGGCCGAATATGCTGCCCTGATCGAACGTGCGGAGGTGGTGATTTGCAATGATACGTTGCCGATGCACCTGGCTGACGCCGTCCGTACTCCTGTGCTGGTGCTATTTTCGGGGACCGATTACGAAGAGCAATGGCGACCTCGTTCGACGCACGCGCGCTTGCTGCGATGTCCGACGCCCTGTCATCCCTGCTACCTTTTTGAGTGCCCTATTGGCCTGCCCTGCCTGGATATCTCGCCGCACGAGGTGGTGCAGGAGTTTGACGCTTTGCGAGAAGAGGTCAGGCGCACTCAGGACGTGGTTGTTACGACGAGGGGAGGGTCGCGATGAGCCGTGCTAAACCTGAGAGGATCGCCATCGTGCGCGCGCTGCAACTGGGCGATATGCTAGCGGCTGTTCCCGCTTTGCGCGCCATCCGACGCCAGGTGCCAGAGGCTGAGATTACGCTGATTGGCCTGCCCTGGGCTGCTGCCTTCGCGCGTCGTTTTGCACGCTATATTGATCGCTTCATTGAATTTCCTGGCTATCCAGGGATAGAGGAGGCGCCATTCGATGCTGCTCGCACGGCCCGCTTTCTGGCGGAGCAGCGAGCTTACGGCTATGACATAGTGGTGCAGATGCATGGGAGCGGTCAGGTCAGCAATCGTTTCGTCCTGGAACTGAACGGGCGCAGCACGGTCGGTTATTATCAAGGAAAGCGACCGCCTGGCCTGACGGTGGCGGCGGAATATCCCTCTGGGGAACATGAGATTGTGCGTAATCTGGGCCTGGCAGTTTTGTTGGGTAGCCCGGAGGAAGGGGACGCGATCAATCAGGACATATGGGGGGAACGCGATAAATCGCGCTCGGACGCGCTAAAGCGGGTCCCTACGAAGGATGGGAGAACGAAGGATGGGAGAACGAAGGATGGGAGAGATCTGGTCTGGACGGGGGGCGAGGGGGTAGGGGCAAGGGGTGGGGGGGATGAGGGGAGGGGGCCTGGCGCTTGCCCTCTCGCTTGCCCTGGCGAGGGCGCTAGAGCAGAAGAAATGGATGTGCGGCTGGAGTTTCCGCTGTATGAGGAGGATTATGCCGAGGCGGCGGCGCTGCTCAAGCTTTTGCCGACGGGGCGGCGTCCCTGGATAGGGCTGCATGTCGGGGCGCGCCCGCCTGCTCGTCGCTGGCCGCTGGAACATTTTGCTGCGCTGGCTGATGAACTGGTGCGCTCTTTCAATGCTGAGGTTCTGTTGACCGGCAGTCCTGACGAAAAGACGACAGTACGCAGCGTGCTGGAACGGATGGAGACGCGGGCGATAAACCTGGCAGGCAAAACCTCGCTGGGGGGGCTGGCAGCCCTGATGCGCAAGCTGGATCTCTTTGTGAGCAACGATACCGGCCCGGCACATCTCACGGTGGCGGTGGACTGTCCGAGCGTGACCATCTTCGGCCCCGCCGATCCGCAGCGCTGGGCGCCCCTTGATCGCGAGCGGCATCCCATTGTGCGCTATGGTGTGGCATGTAGTCCATGTGGGTATTGGCAGTGTCCAATTGATCATCGCTGCCTGCGTTGGATTAGTCCAGCAATGGTGTTGGAGGCTGTGGAAGGGTTGTTGCCTGTGGGGATGCGGTCAAGCAGGATGTATGGGGGGAACGAGATGAGGGGAAAGAGATAGGGGAACGCGATAAATCGCGCTCGGACGCGCTAAAGCGGGTCCCTACCAGCGTCGAGGAGGCGTCGAAGGGACGTTGAATGGAGATGCAACAAGGAAAATGGTGATGAAACGGCTGAACATTTTGATCTGGCATATTCATGGTAGTTATCTTAATACGCTGGCACGTATCGATCATAACTGGTTTTTGCCTGTGAAACCCGGTCGCCCGGAGGGATATGGGGGGCGCGGGCCAACCTTCGATCTGCCCGATTATGTACGCGAGGTGCCTGCCGAAGCGGTGCGCTACCTGCCGCTTGATCTGATCATCTACCAGACGCCGAAAAATTACTTTGAAGATCAATATGAGATATTGAGCGACGAACAGCGCCGATTACCTAAAATCTATCTTGAGCATAATACGCCAAAGCCACATCCGACCGATACGCGGCACCCCGTGGACGATCCGGAGGTGTTGTTGGTTCATGTGACCCATTATAACCGCCTGATGTGGGATAACGGTAGCACTCCGACGATAGTCATCGAACATAGCGTCGCAATTGATCCGACCGCCAGCTACACCGGTCGGTTGGAACGCGGCATTACCATCATCAATGGTATGCAGCAGCGACCGCGCATCGCAGGCTATGATCTCTTTCTCAAGGCGCGCGAACTGGTGCCGCTGGACGCCGTGGGGATGGGGACGGAGACGCTGGATGGATTGGGGGATGTGCCGTATCGCGAACTGCATAGACGCATTGCCGACTATCGTTTCCTCTTCAGCCCGATTCGCTATACCAGCCTGCCCCTGGCCGTAATCGAAGCCATGACGATGGGCATGCCGGTGGTGGCGCTTGCTACAACCGAGCTGCCAACTGTGATTGAGCATGGCAGAAGCGGCTATGTCTCCTGCGATATAGACGCGCTGCTCGAGTGTATGTGCTATTTGCTGGCGTATCCCGAGGAAGCAAGGCGGCTGGGCGAGAACGCCCGCATGGTCGCACGCGAACGCTTCGGCCTGGAGCGTTTCATTCGCGACTGGAATGCGGCCTTCGCGCTGGTAAGGGAGGAAAAATTATGAACGAGGGCAGACGTGTGGCGTTTTTAAGTGAGCATGCCAGTCCGGTTGCTCTATTGGGCAGTGAAGATGCCGGTGGGCAAAATGTGTATGTTGATGAAGTGAGCCGCAACCTCGCGCGCCAGGGGTACAATGTTGACATTTTTACGCGCCGCGACGATCCCCGCGCGCCAGAGGTGATTCAGTGGGTATCCGGCGTGCGCGTCATCAATCTAACGGCAGGCCCCGCCGAATTCCTTTTGAAAGATGATCTCTGGCCCTACATGCCACAGTTTCGCGATGCCGCGCTCGATTTTATGGCCCGCGATGGCGCGAGTTACGATTTGCTGCATGGCAACTTCTGGATGTCCGGCTGGGCTGCGACCGAACTGCGACGCAGGCTGGGAATCCCGATGGTGCAGATCTTTCATGCAATGGGGAAAACCAAGCGGCATTACCAGGGTTGCGCCGATAGCAGCCCGGGCGAGCGCATCGAGATTGAGACAGCCATTATCCACGCTGCTGATCGTCTGATTGCCCAGTGTCCTGGCGAGCAGGCCGAGCTGGTTGATGAATATGGAGCTGATCCTCGCAAAGTCGCGGTCATTCCTTCGGCGGTCAACACAAAGGTATTTCGTCCTGTTGCGCGTGAGGAGGCGCGTCGCGTCGTGGGAGTCGGGCCGGATGATTTTGTCGTGGTGTACGTTGGACGCCTGCTGCCGCGGAAGGATGTGCGCAACGTGGTGCGAGGCGTTGCCCATCTGATCGGCATATGTAAAAACATGCTGCCATCAGCCGTCGAGGGCATTACGTTACTGATCGTGGGCGGCAATACGGTAGAACCAGACCCGCATGCAACCCCCGAGATAGCTGAACTGCAACGCGTGGCGGCAGAGCTTGGAATCGCGTCCCATGTGCGTTTTGTCGGCAAGCGGCAACAGGATACGTTGCGCTATTACTATAGCGCGGGAGATGTTGCAGTCACCACTCCCTGGTATGAGCCATTTGGTTTAACGCCCCTGGAAGCTATGGCGTGCGGGCGTCCGGTTGTTGGCTCTGCGGTGGGTGGGATCACGCATACGGTGGCCTGTGGCAAGACCGGCTTTCTGGTGCCCCCGCGTGATCCCGAAATGCTGGCAGCTCGCCTGTATCACCTCTTGATCGAGCCGGAGTTGCGTCAACGTATGGGGAGAGCGGCGAGACGACGCGTCGAGGCCGATTTCACCTGGCCGATGGTCGCCACGCGCACCGCCAGATTATACGAAGATCTGTTAGCCGATGCTTACCTCCTCTCAAACGCGTCCGCCTTCCGTAGGGGCGGGGCTAGCCCCCGCCCTGCTAGCACCCATCTTCGCCCTATGAGAGGAGGTGAGTGCCGTGGCGCGGGTTGATGTGTTGATTCCGACCTATCAGCGTAAGACTGGTCTGGCTATTGTGCTGACCAGCCTGCTGGGCCAGACGTTTAGCGATTTTGACGTCATCATCTCAGACCAGACGCGGCATGAGGACGTGTATCTGAATAGCGTGGAGATTCAAATGCTGGTTCGGGCTTTGCGCTGGCATGGGCATAGGGTTACGCTGCATCATCATCTGCCGCGACGTGGCATGGCGGAGCAGCGTCACTTCCTGCTCGAACAGAGCCAGGCCCCGTTTGTTCACTACCTCGACGATGATGTGCTGCTGGACCCACCTGTCATGGAGCGGATGGTGAGAACGCTGGAGTCTGAGGGGTGCGGCTTCGTCGGCTGTGCCGCCACGGGTCTGCACTATTTGCACGATAGGCGACCACACCAGCAGCAGATAGATCTGTGGACCGGCCCTGTAGCAGCGGAGCCATTTGCGCCCGAGCGTATCCCGTGGGAGCGTCACCTGGTCAATAATGCCGCCAACCCGTTGCACCTGGAGCAGCGGCTGGTCACCAATGGCGAAGTCGTGCGCTACAAAGTCGCATGGGTGGGAGGGGCTAATGTGCTCTATGACCGGGCGAAGCTGCTGAGCGTTGGCGGCTTCTCGTGGTGGGAGCGTCTCCCGCCCAAACACGCAGGCGAAGAGGTGGTGGCGCAGTTTCTTTTGATCCGCAAGTACGGGGGCTGCGGCATCCTGCCCAGCGGCACCTATCATCTCGACATGCCAACGACCATCGAGGACCGCGAGTGTAACGCGACCGGACTGTTTGAGGAGCTGATCGCTGAATATGATGCTCTCACGCCCGATGCGGTCAAAAAATAATATGCCATTGTATGTGTATTGATTGACGATAAAGGAGATATATGAAGGAACAGGTATTAAAAGGAAAAGTAGTCGCCGTCACTGGCGCTGGCAGCGGGCTGGGCGAAGCGACGGCGTATGCCTTTGGCGCTGCGGGCTGCAAGGTTGCCTGCGTTGATATCAACCAGGCGGCGCTCGAACGGGTAAGCGGCAGTCTGGAGGGACAGGACGTCAAAAGTCTTGCCCTGGTGTGCGATGTAAGCAATGCGCAGGCCGTTTTTACAACAGTGCAGCATGTGCATGAACAGCTTGGCCGTCTGGATATTGTGGTGAATTGCGCCGCCATCGACCATACCCTATCTGTTGACGAGATGAGCGTTGAGCAATGGGATCAGGTCATCAACGTCAACTTACGCGCCCCTTTCCTCTTTGCGAAGGCTGCATTGCCTGTGATGCGCCAGCAGCACACGGGTCATATCATTAATATAGCCTCAACGGCAGCCACGCGAGCCTGGGCTAATGCCTCTGCCTATCATGCATCCAAGTGGGGACTGGTCGGGTTCAGTCGCGGGCTGGGCGTTGAGGGGCGCTCCGATGGCATTCGCGTCACAACCATCATCCCCGGCGGCATGAAAACGCATTTCTTTGATCGCTTTGTAGAGCAGGGCATTCCGCTGCCGGAAGAGAAAAATTTGCAGAAGCCCGCCAACGTTGCAGCCGCCATCGTCTTTGCCGCGCAGTTGCCGCCCGAATCGGCGCTTCAGGAGATGGTGATAACGCCAATCACAGAAACAAGCTGGCCTTGATCGGTGTATCACGTAGGGGCAGGGCAACCGGTAGCTCCCCGCATCATCGTGGGAGTTGCCCCTACGGCTGGCCTGCAAAACCGTCAACTGTAGGGGCAGGGCTGGCCCCTGCCCTGCTGACGAAAATTCGAGGAGGGAGCTATGGTAATTGTACGCGCGCCTGTGCGCATCAGTTTTGGGGGCGGTGGCACTGATCTGGCGGCGTATTATACGCATTTCAATGGCTTTGTGGTCAGCAGCGCCATTACACGCTATTGCTATGTGATGGCAAAGGCGACAGCCGATGGCAGCACGCGCATCAGTTCCGCCGATTATCACATGTGGCAATCCTACCCGCGCGGCGTCATGCCGCCGGTTGCTGCTCCTCTCTTCTTGCCAAAGGCCGCTATCGCCTGGTTTATGGAGCGTGACTTGCTGACTGAGGGCGTTGATCTATTCCTGGCCTCTGAAGTGCCGCCGGGGACAGGGCTGGGATCTTCAAGCTCGATGGCGGTCGCGCTGGTCTATGCGCTGGCAGCCCTTGCCGGTAGCAGCATGGAGCCAGGAGAGGCTGCCGAGCTGGCCTGCGAGCTGGAAATCGAGCGCCTGGTTATGCCGATTGGCAAGCAAGATCAGTACGCGAGCGCGATGGGAGGGCTTAACACTATTGAATTTACTGCCAACGCGGTACATGTCAGCCCTCTGGCGCTGGCTCCAGAGGTGAGCGCGGCCCTGAGTGCGCGTCTGATGCTCTTTTCAACCGGGCAGGCGCGCAACTCGGCGGAGATTCTCGATAAGCAGCGAGCGGATACGGAGAAGAAGGTAAAAACGGTCGAGGCGTTGCATCGAATCAAAGCTCTGGCAATCGCCATGCAGAAGGCGCTGGTAGCGGGCGACCTGGATCATTTTGGACATTTGCTTGACCTGGGGTGGCAGGAGAAAAAGCAACTCTCCAGAAAAATATCCTCTGCTGCCATTGATGCCTGCTATGAAGCGGCTCGCCGGGCGGGGGCCATCGGTGGCAAAATCGTTGGCGCAGGCGGCGGAGGGTTCTTGCTGCTCTACTGTCCGCAACCGCGTCAGAAGGCAGTGCGAGCCGCGCTGACACACTGTGGCCTGCGCGAAATGACCTTTGATCTTGATTTTACGGGCGCTCAGGTACTGATGAGCCTGCCAGATGAGCATTTGCGCTCGTCTGTCCCGATCCATAGCAATCTGGCTGAGGAACGGATGCAACTCTTTGCTGCCAAAGGTGACCATTCCGCAGCCCGGATCAATCACGTAGGGACCAGATTTATCGCGTCCGAAGAGGGTAAATACAATGTACGATGATATGCAGCAGTACTGGAGTGAATTGACCTGCGCTATGCAGGAATTACCTTTGAAACACCTGGTGCGAGTAAGCGAGCTGCTCCTCGATTGTCACCGGCGTGGCAATACCGTCTTTATACTGGGCAATGGTGGTAGCGCCGCCACCGCCTCACACTTTGCCTGTGACCTTGCTAAGGGGACGCGTGCGCAGGGATTGCCAGCGTTCCGCGTCATCTCGCTCAGTGATAATGCCGCGCTGCTCACCGCGTGGGCGAATGATAGCAGCTACGAACGTATTTTTGCTGAGCAACTTTCGGCCCTGGTACGAACGGATGACCTGGTGATCTTGATCAGTACGAGCGGCAACTCGCCGAATGTCCTGGCCGCTGCCGTTGAAGCGCGACAGGCCGGGGCGACCACGATTGCGCTCACGGGCGCACGGGGTGGGCGGCTGGCGCGGCTGGTCGATCTGGCAGTGCGCGTCCCGGGTCACTCGATTGAGCAGGTCGAAGACATCCATTTGAGCATTGCACATAGCATTTGTGTAGCCTTGCGAGGACGCCTTTGTGCTCAGGCGGCTCTGCTGGAAGTGGAACAATCTGTTCTTCACAGCCGCTTAGCCCGGCCAATGGTAGCCGATGGGGGGCAATAGAGTGGCCTTGAATGTACAATACTGCCTTTTTACAAGGGGATCTCAGGCAGATCCCTTTTTCTCTAGCTGTAGAGATATCGTAATGAAACATAGCCATTAGAAAATGAGTATTACAAGGGATATGTATGATGCAGTTTTGTAAAACAACAAGTGGTCAGAGTAAGCTTAGTAAGGTGGTACGGGGGATATGAAAAAAGAGCCTCAAACCTTTCGTCTTGACGAGGGATGGCAAAAAACGCTGAATATGATTGAGCCGGGGATGATTGTGGAGGCCGAGGAGGGCGATATTGGGGAGGAGGATGTCAGTAAGCCGAGAGTCAGCAGGATTATACGGAATAGAGACGGCCATATTGCGAAAATTGTCTTGCAGAAGGGGGTCGTTTTTAAGAAAGAGATAGATATTCCCGTTGATCGCATTTTGCGGGTAGAGAAGAGAAGCAACGGCAGGGATGGCAGGGTAGTGATTGATAGCGACAAGAAGGAGATTGACTCCCTCTCATCTACGGGAGAAGAGCAACTGGCTTCTGAGCAGGAAACTGAGCCCGAGCGTGGCATGCTTGACACGATGGAGCAGACCATTCCCACGGCTGAGGGGTTGCGCGAGCTAGAGATGGGGCGTATCGTGCCTCATCCTTTGAAAGATCAATCTGAGGACGAAAAACAGCCACGGAAGTCGGTTGGCGTGGTCGATTGGCTGCGTGTGCTTGGCCCGGGCTTTCTCAGTGGGATGGCCGGCAATGACTCATCGGCGGTCGCAGCATATGCCATCAACGGAGCAAGCGTCGGTTTCAGCCAGCTCTGGATCATACTACTTTCAACGCCCATGTATCAGGCCCTGTTATATACCTGCGCCAAACTGGGGCGCATCACCCAGAAAGGTCTGGCGGACGTAGTGCGCGAGCATTATGGGCCGTGGGCCGCAGCACTTGCCGCTGTTGTGCTGATTATAGCGAATGTCGCCTTGATCGGTGCCGACCTCGTAGCGATTGGCAGCGGCTTCGAATTGCTGACGCATGTCAATTGGACGTGGTTTGTGGTGCCTGTCGCACTTATTCTCTGGTACTTAACCGTCTACCGCAATTTTGAACTGCTCAAGAAAGTGTTTATTGTGATGAGCCTGGCCTTTGTTGCCTATATCATCACAGCAATACTGGCGCGGCCAGACTGGGGACGCGTGTTTTTGTCTACTTTTGTGCCGCATATAAGCTTTGATTTCACCAGCATCAGCAGCGCGGTCGCTTTGCTCGGAGCTACCTTTTCACCATATAGCATATTCTGGCAGGTGGAGGGGGAGAAGGAAGAGAAACGTCCAGGTTCAACCAAGCAGCAGGTGCGTTTTGCCGCGCTCGATATTGGGATAGGCGTGGTGAGCGGCAATCTGGTGGCCTACTTTATTATTGTTTCCACGGCGGCAACGCTCTTTACTCATCATAAAAGCATCAATACAGCCGCCGACGCCGCGCTTGCCCTGGTGCCCATTCTGGGTCCTTTTGCCGAGTATATGTTTGCCATCGGCCTGATCGGCGCGGGCCTTGTTGCCATCCCGGTGCTGCTGGCAAGCACATCATATGCAGTAGCAGGGACCTTTGGCTGGCCTGCCGGTCTTTCCCGCAAGCCCTGGCAGAGCGAGGGCTTTTACCTCATCCTCACAATCGCACTGCTGGCAAGCCTGGTAGTGGCTCTGATCCATCTGGACCCGATCAAACTGCTCTTCTGGGCCAATGTGCTCTCCGGCATCCTGGCTCCCATTCTGATGATCTTCCTGTTGCTGCTCAGCAATAACCGTAAAGTCATGCGCGACCAGCGTTTGAGCTGGCTCACTAACTTCTGGCTGGTTTTGACGATCCTGGTATCGGTGATTGCGATTGCACTCCTGTTCTATGGCCTGGCAACCGGGCAGGGAAATAGTTAAGTGTAAGTGAAGCAAGAGCTATCTTAAATTGATGGCTTTTGCTTCACTTAGTCTCTCCTTCGCTGATTATTGATAATAAATGAGATATTGTCTCAAATTGGCCTCTCAAACTCTTGCTTTTTGGCTCATTTCATGGCATAGTATTCGTATGCTAATGATACAAAGTATCATTAAACTGGTTGATGCCTTAGTTGTGAAAGGAAACAGGTATGTCACTTACAGTTCCAGCGCCGCTGCTTGAACAGGCGCAGGCGGGGGAAATTCAGCCACAAGATTTTTTAGTGTGTATTAAAAACTCTTTGCCGTATGCATGGCAGCTTATTGAGGAGTTGGCAGGAAGGCTATCTCAGACCACGGCCAGCTTTGTCGATAATCAGATCCCTCCTCCTGATGAGCAGGCACGCGGACAACTGCTCCGCGTCCTGGCGAGTGATGCCATGCGAGGGGCGTTAGAAGCTCATTTTGGAGTCAAGCTTGCCTTTCAGAACTGTCATCGAGTAGCGCTCTTCCGCAAGGATCAACTAGATCAAACCTATGAAGCCTTTATTTCTCCACGAAGTCAGATTCTCAATCAAAAACCCGAGCTGGTTGATTGCTAATGAGTGATGAGGACGTTTCCATAGCGAAACGTCCTTTTGCTTGCAGAAGAGATGCCTTAATCCTGTGAAGAAAGGATGGTCTTATGGTGATGGTAAAGAAAATACGCCTCTCTTTTTGTGTGCTGGCGAGCATGAGTTTGTTTTTTCTCGGTGGCTGTGGTGCCATAGCTACTGACTCTACCTCGGGCATTCCAGGAGCGACAGCGATGCTCAATGTTGTCGCGGCAGAAAATTTTTATGGTGATATCGTGAAACAGTTGGGAGGAAACCATGTGAATGTGGCGAGTATTCTCTCTGATCCAAATATAGATCCGCATGAGTACGAAGCCAGTGCCCAGAATGCCATAGCGATTCAGAAAGCTGATCTGGTTATTGAGAACGGACTTGGTTATGATGCCTGGATGGACAAATTACTTTCGGCCTCTCCCAACACACATCGCAATGTGCTTACCGCAGGAAACGTCGCTGATCATAAGCTCCCTGATAATCCTCATGTCTGGTATGGTTTCGATAATATCTTGACCATCGCTCAGTCTATTACTGGCGAATTAAAGAGGCTGGATAGCACGGATGCCACGGTATTTGATCGTAATTTTGCTGCATTTCAGCAGTCTGTCAAGCCTCTTCAGCAAATCTTAGTTGATCTCAGGGCCAGGTACAATGGTGTGCCGGTTGCGTTGACAGAGACGATTTATCTTTATCAGACAATACCTATAGGTCTCAAAGTACTGACACCTTTTGCATTTGAAAAAGCAATTGCCGAAGGCAATGATCCTCCTGCCGATACCGTTATCGCAGCAAACGATCAGATTAGTCAGAAACAGGTGAAAGTGTTGATCTATAATCAACAGACGGTATCGCCGATCACTACGAATCTGCAAAATGCCGCCAAAAAACTACATATCCCGATTGTCCCTGTGACAGAAACTATGCCGCTGGGCAAAACCTATCAGTCATGGATGAAGGAGCAGCTCACAGCTCTCCAGCAGGCGCTGAGTGGTCAGATGAGCTAATGGTAGCATCGGCTCGTTCCTGCAAGGGCAGCCGGATCGTAAAAGTTGAGCCTACTCCTTCTTCGCTGCTGACTGAGACGGTTCCGCCGTGCCTTGCGAGAATATGTTGCACGCTTGCCAGACCCAGGCCGGTGCCGGGAATCTTATCAACGACGTTCTCGCCACGGTGGAACTGCTCAAAGATATGAGGCAGGTCCTGGGCAGGGATGCCCATGCCATGATCCTGCACCGCGATAATCGCATAGGGGTCATCCTGGTCCAGGTCAGCTTCCTGAGTGACATGGACGATAATCTCGCTCTCTTTCGCAGAGTACTTGATGGCGTTGGAAATCAGGTTTGAAATGACGCGTCCCACCCTGGTGATATCAAAAGAGCCGTGTAGCTCTGCGAGCGTGGTTTCGATGCGGAGGCGGTGTTTGCGCGCGATCTGTTGCTGTTCTGCGAGCACCTGCCGGATGATGGCGATCAGGTCCGCGGATTGGTAGGACAGTTGTATCGGCCTGCCCGCCTGAAGGTGAGCAAGATCAAGCAATTCGTTGACGAGCATGGTCATGCGCACGACCGTTGCATCGATCCCCGCCAGACTGCTTGCCATGCGCTCGGCGGTGGGCGGTTCTAGCGTCAGGCGCTTGACCATACGCTCAAGCAATTGGGCATAGCCTTTGATCGCCCCTAGCGGGTTTTTAAGGTCATGAGAGATCATAGAGATGAACTCGTTGCGCGCCTGGATGGACTCCTGCGTCAATTTTTGCAGGCGTTGTGCCTGCTGGCGCTCCTGGTGTATGATGTCGGCTCGCATACGCGATACTTCCAGCCGCGCGCTAATGCGAGCCAGCAATTCGCGAGCAGAGAATGGCTTGACTAGATAATCGTCGGCCCCTGCTTTCAACCCTTCGACGGCAGATTCTGCCCCTGCACGCGCGGAAAGCAATATCACCGGAATGGTGATGGCCTGCGGATCTTCGCGTAATGCATGCAATAGCTGGAAACCATCAAGCTCGGGCATCATAATGTCGCTTAAAATGAGATCTGGCATGCGCCGTTTAGCCATCTCCAATGCCGTCTGGCCGTTCGCTGCGGTCTCTACAGTATAATACTGGCTCAGCAGGCGCTTCAGGTAGCTACGCATATCGGCGTTGTCTTCTACCAGGAGAATATGGCTGCTCGATTGTGCCGGTTGTTTCGGCGAGATTGCCTGAGTTGATGGGAGCTGACCGAATATATCAGTCGTTTCCGCGGTGATCGCTTCGAGCGTATCGGGCAACCAGCGCAGCGCCTCCTCAACATAAGGAGCGGCGTCTAGCTGTGCCGGAGTCATTTGATGCGTTGTTGCGATATGGACGGCAGGAAGGTGCGCTAAGCCTGAGGGAATGGAGACCGTGAAGTTGCTGCCCTGATCTGGTGTGCTGGCAACGTTGATCGTACCACCGTGCAGGCGGACCAGTTCCTGTACCAGGGCCAGCCCGATACCCGAACCTTCGAATGTGCGGGCGCGTGTCCCGCGCACGCGATGGAAGCGTTCAAAAATATGCGGCAGATCTTCCTCTGCGATGCCAATACCTGTATCCTGTACCTCCAGTTCAACATGATCATCGACAACATGCAGCTTTACAGCAATCTGGCCTTCAAACGTGAATTTAAATGCGTTGGAGAGCAGGTTAAGCACAATTTTTTCCCACATTTCGCGATCTACGTAGAACGGCTGGGACGATGGCTCGCAATCTATCACCATCTGCAAGCCAGCTCTTTCAACCACTTCACGAAATGCGTTTGCCAGGTCGGTGGTGAATGCTGCGAGATCGGTAGGCTCATAGAGGGCCTGGATGCGCCCGGATTCGATGCGCGAGAAGTTCAGCAGGGTATTGACCAGCTTGAGCAGGCGTAACCCATTGCGATGCGCCACCTCCAGCCGCTCGCGCTGTGAGGGAGAGAGAGATTGCTCCTCGGTTCGCAACATATCGTCAATCGGGCCAAGCAGGAGGGTCAGAGGGGTGCGGAACTCGTGGCTGACATTGCTAAAGAAGGTAGTTTTAGCCCGATCCAGTTCTGCCAGAGCCTCAGCTCGTTCGCGCTCTTCCTGATAAGCGCGTATGTGAGAGATATTTGTCGCTATCTGTCCTGCAATCAGCTCAAAAAAGCCCCCGTATTCTTCGTCAAGCGCCAGCCGGGGGCTGATTCCCGCCACAAGGAAGCCATACAGGCCCTCCTGCCCGGATTTAGCAATAGGGAGCGCAAGCGCGGAGTGAGGAGTGACCGAACCGAGTTCGCTGGTGAGAGCGTCAAAACGGGCAGGGATATCATCGATCAGGGCCGCTTTGCCCGACGCCAGCACCTGGCCGAGGGGCCATAATGCTCTATCTTTCCCCGCAAAAGCAATATCAACGACGGCGGGACTGGCAGGCGTATTGGGCGGTAGTCCGGTACAGCCGCGGAGCGTGGCCTGTTTGCCATCTTCACTTAACAGATAGAGCAGGGCGAAAGGAATATCTGCGTGGTTTCTGGAAAGTATCTCTATAGCAACCTGGCAAACTTCTTCGGTTGTCTCTGTTTCAGCACTGAGAGCAGCCAGTTCGCGTAAGGTGCGCAGCCGTCGCTCGCTCAGGACGTGGCCGGTCGTCTCGGTAACGGCGGTAAAGACGCCGCCCACGCCGCCCGTTTCGTCGCGAATGGGGCTATAGGAGAAGGTGAAATAGCATTCTTCAATATAACCGTTACGGTCGAGCAGGAGCAATTGATCGTCGGACCAGGTCGATTTACCCTCATACAATACGCTCTCAAGCATCGGCCCGATCACATCCCAGATTTCGGGCCAGCATTCCTCGCCACGCTGCCCCATAGCTTTGGGATGCTTGGTCGTGCCGAGAATGACACGATAGGCGTCGTTATAGAGTTTGACCAGATCCTGCCCCCACCAGATCAGGATAGGGAAGCGCGATGCCAGACAAATACTCAGCGCGGTACGCAGACTCTGAGGCCACTTTTCTATAGGGCCAAGAGGCGTACCTGACCAGTCGATTGTACTCATCAAACGGCCCATCTCGCCGCCATTGGCAAAAATATCGTGCAGTGTATCTGATTTAGCCGATTCGTGTAAGCTGCTCATAATGTGTATAGACCCTTTCCCCATTTAGACTCGTCCTTGCATTATAAAGTATGAGTATGCCAGATACAAACTCAACATTAGATGGAGCATTCTGCATGAGCAGAAACTTTTAAATCAAAATAATCGTGAGAATAGGGGATAGTCTGCCTCAGGATGGCATCGATGATAGGGGGATACAGGGCCGATGCGTACTGTTGGCTCGGCGAAGGAGCAGCAATTGTTTGAAAACCCGTTTCAGATCGAGGACTTGATGGTTTTCGACGATGATACCTTGCGACACTTGCTGAATAGCCATGCTTATGGCCTGACGGTAGAGTTGCTGGGGCATAGCTTGCAGGCCGGGCCGGAGCTGCTGACGGAGCGTATCGAGCGGCTGCTTCCCGTAGAGCAGCGTGGCTCCTTTCTTCGTATCCTATATCATCCCGTCGCGCCAGATGAAGTGCAGCAGGCTCGTCGGCAGATGCTCGACAATCTCTTCTGGGAATTGACCTACTGGAAAACGCCCCAATTATATGAGGAGCTGGTCGAAGGAGAGTGGTTACATCCTGCCCTCTTCCCGCACCTGGTCCCTGATCTTGCTGGCCGCGTAGTACTTGATGCAGGCGCTGGCACAGGACGAGCTTCTTTTGAGTGTTTGCACTATGGAGCCGAAGTGGTCTATGCGATGGAGCCCTCGCCTGGCCTGCGCCGTATTCTAGAACGGAAGCGCCGCAAATTGCCTGCTGCGAGCCGCCTGCTAGTCTACGGAGGGCGTTTCGATGCCATTCCTTTCGCGGATGATAGTATGGATCTCACGCTTGCGTGTTCGGCGTTTACGGCGGCGCCCGAGCAGGGTGGTGAGCCGGGGCTGGCTGAGATGCTGCGTGTCACCAGAGCAGGCGGCAAGATTGTGCTCATCTGGCCTCGTCCAGAGGATCGCGAGTGGCTGCTGGAGCACGGGTTCAACTATGTCTCTCTGCCTATCTCAGAAGAGATGTGCGTTCATTTCCATTCGTTGCACAGCGCCCTTGAGTGCGCCCGGCGTTTTTACGCCCGCAATAGGGCCGTTGTGGACTATATTCGTAGCCGTCGAAGAGCTGATATTCCCTTTTCTGTTATTGGCGTTAACCCTCCATGTGATTATTGTTGGCTTGAGGTTTCGTAGCAGCACGCACGAGACGCGATAAAGGAAATGAGTTATGGTAACAAAAGTGACGATAACTGAGACAAGCAAATGGGTGGATACTCCCCCAAATAGCCCGCCGTTGCGGCGACTTAATGGGAAATTCATTGCCGCCATGCCCTGGCTAGATAAGCTCTCCACACCCCTGCAAAAGTGGATTGCAAAGCTGTATGGTCAGCCGCAGGAGTCCTCGTATACCATCAAGGATATTCTCAACGGCGTCTGGCTGGGCCATCCGCTTCACCCTGTGCTGGTCACGGTTCCTCTCGGGGCCTGGACCACTACGCTGCTGCTCGATCTGGTCTGGCTCTCTGACGAGGATGAGGGGATAGCGCGCGCATCAGATATGACGATGTGGCTGGGCCTGGCGGGGGCGGGAGCATCGGCAGTCACGGGAGCGACAAACTGGGTCGATACTGATGGGCCAGAACAGCGCACCGGCATGCTGCACGCGTTGCTCAATAGCGGCGTGACCGTTTTAAATCTGATCTCGGCGCTTTTAAGACTTGTGGGCCAGCGCCGTAGCGCCATCACGCTTTCAACCACAGCTTATGCTATCGCCATATATTCGGCGTATCTTGGAGGGGAGCTTTCTTACTCGACAGCTATCGGCGTCAATCATGTTGCCTGGGAGGGCGGCTCCGATGATTTTGTGCCGGTGATGGATGAGAAGGACCTGGCGCAGGGCAAACTCACCAGGGTAGACGTGGCTGGCATCCCTGCCGTGCTGATCCGCGATGGCGCTAACATTTACGCTATTGCCGCCACCTGCTCGCACCTGGGCGGTCCTCTGGACGAGGGAAGCTATGAAAACGGCATTGTAACCTGTCCCTGGCATGGCTCCGGCTTCCGCATGTGCGATGGCAGCGTTGCCAATAGCCCGGCTGTCTATGCCCAGCCCGGCTTTGCCGTGCGCGTGCGCGATGGCAAAATCGAGCTGCGGCGCCTCGAACACGCGTAAGGCAGGAGAGGGACTGGCACGTCCAGGGTTGGCCCACGCAGAGGAAGGCAAAAGCCATCATCTTTTGTGCGAGGGCGGGGCCAGCCCGGCCCAGGATAGGGTCGCGCAGAGGAAGGCAAAAGCCATCATCTTTTGTGTGAGGGCGGGGGCCAGCCCCGCCCCTACATAAATAGCAATGTTTATATATAGAAAGATAAGAAAGTTCTAATCTTTTGTCTCCATACTTTAGTTTATGATTACAAATACTTATAGTCGCGTTTTTATGGAGTAAATTCCATTGTAATTCTTGTCATATGGGGATACCCTAGTAATAGGGAGATAAAAAAGTAGCCGTAAACGGTCAGCAGATAGAAGTAAATGTTTAGATGAATAGATGTAAGATAAACTATCACCCGCTTGAGAATATGAGGAGGCTAGTTGTGCAGACGCAAGAACTCGTGAGAAACCCCGCTCCAGATATGACCATGACCGATGCCATTTTAGCACAGTTAACGCTGAAGGGTGATCAAAGGGCCTTTGAGGTTTTACTAAAGCGCTATAGTACGCCGCTATTTAACTTCATTTATCGCTTCCTGGGTGATTACGATCAGGCTTGTGACGTTTTACAACAGGTCTCCATTCGTTTTTACACGTCCCTCCCCAAACTGGGCACCGGTGAGCCCTTTAAGCCCTGGTTATTTCAAGTCGCCCGCAATTGTTGCGTCGATGAATTGCGCAGAAGGCGTCGTTATGCGATCCAGTTCTCGCTGCTGGAGTCAGAGAACAGCGATGGCGAGCTTTCCTTCCTGGGGGACATGCCTGATCCAGGCCCTCTTCCTGATGAGTTGATAGAACATCATGATCTGCAGCGTATGCTGCAAAAAACCATCCAGGAGCTTCCTCCTAAGTTTAGAGCCGTTGTTGTACTGCGTTACGCTGCGCAGTTGAGTTTCTCGGAGATTGGTCATACCCTGAATATGCCGGAAGCGACCGCCAAAACCTACTTCCATCGCGCCAAAGTGCTGCTGCGCAAGATGCTCAGCGGACAAATGCAGGTTGTTACCGCCTGATAGTACTTGCGCATCTACTTTCAGCAAGATGGGAAGGTGCCTTATATATCGCAAAAGAAGGGTATGGTATGGTTGTACATATTGGCGGCGTCATCTTTGACGTCGATGGAACGCTGGTGGACAGCAATGACGCGCATGCCCATGCCTGGGTAGAGGCGATGAACGAGAATGGCTATAATGTCTCCTTCGATAAGGTTCGCCCCTTGATTGGTATGGGGGGAGATAAGGTCTTGCCAGAGACGATAGGCGTTGCCAAAGATAGTCAAAAGGGCAAGCAGATCAGCCAGCGGAGGAAGCAGATCTTCATGGAGCGCTACCTGCCGGCGCTCAAAGCCTTTCCTGGCGCCAGGAACTTGCTTCAGCATATTCATGAGCAAGGGCTGAAGATGGCGATAGCCACCTCAGCCGAGCAAGATGAGTTGAATGGCCTGTTGCAGGTGATAGGGCCAGGAACGGCAGAACTTTTTGAGCAGGAGACATCCTCGAAAGATACCAGCCATTCAAAGCCCGATCCTGATGTGATGGATATTGCGTTGCAGCGTCTGGGAGCTGCGCCCGACAGGGTTGTGATGGTTGGTGATACGGCCTACGATATCGAGTCAGCGGGGAAAGTTGGTATCAAGACCATTGCCCTCCGTTGTGGCGGCTGGAGCGATCATGATCTTGCCAGAGCCATCTGCATCTACGATGGTCCCGCCGATTTGCTGGCTCATTATGGGGAGTCGCCCTTAGTAAAGGGAGTCAGTGTGGGGGCGAGCGAATAACATACTGGTGTGATCAATAAAAGAGAAGGTCATCGTCGGATGCCTTCTCTTTTATTGCTGCCGAGTGCTCTAACGGGCGCTACATAGCCGTATTAGCGCGATATCGCTCCACCTGTGAGGCGATGCGGCGGCGAATCTCTGAGCCAGGGAATGGGGTGTACAGAAGGGCCAGGATCGCCCCCAGGACGAGTCCCAGGCGGAATATAGTTCTGGCGCGGCGACGGCGACGCTTGTAGCGCGCAAGTTGTTTTTGCGCAGTGTCGCGCATATCCTTTGCAGTCGCGGTCGCTTGCGAGATTGGCTTGCTCACCGATTGAGAACGCTTGCTAAACATGCGCTGGGTTTTGTTCCAGCCAGACTCAAGATTGCCCTGCGCCTCTTTGAGATTCTTCTGCATTGTCTTTTGAGTCTCTTTGAGATTTTTCTGGGCTTTCTTTTGAGCCTCTTTGAGGTTTTTGCTGGCGTCCCTCTTATTTTTTTCGGTGATGTCCTGAGCCAGGCCAAAACCAGCTTGCAGCGTTGCCAGAGCCTTCGTCCAGCCACTGCCAAGATTCTCCTGGACGTTGGATTGAAGATTCTGCAACTGTTTCTGCTTCCTCTTCATATTCTTGCGCGCCCATTTCATATCCTTACGGGACTTTTTCTGGTTATACGCGAGCAGCCCCTGAGCCAGACCCAGCCCCGCCAGGAACGCGGCCTGCGTTTTGTTTATCACCGGCTTCACGCTATCCTGTACGCTGGCGTAGGTGACCTGAGCAATATCTTTAGCTCCCTCGTACGTGGTTTGAGCTAAATCTTTTGCTTTCCCATTAACATCCTTCGCGCGCTCTGCACTGGTGTTTTGCACGTCTTTGAGCTTTGCCATATCCCCTCCATTCTTTATTATGTCAAACAAGGTAATGTTCCTTGAAACAAGTATCATTTAGACCACGCATGAGATGGGTGTGAGGTTTCAAGCTTGATACCTCTCCATGCTGCTATGCTAAAGGTGGTACAATACAGACCAGATTAACCGATTTTACTACTCGTTGTCATACCACTCTGTCCTGGTACGGAGAGACGATAGGAGCCTGATTATGGAGATACTTCGCACGCCCGATGAGCGGTTTAGCGACCTGCCGGGCTATGATTTCGCACCTCACTATGTCGAAGTAGATGAGGTGCGTATCCATTATATCGATGAAGGCCCGGAAGATGCCCCTCCTGTGTTGATGCTGCACGGTGAGCCCTCCTGGAGCTATCTTTACCGCAAGATGATCCCGATCATCGCGGATGCTGGCTATCGAGCTATCGCGCCCGATCTGGTGGGCTTTGGACGTTCCGACAAGCCAATCCGGCGCGAGGATTATACCTATCAGCGCCATGTGGACTGGATGCGTGGGCTGATGCGAGCCCTTGATCTCAAGCAAATTACGCTGATGTGCCAGGACTGGGGAGGCCTGATCGGGCTGCGCCTGGCGGCTGAGCATGAGCATCGCTTCGCGCGTATCGTCGCCTCCAATACCTTTTTGCCAACGGGCGATATTCCTCCCGGCGAAGCGTTTTTGCGCTGGAAGCGTTTCTCGCAGGAGACACCGGTTTTTCATGTCGGTGGTATCGTCAAGGGCGCCTGCGTGAGTGAGCTTGATCCAGAAGTGATCGCGGCATACGATGCGCCATTCCCTGATGATCGTTACCTGGCGGGTGCGCGCCAGTTTCCGCTGATCGTTCCTATCGCGCCCGACGATCCCGCCTCGGCCCCTAATCGCCGCGCCTGGGAGGTGCTGCAACGCTGGGAGAAGCCCTTCCTGACCGCCTTTAGCGATTCCGATCCGATTACCAGAGGTGGAGATCGTTTCTTCCAATCAGCCGTCCCTGGCACGAAGGGCCAGCCCCACGTCACCATCTCTCAAGCCGGCCATTTCCTCCAGGAGGACAAAGGGGAAGAACTGGCGCGCGTCATCGTCGATTTCATGGCCCGACGGTAGGGGGCTCGGCTCAGGAAGAGATTCCCCCGGAGGGCGAGGGGCGAAGCTGGTAGGGATGCGGGAGCCTCGCCCCTCGCGCCGTAGAGACGCGATTGATCGCGTCCGCTTCAGCGCCGTTCCCCATCCCGAAATCGTGCCAATCCGCTACAGGGCAAGCGCGAGGCTTGCCCCTATCACATCTCCCCGCATTGCCGCAACCTTCGTAGCGACCTCCCACGATGAATCGGGGAGCTACAGTGCGTCCAATGTATTGCCTGTCTTCCCCTCTGTCTTTCTCCTGGCATACCCCTCATGACCAACATAGCGCATGCTTCCGACCATCTTGCGCCTCAACACCGCAGCCTCCCCGATCTCAACTACCACAAAAGACAGATTAATGGGCTTGGGGTGCATCTGAAGCCCCTTCCATGCGCTGCATATCCGACGCGTACACATACAGCAAGCACTGGCTTTTCCCGTTGGGCAGCTTCGGCCTGAGCAAATAGCGGATGTAAAAGATCCCCCGTGATGGGGTCACGATGCGGTACATCGTTTCCTGGGTGACGATGTCGGCGTATTCCTCCTGCGTCCCCTCAGGGCAGTCGAGCCGCAAATACATCTCTCCCCAGCGTGCGAAGTATTAGTAGAGCAGTTGCAGAGGGAACCATCTCTATTTGAAATTCCGCTCACATCTTCTTTTAGTAGAAAGTCTGTACAGTCCGGGCAAGCGAACAAGCTTGTTTCAACTCCATACGATATAATTGTTTCAGCCCAGATCGTAATGTCTCAAGAGAACAAAAATGTATTAGCCGATCAGCAAGCAGTTGTATCGCAGCATGGAGGGAGCAAAGAGATAGTGAATAGACGAGAAGCGACACAAAGGATAAGTGAGCTTAGCCTGGCTTTATTCGCTACACCTCTTATGGCAATTTCTCATCAGCTCCATAAGGAAGAAATTCTCGCTCTCTGCGCTACCAACATACCAATATGTTGGCGGCTTTATTTTGATGGGCATCTCTCAGAAGTACAACACCTCCTCTTTCCTGTTCATCTTTCACAACTCGCCGCACTGGTAGAGGAAGCGCACTTTCAAGAACAGGCGGCAAGCTTAGCTTCAAAAGCATATCAGCCTACGATTATGTCGGCGGCAACCCGGAGACCTTCGCGGACCCGACGGGACAGATGTACGCTCAAAACACTGGCGGAGGAGATCCGGTCAGCGATCCGGGTTCTGGTGGCGGCGTCAGTGGAGGAGCGTGCAAGAGCTATATCTGCTATGGGGCAGGGGGACAGGCCGTGCCCAAGCCCAACGCCGGGCCGCCGGTCACGCCGTATTCGCCTCCCTCTCATCCTGCCAAACCCAAGCCCCCGGCGCGCCCGCACCACACGGGACCCAGCGTCTCGCAGGTGACGGCGGCGCTCAAGCAGGTGGCAGGAGTGGCAGGCCAGTTGCTGTGGGAGGCCATCGACCTGGTCTTCAACTTCTCGGGGATGTGGCACGATGTGCAGACCATCATGGACCCCAATGCCAACTGGTGGGCCAAAGGAGGCGCCCTGCTGGACCTGGGCGCGACCATCTTCACTGACATCAACATGCTCGATGGCGAAGGCGAAGCCGCCCGCGCCGCCGAAGTCGGGGCAGAGATCGCCGAGAAGGGCGTGGCCGATGTCGCCGATAAAGGGCTCACCGACGCGGCAGGAGATATTGCCGATTGTGCTCTGAGCTTTAGTCCGCGCACACCGGTGGCCACCGATCACGGCAAGCAAGCCATTGTCAGCCTACATCCAGGAGACAACGTCTGGGCCTACAATCCGCAAACCGGCAAGATGGAACTCCAACCCATCCTGCATGTCTGGATCAACCACGATCACGACCTGGTCGATCTGACCATCAC
>DASRHT010000005.1:0-38755 GCA_035650355.1 Ktedonobacteraceae bacterium
CCACGAAAGTCGGCAACACCTGAAGCCGCTGGGCTAACCCATGGGGGGGCAGGCGTCGAGGGTGGGGTCGGTGATTGGGGTGAAGTCGTAACAAGGTAGCCGTACCGGAAGGTGCGGCTGGATCACCTCCTTTCTAGGGAGTCGCGAACCTTTCTCGGAAGGTTCTACTTCCAGGTCGATTCTCATCTTAACGATGAGAGTATAACCATTGAGCTTATCTGACAGGTACGAAAATCGGTACTGTTAGGAGCCTTGCCACTCTTTAGTTGTCCAGGTATTGATGCCTTCATTTGCGGGCTTTTAGCTCAGGTGGTTAGAGCGCAGTCCTGATAAGACTGAGGTCCCTGGTTCGAGTCCAGGAAGGCCCACCCCTCCGAGGGGACGTAGCTTAGTTGGAAGAGCGCCGCCTTTGCACGGCGGAGGTCAGGGGTTCGAATCCCCTCGTCTCCACTGGGAGATACCATCGCTTGCTACACAGACTGGATGCATAACCTGTCCCGTTTGTACAAGCAGGTGGGGTGGTGACTATAGCGAAAGGGAAACACCCGTTCCCATCCCGAACACGGTAGTTAAGCCTTTCAGCTCCGACGATACTGTGGGGGTAGCCCCATGGGAAAATTGGACGTCGCCACTCCACCCGCCTGTATGGGCGGGCTTTTTTTATGCCGTTCACTGCGGCGAAAAATGTTATTCCCGCTCGCGCAATTTCGCGTAGGCCAGCCTCAGCCCTTCCAGCGGCAAGTACTGATTGACATGCTGAATTTCAGGGATGATAGGAGCCATTAATTGGGCCAGGCCGCCGTGCGCTATAATTTTGACCTCGCTCTTCTCTTTGACCCCGGGAATTTCCTTACGCAGGCGACCGATTAAGCCCTGCACCAGGCCAACATGGCCGTAAATGATCCCCGCTTGCATATTCTCGATGGTATTTTTCCCTAGCGGGGAAGGAGGCGGCGTCAGGTCAACGCGGTACAGGCGAGAAGCGGCGTCGCTCAACGCTTCCGCCGAAATGATCAACCCGGGAGCAATAGCGCCCCCCAGGAAATCCCCTTCAGCAGAGACGACATCGAATGTTGTGGCGGTGCTGAACGCGATCACGATGGCGGGACCGCCATACAGATGATGCGCAGCTAATGTGGTCACAATGCGGTCTGAGCCAAGCTCCCAGGGATTGTCAATGAGCAGCTTGAAGCCCAGATCCAGCCCGTGACTGACCATCAGCGGCTCTTTGTTGCAGTAATGTACGGCCAGATCGTGAAACACAGGGGTGAGTGGTGGCACGACGCTTGATATAATAATATCGTCGATATCCCCAAAACTCCGACCGGCATGCTGCATCAGATCGCGTAAAACCATCGCGTATTCGTCGGTGGTCCGCTGTCGCGCGGTCGATACTACCCAGTGACGCTCCATTACTGCACTGTGATAGAGACCAAACTTAATGTTAGTGTTGCTGATATCAATAGCAAGCAGCATAACAAGCTCCAATTTCCCTGTGTGCGATTACTTCATACTATGCTGCACATCGGCGGCATATTGTTTTAAGAGACCGCCAATGGCGAAGGGGTCTCCGTAAGCTTCATCGGTGACAACGGTTACTTCGTTATCTGTACGTGTATCGATGAAGGCCAGCGAAGTAGGAGTGCGCATGCGCTTGCGGCGCCAGCGTGTACCGGATGAACTGAGGCCGCGACCGAAAAGGAGGCCGGTAATGCCTTCCCCCACTCCCGGAACGCCTCTAACGCCTCTCTCTGCCTGTGGAGGAGGCGTCCGATCAGTAGGAGGTAATCCTCTGGCCGTGACATGACGCACATGTTCCAGTGGCACCAGGATGATCTTATTGCCTTCTTGTTTCACAAAGTGATCAGGCGTAATCACGATAATATGCTTCCCCGACTGACTTAAACGGCGTATATCGGTAATGACAAGATAGATGCTGCCCAGTCCAATGAATAAAAACATTCCCAGTAAAATGGTGCTGAAGGTCGCAGGAAACCAGCCGCGCTGATAATTAAAAGGGATGACGATACTGGCAACCAGTGCAAATAAGCCAAGTCCAAGAATAATACCGAAGATCCATCCTACGATGCCGAGGACAACTTTACTGCGTAAAAGCGGAAACACAATCCAGCCGTGAGGAAGGTCTGAGCCTGATCTGGTTTGTGCGAGTATCTCTTCTGCTTCCATGACATATTCCTCCTTAGCAGTCGATGCGTCAATGATAGTGAGTGACATAATATCCCGCTTAGTTTTGATACTATAACATATTTCTAACGGAGGAGTGTATAGCCTGTGGTTCGGTTCAAACCCTGGCTCTATTTGTCTCTCAGTGTATCATATTGTAAAGTTTTGTGAAATGTCCCTGATGTCAATTGATGCAACAAAAATGAGGCATATCTGGTATGCCTCATGTTGGGTAGCGAGCCTTGCCGCTCTATCCTGGTAAACGTGCGAGAATTTGTTGCAGAAGTATTGTATGTTCTGCAAAACGTTGGTGCATCTCAGTTTGCAATCCTACAATTTTGCTATCCTGCTCGCTGAAACGTTGGCGCATCTCAGTTTGCAAGCCTGCAACTTTGCTATCTAACCCTGTAAGTCTGCTATCTAATCCTACAATTTTGCTATCCTGCTCGCTGAAACGCTGGCGCATCTCCGTTTGTAGGCCCACGACCTTCCCATCTAGTTCAGTGAACTGCTCTCTCACTTCAGCTAATTGATGGTTCGTAAACTGATCGTGACTCATCAATGCCTCAAAAATCTTGTTATTCTGCTCATTTACCTTTTCAAGAGTGGCTTTGTTCACTAATGCTCCTAATGCTATGTTCATTAACTCAATAGCTCTCTGAAGTTCAGTATTCGATCTCTTGAGTTCAGTATGTTCTTGTTCAAGGGCCTGTACCCGTTCTTCGATGGTAGGCATTAGTTATTCCCCCTTACGTTAATCCATAGTCCACGCGTCACTTAACCAATAATATTATGATACGTTAGGTTTGTGGTTTTGTCTAGCTTTAGCTTATTTGTACTCAGGGCTTCGCAAAAGTTGTCTTTTCATCCCCAACGGCTCGCATGCGAGCCGTTGGGGAGAGGAAGGTGCTGGCGGTGGGCACAGCCCACCGCCAGCACCTTCCTCTCCCTGTGAGCGCCTTTGGCGCGAGCAGTCAGCGCGTGCAGCGACTTTGGCGAAGCCCTGTATTTGTACTGTATGATTGTATGTATGCCTGAGCATTCCACATCAATGAATAAATTTTGGTATTATAGAGCACGAATAATCTACTTTGAAGTGTTCCGCGCTGTGTAGGGGAGGGGCCAGCCCTGCCCCTACGTCGAAAACAAAGGCGCAGGATGCGGTATAATAAAGGGTGGCATATAATTCTGGTTCAGTTTGAGAGGGCAGCATTATGGATAGTCGTATGCGTATAATGGCGGTGGAGGCAGCTCGTCTGGTGTTGCGGCTCTACCGCGAAGAGCATCCTGAATGGGGCGATGATAGGACCCCGCTGGATGAGCTGGTGAACTGGCTGGGATTGCAGGTTGAGACCTTTCATCCCGATGATTATAAGCTGGGAACATACGGCTTTGTGGATGCGGATGAAGACGAGAATCTGATCTGGCTGTGCCGCGATTTGACGGAGATGCTGCGCCGCTTTACGCTCGCACACGAGCTGGGCCATGCCATTTTGCACTGCCACGGCGGAAGTCGCGTCCAGGCTCTGACAAACAGGCTTGCACTGCTTTCTGGCTCGGAACCTTTGTCGCAGATCCTTCCCGATCCTTCTCATACGGACCCTTGCCATGAGATGGATGTCCAGGAAAATATGACCTGGTTGCTCGATCAGGAGCAATTTCAAGAGGCGCTGGGTATTGGTCAGAGTTATGATCCGCGTAGCCAGCGTGAACTGGCTGCCAATATTTTTGCTGCTGAACTGTTAATGCCGATTGAGCGCCTGCGCATGCTTTACCTGGTTGAATGCGTTCCCCCGCAGAGCCTGGCGGATATTTTCGCTGTCTCCAACGCGGCTATGCTTAATCGGCTCGCCGGATTGCTCAAAGAACACGTTAGCCCGGCAGGGGAAATTGAAGAGACCACTCAAGCGCAAGCTCCTGTGGTTGCAACTCCCAAAAAGCAATATGACGAGTTCCAGCAAGCGGCAATAGAAGCTTCCACGCCTGCGCTGATTGTGGCTGGTCCGGGCAGTGGCAAGACCAGTACGCTGATCGGGCGCACTGAATACATTATCCGTACCCTGGGCGTCCCCTCGCAGCAGATTTTAGCCTTGACGTTCTCGCGCAAAGCTGCTCAGGAGATGGAGGAACGTCTGCAACAGATCCTGGCGGGTGCGTATGATCTGCCCAAAGTGAGCACTTTCCACGCTTTCTGCGCCGATGTGCTGCGACAATATGGGCAGCTTGTGGAGCTACGCCCGGATTTCGCTCTGATTGATGAGGCGGAAGGTTATTTCCTCTTACGCCAGCAGGCAAACGCTCTGCGCTTACGGCACTATCAGAAGCTCCACTCGCCCACTTACTATTTTCCTGATATTCTGAAGGCAATCTCACGGGCGAAAGATGAGCTGGTTGCACCAGAAGCATATGCTGAGCTGGCGCAGCACATGAAAGCACTGGCTCAGGATGATGAAGCGATAGAGCAAGCGGAAAAAGCTCTGGAGGTCGCTCAAGCGTATGCTCTCTATGAGCAAGAGCTGCGACGACGAGGCGATACCGATTTTGGCGGCCTGCTGATGCTCGCCGTCCAGTTGTTCCGCCAGCATCCCGAGGTGCTACAGGAGCAGCAGCAAAAGTACCGGCATATTCTCGTGGACGAGTTCCAGGATGTCAATCGCGCCAGCGGCGTGCTACTACGTGAACTGGCAGGAGAGGAGCAGCGCGTCTGGGTAGTGGGAGATGCGAATCAGGCTATCTATGGATTTCGGGGCGCTTCTCCCGCCAATATCAGCCAGTTCACGCAAGATTTTCCGTGCGCGAAGGTGCTGCCGCTCAGCCGCAACTATCGCTCGCGGCCCGATCTGGTAGCAGTGGCCGAGGCGTTTCGTTGCAAACACCTGGAACCGGACGAGCAGCCTGGTAAGAATCAGCCTGCACGTCTCATTCATTCCGATGTCTCTATCACGCTGGCACAGGCAGCGGACGATGTCAGCGAACTGGCAGGGTTGGTGCAGGATATTCGCTACAAGCATGCGAGCGGCTACGCCTACAAAGATATGGTTATACTCTGCCGAACGCGTGCGCAGGCCCAGAAGATTTCGCGCGTGCTGGCTGCGGAAGGGCTGCCGGTGATTGAGCGCGGGGGGACGCTCGAACAGGCATATATAAAAGATCTGCTTTCGATCATCCTTTTGCTCACGGATCAAAGCGGTATGGGGCTGCTGCGAGCGGCTCGGCAGCGTGAACATCCCCTGACTCAGAGCGATATAGAAGCATTCCTGCTGGCTGCCAGCAAGCAGCATGTCAGTCCCAGAACACTGCTCTTTGCTGGCGAGGTACCGCTCAGCGTAAGCGTAGAGGGCCATCGTTCACTGCGTCGCCTTGCGCAGATCTTGCAGACATTGCAGCGCGCCCCCGATACCTGGTCGCTCCTTGCTCAATATCTCCTGATCGAGACATCGCTGGTACGCGATCTGATAGCCGATGGACATAAGCAGCATAGTACTATACTTGCCGATTACGACAGAATATTGCAACTGGCTCGCCACTACGATCAGCAGCAGCGGGCTCATCTCAGACAGTACAAGCTGGAGGAGAACGAGCAGGGGGAGCTTGTCACTGAGCTTTTGCTGGAAGAGCGGCTAAAGGGCTTTCTCGAATACCTCAGCTTGCTGGTGCTATTGCGCCAGGATGGTGCGAGCAGACAGGGGAGCGGGGAAGATGAGGAGGAGAGCGCAGAAATTATTCGCGTGATGACCGTCCATGCCAGTAAAGGACTGGAATTCCCTGTTGTGTACCTGCCGGGCCTGGTACAGCGTCGTTTCCCGTTACAAGCACGTTCGAGTCCCGTTGCAGCCCCTGAAGGGATGCTGCCGCCGGAAAGTGTGGGGAGTTCCGCCCATGAAAGCGGCGAGTCCAGCCTTTTCTACGTCGGCGTGACGCGGGCGCGCGATCATCTCATCTTGAGCCATAGCGAGCGTTATGGCAAGCAAAAATATAAACGCTCGCTCTATCTTGACGCGCTGGAAACGGGCGTGTCTGCTAAACGCATTACCCTCTTGAGATGGGAGCCGGAAAACGTCAGTGCTACCGTTCCTGCTGAGGAGACTGACGATCAGGCAGAACTCGCTCTGTCTGGCCCCGGGGAAGAGTTTATTCATACCATGAAGCCTGAAACGTTGAGCGCGGGCGCCATCGAAGCCTATCAGCGTTGTCCACGTCAGTACGCCTACAGCGCCATCTATCGCTTTGGGAATCAGGCTGACACCTATCAGCTTTTCTGGCAGGCGACGCACAAAGCCGTTGAGGACCTGCACAAACGTGCGCGGCAGGATGATAGCGGTCAGGGTCGGCTGCTGGCGGAAGAAGAAGCGCGGGCACTCTATACGCAGCACTGGCAGGCACTCGGGGGTCACCTGGCACCGTTTGCAGAGATGTACGAGGAACATGGGCATAGCATCATAGAGGCTGTGCGGCGCAATTTGAGCATACAGGAAGAAGTGAACTGGGAGGCACGTCCGCGTTATAATGTAGAGATAGCAGGCAGAACCGTTCATGTCACCGTGGATCGTGTGGAAGCCTCAAATCAGGCGGGTGCGCCCGCCAGGTTTGTGCGCACGCGTTTTGGCAAGCGCAAAGATAAGCCCGTGGCCGAGATGCGCGAGCTATTCTACATCCTGGCCTCGCGCCAGTTACATCCGGGGCAGAGCATTGAACTGCATAGCCATAATATGAGCACGGGCGAGATTGTGCCGGTCAAAATGACAACCAGGAAAGAACAGAGCCTTTACGAGGACGTGAAACAGAGCATTCAGGGATTGGAAAGCAACGCCTATCCGGCGCAACCGGCTGAGCCATTTCGCTGCCCCGGCTGCCCCTTTTTCTTAATTTGCCCTGCCTGACACGCTCTGGAAAGCTGCCATCAGGCGATGACTACTGCTGAGCATTGCCATACACGCCGCGATATTGTGCGGGCAGCATAGCTGCGATGCTCTGCATTACCTGTTCAGTGGCGTTATTAATCTCGTCGCGGGTAATCTTCGCTCCCTGTGGTTTTAGCTCGATTGGTTCGCCATAGACAATAGTGACGCGAGCGCCAAATTTTTTTAATGCGTTTTCGCTGCCCCAGATTGCCACCGGTATCACCGGCACGCCTGCACGTAAAGCAATCATCCCGAGTCCGGCATGGCCCTGCGCCAGGGTGCGCGTCTTGCTCCGTGTCCCCTCAGGGAAAATGACCAGTACCCTGCCATTTTTAAGCTGCTCATCGGCGGCGCGCATAGACTGGCGATCAGCTTCGCCGCGCTTCACCGGGAATGCCCCTAGAAAACGTACCACCCAGCCGCCTTTGTTGTGGAACGTCTCCTCCTTTGCCATATAGATAACTTTTCCTGGTATATAGGCGGCAATGAGAGGAATATCGGTCCATGAGAGATGATTGGATGCAATAATATATGGCCCTTTTCTAGGAATGTTATAACGTCCACGCACGCTAACTCGGGCAATAATGGCAAAAATAAAAAGAACGACCCAGCGCAACATCTCATAGATGACGCGTGGAGTGGAGTACGGCACATATAAATTTTTTTCGGGCTTACCAGGTTTTCCAGGCTTCTCCGGCTTCCCTAGCTCTGCTTGAGTGGTGGTCACATCCTGTGTCATACTCATTCCTCCAGATAATGACAGATTAACTCTAACACTTGTGCGATGCTCAGATGGTCGGTCTCTACAATGATCGCATCCTTCGCCGGTTGCATGTTATCGTGATCGAGGTTGTCGCGACGCTGAATCTCTTTTACGACCGTTGGAAAAGAAGGCAGGAGAGGATTATGCGCTCCCAGGCGCTCTATCAATTCTGCATGGCGGCGGCGAGCGCGTTCTTCCACGCTTGCTGTAAGATAAATCTTGAGTTCCGCCTCTGGAAGGACCACTGCTCCGATATCGCGTCCCACCATGACGACGTGGCCGCGAGCCGCCATTGCTCGTTGCTGCGCGATCAGAATGGCGCGTACTTCGGGGTGGGCCGAGACGATGGATACCGCGCCTGTCACCGCTGCGCTGCGAATATCCCAGGTGATATCGCGACTGCGAGCCGTCACCGTATATTGTCGTCCATCCGCCACATCCGGTTTGCTGATCACAATTTCGGCATGGCGGGCGAGCTGCTCTAAAGCCGGTCCATTGTTGATATCTATGCCTTCATGCAATGCCAGCCAGGCGACCGCGCGGTACATCGCCCCCGTATCAAGGTAGAGGTAGCCCAATCGCCGGGCCAGTTGTTCTCCAATGGTGCTTTTGCCTGAACCGGCGGGGCCGTCTATGGCAATGCATCGTGGCTCTCGCATGAATCCTCCGCTAGTTGATGAGAAATACTCTTACCGCTATCTTACCACCACAGATTTTCGCGTGTCTAGAATCCGCTTCGATTCAGTCCTGGTCCCTCAGAAGCGAGAATGCTCTGCCAGTTGCTGTCGCATCGTGTCAAGCTCCGCTGTTGTTAGGTTGCGCCACTGGCCCGAGGGGAGCTTATTGAGCGTCAACGGGCCGATACCAACACGTTCCAGTTGTATAACGGGATGACCAGCCGCCGCGAGCATACGACGAATCTGGCGCTTGCGGCCTTCATGGATGCTGAGCGCCAGCCAGCTATTGCTCCCCACGCGTTTTAAGAGGCGTACCTGTGCGGGCGCTGTCTTGTGGCGATTGTCGTTGTCCTCGGTAATCGTAATGCCGTTGCGCAAGATGTCGAGCGTTGTGGTCGAAGGATGTCCCTGCACAAAGGCCCGGTAATGCTTTTCCATTGAATAGCGTGGATGCGCCAGGCGCAGCGCAAAGTCGCCGTCATTGGTGAGCAGCAGAAGGCCGCTGGTATCAATATCCAGCCGGCCCACGGGATAGACGCGTAACGCTCGTAATGCCGGAGGAAGCAGATCGAGTACCGTAGGGCGTCCCTGTGGATCGTGAACTGTACTGACATAACCAATGGGTTTATGTAAAAGAATGTAGACATGCTGCGTCGTCGCCTGGATAGCTTGTCCATCGACGCTCACCTTGTCGTTAGCGGGATCGATACGAGCTCCCTGAGTGGTCACAGTGAGGCCATTCACCTGTACGCGTCCCGCTGCTATCAGCTCTTCTGATTGGCGGCGAGAGGCGATACCGGCGTGGGCCAGAAAGCGCGCAAGGCGTTCTCCCTGGCCTGCTGCCTCTTCTCCGGTTGCGTTCTGTTGTTCCTTCATAGATTATATTGGCCCGCGATACATAGATCGCAGCGTTTCTCCTGACATGTTTGTTGATAGATATACTGTAATCCCTGCTGCTGGCAGCTATTGTGTGGCTCCTCTCGCAAAAGCAACTGCATGCGCATCATGCGCGTAATGCGGTTTGAGGGCAATCCTGGATGTTTCAGGTATAACTCCTGCGCTTGCTCTGCCAGTAAGGTATCGCGCTCCAGGAACGCCACTGCTGCCGCAAAAGGAAGTACGACGTTACACATAAGTATATCAGTGCGGGCAAGACTTAATCCTGCTTCACAAAAAATGGCTCGAATGGCCTGCAACCCCTGAGCGTCCGGCAAAAGATGTTTGCGCACCGTTTGCCAGGCGCCCGTTATACGCCATTGTGCCATCAGCATAGAGAGAGCTCGCAAACGTCCGGCATCCAGTGATGGCAGGCATGATGAGCGGCCAGGTGGTTCAGGCAGACCTGCGGTTCTGTCTAACAAATATGCGCCAATAAGTCGAAAAAAGGTGCGATCTCGCCCGTAGCCCAGCCCTTCGGCAAGCGCGGGAATGAAATAGCGATCATACTGATCATATGCTGTTTTATGCGCGCTCTCAGAGAAACTCTGTATAGTGGCGTCGCGTAGCTGCTCAACAAAGGCGAAGGTTTTTTGCTCGAAGCGCAAGATCCCCGCGTGTCGTAGCAGCTTATGGCGCTCTGTATCGCTCAGGTCGGACATAACCTGGTGACAGGGCCAGATGGCCTGATGCCGGACCGTGGTCAACGGAAGATCGTAAAGGGAGCAGACCGGCACGATCTTTCCATCCTGTCGCATGGTTGGTCGCATATCATCGCAACGTAAGACCACATGCAGGATCACATTGTTGTAACGCGGGTCGCTATCGTGCCGATGTGTTCGCCAATCGCTGGAACGCAGGTGAAATTCAACGTCGCCAATGCAACGAGATGTGCCAATTGCATTGGCATGCTGAGATGGCACAAGGCCTAACACGGCGTCGCGTACATCCGGTCCCATCGCGCCACCCGGATGCCCGGCGGAGAGCAACTGATATATCGCACCGTTGCTCAATGGTAGCAGGCTCTTTATGCGCAATGACCACCAGCGGCGAGCGATATCGCTCTCATGCTCATGCGCTAAGGCGGCAGGAAAGGTTTCCCTGAGCCTATCGCCCAAGCGAGCCGCTGGCAGTGAGTATGCACAGCCAATATATTTGTCCATAATTTAGCAGTCTCGATGATGATAGAGGGCCAGTGGCCTCTCTATCATTACTATACGTGTTTGTGGCGGAATTGCGGAAATTATGGCTAACCTGGGAATGATTTTTAAACAGCTTGCGCGTTGCGTTAAGTAAAATGGGAGGTGACAATGCGTTGTCAGGTGGTAAATTTATCCATCCGATTAGCCGAACAATAGACAGGAGGCCAGTTATACGGTATGATAGAATGTACACAGGATGCATAAGCATCAACAGGTGTAAAAACTTATTCGCTCGAAACGCTAAGCCAGGCGCAAGCTTTATTACCATTTTATCTAGCCTTACTTACATGCGAGCATCTTACGGTGAATGACAAAATCCCTGCGGCAGGGAGAAGAAGGTCGAATTGAAAAAAAAGAATTTTGTGCAAACATCATCTCATTCAGGACAATGGTTACTGCGAACAATGCTGGCATTTGGATTTGTACTTCTTAGCTTATCTGGAATTATTGCAACTTCTGCCACTGCACGAGCAGACGGAGTTCCTGGCGGGAATATCGCTAATCCAGTGGTTCGTGCCGTAGATATCGCAAAGCCCGCTATAGTCCGTATCATTACCACGCTGGGCGGGCGCCTGACAGTCCATTTTAACAGCACCCAGAGCGCGGACTTCCCTCAAGGAGGCGGCACTTATAAGCTCGAACTATCGGGCAGCGGGGCTTTTATCTCCGCGCATGGGGATATCTTGACCGCCGACCACGTTGTTAGACCTCCGCATGATCAAGAGCTGGATAATTTCCTTTTTGAGACGGCAGCATCGGATATTGCCGGATATATCAATCAGCACTTTGTCGCTAATCCGCCGTACACAATGACTGACGTTGTTGGCGCGCTGGAAAGCGGGTTCTTCCGTGCAGAGACGAGCTATGATCAGGCGACCAGTGAAGCGTTTTTTAGTACCGATTATACAGGCCCCATGAGCGCCAGCACCATGCAAACAGTGTCTTCGGACCTGCGTGCCCCGGTTGATCAGATTGAGCGGGAGAGTTCATTCAACCAGGAGGATGTGGCCATTGTTCATGTGAACATGGAGGATACGCCCAGCATCGCTTTGAGCGATTCGAGCAATATCGAGCCACAGGATGATCTGATCATCATCGGCTTCCCTGGCAATGGTGATGTGAGCAGGAGGGGCGACCCGACAGAGGTTCTTACCTCCTCGATCAATAGAGTCTATGTCAGCTCAATCAAGAAGACCGACGAGGGAGCACCCGTGATCCAGGTTGGGGGTAATGTGGAGAACGGAGATAGTGGCGGGCCGGCGTTAGATAGCAATGGCAATATTGTGGGGGTGGTCAGCTTTTTCTTGCCAAGAAGCAGCCCGACCGGTTCTAGCTTCTTACAAGCCAGCAATAGCGCCCGTGCGTTAATCCAGCAGGTCCCGGTGGATGTCAAACCTGGAGCATTCGAGAAAGCCTGGCGGCAGGCGTTCAATGACTATGCCTCCACCGCCCCCGGCCACTGGCACAAAGCAGCACAAGAACTCAGGCAACTGATGCTGCAATACTCGAATTTCCAGGCGGTGAAATCCTATCTGGCATATGCACAAGCTCAGGCCAATAGCGAACAGTTGCCGCAGCCAGCCGGCCCGAACTTTATCTGGCTAATCGCGGGAGGAGTTGCGGTCCTGCTGGTGTTAATCATCGGAGTCATCGTTTTCGCTGCACGCCGAAAGAGAAAGCCAACTATGCCTGTTCTATCAGAAGTGCCGACCCCGATGGCTCCGTTTGGCGAGTGGCAGCCTGCCCCTGCTATGCAGCCCGTTGGCGGGCCATCAGAAATTGTCATGGCATCTTTCGAGGCTCCGGCAAGCAACGTGATGGCACCTTTTGAGGTTCCAGCAAGCAATGGCATGGCGCCTTTCCATGAACTACCAACCAGCTCTTTGGCGCAACCACAGAATGGCATGATTGCGCCGCCGCCACCTTTCCCCGCGCAAACGGAGGAGCAGGAAATGAGTGCCGCCAGCACGCAGCCATATCCCGCGGTGCGGGTACCACCAGCATCATCCAACGCTCCCACTGAGTAAGCAACAAAACAGGGATATCCCAAAAAAGGATATCCCTGCTATCCTTGTTGACAAACACTGTGTAAGTAGAGAAAATGTGCCTAGAAAGATCTTGCAGGTACACTTGCTAATCTTTTTCAACCCTGTGGTAGCGTACCTGCAAGATTTATTATTCTATTTTTACCCTAAATATTATACAAGATCAATGTTTTGGTCATAAACAGGTACAAGAGTACCTATCTCTATGGTAATCGGTTTGATCTTCCCCACGTTAAATAATGCCATAAATCTCAGGACTTCTCAAAAGGTGTCTGCTCATGGGGAGGGGAGGATGCTGGGGGCGGTCCGCCCCAGCATCCTCCCCTCCCCATGAGCGCCGAAGGCGCGAGCATTCCGAGCACACAGCGATGTTTGAGATGCCCTGCATAAATCTTCTCAGGCTCTTGAAGGTAACGCGTAACTTGCTTATAATATATATGAGTACTTCGATTCTGTGTTCCTGAGCGAAGCTAGCTGCGGTCTTGAACAGAAAATCATTGCGCGGTGCGGAGGGTTGGCCTATGAAAACGTTAGGGCGGTTGTTAGTAGCTGCCTGCTTCATTATATTTCTCCTCTACTTATATAACCCTGATTTTATCAGTAATGCAGGTAATGCACTCATCAAGTCCGTTGGAGGATCGGCTGCCTACGGCTCTGCCCAGGTCATACCGCATATTCAGGGGACGGGAAGCGATCTGCAAGTTAATCTCCAGGGGCTTGGTTCTCGCGTGCAATATGTTGTAACGCTTGATGAGGGAAGCTGCGGTGGTACCACTGTAGCGACGATAGGTAATGCCTCCTCGGACTCCGGCGGCGCCATTGCCTCTACATTCTCGCTGGATAAGCTCAACACGACAGTTCCCAAGAGCCTGTATGTGAATGTACACGAGGGCAGTGCATCAGGGCCGAGCGTAGCATGCGGTCAGGTGGAGATCAACAGCACATTAGCGTCCCAGATTAATAAGACCTCGAATAACGGTTTGCAGGACGTCCTGAGCGGCTCTGGCAGTAATGTGGGAGGCTTTCCGCAAACGGGAGTTGCGCCCGCCAACAAGAATACCTACGATAACTACAAGTATCCGCGCAAATACTAACGTTTGAGGATCAGCACTTTGAAGTTGCCCATACCGTCTGGTTCAGTCAGGGCGGTCACACGCTGGCGCAGGTTGTACCATTGCAGCAGAGCCACCTGTCCCCGGTCGGTGGCGCGCGCGCTATCGATGATCGAGAAATCGCGTGCGCGCAGGCGTTCCAGTTCGCCATAAATGCCCAGATCGGTCAGCCATTGGCGTTGAGTTGTGAATAGGTGAAGGCGTAAACCGCAACGCCGTCCTGCATTAATGAGCGCGCTGAAGTTGACATGCGCGGTAATATCCTGCTCACCCGGGCGTATCAGTGGCTGCCCGGTAAACTGGTGCCGGTAGTAGCAGGCGAGGGTGCCTTGATGGCGATAAGGCGTATAGAGCGCCCGCGCTTTGTCTCCGTAGTCGATGGTGAGTAAGAAGCCGTGCTGCCGTGCTGGCGATGGGCCTGCCAACAGGCGTGTTGTGCGTTCCATCCAGCGCAAAGCCTCTAAATTGATTTCGGTGCGCCACCCATCCTCAAAGGTGGTCCAGGGTATCTTATAGTCGTCCAGATAGTCGGCAATCGCAGGAGACGCCGGCTCTGCCAATTCCTCGTACAGGCGGCCTTGTGGCTGTGCCGCTACATAGACTTCATATAGTCGCGCTTCACGCTTCTCCACGATATGAACCGGGAAGGCATCGACCAGCTCATTGGAGAGGATTACCGCAGGGGTAAGAGCATTGGCGGGATGCTCAATTGCATCCTGACCGGTGCGTATATCCTCACTTTGATAATCGAGGACGGCGGAGAGATCGGGCGCTTCCTGTTGCGCCCATGCTCGTATCTCTTGAGCCAATTGACCGCGTCCCGCGCCCTGTTCCAGCACAGTAAAGAGGGCTGGACGCTTGAGATGCTCCCATATCTGATAAAGCTGGCGGCCCAGGCAATGGGCAAAAAGATTTGAAACATCGCTGCTGGTATAATAATCGCCCTCCCATCCCATTTTTGCCGGTCCAGCCATATAGTAACCATATTGCGGATCGTAGAGCGCCATACGCATGTACTCGGCGAAGGTAATCGGGCCTTCGCGTTGAATACGCTCTACGATGTGTTGCTGGAGCGGTGAAAGGGCGGTTGATGACATATTGTTCCTCATAGAAGCTATCAAGTAATTGGAAACGTTGTAGACATCGTCCACGCGATCACCAGCGCGCTCAATATTGCCCCGGCGATGGCGGCGCGTCCGTTGGCGTAGAGCTGTGTGCAGAAGGCCACCAGCGCCAGAAAGAGCAGCGCCAGTACGGGTAGTATGATGCTCAGGAAGCCCAGGCCGGGTGTCAGTAGGAGGGCTGCAAATAGGCCGGCGGTCAGCAATACCTTAAAGAAAAAACTTGCCAGGATGCCCCTCCACAGGCCGCGCTCCTGGTAGCCGCGACTGATGCCCTCGTCGAGCAAAAAGATTGGCAGCACCAGAAGGAAGATGACGGCGAACCGCCACAGGCGCGGTAGCGTGAAGGTAAAGCGTTGCCAGGAGAACGTTGCTAGCTGGCCCAGCGTGAAATAGAGGAAAGCCGCCAGGATCACCCCGACCAGAATCTGCTGTGCGGTCTGACGCAGCAGTGGAACGGGGATCGTGCGGCGTATCGCGAAAATGAGCAGGGCCATGATAACGGCTGTAAAGAAGAAGTAGCCGCTGACATAATCGGCCAGCAGGACATGGATAAAGCTGAAAGGACGCCATGCAAGTTGTATGCCAATAGCTGCGGCAATGCCTAGCAACAGGAGCAGGAAAAAGAGCAGCATCTCGCGTCCACTGAACGCTCGAGTGGTGGCATGGATATCGAAAATATCGGCCAGCAGGGCGCAGAGCGGGAAGATAGAGAGCAGCACGCCAGCAGCGCCGAGCAGCATCCAGAACAGGCGCATATCGGATTGCATCTGGTCGATGTTGACCTGCTGAGGAGACCCCTGCTTGAGCCAGTTAAGCATTTCTCTGAATGTGCCGCTGGCGTTCAAGATTGTGATATGGTTCACGATGGGCAAAATCACCATGCGTCGTCCGCTGCCGTCGGCTGGATTGCCACATGCCAATGGCAGCGGCTGGGAATCGCTCAGACCGCAGCCACGGCGCAGCAGGCGCTGGCTATTCGTAATGGCGAATGGGATATCATTTTGTCCTGCCAGTATGAGTAAATTTCTGGGCTGCGCCTGCGTCGGCTGTTCCAGGCCCACAGGAGAGATGAGGATGGTAGAGACAATGTCACTATCGTTCGCATGTGCCATCGAATAATCTCCCACGGCAGCCGATCCCATCGAATGACCCAGGAGGATGATCTGGGGATTCTTCGTGGCGTTATTGGTCGTGCGGGCGTAATCGACCATCTCACCTACGGCTGCGACATTCTGTTGCGCGACGCGGTCTGAATAGGTGCTATCTCCAAGAGGGATGGGGGATTCGCCATGACCGGGAAAATCGAACATATAGGCAGTGACGCCCGCGCGGGCCAGTTCGACGCCAAAACCGGTCATCAGATCTTTACTGCCGGCAAAGCCGTGCGCAATCACCGCGACCAGGGGCGTTTCTCCACGGGCGGGGCGCATCTCCAGCACCGGGATCGGGAGAGGGCCTGGAATAGTGAACGTGGAGCGCGTAATGCCATCCTCGTAGTTGATCAAACGGTTGAAACTGAGCGTGAATATCACGAGGCAGAGCACGAGGAAGAGCAGATTGAGCGCGTAGAGGTATCGCCGTTTCTGGCTCAGGCGATCAAGCGCCGCCAATTTGCCTGAGATTTGACTCTTGCCTGTCTTGTCCATCATGCCCTCCTGATGAAATTATGCAACTCGCGTAGGTCTGATAAGCGAGTATATGCAAGGATCGACGGCGGGGCAGCCCCGCTAGCCCCTATAAGCCGAAACTGACCACAAGGAGATCCAGGGCCATCTCCGGCGTAAGACGACTGCGTTTGAGCGCGGCATCGGTTGCGAGTAATTGACGATAGGTATTCTCTAACTGAGTCATGCTAAAGTTCCCTATCTGGCGCATGGCTTTATCAACGGTATAGGGAGCCAATCCCAGCGTAGAGACGATTTGAGCAGAGCGCATACCTTTTTGAGCCAGTTCCTTGACCAGCAGTAGCGAGCGTACCTGTGAAGTGATGTTGCTGATAAGCCTGATGGGTGGCTCTCCGTCGGCCAGCAGATCATGGAGAATGTTCAGCGCCTGCTTTTGCTGACGCTGGGCGAGTGCGTCGGTCAGGTCGAAGACACGAGCATCCTGCACCTGGGCTGACAGCAGGCGAACATCGTCGGCGGTGATCGTGGCCCCCTTCCCGACGTATGTGGCCAGTTTATCAAGCTCGTTTGCTTGCAAGCGCAGGTGATTGCCGATAAAGTCAGCTAGCAGCGAGACGGCTTCGGGCGTGATCTTCACATCCATGACTCTGGCCCGTTTCGTGATCCAGCTCGTCAGGGCTGCCCCCTTTGGCAGCTTATTCTGAATCGCCTTGCCGTGCTTTTCAGCGGCTTTAACCAGCGCATTGGTGCCATCCAGCGTCTCATCGACGAGCACCACCAGCACGGTTGTTTCGGGCAACACCGCGACATGTTCAGCCAGAGCCTTTTCAAAACCGGCGCGGGTAAGAGTGCTACTCTTGCCTCCCTTTTTGCCCTTTTTAGCTTTGCCTGCGCCGGTTGTATCCTCTCCAGAGGCCACATCAGCAGATGCTGAGGACTCGCCGCGCTTCTTTTTGGGCAGACCTTCTACGACAACAAGGCGCTGCTCGGATAGAAACGGCATCGTATCGCTGGTGATGATAATGGTCTTGATCTCAGTATCAGCGCCACTATACGTATCCTGATTATAGCCGAAATCGCCCTGCTGCCGTAGTTGCTTTAATTGCTCTCGATTGGTGAATTCGTCTTCACCGTATAGCAGGTAGAACATAGCCGTGCATTTGCTATTCGTGAACGGGTTGGCGCGTATAGTCTTTTCTGCGTATGCGAGCAATAAGCATATCTGTAGCAATTCCTCCGATCAACCCGCAAATGGAGCAGAACAAGACGGAGCCGAAGAAGACCGAAGCTCCGTTTGCGCCTGGCAGAGGAGTATCATAGATGAGGGTACCAGCCCAGCCCAGAATGATAAAGAAGCCAAGCACGGCCCCAACGAGCGCACCAACCACGACGGCTACATGATTTTTAACGGCGCTCATCCAGTAAGCGAGGAAGAGCGAGATTGGGAGCGCCAGGATCAGCCCAAAAATATCGCCAATAAAAATAGGATCTCCTATATTTACGTTAAGTGCAGGGTACATGTACGACAAGCCTCCTGATGATATTTGTAGCCAGTTCGCTACATCTCAATTATACGGCAGTTTTTAAGACTCTGGCAACACCGTATTTGGTGGCTCATCAAGAACGTGGGAGCAGTACCTCGCGCCTGCCCTGTAAGCCCCTACCGGTTTATATCGTTTGTGGGAGGCGTTGTTGTGACTGTTGGCGCCCGTTGCGCCAGCGCTGGAGAGATTGGCGCAACGTTCCCAGGAGCGAGGCGTCGCGCTGATGGGCATGATAGAGCGCCCAGCCAATTTTGGGTAGGCTCAGAGGGCCTGAGTAGACCAGGTAACGGCTCTCCCATGTTGGCTGAAACTTCTTTTTAAATTTGAAGAGTAACAGGTTCCTGGTAGGATTGCCGAAGCGACCGGTCAGGAAATCGATGCTGGTGCCCAGGAAGGTCTCGTCTTCCTGGTTTGCGTTGCCCAAAGGGGCGAGACCCAGGCTAATGACCTGTGCTCCGCCATGTTTGAGATGCTCAATGGAGCGCGAGAGCAGCAGTTCCATCGTGCCTGGTGCGCACTGCTCGCAACGTCGCATCAGATCAAGCGCCCAGCCGTTGCGCCCATAGATCGGCACAAAGCTGACGAAGGCATGCACCTTATTTGCCGAATCGACGGCCAGCACAAAACATATCTCGTCATGACCTTTCGGCTCAAAGCGGCCCATGCTAAAGCCCATCTCCAGGCCACCCCGAGCGGCCAGCCAGCGGCGCGAGATCTGTTCCATTTGCGCCAGCCGCTCTGGCTCGCTAACATGCCCATCATAGAAAACGGCGCGGATACCATCCTTCTCAGCTCGTTTGACGCTTGAACGCACATTAGCCATTGCTCCCCCCTGTAGGGAGAACGTCGCCGTATTGATCAGCGCGTCCTCACCGATTTTTAGAGCGTGCAGCCCCATAAGCCGGTATTGCTCGATCAACTCGGCCTGCACCTGCCAGAAGACAATCGCCCAATCTTGCTTACGACAGAATGTCACAAACTGCTGGATGCCGGTAGCTATCTCGTCGGCGGGTCCAATGGGATCGCCCGCCACTACGGCGGTGCTACCCTGCAACACATAGCTGATCGCCACCTTGCCTGAAGACGAAAAGAAGTATGACTTGTCATTATCCAGGGCAAAGTAGGAAATAGAATTTTTGCCATAATGGTAGAGCAGACTTGCCACTTTGCGCTGCGCTGCCTCGTCTGGCAATAAGGTTGCTGCTACGGGTCTGAAAAGCTGAATCATGCCATAGAGGATGGCGCTGATGCAGAGCATAGGCAAGGCTCGTTCAAAAACAAGTGCAGCCGTATCATGCGAAAAATGAATATGGGCAAAAGTAATGATGCGGAAAATGAAGCCTTCCAGGCCAAAACGTTCGACAAGCGGCTCAAATTGATCGAAGAGAGCAAAAAATCCGCCAATGGCGTAGAACACGACCACCGCCATACCGAGCGCTAGCATACTGTAGCCGCGCCAGACTGAAGGAGGGTCGCTTCTGGCCTGAAAGAGGCGAAAGAGCAGGCAGAGCGCCAGCGTAAGCAAGAGGGCAACCACCGTCGAGAGCACCGAGCCGCTGCGCCAGATATGGAGGCAGGCCGAGAGGAGCAGGAGAGATACGGAGATGCGCCACGCGTGTTGCTTCCCGCGTGCCAGCCCATAGGAGAGCATGATCAGGAAAAACCCCACCACCACTGTAACCGTCTGCGCCTGCACCCGATGAGAAATAAGGGGCCAGACACCCAGGAGAACGGTCCAACTCAGCCTGGGCACAATCGCTGAAAGCATATCGGCCAGGCCGACCGATGCCGTTACTAGCCCCGCCAGGGAGCGGATAACACGGTGTATGCGATTCGCATAACGAAAACGCGTGTCCGCTATCTCTCGTTGCATAAAAATCCTTTAATCCTCGATAGGGCAGATGCCTCGTACCCACTATAACCACGATTAAGAATAGTGAATGTATGCATACTTCCTTCTATTATTTAAGTTTTTTAGCGCGTAGCTGATAAATAAAGGAGAGGCGCAAAATTTCGCCCCATTGTAGCATGACGATGGCTTTTATTCATGGTAGAGCCGTCTCTGCACCCCCCAAATGTACTATTGCGAGGTATGAATGGTGGCAGGGGCAAAATAGGGAAACGGGCATATATCACCTTGCAACGTGCTCTATTTCTGTACGTATATATGTCAAAGAAACATTTGAAAAGAAGACAAAGGACCTCGTGAAGGGGTCGAATGTCGGAGAAAGAGGTATAGATCATGATGCATAGAGTAACAACGCTCGGCCTGGATGAGCGCCTGGAGCGAGTCCTGGCATACGCGTTTGGCTGGGTATCCGGGCTTATACTTTTTCTGATTGAAAAGAATCGCAATGTGCGCTGGCACGCGGCGCAATCAATGATTACTTTTGGAACGCTTTCGCTGGTATGGTTCGGCGTAACCATGCTGAAGGGGATGTTGGCCTGGATACCTATTCTCAGCCTATTAACGAACTTCGGGCTTGGTCTGCTGCTTGATGCATTATGGTGGCTAACGATATTCCTGTGGCTCTGGTTGATGGTGATGGCCTGGCTGCGCCCCAATTATCGCCTTCCCTTTGTGGGCCGGTGGGTAAGTTACTTTGTATAGCCAGTGGTAACAGGTTACCATTTTCAGGGAAATCGGGAGGCAAGCGACTTGACGCAGCAGAGGAGCAAGGACCCTTATTTATTAAGTCCTTGCTCCCTGATGGCCTTATTCATCGTGGTAGAGCCATCCTGGCAAAAGACAAAGTAGATAGCGGGTATCCATTTTACCAGGGTGGTTCTATTCGTCGCGGTAGAGCCACCCTAATGTCAAACCGTAGGCGAGATGGCGGATAAGATTTTGCAGGAACGCGGACCAGTTAGCAATCTGGGGCATCTCGCCACTTTTGATCAACGGATGATACTTATCGGCGAGCGGGGTTAGCCACCAGACACTGGCGACAAACATCTCACCAAACATGGCTCCCTTCAGCCAGTCAGGGCCCGGTAGGAAGCGTTTAACAACTGCGGCATAGATTTCCGCTAGCAGCACGCCGTTGAGCAGGTGAATGATCCAGGAGAGGATAAAAATGCCTTTTGAGCGTGACTTCCCCTCCAGTATGCCCTGGATGAAGCGCACATCACTAAAGCGATTGCCGATCAGAAATCTATCACCTTCCATAGCGATGCTATATACAATAGTTGCGAGCAATCCTGCTTGCGCAGCCTGTCCGGGCTGCCAGTGCCGCGCGATGAGCTTACGTCCAATACCCATAATCGTGCATCCCTTTCTTGAAGGTATTCGTAATCCTATTATACGAAATCAGGGGGATGTTTTGAGTGTAGAAAAGGTAGTTGGAGCAGTATTGCCGCCAGGCCGCCGACCAGGGTAGACAAAAAGTTGACCATGTCATTTGTCATCCAGGGGAGGCCACGCAGGAAGCGAGTCCTGGTGCCACAATTGTGGAACTGCCGTTCGGTCTCTTTATCGCACGCGGGACAGTGGAACATGGCCTGCGTAGTTGCACCTAGAAAACTGTCAAAGAGATTACCAATGGTGCCGCTAATAAGCGCAATCAATGGTAAGACCAGCAGCGAGCGGCGACATCCTTGCAGGGTCCAGAAGAACAACCCGGATGCCAGCGCTCCCACCATGGCTGCTCCCGTACCCAGGGAGGTGATGCCTCCAGAGGTGCCAGGAGCAGTGAGCGCGCCCGTCGTGATTAATCTGGGGGGACGAGGGCTAAGCACGCCCAATTCAGTGGCCCAGGTGTCCGCGGTTGCCGTCGCGATTACCCCGGCGTACCCTGCCTGGAGGAGTTTGCGCGTTGCAGGGTGCGAGACAGCCCCGTAGCCGAGCGCCAGCAGCGTAGCCATTCCACCATTGGCGGCAACCTGGCCGATATCGCGCCGGGAGCCTTTGCTAAACTTATCTTCGGCAATAGCGGCTTTATCTCTGGCGCGGAAGTGGGAGAACAGGCTGGAGGAGACGAAAAAGAAGATCAGCGAAAGGCCCCAGGTCCAGCCTCCCAATCCAAAGGTTGTCGTGCCTGTAACCACTGCGCCCGCGATCCCGCTGCGACTCAGCGAACGGCGACGATACGCCAGCAATCCTATGCCGGTGCTGAAAAACAGGCCGAGAAGCAGCCGTACGCGCGGCTTTGCAAGAGCATGAATTGCTCGTTTGCCACCATTTTCACATAGTGGTGGTATCGCTGGTAGAGTAGACATATATTACCGCCTCAAAGAATATGGGTCATATTCTGTTACAGAATGCCGTTGTTATCAGTTTTATCATAAAGAAGGCATGGTATGCTGACAAGTGTGGTCGTTTATGTGAGGAGAACGTACTCCTTGTCGAAATGCCAATCGTGAAGAGCCTCCAACTCAACATCGAGGTGGGGATGCAGAGGGTCAATATGTTTCAATAGGTGGATAGCGACGATCCGATTGTCATTCAGCCCCAGCCCTTCACAGAGTGCATCCTGCGTAATTTTGAGGCCCCCATCAAGGTCTCGTTTGAGTGGTGTGGTAAAGTAGAAGTCTAGGAAAAGAGCAAGATAACTCTGGCGGAATTGATTGCGTAATTCATCATGTAAGGTTGCCTGTTGTTCAAGCGAGCGCAACACCGCCCGGACCTCGCGTTTGAAGCGGCGGGCCACAGGCGTGCTAACGCGATGCCCATTGACAGTTGCATATTGTTCATTAATGCTGGGAGGAAGTGGCAGAGTGAGACGTAGTAATAGAGGGGAGTTTGAGGATTGCTGCTTACCTGGAAATTGCTCTTGCATGAATGGCTCCTATGATCGTATATAGTACTTTTGGAATGACAATGCCGTGCGTATTGTATCATATCAGCGTGTCTTATTTTGTGAAAACAGTTGCTTTCAATCGAGGAAAGAATGATACACCCGCCAAGAAGTGAAGCCTGGCGAAAGTGAGGAGCAAAAGTGATTACGTGTAACCACTGTGGAAATGCTGTCCCTGATGGCGTGAAGAATTGCCAGAAGTGTGGTTGGCCTCTCAAGGAGGATGGTGGGTCGAGTCCACGCCCAAAGGCTCAGGAACAGCCCGCGCTTCCGCCCTGGCTGGAGTCGTTGCGTGCGGGTGAACGACCTTCCGTTCCTACTAACAATGCCTCGTTTTCTACCGCGGATCTCATTGATGAAGGGGCCTTGCCAGGCTGGATGCGTTCAGAGCGCCCGGGGACGAGCGATGCCACCGGACCTAACGCGCAACTGAACTCATCTGCTCATCCCGTGCAAGAAAGTGGAGCCGTGCAAAAGAGCGGTCTGCTGGCGCAATCGTTAATTGATGAGCGCTCTCTCCCGTCCTGGATGCGGGAAGGGAAATCATCTGAAGCACCCGTGAAGCAGCCTTCTGCGCAAGAAGATAAGAATATTCCGGCATCGAGTCTTGTCCAGCCGGAAGCTATGCCCGAGTGGATGAAATCGCTCCAGCCCCAATCTCCTCCTTCGCGCTCGGCTCCCCCCGCGCCTACTGTGCCGCCATCGCAGCAGCCTGTGAGAACGGCTGAGCCCGCGCCGCCCTCGGCGCGAGGCTTTTCTCCCAGAGAGTTGATTGACGAGTCGGCGTTGCCTTCCTGGATGACACCACAAAATGGTACACAGGGAGCAGCATCACCGAACAATGTCAGGGTGGCTGGACCGGAACAGCAGGGGCGAAGCGGCGGCCTATCCGGCTCTTCACTCCTTGATGTGAGCGCCTTACCACCCTGGTTGCGCGAGGGTGAACGGGGACCATCAGGCGGCGCGGACTCGCCCCCCGCTCAATCTTCTACCTGGCAGCCGCCTGCGCAGACGCCGCCTACAGGCGCACAGGGCGTACCAGGATCTTCCTTCCTTGATATGAATGCGTTGCCTGAATGGCTCCGCTCGGCTGCGGAACCGGGAGGAGCAGCTAATCACAATAGTCAGGGGCCTGGCGCGTATGCTGGCCCACCTCGGGTAGAGAACATTCGCGTGCCGAGTCGCCCGCGTCATGAGATGAGCCCGAGCGAAAGCAGCGAGGTTGCGGCCAATGTCTTTGCCTCCATGTTAGGAGTAGCCCCCGCCACCCCTCAATTCCCGGCAGCTCCCCCCAATCCAGCATATATGCCGCAGGGGATGCCTCCGATGGGTGCTATGCCCGGCGCGACTCCAGAGCCTGTGCCGGGAACGCCTCCAAGACCGGCGGGTATGCCTCCTCAGGGCTATAACCCGGCGAGTATGGGGTATGGTGGTGGCTACCCAGGCGGCAACCAGGGGGGATATCCCGCGGCGGGAGGGCCGCAATATCAGGCGGGCATGCCGGGAATGCCTCCAGGAGCACCAGCGTCGCCTCCTCCGTATATGCCATCTACACCGGCTGTGGCAGGTGAACAGCGTGTCAATAAACCTAAACGTGGATTGGTCGAAGCTTTGCGCGACTTGCTTTTCCGCTAGTCGCAGAGAAGAGGGATACTGGAGATGTACACACAACCCTATCCAGATGGGGGACAGGGTCCAACACAGAAACAAAATGTACCGGTTGCCAATTCACTCCTGGTGGCCGATTGCGGGGCCGTATTTACAAAGGTTTCGCTCTTCGGTCTAGTGGAGGGGCAATACCGCCTTATGGCGCGAGGAGAAGCGCCTACCACGCTGGGGTCTTCTCAAGAGGATATCACCATAGGCGTCATCCAGGCAATTAATGTGATCGAATTTATTACCGGACGCCGCTTTGTCGAAGATAATCGTATTATCTTTCCTGAACAAGACGATGGGAATGGCGTTGATGCTTTTATTGCGACGATGAGCGCGGGCGGCCCATTACGTGTGGTCGTGCTAGGAGCCGTGAGTTCGGCCTTTGAAGGACTGGCATCTCAAGCGTTTTCAGGCTTGTATGCCGAGATGAGATCACTGGCAGCTCCATCCCATCAAGCCACAGCCGTGCCTTCCCCGGTCTCTGTGGGCGCGTATACCCCTTCAGCAGGCAGCGCCTGGACGCAGGAGCGAACCTCTATGGAGTGGGAGCGCCAGTTGGGAGAGATGCGGGCGTTCCAGCCTCAAGCCGCACTCATTATAGGGATGGCTGATGGTCAGGCTGGCCCGACCCCTCTACAAGAAGCGTGCCATTTGTTAGTCAATGCGGCCAAAGAGTGGAACGAACGACGTAGCTCTAATGGTCTGGAGAATGGCACCCCAAAAACCTTCTCGGTCCTTTATGCGGGCGCTCCCCAATATGTAGAAGCGGTGCGGCAAATGTTGCAGGGCGTGGCGGAGGTGATACGCGTTGATCCCCTGCTTTCTCAGGCTCAACTGAGCATGATCAGTATGGCGGTTGGTACGCTGCATGATCGCACCGTGTTGCAACGATTGCCAGGCTATGATCGCCTGCGTTCCTGGTCAAGCGCCTCGCCACTGGCCACCGCGACCTCGTTAAGCAGCCTGGTGCGTTTCCTGGCCCAGCATTATGCCATGAACGTGACCGCCGTTGACGTCGGGGGGACGACCACGACGGTTATGCTTGCGGGCGAGCAGGGCGAGTTTATCCCTATGGTGAACTCAACGGTAGGTGTGGGTCAGAGCATTGGCGAAGTGTTGCAGCGGGCAGGATTACAGCGCATTACGCGCTGGCTGCCATTTAGCGTCACAGAAGAAGAGATACGGCAGTACGTGCTCAACCGTATGATGCATCCGCAGGTGCTGCCTGCCAGCGCGCGTGAAGTGCAGCTCAGCCAGGCATTTGCTCGTGAGGCCATCGCGTTGGTATTGGAGGCGGCGAAGAAGCAGTACGCGGAATGGCCTGAGAGCGATCTAGTGCTCGCGACTGGTGGCGTGCTTTCGCATGCGCCGAGATTTGGGCAGGTGGCGCTGATGCTGCTGGATGCCTTGCAGCCCAGGGGCGTTACCTCTTTAGTGCTGGATCGCACCATGCTGATCTCACAGCTAGGGGCGGTGGCGACGGTTGCGCCGATCACTGCCGTGCAAGTAAACGAGAACGACGCCGTTTCCCATCGCCTGGGCACCTGCGTTATTCCCTTCGGAGATGTACAGCCGGGGCAACTGGCTGTGCGCGTGGGTGTAGAATATAGTAATGGACGGCAGCTCTCGGTTGATGTGATGGCAGGCTCAATTGAGGTCATACCCTTGCAGACTAATGAACAGGCTCTGCTGACGCTGTTTCCCGCTCCAACGGTTGACGTCGGCCTGGGTCCTGGAGAGCGCGCGCGTGCTGCCGAAGAGATCGACGGAGGGCTTATCGGCCTGATTATTGATGCTCGTGGCAGGCCGCTGGCCCTACCTTCAGATGAAACCGAACGCCACGCTCGTCTGATGCAATGGGCGCAGGCGTTGGGAGCATAGAGTGGGGAGGAGTATCTCCCGTTATGACCTATCCACTGGTTCGATCAACTATACCCAGGATGTTCGTGAGGAGAGAACGCTGGCCAGATGGGTACGGGGTCAAGGCGGTTCCCCTGGTGTATCCTGGGCAAGAAGTGCTGCCTGATCAGCCTGTATTGCGTTTCCCGGCGACAAAGCAGACTGATACAGGATCGGGTGAAGTTGTACCTGCCGGGTTGCGCGGGCGCGTCGTTGAGATCTCACCCAGAGGCGGCGTGGTGATCGAATCTCCGGCTGCCCTGGTGCAGGGAGTGATCGGGGCCGGCAAGCAGATAGCTGGCATACTGACTTTATGGCGAGAGAAAGCAGGCAAGCAACAGAAGATACCTGCGGGCGCGATCCTGGTGGTACCCGATCAGATAAACTTTGCCCTGTTGCACCGGGCCATGAGTTCCGGCGTGTCTGGCATTGTCGCGGGGAGTATCTCTCTGCGCGACCTGGAGGGGTTTCTGCGCGTAGACCTGATCCAGTTGCTTAACTGCGCCGATGTTGATCTCGTGCAGGCCCATCTGCCACCGCTGACCCTGCTTTTTACTGAGGGCCTGGGCGCAATCGCTATGTCGCGACAGGTGACAGAACTACTGGAGCACTATCAAGGCTCGATAGCACTGCTCTGCGGGGCGACCTCAGTACGCCACCGGATTTTCCCTGAGCTGGTAATCTCGTTGCCAGCCGAAGAGACGCAACAGAACTGGCAATCAGTACAACCAGAAGCTGTGCTTGTCCCCGGGGCGTTGGTGCAGATATATGAGGGCGAGCATAGAGGGACAGTGGGCACCATTGACTATGTCTTCACCTATCAACAGGTTTTTGCCTCCGGCATTCATGCGCGGGCCGTACGCGTTGCCCTTGAAGATGGGACGTGGCTTACTGTTCCTATTATATATGTTAAACGGCTTCTTTAGGTTTCAATTTCCTTTTATCCACAAATATTGAAAGTTATCCACATAAATAGCCCGATATGTGGATAACTTTCAATGCGTGATAGGAAAAATTTACTATGGCAGAATCAATGTGCGTCCTGTCATTTCCCGAGGCTGGGGAACGCCCATGATTTGCAGGATGGTCGGGGCAATATCCGCCAGGATGCCGTCGGTACGCAGCCGCGCCTGTGCCAATCGGGGAACGACCAGGTATACCGGAACAGGATAGGTGGTGTGGGCCGTGAAAGGTTTGCCCGTCTCATAATCGATAAGCTGCTCAGCGTTGCCATGATCGGCGGTAATCAATAGACCGCCGCCGCTGGCCAGGGTAGCTTCAACCACGCGCCCAATCCCGTTATCAACCGCCTCAACTGCTTTTATCGCGGCCTCCATCACGCCTGTATGACCGACCATGTCGGCGTTTGCGTAATTCATCACCACAAAATCGTATTGCCCGCTGCGAATATGCTCGACGGCGGTATCGGTCACGCCTGCCGCGCTCATCTCCGGCTGCAAATCGTAGGTGGGTACCTTAGGCGATGGCACCAGCACGCGCTCCTCTCCAGAGAAAGGAGTTTCGCGACGGCCATTGATGAAGTAGGTCACATGAGCGTATTTCTCAGTCTCGGCTGTGTGGAACTGGCGCATTCCTTGCTCAGCAATGACGCGTGCCAGCGGCATCTCTACCTCGTCGGCACGATAAGCCACCTCCGCATCAAGGCCTGCTTCATACTCTGTCATCATCACAAAGACTAGATCAGAAATGCGCGACCCGCGGTTAAACTTACCCTCGGCCTGCGGTGGCAGCTCTTGCATCACGAATGCTTTAGTGAGCTGGCGAGCGCGATCAGGCCGGAAGTTGTAATGGATGACCGCATCGCCCTCTTTGACCACCGCGACCGGATGGTTATCTTCCATGATGACGGTGGGAACAATGAACTCATCGGTCACATGCTTATCATAGGATTGCTGGATCGCCGCCAGAGCCGAAGCTGCATGGTCGCCCTCGCCGCGCGTCATCGCGAAGTACGCCATCGCTGTACGATCCCAGCGATTGTCGCGGTCCATTGCGTAGTAGCGCCCGCTCACTGTAGCCACCCTGGCGGCATGTTTCCCGCCAATCTCGCGCGCCCGCGCCTCCAGATAGCGCATAAACTCCAGGCCGCCTGTGGGAGAGCTATCGCGCCCATCGGTGAAAGCGTGGATATACACATGCTCAATATCGTGCATCTGAGCCACGCGCAACAGGGCCTCCAGATGAGACTCATGGGCGTGAACGCCCCCGTTGCCGAGCAGCCCGCAGATGTGGAGCTGCGCATGATTTTTCTTGACGTGTTCAACGGCCTTGAGAAAGGCAGGATTCTGGTAAAAGCTGCCATCCTGAATGGACTCGCTGACACGCGTATAATCCTGTAAGACGCGTTTGCCCGCGCCGATATTCTGATGACCGACTTCAGAGTTGCCCATCTGTCCTTCCGGCAGACCGACCGCCTCGCCGGAGGTCTTGACCGTCGTATGAGGCCATTCGCGGGCAATTTTATCAATATTGGGGGTGCGAGCGAGGGCAATAGCATTGCCTTCTTGGCGCGGGTTCACTCCCCAACCATCCATGATTACCAAAACAAAAGGGCGAGGCCGCCCGGTTGTTGTACTCATCACTACTTCTTCACTCCGTTGAGCTAATAACAGGTTGATATCTGCCTCTATTGTAGCATGTGGGCAGCAGTTGTGTGATCGGGAATAATAAGGTCGGCAGGTTAATGAGGTGTAACCGATGAGCGCGATAACACGTATACCTCTTGTAAACAAAGACTGTTTACACAGTTGCCCTGCTCATCGTGCTAAGGGAGTTGAGATGAACAATGCGGTAACAATTATGCTGACGGATAACAGATTGGAGATAAAGTGTCGGTGTGCGTTTATCTAGTGGGAGGAGGAGTAATTTGAAATGAAGAGGCGTTATTCTCTGTGGGGTTACCAGGAAAGGAAAGAGGGAGAAGTATGAAACGTGATGATGCACATTCAACGGTCAGAGGACTGGGCAAGGCTCTCTTCGCGGCTGTTGCTGCCCTGAGTCTGCTGTTGCTTGCAACTGTGGGTGTGCTGGCCGATACGGTGAATATATCAGATCAGGCCAGAGTGCTCAATGCGTCGCAGGTGCGCAGCGCGGGATCGAGTCTTGGCTATCCAGTTGATATATATACGACCAGCAATTTTTCCGGTACCAAGCAGTCTTTCAATCAGCATACAGCCGGTCATATTGACAATGCAAGAAAGATCGTCATAGCGATTGATACCGGTAATCGCTATCTGGCTATCGCGGGCGGTCGCAGCGTGCCACTGACCAATAGCCAGTACAATGACGCGGTGAGTGCGTTCAGTAGCTCTTACGCCAACAGCGGTTACACGGGAGCTACGGTTGCAGCTCTTCGTTCGTTGCAAAGCTCATTGGCGGCAACTGGCGACAATAATGGCCGTGGAGTAACGCCAGCGCCGGCGGGTGGCATCTTCGGCAATTTTCTGTCAAGCACGTTATGCTGCATTGGTCTGATTGTGCTGGCTCTGATTGCCCTCTTCGCCTTTATGCGTCGTCGGGCCTCGCGTGGCTTATTCGGCGGCTTCGGTAGGCAGGGTAATGCTTATAATCAGCCGTACAACCAGCCGTATAACCAACCATACAACCAGGGCGGCTATCCTCCCAACTACTATGGCCCTGGACAGGGGCAGGGAGGCATGAATCCGTGGGCGGCTGGCGGCCTGGGAGCTGCTGCGGGCGGCTTGCTCGGCTACGAGTTGGGGAGAAACCAGGGCGAGCGTGAAGGAGGAAACCAGGGCCAGGGAGACTTCGGCGGAGGAGCAGGCGGCAATTTCGGTGGTGATCAGGGAGACGGCTTTGGCGGCGGAGACTTCGGAGGGGGAGCAGGCGGAGGTTTCGGCGGAGGGGACTTCGGGGGAGGCGGAGGTGGCGATTTTGGCGGAGGCGGAGGCGGCGGTAGTGGTAGCGACTTCTAAAAGCTTTTACGCGCCTGCATCAGTAATGCTGGTGAAAAAAGAGACCTGTTCGGCCCTACAGCGTCGAACAGGTCTCTTTATGTACTTCGACTCCACGCTCCGTAGGGGCAGGGCTTGCCCCTGCCCTGCTAGACGCGGTAGCTCCCCGATTGATCGTGGGAGCGTTGGAGCGCGGAACTTTTCAAAGTATGCTGAGAACGATCAGGCTTATTGTTCTGAAGAAGGAGGATACTCCCGGCGAGGGTGACGGCGGCGAGCTATTTCAGCGACCCTCAAGCGGTTCACTGCACGTTCAAGGGCGCCTTGCAGCTCTGCACGTTCGCTATCCGATTCAGCCTGGGCCAATCGTTCCTGAGCGCGGCGGCGGGCCTCTTCGGCGCGTGCCTGGTCAATTTCCTCGGCATGTTCCGCTGCATCGGCCAGCACAGTCACCGTGTTGTTTGACACCTCAGTGAAGCCGCCCGATACGAAGATCGCCTCCTCTTCTCCGCGAAGAGTGATGCGTAGCGCGCCGGGAGCCAGGAAAGCCAGAAGCGGAGCATGACGCGGCAGGATGCCAAGTTGCCCTTCTGAACCTGGCACATTGACCATATCAGCCTCGCCATTGAATAACTCGCGCTCGGCGGTCACCACCTCGACATGCAATGTGTTGCGTGTCGCCATCGTTTACCCCTTCTGCTTTTCAGCTTCGTAGCTCTGCACCACTTCTTCAATGTTGCCCTTCATGTAGAAGTAGTTTTCAGGAATGTGGTCGTAGCGGCCTTCCAGGATCTCTTTAAAGCCCTGGACCGTTTCCTTCACAGGTACATAGCGCCCTTCAAGGCCGGTGAAGACCAGGGCGACGGTGAATGGCTGCGAGAAGAAACGTTGCAGCTTGCGAGCGCGAGCCACAGTAAGCTTATCCTCGTCGGAGAGTTCGTCGATACCCAGGATCGAGATGATATCCTGCAAGTCGCGATAACGCTGGAGCACCCTCTGTACGCCACGGGCCACATTGTAATGCTCCTCACCGACGATTTGTGGGTCAAGAATGCGGCTGGTCGAGGCCAGAGGATCGATAGCCGGATAGATCCCTTGCTCGAAGATGGCGCGTTCCAGCACGATAGTCGAGTCGAGGTGAGCGAAGGTCGTTGATGGCGCGGGATCGGTATAGTCGTCGGCAGGCACGTATACTGCCTGCATCGACGTAATCGAACCCTTCTTCGTCGAGGTGATGCGCTCCTGCAACTCACCCATCTCCTCCGCCAGATTGGGCTGGTATCCTACCGCCGATGGCATACGGCCAAGCAGCGCAGACACTTCTGCTCCCGCCTGGGTGAAACGGAAGATATTGTCGATAAAGAGCAGGACGTCTTTGCCCTCTTCGTCGCGGAAGTATTCCGCAATAGCCAGCCCGCTCAGGGCAACGCGCAGGCGAGAACCGGGGGGCTCGTTCATCTGCCCGAAAACCATTGCCAGACGGTCGATAACCTTCGCCTCCTGCATTTCGTGATAGAGGTCGTTCCCCTCGCGGGTGCGCTCACCCACGCCGGCGAAGACGCTATAGCCGCCATGCCCTTTGGCGATGTTGTTGATCAGCTCCTGGATAATGACGGTCTTGCCCACGCCCGCGCCGCCGAACGCTCCGATCTTACCGCCTTTCATAAAGGGGCAGACCAGGTCGATAACTTTGATACCTGTCTCGAACACTTCGATAGTGGCCGCCTGATCCTCCAGGTCCGGCGCTGGTCGATGGATCGGGTAATGTGGAGCATCGACCACATCGGGCTTATTGTCGATGGCCTGACCAAGAACGTTAAAGATGCGTCCGAGCGTCTTTGGTCCAACGGGTACCGAAATGGGGCCACCGGTATCGACGATATCGACGCCGCGCTGTAGCCCATCGGTTGGACCCATCGCCACGCAGCGCACCCAGTTATTGCCCAGGTGCTGCTCAACCTCCAGAGCCAGATCCTGATCTGTGCCAGAGGGCCGCGTGGTGAGCTTGTTATATATTTCAGGGAGCTTGTCCTGCGGAAACTCAGCGTCTACCACGGCTCCCAGCACCTGCACGACTTTTCCCTTCGTGCCTGTTTGTGTTACTGCCATATCTATCTCCATTAAGTGGGAAAATGTATGTTATGCACTACAATCGTCAGTGTGCCTGTTTCTCAGCGTGAGCGTGTGCTCGCGCCTGCGACGCTCGTCGGGTGGAGGTGGTGTGGCAACATGCGCGAAGCGCATGTTGCCACACCACCTCCACCCCTTGCGCGGCGAAGCCGCGTGAGTTCCGCCACGAAAGAAGACTCTCAGAATCAGACACGCTTATAAAGCTTCAGCGCCAGAGACCACTTCGAGGATCTCGGTCGTAATAGCGGCCTGGCGAGCCTTATTATAGGTCAAAGTGAGGTCTTGAATAAGTTCGTTCGCACTATCAGTTGCATTCTTCATTGCGACCATGCTGGCGGACTGTTCGCTGGCGACCGCTTCGAGCATTGCCTGGAATACCACCACGTCTACATACCGGGGGAGCAGAGCCTGGAAAATCGACTGGGGATCAGGCTCATAGATATATTCTATGGTTTCCCGTCTGCCCTCCTGCTCTGCCGGTGGCTGCACCGGTAGAAGCTGTACAGCAGTTGGCTGTTGCGTCATGGTATTAATAAATTTGGCGTAGATCACATAAACGATATCGACCTCCCCTTTCAGGAAAGCGTCGACCGCTACCTGCGCGATAGCAGTTGCATCGCCCATCGAGGGCCTATCGCCATAATTAATGAACTCGGCAAGCATGTGCTGCCTGGTGCGCATAATAAAATCGCGGCCTTTGCGACCAACGGCGATGAAGTTAACTTCGGGGCGCTGGCCCAGTTCCGCCAATCTGTTCTGTTGCTCCAGGGCGGTGCTGGCGGCTTTGCGGTTGATATTGCTCGGCAGCGCGCCACAGAAGCCGCGATCAGGCGTAATCAGCACAATGCCGATGTTACGCACCGGTCGCTCTTTCATCAGATCCACGCCCGCGCCAATATCGACCCCGCTGGTAAGCGCGAGACGCGAGACCAGATCGCGCAGTTGGTCCGCGTAGGGGCGGGCCTGCTGGACCCGCTCCTGCGCTCTGCGCATCTTACTGCTAGCCACCATCTGTTTGGCTTTAGTAATTTGCGCGATATTCTTGACCGAGCGTATGCGCCGCCGAATCTCTCGGGTTGATGGCATCTTGCTGCCTCCTAGCGCGCCGCAGCAGTCTCTTCAGACTTGCGTGGCGCGGCAGTCTTCTGGAACTCCACGATAGCGTCTCTCAGTTGCTGGAGCAGCTCGTCGGACATCTTATCGCGCGCATTGACGGATTTCTCAATAATTGTGGCCCCGATCTCTGGATGGTTGGCATCCATATAGCGGTAGAAAGCGGCCTCCCAGGCGGCAACCAGGTCCAGCGGGACGCTATCCAGGTAGCCATTGGTGGCGGCAAAGATGATCATTACCTGCTTTTCGACCGGAACCGGCTGGTATTGTGGCTGCTTCAGAATTTCTTGCACGCGGCGCCCACGCTCAATGCGGTTCTGCGTGGCCTTATCCAGATCCGAGGAGAACTGCGCGAAGGCGGCGAGTTCGCGGAACTGGGCGAGGTCGAGTCGCAACGAGCCTGCAACCTGGCGCATGGCGCGTGTCTGTGCGCTACCACCGACGCGCGAAACCGAGAGGCCGGTATTAACGGCGGGACGCTGGCCCGCGTTAAACAGGTCGGCTTCCAGGAAAATCTGTCCGTCCGTAATAGAGATGACGTTGGTCGGAATGTAGGCCGAAATGTCGTTTGCCTTCGTCTCAATGATCGGCAAAGCGGTCAGCGAGCCACCGCCGTAATCATCGCTCAAGCGGGCGGCGCGTTCCAGCAAGCGAGAATGCAGGTAGAAGACGTCGCCAGGGTATGCCTCGCGCCCGGGAGGGCGGCGAATGATCAGCGAAATGTTGCGGTACGCTTCCGCGTGCTTGGTCAGGTCGTCGTAGATAATCAGAGCGTCGCGCCCCGATTCCATGAACTCTTCGCCCATCGCGCAGCCCGCGTAGGGGGCGAGATACTTCAACGGCGCGGGATCGGACGCGCTTGCCACCACGATGATTGTATGCTCCATCGCGCCATGCTGCTCCAGGATAGCCTGGGTGCGCGCCACTGAAGAGTTTTTCTGACCGATAGCGACGTAGATACAGATAAGGTTTTTGCCCTTCTGATTAATGATCGTATCGATAGCGATAGCCGTCTTACCCGTCTGACGGTCGCCAATGATCAGTTCACGCTGACCGCGTCCGATGGGGATCATGCTATCGATAGCTTTTAGACCAGTCTGTACGGGGGTATTCACCGACTGGCGGGTGATGACGCCAGGGGCGACGCGTTCGACCGGGCGGAACTTGTCAGTATTGATCGGGCCGCGGTCGTCGATTGGCTCGCCCAGCGGGTTGACAACGCGCCCGAGCAGGGCGTCACCAACAGGTACCTGAATGATACGTCCCGTTGTCCGTACTTCATCGTCTTCACGAATATGAGTGTATTCGCCCAGGATGGGGCAACTGACCGTCTCTTCTTCGAGGTTGAAGGCCAGGCCCTGCATGCCTGTGCGAGGAAATTCTACCAACTCAAGATATTTCACATCTTGCAGGCCATAGACGCGTGCAATACCGTCCTGTACAGCGATTACAGTTCCAACGCTTGCCGTCGAGGTCTGTTCGCCCTGAAAGCCTGTGATGTTTTTCTCTATGATGGCACTGATCTCATCAGCCCAAGATGCCATCGCTCTTCCTCCTAGTGATTCCTGGTGGTTTGTTACTTCTTCTGTTCAACAGGCATCCCGCTCTTGACGGGACGCCGGATATGGGTTTGCTATACCTGCGCCTGGGATGGATAGGTCGGTGCCGGTCGAGAAACCTTTGTTTCGCCGGTCTGTTTATCGTTGTCGTATAACCTGGCCAGTTCCTCCGTGGAGGTATCGGCTCTGGCGGCAGAGACCCCTGCCAGCAGTTGCTGCTGCAAGGCGGACAGGCGATAGCGAACGCTGCCATCGATCACCTGATCTCCCACGCGAGCAACAACGCCACCCAGGATAGTCGGGTCGATCCGCGTCTGCATGATAATCGTTTTGCCGATTCTCTGCTCTAATGCCTTCTTTACAAGGTTAAGTTGTGCATCATCCATAGGCGCTGCCGTGGTAACTTCCGCTACCGCCTCATTCCTATAGTCCAGCACAAGCTTTTCAAGCTCGGTGGCAATATTGGGCATGACCTCAACCAGTTCACGCTGGATGACCAGCAGAGCAAGGTTGAGCGAAGTTGGCAGGACCTTAGACGTTAGCGCCTCACGTAATGCTGTCTCTTTGCGCTTTGCCGGAATCTTTGGCTCACGTAGGAGATAAGCAAGTTTGCGGTTCGCAAATAGCGTCGCTATCTCTTTGATATCCTCAAGCGAGCGATCAATCGTATTCTGCTTTTGTGCGAGACTGAAAATGGCCCCGGCGTAGCGGCGTGCTATCGCTCCCTTTAGCATTAGTTATTCCTCGCCTGGTCGCTAGAATTGACGAACTCTTCCACCAGACGGCGGTTATCCTTCGTATCAACCGACCTGTCAATAACTTTCCCGGCGGCATCGATTGAAAGGTTGACCACCAGGCGGCTCAGCTCCGAGCGAGCGCGACTGGCCTCCTGCTGAATACGAGCGATTTGCTGCTGACTGATCTGCTCGGCGCGAGCGCGGGCCTCCTCTTCAATCTGTTGGCCGACCTGTCGAGCGGCCTTTTCTGCACGTTCTATGGTTTCCTGAGCCTGAATGCGAGCATTGGCAAGCTCCTTTTCGGCGCGTGCGGTGGCTTCTTTGAGGTCGCGCTCGGCCTGTTCTGCTTTCTCCAGACCTTCGCGGATCACTGCCTGTCGCCTGTCGAGCGTTTTGATAACGGTGGGAAGGCCCCATTTCCAGAGGAGCCAGAAGACGATACCAAAGCTGACCAGTTGCGAGAGGAAGGCAAAAGCGTTAATGCCGAGGCCGTTCAAAAGAGCGCCAACGCCGCTATCTGCCAGGATAAATGTATGCACCACTGTGTGCCTCCTTTCGTCAGAAGTAGTACAATCTGCTCTGTTGCAAATAGGCTGCGTAGAGACGCGTACCGTGTGTTTGCTGCCGGGAAACCTCCGCGTTGTTGCCCGCTGCTCTGCGTAACATCGTTGTCCGCGTCTCTACAGCAAATCTGAGCAAATACTATTTGACGAACTGGATGAGGAAGGCGATCAACAGTGCGTAGATGGCGATAGCTTCAGCAAACACCAGGCCGATGAACATATTTGTGCGGATCAACGGCTCGGCTTCCGGGTTGCGCCCAATGGCGTTAAATGCCTGACCGGCAGCAATGCCGATGCCGATACCCGGGCCAATGGCGCCCAGACCGATTGCCAAAGCTACTGCGAGTGGTGCAATGTTCATGATAAAAATCCTCCTTTAAGGACGAAGCTGTCGCTTTAGTGTAATTAATATTATGCAATCGCAGCAAAAACCTGCGAGTAGCAAGCTTGAGAAACAACATCCAATTCGTGGCTAATGGGTTGCCGCTGCCTCTTGCTCCTTTGCCTGCTCATGTTGCTCATGAGCCTGGTGATGCTCATCGTATTCAGCAGCGGCGTGTTCGTGGCTGGTGGTAGCGATCTCCAGGAAGACCAGGGTGAGCAGCGCGAAGACCAGCGCCTGCACGAAGGCGACAAACAATTCAAAGGGAATGAAAATGATGTCTGAAACGAACGGCAGCAGGAAGGCGAAAACCGCCAGCAGCGCACTGCCCGCGAAAATGTTGCCAAAGAGACGGAAGGAGAACGAGATAATGCGGGCTACTTCGCTGATGATCTCAATGAAGCCGGCGATGAATTGAATCACCCCTGCCGCTCCACCTCCGAACAACGCCTTGAAGTTAAAGTATTTGCTCAGGTGTTCCTTTGGCCCTAGCGCGTAGAAGCCAAAAATCTGGGTAACGACCACCGAGACAATCGCCATTGCCACCGTCAGGTTCAGATCGGTCGTGGCCGGGCGTATCCACGGGATAAGCAGGTTTGAAGCCCCTCCAAAGAGAAAGTGGATGCCCAGGAAGGTATATACCCCGGCATTGCCTATTTTCGCCAGGTCCGCGGCTCTGACCGCGCCGATGGTATCGACGCCTGGGAACACGTCAAGGACGTTACAGGCAAAAATAAAAATGAAGAAAGTGGCAACCAGAGGGAAAAACTTTTTCCCTTTCTCTTTACCCGATACACCCTCAACCAGTCCCAGGAGCAGCTCCACCATCCATTCAACAAGATTCTGCATGCCGGTGGGGAGCAAGTCGCGCCGGCGGGTGCCAAAGTAGAACACCAATGCCAGGACAATAATTGTAAGCCAGGTGCAGATCAGCGTATTTGTAATCCCGCTACCATCTGCGAACAGTGGAATCACCACGTCAGGTGCGAGTCGTATTTCAGGAAGTTTCCAGAGCACTCGGCATCCTCCCTAATCTGCCGAACTCTGCCCGGTCTGTACGTTCTTAATGGTTTCCGTCTATCATCCTAGCACGCTCTTAAATAAACGGTAGGCTCCATATATTCCCGCTATCAGGCCAAGCAGCAGCCCGAAAAGTAAAAACAAATATCCGGTATGAAAATGGCCATCAAGGTAACTTCCTACAATGGCTCCTATGGCGATGGGGATGGCTAGTGTAAAGCCCATTCCGCCCAAAGCCGCCAGGGATCCCAAAACAGAGGGTGGTGGCTTCCGGTTCATCGATTAATCCCATCTGTCTTCTTTCATAATTATACCTGTCGGATTATAGCACATGGAACGAAATTATTGCAACAGTAGATACAGCATGGCTCAGGGCTTCTCAAACGTCGTCTTTTCAGACAGAACGGCTCGCGAGCGAGCCGTTGAGAGGAAGGTGCTGGCGATGGGCTGCGCTCACCGCCAGCACCTTCCTCTCTCTGTGAGCGTCTGCGGCGCGAGCAGTCAGAGCATGCAACGACGTTTGAGAAGCCTGCAGCATGGCTACAGCAAAGTTCTATTTAGCTTTGCAATGTTGTATCATCATAGAAGCGGTATGAGGAAGAGCTAATAAAGCAAGCGAAAAGAGAAATCCCTCATCGCTTATCATATGCTATCCTTTGCAGACAGCCTGAGCGAAGCTAGCGCGTCAGCAGCGTTGGCTGTCTGGAATAGCAAGCTATTGCCACATTGTCAGGATTCGGATAGACTGAGATAAAGAGAAAAAGACAGAGCTTGATAATAACCTCATAAGGAGAGCTATAAGCATGGTTGATGGTCTAAGAGTGATCAGCACATATCCCTTTTCCTCTACAT
>DASRHT010000006.1:0-16807 GCA_035650355.1 Ktedonobacteraceae bacterium
GCCTATGTCATTCCTACAAATATGGAAGTTCTTGCAATTCCGCCCGCCAACGCTGCTGCGCATCTAGCTACCGCTCAGGCGGGCGGCAAGGAAGTATCTGAGCAGGCGCTCAGGAGCGAACTCCGTCAGCATTTGAACGCGCGCTTGCCGCTATATATGCATCCTTCTCGCATTGTGCAGCGAGAGGCGTTCCCCCTTACTATTCACGGAAAAGTAGATCGCCGGGCGCTTGCGAATGCTAAGCTTGAAATAGAGCAAGAAGAAGAAAAGACGCCTTTTGTCGCTCCCAGCAACTCAGTCGAAGAAGCTTTAGCCGAAATCTGGTCCGATGTACTTCGTTTGAAGCAGGTCGGCATTTACGATAACTTTTTCGAACTTGGGGGGCACTCGCTGCTCGCAACGCAAATTCTTTCACGGGTGCGTGAATTTTTCCAGATCAAGCTTCCCCTACGCACTATTTTCGAAGCCCCTACAATTGCGGCCTTAGCTGAAGCTGTTATACAAAAAACAATCGAGGAGGCGGATAGCGATACTATAGCGCAAATTCTCGCTCAACCATTTCAGTATCCTCAAGCGGATCGAGAGAACCACAGGCTCCCGCCGCCCCCTTGAGGGAAGTATAGATATCAAATCCGAAGATGTCAAGTGGAAATGCACTAAGGAGTTTTTCTTATGAGCGCCTCCCATGACCGTCAGCAGCTTGCCAATCTTACGCGAGAGCAGCGTATGGCTCTTTTCGAGCAGATAAGAAAGCAGAAAAAAGAGCAACAGCCCGCTTCAACAATCCGTCGCCAGGGCCACGCCATGCAGAGCTATCCCCTCTCATTTGCCCAACAACGGCTCTGGTTTCTGGACCAGTTTGAACCGGGCACTCCTCTATATAATGTGCCGCTGGCGCTCCGTGTGCGCGGGCACCTGGATCATGGGGTCTTACGGCGTGTGCTAGAAAGTCTTCTTGCTCGACATGAGACATTGCGCACAACGTTTGTCAGCAGCGATGGCGAGCCGCAGCAGGTAATCACGGAGCCTGGACGTATCCCTTTCCCTCTGATAGACCTGCGTGGCTTGCCAGAAACCATGCGCCTGGCTCATGCCAGGGAGATTGTGGCTATTGAGGAGCAGCAACCCTTCGACCTGAGCAACGGCCCTATTCTGCGAACCAGGCTCCTCTGGCTTACTGGGGAAGAGCACATCCTGGCGATAACGATGCACCATATCGCCTCGGACGCCTGGTCACGCGGGATATTTATGCGCGAGTTGCAAACGCTTTATAACGCCTATTTACAAAACCAGCCTTCTCCACTGCCAGAACTGCCCATCCGGTATGTAGACTTCGCGCTCTGGCAACGAGAATGGCTCCAGGGAGAAACACTCGAAGAACTACTCGCCTACTGGAAGCAGCAGTTGAAAGATTTGCCTGCGCTGCAACTCCCCACCGATTACCCACGGCCCGCGCTCCATACTATTCGAGGGGCCATTTGTTTTCGTGAAATCCCTCCCATACTGCTTACACGTTTACAAATGCTTGGCCGACATGAGCACGATTCGTTATTTATGTTGCTATTATCAGCTTTCGCTATCCTGCTTTCACGCTATACCGACAGCGAAGATATCGCGATTGGCAGCGCGATTGCCAACCGCAATCGAACAGAGATTGAAGGGCTGATTGGCTTCTTTGTGAATACGCTGGTGATGCGCATAGACCTCTCCGGCGACCCCAGCTTCCGTAAACTGGTCGAACGTGTGCGAGAAGTCTGTCTGGATGCCTATGCTCACCAGGATCTCCCCTTCGAGCGACTGGTCGAGGAACTGCGGCCTGAGCGCGATCTAAGCATTGCCAATCCTCTCATTCAGGTGACAATGGCGTTACAGAACGTGCCTAAAGCGCCCCTGGAGATCCCTGGCCTCGCGTTCGAGCCTCTCATCGTAGAGACACAAACCGCGAAGTTTGATATCAGCCTGTTCGTGCTGGGCAATGAGCAACAAAGCTTTCTGGAGATCGAATATAACACTGATCTGTTTGCAGAGGAAACGATCAAACGTATGCTTGGGCATCTGCTCATGATTTTAGAGGCTGTTGCCGACAACCCTGATCAGCCCATCTCGGCAATTCCGTTACTTACTCCCGCCGAACGCCAGCAGATCCTGGTTGCATGGAATGCCACAGATGAGCAATATGATCAGGAGCCGTTCGCTCACCGGATGTTTGAGACCTGGGCGGCTCTCATGCCAGATACTATAGCAGCTATCACTGAAGATGAACAGGTGACGTACCAGGAGTTGAATGCGCGTGCTAATCAACTGGCCCATTATCTGCGCAAGGCAGGCGTGAAACCGGAAAGTCTGGTGGGGATCTGCCTGAAACGCTCTTTCAATCTGCTGACCTGTCTGCTGGCCGTGCTCAAAGCGGGGGGCGCTTTCGTGCTGCTTGACCCAACCTATCCTATGGAACGGCTGACTTTGATGATCGAGGATGCCTCGATCACACTCCTTTTGACAACGCATAGCCTGGGCGCGCCGCTCGTCGGTGCTAAAACACAGACGCTTTACCTGGAGAACGAGTGGGAAGACATTAGCCGCGAGGATACAGCCAATCCAACCGGTGAGATTGACGCGGAAAATCTGGCTTATGTCATTTACACATCTGGTTCGACAGGGCGGCCAAAAGGAGTTCAGGTCGCACATAAAGGGCTGCGCAATCTCATCTGCTGGCACCGACAAACCTTTGCGCTCAAGCCGCATGATCGGGCCAGCCATTTCGCCAGTTTGAGCTTTGATGGCGCTCTCTGGGAAATCTGGCCTTCGCTCGCAACAGGAGCTACGCTCTGCCTGATAGACGATGAAAGCCGCCACGATCCCCAACAGATACGTGAATGGATGATCAAGCAACAGATCACGCTCGGGTACTTGCCCACGCCACTGGCGGAAAGCGTGCTGGATGATGCATGGCCGGAAAATCTGGCGCTGCACACGCTGACAACCGGGGGTGATGCGCTGCACTATGCTCCAGCAGAGCAGTGCCCATTTGCCCTGGTGAACACCTATGGTCCGGCGGAAAATAGTGTAGTTACAACCTTTGGTGCGGTTTCCCCCACCAGGGAAATGCGCGGATTGCCTTCGATTGGTCGCCCGATGTCCAATGTCCAGGTGTACGTGCTGGATAGCCGGATGCAACCCGTTCCCATCGGGGTAACCGGCGAGCTGTTCATTGGCGGCACAGGGCTGGCTCGTGGCTACCGGCATCATCCAGACCTGACTGCTGAACGCTTCCTCCCTAATCCTTTCGGCCCCCAGTCTGGCTCTCGTTTGTACAGAACAGGAGATCTGGCACGCTACCGGCCTGATGGCGAGCTAGACTTCCTGGGGCGCAACGATCACCAGGTCAAGATCCGGGGCTATCGCGTCGAATTGGCGGAGGTTGAAGCCGCCTTGCGGCAACATCCAGCTATTGCCGAGGCCATTGTGGTCGCGCGCGGCACCACACTGATCACGCCCGAGCAAGCAGATACCCCCTCCAGCGAGAAAAGCCTGATTGCTTATGTAGTTCGTCGCCAGGAAGACGAGCAGGAGATGCCAGATGCGCGGTTCGCAAAACAGGTCGCTCACTGGCAGCAGATTTTTGACCTCTCCTATCGCGATGCAAAGCAACCCGACGATCCAACCTTCAATATTGCAGGCTGGAACAGCAGTTACACCGGCCAATCTCTGACGGAAGAAGAGATGCGACAGTGGGTGGAACAGACGGTAGAGCGCATCCTCCGTTTCCGACCAGGACATGTGCTTGAGATAGGTTGCGGCACGGGCCTCCTGCTCACCAGGATCGCCCCTTTTTGCCAGGAATACTGGGGAACCGATCTCTCGCCCGTGGCGATCCATGCGTTGCAGGAGCTGGTAATGGAGCAAGCTCTGCCTAATGTTCGGCTTTTCCAGCGCGGCGCTGACGATTTCAGCGCTCCTCTGGCCGACCGACAAGGCTCATTCGACGCAATTATTCTTAACTCGGTGATCCAATATTTTCCCGGCGTTGAATATCTCGTCCACGTCCTGGAGCAGGCCGTCCAACTGCTGACACCGGGCGGCTTTCTATTTATAGGAGATGTGCGTAATTTGACCCTCCTGGAGGCCTATCACACGTCTGTCCAATTGCGCCAGGCCGTTCCATCGCTCTTCACCAAACAGTTACAAACACTGATCCAGAAACGCCTGGCCTCCGAGAACGAATTGCTACTCGATCCCGCATTCTTCTCAGCTCTTCAACAGCATCTTCCTGAGATCAGTCAGGTTGAGCCTCAACTCAAACAAGGGCGCATTCATAATGAGCTCACCCGTTTCCGTTACGATGTGTGGCTACATAAAGGACGAGCAAGCATCCCTATAAATACGTATGTTAAACTGGACTGGCAAAAGGAACAACTCACCTTGCCCACACTGTACAGCATGTTACAGCAACAAAGACCGGCTACTCTTCATATCACACATATACCTAATGCTCGCTTACAGACGGACATGCAGGCTCTCGCTCTACTGCGGGACAAAACTCCACCGGAGAAAGTAGAGCTGCTCTGGGAAGCACTGAGGGACGACAAGCAGATGCGAGCAGTAGACCCCGAAGACTTCTGGAGCCTGGCGAACACTCTTCCGTATCGCGTCACTGTCACCTGGTCCGACGCAGACGCACCTGCCTGCTACGATGTTTTGCTGGTGGAACACAGCCTGGGAGAAAAACATCAACTCCTTCTTTCTATCGATGGACTGACCTCTATCAAGCAATCCTTGACTCCGACACAGCGTATCTCCTGGCGAACATATGCCAACGACCCCTCTCAAGCCGAAACCAGGAATATGCTGACGGGAGAGATTCATGACTATATGAAGCAGAAATTACCTGACTATATGGTTCCGTCCCTTATTATAGAACTCAACGTGTTCCCTCTCTCACCCAACGGCAAAATTGACTACCACGCCCTCCCTGCTCCTGATGGCAGCAGGCCAGCCTTGAAAAGCGCTTTTGTGGCGCCTCGTACAGCGAGAGGGAAAATACTTGCCGAGATCTGGAGCCAGGTGCTGGGCGTTGCACAGATAGGTATATACGATAATTTCTTTGAACTGGGCGGCGACTCCTTGATGACGATTCGTGTTGTCACCAGAGCCAGCCGTGCAGGGTTAGGCATCACTGTCAAACAGATCTTCCAACATCAGACGATTGCTGAACTCGCAGCCGCAAGTAACTCTCTCGCCATTCTGGCAGAGCAAGGCCTGGTCACTGGTCCAGTGCCGATTATGCCCGCCCAGGCTGTGAACCTGGCACCAGGAAGAGGCGACCTTAGCTGTCAGAGCATGGCTTATGTTCTTGAAGCAGTTGAGGCGCTTGACCCCTGGCTGGTAGAAAAGGTGGTGCGACATCTGCTCATGTACCATGACGCCTTACGCATCCGGGCGAATCAGACCGATCATGGCTGGGAACTCTTTAATGGGGGCTTCGACGACAGCCAGAAGCTGCCGTTCTGGCGTGTGGACTTCAGCTCCCTGCCAGAGGTTGAACAGGTCAGCGCAGTCACGGCACTGGCAAAGCAAGCGGTGATGCATTTTGATCTCTCCAGAGGGCCATTGTTAAGGGTTGTGCTTTGCTACCTGGATTCTAACCGGCCCACACCGCTCATTGTCGTTGGTCATAGCCTCATCGTAGATGTGCAATCCTGGCAAATCTTGCTGGAAGACGTGAAAATCGCTTATCAACAATTACGAGAAACAGGCGCTATCCACTTTCCGCCCAAAACTACCTCATGTAAACAATGGGCCGAACGCTTGCAGCTCTATGCCCAATCAGAGCAACTGCAAACAGAACTGCCCTACTGGCTGGCGCACAGGCATGCCCCTCCCCTGCCGAAGGATTATCCAGATGGAGTGAACAACGGCGCCTCAACGCTGATTATGTTCGGGCTGTTTGAGACTGAGGAGACCGAGACGCTCAGGTATCTGGTCAGCAAGCGAAAAGATTTACGGATGGATGCTATTTTACTGACTGCCGTTGCACAGACCATTACACATTGGAGCAAGCAACAGGCCCTGCATGTTATGGTCGAAGGGTATGGTCGGGAACCAGATTTCGAGGATATTGATCTATCACGTACGCTGGGATTGCTGCCCCTGAATTTTCCTCTTCAGCTTCACCTAGCAGAGACCATGACGGAAGAAGAGGCTTTGCACTTCGTCAGTGATCAGTTGCACAGCGTACCTCATCGCGGCATTGGATATAGCGTGCTGCGCTATATGAGCAGAGACGCCGCTATCACGACTGCAATGGCTGCGTTACCACAACCCGAGATCTACTTCAACTATCTTGGTTCCATGCTACGGCCAGAAGTTGATGAGTTTAAAGTGGACGGACCCTATAACGGCAGGGTCTATACCATAGACAAAGTAGAACGCCAGCTCGCATCCTTCATGGTTATTTTCTGGATCGCTAATGGGTCTTTACAAATGAGCTGGCAGTTCAGCACAAATCAGTACCAGACTGAAACAATCAGGCAATTAGTGATAGCAACCAGAGAGAATGTACGCGCGCTCATTCGCTATTTGCAAAACGAGGGATCAGGAGAGTGCAAGCATGGATGAGCAATATAGATATTTCTCAATGCAACAAGGAACTGAGAACATGTTCAGCAATCATCTCCTGCTTTTACCCGATACAAACTGGGCTGTATGGAAGTGGATTGGACTGCGTGGAGCCGGTTTCCCGGTCTCGCAGGTTCTAAAACTTGCCATGCCCGACTGTGCTGCCATCGCCGATTTTTTTCTAGCATGCGAAGAGGAGACAGTACAACTGAGACAGCAGGCTATCGCGCTCGTTTCAGCAGAGGCCAGCGCTGCTCGGGGCGAGATATGGCTCCAATGGCTGAAACTCCTGCGCCGGATTAAAGAGGGGAAACAGCTACCCGTACTATCTTTGCCTCTCTCAGCCGGGGTAAGAGAGAGCCTGGAAGCCTTACAGGCAGCCTCTAACAGAAAGCTGCAAGCTCAAGCTAAACTCCAGCAGCAGTTCCTCCAGGCTACCGAGCAGACGATGTATGCTTTGCGCGAAGTAGCTCAGGATGAGCGTTTTCGCGAGGCAGTGATGTGGCAAAATCGTAGCGCTATGCGTAATGGCATTGAGCCATTTCTGCACAGGCCAGTCACCTCCAGACCGGGGCGTGATCAGCGCGAAAAAGGGCGACTGATAGCAAAATATCTGCAACGCTACTGTACGAAAAACGACACTATTGGATTCTTTGGTCCAGCAGGCTGGGGCCAATGGGTTCCCACTGGAGCATCCCTGACGGTTCGTCCCGGCTCACATTTGCTGAATGGTCGAACGGTGTATTTCGAGACCTGGGCAATTGATGCCCTTGCCGAGACCCTCGCTCAAGATGATGCGCTTTTACCGTGGGCGATACCACGCCTCCTACCATTTCTCTATCTCTCCGGCAGCACCTTACAGATACCCTTTGCTCGCCCTCTTCAGCTTTCCGAGGCACAGGCCACCGTTCTGGCGGCCTGTGATGGCCAGAGAACTGCCAGAGAGGTTGCGCAGATTGTGCTCCGCACCCCTCACCCCGGCCTGATCCAGGAAACAGATGTGTTCTCTGTGCTGTCTCAGCTACGCCGGATGCATCGCATTTCCTGGGCTTTTGAGGTATCTATGGAAACATGGCATCCTGAGCGGGAACTCAGGCGACAACTTGAGCGCATTACCCCAGAGCCGCTCCGCCAGAGGGCGCTACATGGATTAACGCAGCTTGAAACAGCTCGCAGTACCATTGCCGCAGCAGCCGGGAATGTAGAACAGCTTGCTCAAGCCATGAACCACCTGGAAACAACCTTCATCGCTCTGACGGGAAGGGCCGCAACTAGAGAGGCTGGAAAAACCTATGCCGCCCGGACACTGATCTACGAGGATTGTCGGCGTGACGTTGAACTTACCCTGGGACCCCTCCTGCTGCAAGAACTGGGCAACCCTCTAGCCCTGCTACTAACGAGCGCACGCTGGTTTACTTACAAAGCTGCACAACTCTACCGTGCAGCTTTTAGCGAGCTCTACAGAAAACTCGCACAGAAAGCGGGCACTTCCGCTATCAATTTTGCCGTCTTCTGGTCCCAGGCCCAACCGCTCATACCGTCAGAGCAAGATCAACGCTTAATTACCTCCTTGATCCCTGAGTTCCAGCAGCGCTGGGCAGAGCTCCTGGTTATACCCACGGACCAACGCCGCGTCCATTACACTAGTAAGGATTTGCAGATACGAGTCCGAGAAGCATTTTCCGCACCCGAGGCCGGTTGGCGCTCTGCATTCCATCACAGCCCAGATGTGATGTTGAGTGCAACTAGTCTTGAGGCAGTGCTTCGAGGAGAGTATCAGTTGGTATTAGGTGAGCTTCATCCAGGTCGTAATACCCTCGATACAATCGCTCTGGCCGCCTCGCATCCTTTTTTCCCTGATCTCTTGCGCTCAATGGCAGCCGACTTCTCTGAAGCGCGCGTGGTTCCCATCCAAAGCAGGCATACAACCCCGGCGAAACGCGGACACCCGGCCCTCACGCAGTCTGAAGATTGGCGTCTGATTTTTAGCGCAGATAGTGGAGGTGTTCAGGACGAGCAGGCGCTACCCATAGGTCAGCTCATTCTAGATGAGCAGGCTGGCAAGCTTGTTGTACACACACGCGATGGACACGCACACTTTGATCTGCTGGAAATTTTTGATGGCATACTCTCACTTCAGGTCTGTGACTCGTTCAAAATCTTTGCGCCTGCCGCCTATACACCTCGTATCACAGTTGATAGGCTCGTGATCTGTCGCGAGACCTGGCGTTTTACACCTGCTGAACTGTCCTGGGCGTTCAATCCAGAGCCGCTGGACTGCTTTACAGGTATACGTCGCTGGGCGCGAACCTGGCACATACCACGTTACCTCTTTGTACGTATGCCCAATGAGAGAAAACCTTACTATGTTGATCTGGATAGCCCCATCTACACAGAGATGTTCGCCAGTGCTATACGCCAAACTCAGATAGCAAAGGCAAATAATGAGCTAATTGTCATCACGGAGATGCTACCGGACCCTGAGCATGCCTGGCTCCCTGATGCTAACGGCCATCGGTACACCAGCGAATTGCGCATCATAGCTGTTGATCAAGCGAGCACATTACGCGCATTGCATGCCGGAGACACGTTCGATGCGGAGAGGGATCATCCAGAGATAGATTTTTGATGACGCAATGCATGTTGTAAAAATGTTTCACTCCAGATTTTATTATCTGTTCGATATTTTTTGCATTGCTATACAGGATAGTGTATACTTCAAGAGTCTCATAGATCTTCTTATGAAACGTGTCCTCCTAGCCATGTTCCTTATATGATCTTGCGCTCAGAACACCTCTCCACCACCGGAATATGCTGTCCGGGCTGGTCTTGTTTGCTCTAAGCGTGGCACAAGAGCGCCCACCTGCTCACTGCCCATGCAAAGCGAAAGGACAAAACCGATGACCATTACCACTACATTTTCAGAGCAGCTCAGCGAACAGTGGCTGCTTGAAAGAACATACCATGCACAGCTCCGCAATGGGAGAGAACTTTCTGTTGCTGACTTCACGCACGCGATGAAGCAGCTCACCGACTTCTCTCTACCCCTCTCATCGCAGTCATGTAAATCAAAATTGCCGGAGAGGTTGCCCCGGCAGAAGAGGACGAATTTCTCTGTTCCTCTCTCCACCTGGAGGGAGATCTCACAAGAAGAAGCACAGGCGCTCTATCAGCAGGGAAGCCCCATCCTACTCTATGGGGAGCATGTATGGGAGCATCTGAAGAGCGCTTCTCTCAGTTGGAGTCCGAATAGAAACATGCGTGTCATCATCTCTGAGAACGCGCATGTGCAGCCGGAAGGCATTTCTGGAACAGAGTACGCCGTGTGTTATCGGGACCTCAAGCGAGGCACATTCTCGAATGCTGCTTGGAGAGCCTGGTTCCCTTCCGACACCGCCACAATTTTCGATGGCAGTGCTCAGGGCACCATCACCTTCCTTAGGCCCTGCATGCAGTTTCCCTATAGCACTCATTACACCGTGGTCGCTGCTGATGGGCATATTCATGAGTATGCAGATCGTGCAAAGGCAATTGAAGGATTTGCCGCATTTCCCGTCCAAGAGGTAGACAATGGGAACGCTACTCAAACCGTCACCTCCCCGCAGTTCTGTTATTATCATGAGGTTATATGTCCAAGCGGCACCTACCGCCTCGAATTTTTCGGGCGGCGTATGGATGAGCAGGGCTACCAGGTCAAAGAGGGGGCGGATGATTGAGGTGAAACCATGAGAGAGACCATAACGCAAATGCGACTTTCCATGCGCTTAGATCTCTATCTGAGGGATTACGTGGGAAAGAACGTCAGAAAAGATCATTTTTCCAGAGAGGAGTGGGAAACTGCATGACAAGCGGCTGACATGGTACCGATGACGGCTCGTTTGGCTTGCCACTCCTGACTTTTACTTTGCCCTGCTACGATTTTGATAAATATTGCATTTCGGTGAAAAATAGTGTATACTTAAAAAGTCGCATGAATATGCTTATGAGTCTTGCCCCTCAAGATATGTTCCTATGGCGCTCAGAACATCCCTTCCTGCGGAACACGAATGACTTGGAGGGAAATGCGAAACCACGCCGAGCCAGAGAGAAGTGATTCTCATTGAATGTTTCCGTATCTGTACATTTCACAGAACCAGGAAGTGGGCTCTTATGACACAGCCGGATCTGCTAGCTCTTCTTTTCTCAGGAAAAACACTTTGGAATAGGTGGCGACAAGCCTATCCTGATGTCCAGGCGTTCGAGCCAGACCTCCACGAAGCTGATTTGCACGGAGCTGATCTGCGCGGATTTGATCTGCGCGGAGCTGATCTTACTGAGGTCAACTTGCAGGAGGCAGACTTGCGTGAAGCAGATTTGCGTGAGGCAGATTTGCGCCATGCCGATTTAAGACGTGCCAATCTGAGTGATGCCAATCTCCAGAAGGCAAACTTACATGGAGCTGATATACGTGGTGCTATCTTACACCGTACGAATCTCAAGGGAGTAGATCTCAGAAACGTCGATTTGCGGGGCACAGACTTGCATGAAGCAGACTTGAAAAGAGCTCTATTCGACCGCACGACATTCGATGAGGCGAACATGCCTCTCATAGACCTCGACCAACACTTGGGAGCCACAGGACGAAAGCCAGAGACTGTCGCCGCCCAAGAATAACCTGGCTGCCAGACTTCTCGACTCTTTTTGAGATGAGAGTGGCGGGGATACCTCTACTATTATTCTAGAAAGCGAGCGTTTTCATGTCAGCATCACTCTCTCATTCATCTTCCTCAGAAAACCAATCTTGTTTCCCAGCAATCCATATCTCCTATGAATGTGTATCGCAGATACGCACTCGTGAAACCGAGGCATATTCTTACGAGCTAGCGTGCAGCATCAATTATCCGGCGGCATCTGGGCACCTGTCCATGAGAATTACGGGCCAGAACACTTACAGAAAAGCTGCAGCAAGAGAAGTTCCGTTTACCCGCCATGAGGCAGGGGCCACAACCTATGTTGAACTCTTCGAAGCCGAAAAACTGGAAGTGAGGATTGTTGAGCAGAATGGGAACTATGCGAAAGCCTTCTACTATGCTCATGGACAAGAACTCATAGAGCAAAATGCAAGACGCATTGCTTCTACTATCCAGCGTATTGATACTCATGCGGAGCAGCACAACATCTAGAAATGAATGTGAGAAAGCATGACGCGAAAAAAGTTTTGCCGTTGCTTCTTTGTCATAGAGCAGCGGTAAAGCTATCATGACATAGCCAGGTGTTCAAGCGATTCGTCAACGGTTCGTAATTGAGGTGTTGCTCATGATGCTGTCACCTTCTCACTAACATAAAGTGCAGGTTTCATACAATATTTTTCATGATTTAGCGAATATCGCTGTATTTTTGATCTATGTTGCATTTTTATAAAAAATAATGTATCATTAAAGAGGCTTATAGTCCTTCTTTATAAGCTGTATTGTGAGCCGTGTCCCACGTATGAACCAGCACGCAAAGCGCATCTTCCACATGACAGTAGGATTTCTGGAGAATGTTCGCTCTCTTGCTTGTTTCTCCTCCAAACGAACAGGCTCGTTGGTAAAAGCTCAAAGGAGTTCCGTATGGGACGAATATCAACCGGGGTGACCATCTGGAGCCTCCAACGCTATACCAGAAATGGAAACCTGTGGGATCGCGTCTGCGTGAGATGTAAACAAGTGACTCCGGTCTTTGAGTATGAGCATCGTGATGAACAGGAACGACCTCTCTTTAGCTACCTTTGTGAGAACTGTGCGCAAAAGAAGCTAGCTGAGTGGCTGCAATGTGTGGGAAGTCCTGATTATATGTCTCTTGGCTACCAGACGGACTTTGACATTGCTATCGTTTCCTACGAGCAGAAAAATGATGGGGAAACGCTCACACTCACACGCTGGAGCCCAGAACAACGACGGCGGAGGCTCCAGGGGGACGAAGAATAAGGGGACAACGGCTCCATGATTAGACACCATGCCGATTGCCAGACGATCCACCTGGTCGAGCATCACCGAATGCCTTCACTCCACCTCGTTGTAAAAAGATGGAGTGAAAACGCCGGTTTATTAGGTAATATCATATGCTTGTTTGCATGATGTACACCAGCCAACACGCTTCCCATGTTGCTCATGAACATCTATAAGACGATGGGCACAGCGGCAAACATATCCCTGGGAGCGCGCGGGATTCCCAAAAACTAGCGTATAAGGCGCGACATCTTTCGTGACAACGGAGCCGGCGCCCACTAATGCAAACTCTCCGATGGTGATGCCACAGATAATGACCGAACCTGCGCCTATTGAGGCTCCATATTTCACCAACGTTGGAGTAACCTCCCAGTCAGTGTTGCCCTTGAGTTTGCCATCGGGAGTGATAGCGCGAGGAAATAGATCATTGGTAAAACAAACATGAGGGCCAATAAAAACACCATCCTCTATAGTAACACCCTTAAAGAGTGAGACATGATTTTGTATCTTGACACGAGAACCGATATTTACATGGGCTTCGACATATACTCCCTTCCCAATATTGCATTCTCTTCCAATCTGGGCATGCGCACGAATATGCGCCTGCCGCCAGATATATGTTTTTGCTCCAATGATGGCTCCAGATTCTACCTCTGCTGCTGGATGTACGAAAAATGCTGTCTCAGACACGACGCTACCTCCTTTTGTCTCTTCTAGCTCTTTCTTCGATCAGGAAATGTATTGGGGTTGCGAGTAAAACCACTACGCAGTTCTGCTCCTCTTCCCTAATTGCAGGTTTGTATTACTTCGCTCAAGGTCTGTAAGTGACCAGCAGGATCATTTGACCTGAGAATATCCTGGTAACTATACCAGAGGAGAATCTGGGGTTGCGCATTGCTCAGTGCGAGAGTAAGCATCTGACACATTTCATCTTTCGTTGGAAAATGCGCACACGAAGGGAATGGAGAACATCTCCAGGCTTCGTCAGGGTATTGAGACCAACTGAAGGCTTGTAATACGAGCGCTGAGGGTTTATGAACTTGATCGGTGATCGACTGAACAGCACTTGCAATATTGGCAGTGGCCTGCAATGGCATATAGCTTGAGCCAACGGGATAATAATCTGCCCCCAGTACATCGGCAGTATCTGTAAATGGCAGAAGGTTGGTTGCCACCGAGTCTATAGTAGATGCGCCTGCAATCAATAGCTGTGGGTGAAACGGATCAAGCTGCCTGATTTTATCGGCAAGTTCTCTCACTTTACTATGATCCTGGTATGGTACCTCATCCCCGATATAGTATCCCCAGGTAGCGGGAAGGTCCTTGACAAGATTCACAAAATAGTGAAGAAAATCTTGATTAGTAAAGCAGTCACAAGTAGCTGCCAGAGCTCGATAACGATGTTTAAGATCTGTTCCATCCCAAAACGCATGACTGTTCATTGCCCAGATAATTTTCATGTTCAACTGGTTAGCCCAACTCGCATATGCCAGTTGTTGCTGAGCATCACCGGACAATTGATCATAATTAAGCACCAGGGTAAAGCCAGCTTGCGCCATTTGCTTGAGTCGATCATAACAAATGGAACCCTTTTCAGGAGCACAACTGTCGTAAAGCCCCTGAGCAGGGACGCTGGAGGAAAGCGCGACTTTCGATCTGGATACATGCACCTGGTTCATGGACGCCGAAACGAAAATAGTGCGCATCAAAATACTCATAATAGTAATAGCCACGGTGATCATGATTACCGTGTAGCCTCCATAGCCAAATGAGCTTTTCCACATCTTCTACATCTCCTCGACTTATCTCTATCTCATTCTCTTGAGGCTTGCGCTCTTCAAGAGAATCTTATCCATGTGGGAAAACTGGACCTTGCATTATCTCTGCAGTAACATCTGCTTGACTTTTCTTCGTGTAGCTCCTGGCAACGCCCGATAAAGCTTTCCGGCCTGTTTTACTTGTGTTTGAGGAGCAAGCTGACCAGAAAGAAATCCTTGAATAGCCTTCACTGTAGCCACCCCCGCCTGACTTTGGAGTTTCTGTTCGATCTGTTCCAGTGTCAGGCTGGAAATAGCAGGCACGGGAACTTCATGAAAATAGAGGATCGGACCGGTATCTACCCCCTCATCTACAAAAAAGACGGTTAAACCTAGAGGCGCCCCTTGAAAAATGGACCATCCCACAACATCCATTCCCCGTATTTCAGGAAGCTTGGCTGGATGGGTATTAATGACTCCATGACGTGGGATATCGAGCACCGCGCGTCGTAATAAAGGCGCACCTCCCAATACCAGGAAATCAGGCTTATAATGTCGCAAAGCTTGCAAGGTCTGTTCCTGGTTGATCGTATCAAATCGGATCACAGGAATATCATATCGTCGAGCTAGCGTACAAAGGTCGGGCGGAAGCACATCTTCTGACCCTTTCCCACGGATCACATCTTTCCCTGTGAACGTTCGATAGACCAGACGATCTATTGTCTCTCGCAGTCCTTTATTGCGCAGATATCTGATAATAGATCGATAACGATACCGCAGGGTTGAACGTGTAGAGCCAACAAAGACTGCACACGGCCTCATCTTCGCATCGATAAGCCCTTGTAGGACGTAGCGACCATGCGAGTTATCATATAATGCGATAAAAACAATATTCGGATTCACGACGTTACCCTTCTATCTGTCTTTCACGAGCTATCCAGTGTTTACAGAGTTCTTCTGGGGTGGCAAACCACGCTTCGTTCATATTCACCAGTTTCTGCAGTTGTTGTACAAAAAATGTTCGCCAGCCACGATAGGAGAACATATCGACCCAGGTCCTTGTGTGCCAATCCAGATTCAATACTCCGCCATGCATTTTCACATGCTGCATCATCAAGGCGAACCACAAGGATGGTTCGGTTTGTTGTTGGTACTCAAAGAGATGACCATCCATCAAGTTTGTGGGTATTTCCAAGAGTGTAAGACCCACATACTGTTGGGGATCGTAGGGATGATACGGGGTGACAGTTGCACTCCGAAATCCGGGCACTCCCTTCCAGGCTATAGAGCAATCGTAGAGCATGCCTATTGCGGCCAGACGACGTAATGAGTCATCTGGATGTCGCCAATCAATGCTCCAATAGTGACTACGATTTCCCCTCACCGGCTGACCAAGAAATTGCTCAAGGTGATCTTTCTCCTCCTGGATATACTCGTCCCGCTCCAACGCATGAATTGAGGCATGCAGCCCAATCTCCCATCCACGGTCTGCCAGTTCGTGTAAAACTCGCCATTTCGCGTGCGATGTCCTGACGTGGTAGAGCGGATTATGCGCATGACGAGGTGTCAGTTTGCTTTTCATGTAAATATAAAAAGCCGATTTGGTTCCTACAGATTGTTCGAATGTCGCCCACTGAGAGAAGTTAAAGTAGGGATCTTCCCCACGCGTTAGCAATCTACGTACGCCTTCTACAAACGCTTGAGCTTCCTTACCATCTCTTCTCATCAAGCCTTTAGCTCCTGCTTTCCCCAATTCTTTTGGTTCTAGTAGACAAGGGCCATCCGTATCATGGGTAATCACAACGGCATAGCGTTTACCTAGAGGCCAGCGTGGCAACGTGTCTTCCTCCTGCAAGATGCGACGAGCAACTAATTCTTGCTTAAAAGATTGGACAACCTCATCGACCATCGGACGATCACAAAACTCCAGACGAGGGACCTGCAGGTGAAGCTGCAAATTACCCAGGGGATCACGCTGTGTATCTGGTACATTCTGCTCATCCATTAATGTCAACAGGCGAAATATCAGCCCGACATAATCGAGAGGAAATGCAGCCGTGCGTGCAGATGCGGGAACCCAATATCCATTATACAGGCAGAACCATTGTTGCTTGTCGTAGTATTCAGGTCTGAATGGGATATGAAGCTGCTCCCTTCGACCGGGCGTTTTTGTGTACACCACAACCGCCTGATTCATCTCATATGTTGGGCTAAAGGTGCAGCCGATGGCTGAGGAGAAAAACCGAAACACCCACTCAACTGCTGGACTATTCCATTCAGCATAGTAGGAGATCTTCTGTATGGTCGCCGTCATCTCAGCACACCAAACAATTCTATCCAGCGATCAAAGACAAACAGGCGAAACAACGCCTGCCCAGGTTCTTGCCTCTTGCCACGCAGTTGCCACGTTTGTTGCGCCAGGTGCCGCACATCGGCTCGCTCGATATAGTCCCACAGGGGACGATC
>DASRHT010000007.1:0-75352 GCA_035650355.1 Ktedonobacteraceae bacterium
CCAATGTACAAGTTTTTTCTGCCGCCTGCGGCGGCGAGTGGAGGGGAGAAGAGTGGGGACAATTCGCTAGCTCGCGACGTACCCCACACCCCGCCAGGGGCCGCACCCCTGGACCCCGCTCAAAAGGCAGGTCAGAGACAACATCCGATAGTCACGTATACTCTCTTCTTCCAAAACAGCGAGGCACAGTCGGAAGATCAAGTGGACAGGATGGGTAAGTGGCTCAGCGTGTGAGATAGCCAGCGTCCACAGGCAGGGAGCAGCCGGTTATATAGCGAGCCTCGTCCGAAGCCAGCCAGAGGACGGCGGCACTGATGGCTGCGGGCGGCAAGAGAGTTGCTTCGGTGAAGAGATTGAGTTGATTCATCAGCCCCAACATATGCTCGTAAGTCGCCTCGGGTCCAGGACCACCCGCGAACACATCGTAAAGCGCCTGATTGCGACACATCCTCGTATCAACGCTGGTGGGGCAGATGGCGTTGACGTTGATATGGTAGGGGGCCAGTTCTATCGCCAGCGTCTTCATCAGACCGATTACGCCGTGTTTGGCTGCTACGTAGTGCGCCAGGTTCGCCATCCCCTTTTCTGCGGCGGTCGAGGCAATACAAATAATTTTGCCACGCTGGCGGGCAATCATTTGCGGGATACAGATTTTGCAGGTGATCCAGACGCCCTTGAGGCAAACATCGATGGTCTGATCCCACTGCTCTTCGCTCAATTCCCAGCTCGGAGCGAATGAGTACAGCCCGGCGTTCGCTACCACAATATCGATAGGGCCAAGTGCGCGCTGCGCTCGCTCAGCCAGCGCCTGCATCGCGCCAAGATTGGTAACGTCAACCTGCTCCGCGATGACGGGAGAGCCGATCTGTTCAATCTCGTGAACAAGCGATGCCAGCTCTGCCGGTCGGGCCAGCGGATAGGGAACGGTACTATACTGTTGGCAGGCATCGCACAGCACGAGACGAGCGCCTTCGCGTGCAAAAGCGAGGGCGTGGGAGCGCCCCATGCCTCTGGCCGCGCCGGTTATAAATACGATCTGATCCTGGAAACGTTTAGTAGACGCCACAGATACCATCGATGGTGAAATCTTCGATGATCAGCTCCTCCTCCCACTCCTCCTCTTGCAGCGTCGCCTCGTCTGTGGGAGCCTGAGTTGCGGGATCGTCCATAGTCTGTTCGGTGGTTGCGGCCTGATTGGTCAGGGAAGTAGCATCAAGCATGTATATACCTCGCATAGAACGTAGAGAACTCGACTTTCTACTTAGAGCATACCATCTGTTAGCGGGTCCGTGCAAGCGTTTGCGGAGGCGAACCTGATCCTTCCTTGACTCCCCACATTTTACCAGGTATGCTTTTTCTACACAGGACGTTTCTTTCAAGGAGGCAAAATTCCGCTCATGACACACATCCCGTCACAATACCAGCTCATTGCCGAGGTGAAGATTCGGCGTGAAGCCTTTGGGGGCATTCTTTACAAATATGGTTGCGCTGATCGGGGCGCGCTTTCTTTTATCAACTCGTCCCAATTGATCGAACTGCTGATCGAGGGACAGCAGCAATATCATGGCGATTTGAGCGCGGCCATTGAGAATCACCACATCTCTGAGGAGAACAGGCAGAAGCTGTATGGAGCTCTGGATGATCTGGCGAAACGCGGCTATATCGAAGTTCGCTCATCAGTTCAGTAGACAACCACTATTTCAACATATTACACGAGAGGAGTGTTCCCGATGGTGGAACTCGTACGCTTCATTGAGCGTTCCGGTCGCTCTCAGGGTCAGAAAATCGGCACAGTCCATCCCCTGGCGTTGGCAGCAATGCAGCAGACAGGCGAGATGGTATCGCAGAAGAAAGGGCGCGGCTCCCAGCGATTTTTGCAGGGCGGGCTCTCTGCGCCCATCACGGTCACATGGGAGATTACGGCTGCCTGCAATATCGCCTGCGTGCATTGCCTTTCATCATCAGGACGCAGGCGACCGGGGGAGTTGAAGACCGAGCAGGCGCTGGCGCTGGTGGATGAGCTGGCAGAGATGCAGGTGTTCCAGATTCATTTCGGCGGCGGCGAACCCTTTATTTATCCCGGCATCTGGAAAGTGCTCGAACGCTGTACCGAACGCGGCCTCGTGATGTGTGTCAGCACCAACGGGACGCTGATCACCCAGGCACGGGCGCGCCGCCTGAAGCAGTTTGAGCCCCTCTATTTCCAGGTGAGCCTCGACGGTGGCACGCCCGAGACGAACGACAGCATCCGCGGCAAAGGCGTTTTTGATCGCGCGCTACGCGGGCTGGAACTGCTGGCCGCCGAGGGACACAGCCTGACCGTGAATAGCGTTCTGACGCGCTACAGCTTCTCGGAGCTAGACCGGCTCTACGAGATTGCAACGAGCTTCGACGCCAAATTGCGCGTGACCCGCCTGCGCCCATCGGGACGTGGGCAGGAGGTATGGGCGGATCTGCACCCCACACGCGAGCAGTACCGCCAGTTTACCGCGTGGCTGGAGACGCATCCTGACGTGCTGACAGCCGATTCGTTCTTCCATCTTAACGCCTTCGGCAACAAGCTGGCAGGACTGGATGCCTGTGGAGCGGCGACCGCAACGTGCTGCATCTGTCCCGAGGGCGAGGTCTATCCTTGCGCTTTCTTCCAGGCTCCAGAGTTTGAAGCGGGCAATTTACATACCGAGAGCTTCCGCGAGATCTGGCAAAACTCGATCCTCTTCAACTACTATCGCCAGATGGGCAGCGGCGCATGCACCGGCTGCGGACAATATGCCACCTGTCATGGCGGTTGTCCGGCGACCAAGTGGTTCGTGCATCAAAAGCTCAATATTCGCGATCCCGAATGTGTATTACAGCAGTAGCAACATCGCCCATCCATGCTAATAGAGCAGGATGGGCGAGTGCTCTACATCCGTCTCCTGACTATAGGAAACAGCGGTTTCCACATCCTGAACTTGATACAGCCCCAGATAACTCCCACCTCGTAGGCGCAATCGTCGAGCATGGAACAGAGCACATACTCGCTCAGCCCCATGTCTGGACGTAGCCGCACATAGTCCACCCCTATCACAATACAGTAAAGCACGCAGAGCAACGGGGCTAACGGCGGTATCACCATACTGGCAAGCAATAGGGGCAACGTGTAATAGCGGGTGAGGTGACGGCTGAGGTGATAGACGTATGCCATATGGCCGCGCAGAGTCGCCCATACGACCAGCGACCCAGATACTGGCAGACGTTCCCGCACACGCACTTTATATAGACGCGTACCTGCGCCCACAAGAGCAACCACAAAGGCAAGAGTGAGCAAGAACAGGGAAATTATGAGGGATTTGCGCCGACGTAGCAAAAGCGCGCAAACGAAGGGCAAGCGCGAGGCCCCCACATCCCCACGCACCCTCCCCTTGCCCCTACCAGCGCCTCTCCATGTTCTGGCATGCAGCCGCCCGTTGCCCAACATTCCATCGTGTCCCAACACATCCAGACGGGTTGCACAATGGTGGACGGGGACGGTAGGGGCAAGGGGCGACGGATGGGATAGGGTGGGGGCCTCGCGCTTGCCCTGTCTCGGGATGGGATCTCGCGCATGTCCCGCTAGCCCACACAGCCCACCCAGCGCCAGACCAGCAAACGCCGCCTGCTCCGGCGGCAGTAGTAAGGTACGTCGCTCGGTTGGATGATGTTGCAGGAGGGCAGCTTCAGCCGAGGCGTAGGCGACGCGGATACGCAGGAAGGCCCCCAACGTTGTACGATAGTCGTGATAGACGGTCCCTTGCGGCAAATACAGGATACGCGCACCTGTGGCAAGCAGGCGGCGGCAGAAATCCACGTCTTCCCCAAATGTGAGCGGAGCAAAGCCGCCAAGCTGCTGCCAGGTGGCGCGACGGATCAGTAGGTTGGCGGTGGGAAGATAGGTGAGCGGTCCCTCAAGGCAGACCTGTTGCGCTCGTTTACCCATAAAAAGGGAGGAACGCGTATCTTCGTAACGGCCCAGCATACTTCCTCGCTCGTAAGCGCGAATCATACCACCGACAGCAGCAATACGCGCATCCTTGAAGGCCGGTACAAGCTCGGTTAGCCAGGTGGGAGAGGCAACGCAATCGCTATCCAGGTACGCCATCAGAGCGTGCTGAGCTGCCTGCGCCCCCGTATTGCGACTGACCGCGACGCCTTGCTGCTTCTCATGGCGAACGATGCGCATCCCTATTCCCAGAGCTTTCGCTTCCAGGATCATCGGCTGCACAATAGACTGAGTGGTATCGGTCGAACCATCGTCAACGACGAGAATTTCCAGGTTGCCTGTGGGATAGTCCAGCTCAAAGAGCGAGCGCAGACAACGTTCCAGTTCGCGGGCGCGGTTATACGTAGGAATAATGATGGAAACGGGCGGCCAGGTTGCAAGAGGCGACAGGGGACCGGCTTCCAGCAGCATCTTCCAGCGCAACTGATCGCACAGCATCTCTACACGCTTCAGCGGCATTGCCAGATCATGAGCAAGTTGCTCGCAGGTCTGCTCCTGTTTGCAGAGAGAGAGCAAAGCGGCTATCGTGGGAGTAAGGCGCACGACGCGCATAGGATAGTCGCAGATCGCATAGGTGCTATCGCCTCGCCTCACCAGACGCACGCCCTTTACCAGACGATAAGAGCCAGGGGAGAGCCGTTGATTGTCTATTCTCATCAGTTTATATTGTCTTTGCAAGTATCGCTATTAACATGTTCGGCAACACGATCTCATACCCATCTCCAAGCTGCTCTACAACGCGCTTGAGATCAGATGGGGTAATCGACCATGCGAGCATATAGACGTTCAAGAAAAGGGGGCGCTGTTTATGCGTTGATGCCGTGCGTTTGATCAGTCTGACCGTTTGCTCCACGCTGCTGGCAAGGCCAAGATTCTGATACAGCGGCATCCCCTCCACATTTTTGTAATTGAACGCTTTCCTGCCCGCACCACTCAGTATACCCCACAATCCAAAAGGGGCCAGTTCCTGCGCGTAACGTAACTGACGATGGCTATCGGCAAAGACCATACCCGCCAGACTGAAAATGAAGGCGAAAGGGAGGCCGGAACTCTGCCAGAAGCCGGTATCAAGCACCTGTAAGGACTTCATCCCCATCGCCTGCATCATCTGACCGGTGCGTTGCAGGAAGGGAGCCAGGTGGTCGGCGGGCCAGTGCGAGGGGAACATATAGCCCGCGCCGCTCGGACCCGCTATCAGCTCATCGTTCGGCGTCATTGTGCGCATATAATACGCCGCCATCGCCGGAGCCGTCTGAAGCAGCACAGGCGAGAAGGTCCAGCCAATCGGTAGCGAGCCGCGAGCAGGGTCTTGCCAGAGACGCAATAGATGATGCTGGCAATACTGGAGGTTATCCCCATCGCTTATCGTGAACGATACGTAGATTTTGTTTGCAGGCTCTGGAACCTCAATCACAGCATCGGATATTGCTATTTCTTGAGGCTGCGCTGCCGCCCATACTTCCAGATTGGTAAAGTGGTCGCTTGCCAGCACAGCCATAGCCGCCTGCGAGGTCAGCTTGACGCCGCTACTCTCATCAATAAACCAGCCCAGGTGAGTTGCCAGGGGAGGATAGGTATGGAGAATGCGCCGCATCAGCGTATGCTCAGAGAGCCTATCCTGCTTGACGTTGGGCAGATGTGAACGCGAGTCGAGCCAGTAGATAAAGGTGCGCGTGGCGACCAGGAACGAGCGCAGGCCAACCACATTCCTGGCATCAAGCCCCGCCACCATACGATCAGACGAGCCTGCGCGCAGATTCTCCAGCGCCCAGCGATAGACTTGCAGGCGATTTTTCCAGCCATAAGTCCGCAGGTCAAGCAGTACGGGAAGTTGCAAATTCGCTGCCTGCTCAGGCGAAACCACGATACCATCGCGCTGACCGGCCAGCATTGTTGCAATATTGATCGTATCGACGAGATCGGGATCGTAAATGATGCCGCCCTGAATGGTATCGCCATAGGTTGTCAGGAGGCCATTCAAGGCTTCGTCACCGCTCACAGATGCTCTCTCCTGCGGAACGAAGCCGAATGCCTGCGAAAGCCAGAAAGCATCGTCATTGCTGGTAATGAGATACACCTCAGGCCGTGGTCGATTGATCAGGCCCGTCATTGTGGTTGCTGTGAGCAAAGTGTCGCGCGTGGCTCCGCGCAGATCATAGATAGCAAGATGCCCGGGTGCCTGGAACGCCGGTATCATTCTATCACCGGACCAGTCCAGACCGGCAATTTCTCTCCTCATCAGATTTTCTTTCTATCCGATGTTTATCAGTGATGATTATAGCATCATTGATAGCTCGTTGGTTAGCAATGATTTTTTCACAGGGCCATATGGCTGTTTAATCTCACGCTACAATGAAAGTGATACATATAACACAACCTGCTTGTCTTTTATTTTGAGGAGGAGCTATGGAGGAAAATCAGGAGCATACCACGATTCCCGAAATGGTCGAGGAAGTGCGAGCGGGCAAGATGCCACGGCGGCATTTTATGAAGAAGCTCACCGCTATGGGTATTTCAGCCGGAGGGGTCGGCGTTATCGCGACAGCAGCGGCAACGCGAGCATTCGCGGCCCATCAGACGCCAGTAGTACAGGCAGACGAGGTGGCTGCCAGCAATATTGAACGGCACAAAGAACATCTCAAAAAGCAAACGCAGGGTGATATTGACGGCTTGCACGATGATTACGCTCATAATGCAGTGGTTGAAGACAGCATGTATAGCGAATCATTCACGGGGCATCAGGCTATTCTGAGCCGCAAGCAGATGAACGCGGAGGCGTTCTCCAATCTGAATATCGAAGTTGTCAATCGTGTGGCACAAAATCAGCAAGTCACCGTCGAATGGGTTGCCAGCGGTATCCATAGTGGATACCTGCCCGGCTTCCCGGCTTCGGGGCGCGCCTTCTCCATTCGCGGCGTCACCGTTGTCGTCAGACAAAACGGCAAGATCGTACGCGAGTCGATCTACTACGATATGAACGAGGTCAAACGCCAGTTCACTATGGTATAAACGCCCTCTCTAAGCCTGGGTAGACATGCTCCTGTGAGCATCTATCCAGGTTTTATGTCAATATTAACAGTCGTAGCGACCAGCTTCAGCGCGTCCGCTTGAGCGCCAGTCCTTGCCCCAGCACCAATGCGACCCCAACGACGAAGTCAACAGCGATAGGGTTCAACACCGTCAGCCCTATGGGAAATTATGGCTTTTGTGGTGGCATGGGACCAAGAGGGAAAACGGGCAATAAATTGGGTCCCTCTCTTCGTTGCTGCATGTGCCGCATGCAGCAACGAAGAGAGGGGGCTAACAGCAGGGCGGGTTGGCACAGGACGGGCGCTCAAGCGGACGCGATCAATCGGGTCGATACGGGGCCGTGGGGAATGGCGGGTCGTGGGCTGTTAGACGGGATGGGTAGGGGCAATGCCTTGCGCTTGCCCTGCAACGGTGCCCGCGATGATGGACAGGGACTGTAGGGGCAATGCCTTGCGCTTGCCCTGCAACGGCTGGCACGATGTTGGGGGAGACAGGCGGTGAACCGGACGCGATGAATTGCGTCGCCACAGGCTTTCTCGGTTCGTAGAGACGGGGCGATCAATCAGGTCCCTACGACTTTTATGTATGTTTACTGTATTTTTAGGGATTCCTCCGCCACCCTCTGCCATATCCACCCCGCACTCGTAACCAGCAAACAGAGAGCAGCGCAGATGAGCAGGCCGGTGGAAGCTCCCCAGAGAGCCGAGAGCCAGCCAGATAGCAGATAGCCAGGCGGGATACTGCCCGTGAAGAAGAGGATGTACACGCTGGCAACGCGCCCACGGAGGTGGTCCGGGGCAATCGTCTGGAGCATCGTAATAGCCAGCGCGCCAAAAACTGTCTCCGCTATGCCGACGCCCGCAATCAGCACTAGCGATAGAGGATAGAGGTGAGAGAGAGCAAAAGCCACCTCCAACGTGCCAAAGATCAGCGTGCCGAGCAGCACGCGGCGGATCGTTGGCTTCAGATTGCTCCAGGCCAGCCATATCGCCGCAAGCAACGCACCGATGCCGTTGGCGGCGGAGAGGAAGCCAAATCCTGGTGCTCCAACATGCAGCACATCCGTGGCGAAGAGGGGAAGTACAACAGTAAAGTTCGCGCCGAAGAGCAATACCAGGCCCACCACGAGGATCAGCAAGACCACCGTGGGCGTTCTCCAGACGTAGCTCATCCCCTCACGCAAACTCTGCCAGGCTCTTTGCCGCTCCCCCACGCCCTTATATTGAGGAGCCTGGGCATATAGCTCGCGAACATTGATCAATGCCAGTCCCACAATTACCGCCAGAAAGCTGAGCGCGTTCAGCAGAAAGAGCGAAGTTACGCCGCTGGCAGCGATAACGATACCTGCCAGGCCAGGACCCACGATACGCGCAAGATTCGTGAGCGAGGAACTCAAGGCGACAGCATTGGACAGATCTTCACGTCCGACCAGTTCAACGACAAAGGCCGAGCGCGTCGGCTGATCCAGGCTATTTGTGAAGCCCAGCATCAGCGCCAGCATATAGATATGCCAGAGCTGGACAACATTGGTAGCGATCAAGCTCCAGAGGAAAAACGCCTGGAGCATGGCCATCGTCTGGGTCACGAGCAAGACGCGCCGTTTGGGCCAGAGGTCGGCGAAAACGCCGCCGAAGATCGAGAAGAGCAGCACCGGCAGAAATTGCAGCGCGCCGACCAGTCCGAGCTGCCAGGCGCTATGAGTCAATTCTAGCACCAGCCACGACTGCCCAATAGTCTGCATCCAGGTGCCCATTGATGAGATCAATTGACCGAACCAATACAAACGATAATTGCGATGATGCAGTGAGATGATGGCGCGCATGAGATATTCCTCTCCTCATAATCTGTTCAATTGAATGAGAGTATATAGAAGCTATGCCTGCAAAACATCGCCCAAAAGGACGTTGTCGGGCACTTGACAACAGTGATACAATTAAAATGAGAAAATCGGGCTATTCAGAGGGTTGATGCAAACCATATTCCACTATTTGTAAATCCCTCCGGCAACTTTTGCGGAAGGGGTTGGAGGTGAACGGAGGCCCCTACGGATATCTTGACCTTCTTCTGTAACTGGAGTATGCTACTGAGCACAAATATATTTCCTGCATATGTGATAGTGCCTCATAGAGTCTTCTGGATAGCCCAAATGGAGTTGAGGCAGAAAGGACTTATGGCATGACCGAGAAAATGGTTGCACCAGAGCTATTTCGTCCGCCCGTAGACTTTCCCGACGTTCCTTACGATCACCTGCTCCGCCAGGCAGCCGACCGTTACCCCGACCGCCCAGCCATTATCTACCACGATCTTCTGCTCACATACCGCGAGGTCATCTCGATGGTCAACTGTATCGCCAACGGCCTGTATGAGCTGGGTCTCAAAAAAGGAGACCACCTTTGCCTGCTCACTACGAACCGCCCGGAGTACACCCTGACCTTTATCGCGGCAGCCTCAATAGGCGTGGTTGTCAGCCCAATGAATCCGGCGTACAAGGAGCGCGAAGTCGCCTACCAGCTAGAGAACTCGGAGTCTGTGGCGCTGTTGATTCAAAGTGAGCTCGTGCCGATCTTGCAGCTAGCCATGAGCCAGCACGAGTTCCCGCGTCTCAAACATATTCTGGTCACGGGCGAGAAAGCCCCCGAAGGATTACCACAGGCCATCCCCCTGGCAACGTTAATGCGGCGCTCCTCGCCAAAACCTCCTCCTAAGGTCGAGATCAGCGGTGACGATCTGGTGGCGTTGCCCTATTCTTCCGGCACCACCGGCTTACCCAAAGGGACCATGCTGACGCACCGCAATCTGACAGTCAATAACCTCCAATTTACTACAGCCCTGCGCACAGAGATCAACGACGTTGCACTGATCTTCCTGCCCTTCTATCATATTTATGGCGTGATGCTCACGGGCAGCTTCCTCGCCTGTGGCGGCACGCAGGTCATCATGGAGCGTTTTGACCTGGTGCAATCGTTGGAGCTTTGCGAGAAACATAAAGTCACCTACTACTTTGCCGTACCGCCAATCATCCTGGCTCTTGCCAATGCGCCTGTTGACCTCAGCAAGATGAAGACCGTCAAATACGTCTTCTCCGGCGCGGCCCCCCTCCCGCTCGATCCGGCGTACCGGCTACAGGATAAGACCGGACTCCAGGTCGTCCAGGGCTATGGCATGACGGAGGCATCGCCCTTAACGCACGCGCAGCCTGGCGATCCGGCCCTGGTGCGCCTGAATAGCGTTGGCATGCCTGTCCACAACACCGAGCAGAAGATCGTCGATATTGAAACGGGCGAGCGCGAACTGCCGATTGGCGAAGATGGCGAGATCATCATTCGCGGCCCCCAGATCATGGCTGGCTACTGGAAAGCGCCAGCGGAGACGGCGAACGCGCTACGCAATGGCTGGCTCTATACGGGCGATATCGGCCATGTTGACGCCGATGGCTACACATATATCGTGGACCGCAAGAAAGAGATGATCAAGTACAAAGGCTTCGGCGTCGCTCCGGCGGAACTGGAATCGCTGCTGATGGAGCATCCCGCGGTAATGGACTCGGCGGTCATTGGTGTGCCAGATGAAGAGGCTGGCGAACTGATCAAGGGTCTGGTGGTGATCCGCCAGGGCTTCAGTCCCACGCCTGAAGAGATTATCGCCTTCGCCAACGGCAAATTAGCAGGCTACAAACGTATCCATATCATCGAGTTCATCGACGCCATTCCGAAAAACCCGTCGGGCAAGATCCTGCGACGCAACCTCAAAGAGCGCGAAAAGGCCCTCCGGCTCGCGGAACAGGGCTAACTACATTAGATTTAAAAAGTTCAGCGTCTCGACATAAGACGCTGAACTTTTTTCTGCGCGGCACAGGTTGCCCTGGGAGATGAGCTAAGCTTTCTCTTCGACTGGCAATCCCTGCTCCTTCCAGCCGGGATAGCCGCCATCGAGTGTTCGCGCCTGATAGCCCTGCTCTCGCAGTTGAGCTGCGGCTCGCTCGCCGCGCGACTCGCCACGGTGATGCATATTGCAATAGGTAACTATAGGCCGCTCGCGTGGAATCTGCTTGAGTTTCCTGGAAAGCTGGCCCATAGGGATATTAACGGCCCCCTGTATATGACCAGCCGCGTACTCGGCTGCTCCTCGCACATCGATGATAAGAGGTGAGGCATCCCCGTCGCCGCTGGCCGCGAGTTCGTGCGCGCTGACCAGCACAGATACCGGCGCCGACGCCTGAAGTTGGCGATCAGAGAAAATTGCCTGGAACGCTGGATCAGCACGTAGCCCATCAAGATCAGTGTCATGTTTGGACCACTCAATCAGTGTAGGTCGCAGTCGCAAAGCCTCAGGCAAGAGCTGAAGAGCTTTTTCCGGCCAGCCGTTGGTAGCATACATACAGAGCTGATTGTACATTGCCACTCCGAGATCCTCTGGCGGCAATTCGGCTCGTCGCACGGTCTCTAAAAGAGCCTCTTGAAGCTGAAGCGCCTGCTCTCGTCTGCCGCTACGCAAGTAAAAGTTGGTCAACTGGTGACAGGGATGCCATAGCCCGTTGCCCAACGTCTCTGCCCAAAGCGGCTCGCCTTCCTGCCAATCATAACGATTTGGATCGCTCAGTTCCTCTTCGCTCATGCCCTCAACCTGCGCAATCAACGCTTGATAGACGCGTGCAGATTCAGCCAGGATGGCCTGGAAATCGTGATTCTCATAATCAAGAAAAGCCTGACGGTTAATCTGGTGAGCCAGTTGTGCGTCTCTCCAGACAGGGGGTTGTTCGCCACGGAGCGCCGTAGCCAGTTTCTGCGTCTGCAACCGTTTCCAGAGCAGGATATTGACCAGGAAATCTTTGGCCTCCCAATTATCAAGCGTACCCTTTGCGTTCCGCTCACTGTCACTGAGGCTGTTGACCATTTGCTGCTCCTGCTGCCGAGCGAATTCGAGCAGGGAAAGAATGCGGGGTTTCATCGGGGCGTTACTCATAGAAATATTCTCCTTTTAAAATATATTTTTCCGTGCGATGCAAGTTCATTGAGGGAATGATCTTTTGCGCGATCTTCACCCTCTACTGCCGTCTTATCGCTGGAGAGATACAATTCTTACATCATTTTTTGCACCCTTCCAAAAGAGCAGTTCATCTGGCTTTGCCTCAAACATGACGCGAAAAAATGGTGTAAGAGCAAGAGGGTCGCAAGTGATAAGATAAAAGAAGGAAAGAAAGGTGACTACGATGCAGGAGATTGTTAAGAATCTGCAACAACAGGGGCTGCCGGGCGAGCTGCAGCGACTCAAATTGGCGCTGCTGACCGATCAAAGTGGTATGCTCACTGCCACGCGTTTGCGTCTTGTACGTCTTGCGCGGGCACGGGGCATAGAGCCACATCTCATCGATGATGTTGTGCAGGAAACGCTGCTTGAAGCCTGGAGCCATCTGGAGCGCCTGCACACCCCTGCTGGCTTCAATGCCTGGATTGATGAAATCTGCCGCAATGTCTGTCGTCGCTTTGCCCAGAAGCGCAGGAGGGAACTTCTCCATCACACCCAATTGCTGCGATCATCTTCTAGTGAGGCACTGGAGAATGACGACGAGGAGCAAGACCTGCTTACAGATTTTCCTGACGCCGAAACTATTGACCCGCTTGAGGAATTGAGCCGTCAGGATCTGGTGGCGCTGCTTGACCGGGCGCTTGGGGCATTGCCTCAAGCTGCACGTCAGATGGTGGAGATGTACTATTTGCTCGAACTGCCACGCCCCGAGGTAGCTGCTCGCCTGGGCATATCCAGTGGCGCGCTGGATGTACGCCTGCATCGCACACGTCGTCAGTTATATCGCATTCTGCACGGTCCCCTGGGTCGTGAAGCGGAGGCGCTGGGGTTGGCGCTGGATGCAGAACTGGTTGAGGGATGGCAGGAAACGCGCCTCTGGTGCCCATCATGCGCGCGCCACCGTCTCCAGGGCTGCTTTTTGTACCCGGCAGCCGATTCAGAGGAGCCGAACCTTCACTTACGCTGCCCCGAATGCTCCCAGTGTTACGGCCAGGATACCGTCCATAGTATGGGGCTGGTCTCGCTTGCCGGTCTCCACTCGTTTCGACCCGCCTGGAAGCGCACCATGCAAGGGCTGACGGATCGGCTATTACAGGCGCTCTCTCAGGTGCAACATCCCTGCCTTTATTGCGGCAAACCAGCCTTTGTCCAGGTGAAAGACAATGCTAGCGACACAGTTCAGCCGGCTGATCACTATCCTTTCTGGATTTACCTGCGCTGCGCTCATTGTGGAAACGACATGGATGGCTGTGGATGTTTGCCAGCGGTCGATCAACTGGTCTATTGGTCGCATCCACTGACGCGCCAGTTTCTCCAGCAGCACGCGCGCTATTCCAGCACACCGGGGGAAATTGTAGAGTATCAAGGGCAGCAAGCGATCTGCTTGCAGATCAACGATGTAGAGGGCACTGACCGGCTCACAGTTTTGGCCCATCGCCAGACATTACAGGTCCTGACGCTCTTCTAGCAAACTATGGTCATGGTCAGGGGAATTTCTTATGCACAAAAGCTTGTGGGGTGGGTAGGAGCTTTTTGCGCATAAGAAATGTTCCTCGATAACATCTTACAGCTTCCCCAGGAAGAGGCCGCGCGCCATGAGTTCCCCTGCCAGCGAACAGACTACCACCAGGTAGAGCATCCCTGTCGCGGACTGAAATGAGCGGTCACGGATCAGCTTCCAGGATAGCCCGCCCAGCACCAGAGGCATCACAAAGCCAACCAGAATGCGCAACCAGCCGATCACATCCGCGCTTAACGGAGCAATAGTCGGCGCGTTGGGCGGCTTGACATGGGTATTGGGCGTTGGCGTGCCCACAGCAGGGGTAGCCGTTGCCACTACTGCGGGAGCCTGGGAAGTTGCGGGCTGCGTCGCGGCAGCGGTGGCCGGGCCAGCGGCGAAGGAGAAGATCACCTGAGCTACTAACGCGATTAAGACGACGGTCGTCGCAAAGAGCAGCGGCCTTTCCGAGAGGGCAGGCGTCACCAGATACCAATGGCCCAGCCACATGGCCGTTAGCACGCCACCGAGCGCGAAGGCGGCGGCGAAGAAGCCAACGACGGTAAAGGCGCCGCCCACGTTGGCCGCGGCCACGGGACGGAAAATCATCGCCATCACAAAGAGCGTGACCAGGCCAGCAGCCACCGTCGCGCCGCCACTGATGAGGCGCAGCAGGCGAATCGGCGATTGACGCACTGGCTGCCCCTCCGCTTGCGCTTTCGCCTGCGCCTCCCTGCCATCCACGCCCGCGCTTTTGTCGAGCAGGAGGAAGAGGCTATACGGGATTAGCAGCAGGAAGAAGAGCAGCAGGGGCAAGCTCTGATAGTCGGTCCATGCTTTGTCAAGCTGGGTGTAGGTGTTCAGCAACTCCGGCGAAGCGAAATTTTGCTGCGTCAGATAGGTAAGAAAGGATAGCCCTAGATAAATAAGCGCGTAGGAAACCAGGAAGCCACGCTTCACCTCGTTGCGCCAGTCGAGCAGGACCAGCACGCTCACCGAGCCAACCGAGACTTCCACCATCACGATAAATAGGACCAGTGGTAACGTTTGTAGCATAATATCTTGTTATCCTTTGATTGCGTCTATCGGCACAAAGGGAGATCGACCCTTTTCGTCGAAACAGATTATACATCTGATAGCATAGGGAGGCAAATTACCATCTTTTCTATATTGACAGCTATCAAGCATTGGCCTAAACTAGGGCATGCATGTCCTTTCAGCAAGGCATGCATGCAATGCAGTAATAGAGAATTTAGTAGTAATGAGTGATAAGAGAGACATTATGCCACGCTGTCCCAACCCTCGATGCCAGGCCGATTACCCACCGGGAAGTATGCAATGTACCAATCCGTTCTGCCAGTGTCTGCTGCCAGGAGCCGTGGTAGCAGGCCGCTACCGCATTGAAACGCTGATTGGCCTCGGCGGCATGGGCGCTGTCTACCGGGTAAGCGATACTTTTGAAATGGAGCAGGTGGCATTAAAGGTCTTGAACCTCGCCAATAGCTCTATGGATATACCAACGGCGGTAGAGCGTTTTCGCCGCGAGGCTCGCTATGCGCATCAGCTAAAACATAAAAACATTGTTCCCATCCTGAACTTTGGGCAGGATGGCAATCTGCTCTATCTCGTGATGCCGCTGGTGACAGGTGGCACGCTCAAAGCCCTGCTGAAGGGCGAGCGGCCTTTGCCCATTCAGCAGGCTCAGCAGTATCTTAATGATCTCGCGGATGCTGTTGACGCGGTGCATGCGCATCCGCAGCAGGTTGTTCATCGCGATATCAAACCCTCTAACCTGCTGATCCAGCAGGACGATGGTCGGCTAGTCCTGGCGGATTTCGGCATTGCCCGCGCGATGCAGCAGGAAAAAGCCTTGACCCAGCGCGGCTTTTCGCTTGGCACCGAACACTATATTGCGCCTGAACAGGAGCATGGCAAAGCCGAGCCGGCGAGCGATATTTATTCAATGGGCGTGGTGGCTTACCAGATGTTCACCGGCCTGCTGCCATATCAGGCCGTGATCAAGAATCATGCCGCCGAGATACCTGCGCCAAGCAGCCTGAATATCGCGCTCCCGCCGGCGGTGGACGACGTTATTTTTCGCGCCATAGATATCGATCCAACCATGCGCTACCCATCAGGGCGAGCGTTCGCCGATGCGCTTAACGACGCGCTCTCCACCGAAGATCTCTGGTCGCAGCCGACCATCTCGGCAAACGTCGTCGCGACAAGCAGTCCGAATATTATCGTCCGCGCCATTGTGCCCGAGAACCCTTGCAGCCTCTGCGGACGCGAGAATCGCGGTAGTTCACGCTTCTGCCGCCACTGCGGGCATAGCCTGGACGATACTTCGCCGACGATTACCGATATCTGCCAGGTGGGATATGTGAGCGATATTGGGCAACGAGCCAGGCAAAACGAGGATATGCTGCTGATTGTGCAGGGGCTGTGCGTGAACCTCGAACCTCCGCCGCGCCCCTTTATCCTGTTCGCGGTTGCCGACGGCCTGCTTGGACCATATGGGAAAGCCGCAGGTGGGCATGAGGCCAGCCGCCTGGCGATAGAGACGATTACCGATATTATGTTGCCGCTGCTGTCAACGCCGCCGCGCTCATCTACGCAGTCAGCAGCATCGAGCGGCAGACGCCAACCCAGCCGCTCGCTCTATGAGAAACAGCCGCCCGAGCAGATGTTAGAATCGTGGCTGAAAGATGCGGTCCGGCAGGCCAATCAGGTAGTCTATCATTGCAACGCCGACTATGATACGACAATGGCAAGTACCCTGACAGCCGCGTTACTCTATAAGCAGCGTCTCTATGTAGCAAGCGTGGGAGATAGCCGCGCATATCATTATGATTGCAACAGAAAATGGCTCAGCGTTATTACAGTTGATACGCCTGCGGTCAAACCGACAGGAGTTGATACGAGCGCCAATCGCTCCTCGCAACCGCGTTATCTGGGGCAGGCACATCAGATACACATAGACCTTTTTCAAAGCGATGTTGAGCCCGGCGATACCATCCTGCTCTGCACTGATGGCTTATGGCACATGTTACGCGATGAGCGCATCCAGTTGCTGCTGGAGCAATCGCAAAACGATCCTGTTGAGAAACAGGCCCGCCTGCTGGTAGATGCTGCGAACAGCGCCGGCGGCGAGGGCAATGTGAGCGCGATTGTGGTACGTGTGCAATAGCTGCATACTCAGAAGCGTAACCCAAACGCCCGAGTCATTCCCTCTCGTCCATGTTCGGTCAGGCGAATGGCACGGCTGGCAGGCAGACGCTCAATCCAGTGCAGATCGAAAAGGCGACCGGCCAGCGCGGCCCCGAAAGCTCCGGCGACATGGTGCTTGCGCTCGCTCCAGTCGATGTGCCAGGGTACGAACAGCAAGCCACGTTTTTTGAGCGGTCCGGTAGCAATTCCAAAGTCTTCCAGGTAGGCGATACCCTCGTCCTGCACGACATAACCAGCATCGACCACATGCAGAATTTGCTTCTCAACGAGCGATGCTGTGAGCATTACACCGAGCGTCCCGGCCAGGTGATTGTAACACATCCTAGCCCGATGCACAGCCTTCGCGCTCTCCGACTCGCTTAGCGTGCGAATCTTCACCTGCGGAGCGAGGCGGGCCAGGTTCTCCATAATTTCAACAATGGTGGCGTCCGCAAGACGGTAGAAGCGATTGCGCCCTTGCTTTTCTACCACCAGTAGCGATGATGCGACCAAGCGACTCAGGTGTTCGCTGGCAGTCGAGGGGGCCACTCTGGCGCGCCTGGCCAGCTCGCTCGCGGTAAAGGCGCGTCCATCACTGAGGGCAAAAAGTATCGTTGCACGCGCCGGATCAGCGAGTAAAGCGGCGACAGAAGCAATATCAGCATCTCCAGGCATGGGAAGTTCTCCTTTTCCAGCTAGTTAGTAACATTTTCTAAAAGTATAGCTGACTGATACTTCGGTCATTTCCGAACTAATTTGGGCTTACACTGTACCTATGCTTTCTATTATCACCGTATTTTTCGAAAGAGCTAGCACTATTTTTGTTACGCCAACCAAGAAAATCTTGCTTCATAAACTTAGAAAGGGCATGATGATGGCACGGGAACAAGAACTTACCGCACAGATCACAAGAACACAGGAACCACGGGTCACTACAACGGGAACGGCTGAACGATCTCGTATGGTCGAGGTAGTAGCACTGATTGCGCTGTGCATCGGATACTTTATGGTTATCCTGGATGCGACCATCGTGAATGTGGTTGCGCCGGTCCTGCAAGCACAGCTTGGGACGCCCCATATCGCCGTACAATGGGCCATCGATAGCTATCTGCTGACATTCGCTAGCTTACTGCTGACGGCTGGCGGATTGGGAGATCGCCTGGGAAATAAAGGGATTTTTCTAGCTGGACTGCTGGTTTTTACGGCAGCTTCTGCATGCTGCGGTCTTGCACCTTCGATTGGCCTTTTGATCGCGGCCCGCGTCGTGCAGGGCATTGGGGCGGCGCTCCTTGTGCCACCTTCGCTGGCTTTGTTGAACTATACCTTTGACACGCCTCAGCAGCGAGCAAAAGCGATTGGCATCTGGGGCGGTGTAGCCGGGATAGGGGCAGCCGCCGGCCCTGTCGTGGGTGGCTTGCTAATCCACTGGCTGGGCTGGCGCAGCATCTTCCTGGTCAACCTCCCCATTGGTGCGGCTGGCTTTCTGCTGACGCTACGCTTTGTCGCTCGCTCTCCACATCTGGAGCAGCGTGGCTTTGACTTTGCCGCGCAGGTGGCTGGAATCATAGCCCTGGGGACGCTGGTTTTTGCCTTTAACGAAGGCAGCCATCTTAGCTGGCAAACATGGCCCATCTGGGGAGCATTGATCATTTGCGGGGTAGCTGTAATCAGCTTTATCCTGATCGAGCGGCGTGCTCATAGCCCTATGCTGCCTCTCGAACTTTTCTCCTCATCCACATTCACGGCATCCAACATTGTTGGTCTGCTACTGAACTTTGGTTTCTATGGGCAGCTTTTCTTTATTAATCTGTTCTTCCAGCAAATCAAAGGCTACTCGCCCCTGCTGAGCGGCCTCGTACTTTTGCCGGAGACTGGCATGGTCTTGCTTGCCGCATGGCTATCGGGACGCGTTACCGCTCATAGAGGGCCGCGTACACCGATGACTCTCGGACCGCTGATTGGCGCGGCTGGCTTCTTCAGTATGCTGCTGATCAATACCAATACATCGTATATCATCATGTGCTTTATGCTAGCAGCCATCGGTTTCGGCATGGCGTTTAATATGCCTGCGATGACGACCGCTTGCATCGAAGCAGCTCCGCGCGAGCGCTCCTCGATTGCCTCCGGCGTGCTTAACGCGGGCAGACAGGCTGGCAGCGCGCTGGGTGTGGCCCTGCTCGGCTCTCTAGTTGCTGTGGGCGGGAGTCGCTCTTTTATATCGGGTATGCACGTCGCCCTTATCATCGCAGGCGCGGCCTTCCTGATCGGGGCTGTACTCTCGCTTTTCGGCGTGCGCAGGCCACAATAGTAATCCCTCTGAAGCATTGTCTGCGCAAAGTGAGGTATAATCAGTGATAAGAGCAATATCTAAGCCATAAAAAGCACCTGCAAGGGGAATCCTCATGTCCAATACTTCTATACTGTGCATCCAGATAGACGCAGAATTGCAACTTCGGCTGCTCGAACTGCGGCACGCGAAAGCGTTAAACGAAGGGAGATCGAATTGAAATATAACGTTCATGCCGCGAATTTGCCATATGGACATACGGCGGAAACGTTGCAGCGCCTTGTTTCGCCAGAGCTGCGGATTACCGCTGGTCCCGATGTGGTCTCCGATTGCGAGATTCTGGTTGCAGGCACGCCCTCGCGAGAGCAGATACAGGCCAGTCCCAGGCTGCGCGCGCTCGTCGTTCCCTGGGCTGGAGTGCCCGAGGCGACGCGCAAACTGATGTTAGACTTCCCCGAGATTTCCGTTCATAATATCCATCACAACGCTTTGCCGGTTGCTGAGATGGCGATCACGCTGATGCTGGCGGCGGCTAAATTTGTGGTGCCTGCTGACCGGGCCTTGCGCGTTGGTGACTGGTCGCCGCGCTTCTGGCGGCCCGATCCTGGCCTGCTGCTCTATAAGAAAACAGCCCTCGTCCTGGGCTATGGCGCGATTGGCAAGCATGTCGCGTCCTGCTGTCGCGGCCTGGGCATGCGCGTGCTGGCTACCCGCTATCGCCTTTCCCCAGAGGAAAAAGGCAAAGAGGTCGAGGAGCGCATTACGCTTTATCCGCCGGATTCGCTGCATGAGCTCCTGCCACAGGCTGATGTGCTGCTGCTTTGCGTCCCCCTCACGCCTGAGACGCGTGGATTGATTGGAGCGCATGAACTTTCACTCTTATCGTCGCAGGCAATATTGATCAATGTCTGCCGAGCTCAGATCGTTGATGAGGCCGCGCTGTATCGCGCCCTCCAAGAGAAAAAGCTTTACGCGGCGGGTTTAGATGTCTGGTATACCAATCCGCAGAGCGAACGAGAGGCCACAGGTCTTGCGCCTTCGACCTACCCCTTTCATGAGATGGATAACGTCGTGATGAGCCCGCATCGCGCCGGTCATGCCGCCGAAATTGAGCAGTTGCGCATGCAATATCTGGCCGATTTGTTGAACGAGGCGGCACAGGGCAAGCCTATACCAAACAAGATCGATGTTGAGAAAGGGTATTGAAAAAACTATCCTCTCTACTCTTCTAAAGAGCGCGGCAATGTCACCGTGAAGGTTGAACCCCGTCCTGGTTGGCTCTCAACGCTGACAATGCCCTGATGGGCGCGCACAACCCAATCGACAATTGCCAGGCCCAGGCCACTGCCACCGCTGGCCTTTGAACGTGCGGGGTCTGCACGATAGAAACGTTCAAAGATGTGTTCAATGTCTTTGTGAGCAATCCCAATACCGGTATCGCTTACAGATAAATGGACATGGGAAGCGCAGGTTTCTACCGAGACGGTGACGGTTCCGCCCGCGTTCGTGTAAATGAGCGCGTTATCGACCAGACTCATGATGACCTGGATCAGGCGGGCCGCGTCGCCCATAATGGTGGCAGGCTGCAAAATCCGCGTTCTCAGCTCGATGTTGCGCTCCTGAGCCAGAGGTTCGAGGCTCTCTACGGCGTCGGCAGCCAGCAGATCGACGCGTACAAGCTCAGAATCAAGCTGAGCCTTCCCTTCGTCCGCACGGGCCAGCGCCAGCAAATCGTTGATTAACCGCCCCAGGCGCTCAGCTTCCGCGTTTACCTCCCGTAATACCGTTTCATATCCTTCGGGACTGGTTGGCTGCGAAAGAGCTACTTCGGTCATGCTGCGGATTACAGCTACTGGGGTACGTAATTCATGGGAGGCATCAGCGACAAAACGGCGTTGCTGATTAAAGGCTCGTTCCAATCGTCCAATCATCTGGTTAAAGATGAGAGAGAGGGCGCGCACCTCGTCATCGGCTGGCGGCACCGGAACACGCTGATGCAGATCTTTAGCCCCAATCTCACGAGCGGTATAGGCAAGATGGTGGATGGGCCGAAAGGCGCGGCCAGCCAGCCAGTAGCTTACGAAGGCGCTGATGGTGAGAATAAAGGCGATCACGACAAACAGTGTATATGTTATACTCTCCAAAGACATATGGAGCCTCGCGAGCGACTGCCCAATTTGAATAACCCCCATCAGTTTCCCGTTTTCAACCAGCATCGTGCTATACAGGCGTACAGGCTCATCACCCCTGGTCATAGAGACTGTGCCACGCCAGGGAATATTGTGCAAAGGTTGTGTGACACTCTCTGAAGGAACGGAAAGCCTGTAGAAGTTAAAGGTGCTATAGACCGTTTGCCCATGAATATCAAGCACGCGTACAAAAATATCTGCCCTATCATGAATAAAATGGGACCCCTGCTCAAAATTGATTTTTCTGCTATCGTTAGAGCTAGAATCGATAATCGCAGTGGTCGTGTCAAGTTCTGGCAGTTCGTCAACCACATCATCGACCACCAGCTTCCCTTCGCGATTGGTAATGCCTTCAGCCACTTGCTGCGCTCGCTGCTGGAGAGCCATATCAAAGCTGGCAGCCAACGATTGCTGAAATGCTGTGTAGAAGGCAATACCGATGAGAAGCAGCAGCACAGCCGAGACCAGGGTATACCAGCAGGTCAACTGCGTACGTATCCCCAGAGGAGGTATTCTCGGTAAGCGCAAGCGCCTGATCATGCCATTGGTTCCTTGAGTTGATAGCCCGAACCGCGTACAGTATAAATAACGTCTGGTTCGTTCTGATCGCACAACTTACGCCGCAAATAACGAATATATACATCTATAACGTTCGAGAGATGCTCCGTATCACCATCCCAGACGTGTTCGGCGATCATTGAGCGGCTGAGCACCTGATGAGGGTGACGCATAAAGAATTCCAGCAGGGCATATTCTTTATGTCCCAACACAATGGGCCGGTCGCCACGCCTCACTTCGTGGGAGCTGGTATCCATCACGATATCCATAAAGCTCAACGTTGAGGTTTTGATCATGGTTCCCCGACGCAATAAAGCGCGCACGCGCGCCTCCAGTTCGCTAAAGGCAAACGGCTTGACCAGATAATCGTCGGCCCCCAGATCCAGCCCTTTGACGCGGTCGCCGACCTCTCCCAGCGCGGTCAGCAGCAGGATAGGCATGGTCTTGCCCTGCTCGCGGATCTGTTTACAGACATCAAAGCCATTGAGGCCAGGCAAGAGCACATCGAGAATGATGAGGTCGTAAGAGGTTGTCGTTGCCATCAAAACAGCATCGCCGCCATCGGCAAGCAGGTCAACAGCGTAATGGCTGCCCTCCAGCCCTTTTTTCAGGCTGGGACCCAGCCGTGGATCATCTTCAACTACCAGAAGTCGCATAGATATTGCTACCTATCTTTCCATTGGCTTCTCAAATCGACCGGCTGGCTGTTTGATACCACGACTCCTCAGATATTCAAACAGCCAGCACGGTAATGTAAGTGTACTGGTTTATTATGAGATGAAGATTAATCGATTTGATTTAGATCGCGGTTTTCATGCGTTCGAGCGCTGTCGCGATACGCTCATCGGGCGCGGTCATGGAGATACGCACGTATCCTTCGCCCAGACTGCCAAAGTTCGTTCCGGGAGTAACAAAAACGCCTGTTTTGTCGAAAAGCCAGTCGGCAAAGTTGCGCGAGGTGTAGCCATCCGGCACCCCGGCCCAGATATAAAGGCCCGCCTTCGATGGCCGTGCGCGCATGCCCAGAGCGTTGCAACCTTCAATCAGCATATCTCTGCGCCGCCGATAAATGGCGTTACGCTGCTCCAGCCAGGAAGGGGGTAGATGTAAGGCTTCAATCGCCGCATACTGGATTGGCCGAAAAATACCGCTATCAATGTTGCTTTTGAGACGTCCCACGGCATCGACCAGCGCCGGATTGCCGATCAGCATGCCCAGACGAAAACCGGCCATATTATAGGTTTTGCTCAGCGAGTGCAGTTCCACCGCCACCTCGTTTGCGCCAGGCACTTCTAAAATACTCATGGGGCGGAAGTCATCAAAATAGACCTCGGCATAGGCCATATCGTGAATGATGGCGATATTATGGCGGTGCGCAAAAGCAACAGCTCGCTCGAAGAAGGCGCGGTCGGCGCAGGCTGCGGTCGGATTATTGGGATAATTGAGCCAGAGCACCCTGGCCTTTGCCAGCACATCTGGCGGAATGCTATCAAGATCTGGCAGGTAGTTGTTCCGTTCCAATAATGGCAACAGGTACGGCTGCGCTCCCACGCTGGTCGCCGCCGTGAGATAGACGGGGTAGTAGGGATTGGGAGTGAGGGCGATATCTCCGCCATTCAACACAGCAGCAGCCGTATAGACTAATCCCTCTTTAGAGCCCAGCAGGGGCAAAATGTCACGCTCAGGCGTGAGATGAACGCCAAAACGCCGCTCGAACCAGCCAGCAATGGCTTCGTGGAGCGCAAACATGCCGCGATACTCGGGATAGCGATGGTTCTCGGTCTGCTGCATCGCCTCACAGAGCCGGTCGATCACCGCTTGCGGCGCGGGCAGATCGGGGTCCCCCATAGAAAGACTGATCACATCCACTCCGGCGGCGATGCGGTCCGCGATCTTCTTCTTTGCATCGGCAAAGTGGAATGGAGGCATGTTATTGATGAGCTGCGATAATTGCACAGGGCTGCTCCTTATGGATAATAGGGTTAACAGGGTAGGGGCAAGCCCTACCCCTACAGGTACACTGGCTAACAAGGGTAGGGGCAAGCCCTACCCCTACAGGTACATTGGCTAGCAGGGCAGGGGCAAGCCCTGTCCCTACGATTTTCCCCCATTATACCATCGGTTCGGCCTCGTACCAGTTTTTGCCGACCTTCATCTCTACTTTAATAGGAACGTCCAGTGTAGCGACGCCTTCCATGATGGCGGTAATGAGGCGGCGGGCGCGCTCCAGTTCTTCAACGGGCACCTCGAAGACGAGTTCATCATGCACCTGCAAGATCATACGCGTCTTCATCCGGTTGGTTTTGAGCGCGTGATGGAGGCGGATCATGGCGATCTTGATCAGGTCCGCGTTGCTGCCCTGGATCGGCATGTTGATGGCCTCACGGTCTAACGCCTGGCGTTCATTATAGGAAAGAGCGCGCATATCGGGGAAGAAACGCTTGCGCCCGTAAAGCGTGTTGACATACCCCTGATTGTGCGCCTGCTTTAAGGTTTGATCGACATACTCTTTGATGGTCGGGAAGGTCTGATGATAGCTTTCGATAAAGCTCGCAGCCTCCGAGTTGCTCATACCCGTGACTTGAGAAAGGCCAAAGGCTGATTGTCCATAGAGGACCGCGAAAACAACGGTTTTTGCCAGCCGGCGCTGGTCCTTCGTCACCTGATCGACCGGGACATTGAAGAGGGTCGAGGCGGTAATGGTGTGAATGTCCTCATTTTTGTTAAAGGCTTCGACCAGGCGCGGCTCGTGCGTGACATGGGCCAGGATGCGCAACTCGAACTGCGAATAATCGGCGGTCAGCAGTACATAGCTGGGATCGGCGATAAAGGCCCGGCGGATCTGCCTCCCCAGTTCTGTGCGTACCGGGATATTCTGCAAATTAGGATTGCTCGACGAGAGGCGACCGCTGGAGGCCACCGTCTGGTTGAACGAGGTGTAGACGCGCCCGGTTTGCGGGTCCATCAATGTCAGGAGACCATCGACATAGGTAGACTTGAGCTTGCTTAACTGGCGATAGGCCAGCAGGTGGTCGATAATAGGATGTTTGCCCTGTAAGCCTTCAATCACATCGGCGCTGACCGAAAATCCCGTCTTGGTCTTTTTACCCGTGGGCAATTTTAACTCGGTAAAGAGAATATCGCCCAGTTGTTTATTCGAGTTGATATTGAAACGATGACCAACCGAGTCGTAGATCGCCTGCTCCAGCGTTTGCAATTGCTTATCGAGCGCATCGCCGAATTCGCGTAAGAAATCGGCATCAAGAGCCACTCCATAGAGTTCCATCTGCATCAAAACGGGGATCAGTGGCTGCTCAATATCCCGATAGAGATTTACCAGGTGATGCAGTTCTATCTCGCGGCTGATTGGCTCAACCAGCCGCAGCGTCATATCGGCGTCCGCACCGGCATAATCAGCCGCTTTGCGCACTGGCACCTGGGCCATACTGATCATCTTACTGCCGCTACCGATCAGCTCCGTAATCGGCGTCATGACGTAGCCAAGCCTCTGAAAAGCCTGGTCCTTGAGCCCGAGGCCGCGCCGCCCCGGCTCCGCCAGATATGCCCCGAGCATGGTATCAAAAGCCAGGCCACGCACATTGATACCATAACGAGATAACATCACCAGATCATATTTTGCATTATGCATGTACTTGCGGATCGATTCATCCTCCAGCGCAGGTTTGAGTTTTTCCAGCACATCAGCGAGCGGCAATTGTGTTGCTGGCTCCTGACCATCAACAGTGGTGGTATGACCAACCGGGATATAGTACGCTTCTCCGGGAGCCATCGAAAAAGACAGCCCCACCAGTTGAGCGTGGCGCTGGTCGTCCGAAGTCGTCTCGGTATCGACCGCGACCTCTCCCACATCATAAAAGCTTTTGACGAGCACGCGTAACGCCTCTTCTGTAGAGACGATCATGGTATTCGTCCTCTGGCCGCCTTCCTCATCAATCAGCAATGGTACATGAGAGCCAGACGGACCGGGCAGGCGCAATTTATGGACCACCTCGGCATGAGGCTCCACAAGCTCAAAGAGGCTCAATTGCATTGGCCCTTCTTCGACTACCACAGGCGATTCAGCAGATGAAGCAGCAGCAGTTTGCGCTTTAGGGCCGGTCGGAATGCGGGTTGTTTCCTCTCCTGGAGGTGTGGGAGGAAGCATTACCGGCACAACTCCCAGAGGCGGAGCGTAGAGTAGATTTTCCTCGGGCTCCACATCGGCTGTGACAGGTATTTCTTGATCGCTTTTTTCCGAGGTAGCAGGCAGCATCTCCGCCGGAATATTGCTAATCCCCAGACGCCGGAACAGCGCCAGCACGCGCTCGACCTGCGAACGGAACTCTAATTGCCGGAACAGCGCCAGCACTTTTTCTGTATCGACATGGGTCAGTTGGCAGGAGGCCAGATTGAGCTGAACGGGTACATCCAGCACAATCGTTGCCAGGTATTTACTCTGTCGCGCCTGATCTGCGGCCTCGCGCAACAATTTTTGTTCCTTAGGCTTTAATGCATCGACGTGCGCCAGCACGCCTTCCAGATCACCATACTCATTAATAAGCCGGCTCGCCGTTTTCTCGCCAATACCAGGAACGCCTGGAATATTATCCGATTTATCACCTACCAGCCCCTTGAGGTCTGGCAATCGCTGTGGGGGAAGGCTATAGCGAGCCATCGTCTCCGCCTCGTCGTATTCGGTCACCTCTGAAATGCCGCGCTTGGCAACTTTTATCCTGACATGATCGTTGACCAGTTGCAATGTGTCCATATCACCAGTATAAATAACTGTATCAACACCCTGTCGCGCAGCCTGGACAGCAAGAGTTCCCAGAATATCGTCCGCCTCGTACCCATCCTTCTCGTAAATCTGAATGCCAAAAGCCTGGACCACTTCGCGAATACGCCCAAACTGCGGCCTCATATTGTCGGGCAACGTGGGACGATGCGCCTTGTAGGGAGTATATTCCACATGGCGGAAGGTAGGCGTGGGCCGATCAAACGCGACAGCAATATAATCGGGCTTCTCTTCCAGGAGCGCTTTCATCAACATCGAAGTGAAGCCAAAGGTAGCGTTTACCGGCTCACCCGAACTGGTGGAAAGGTCATCGGGTACAGCATGGAAAGCCCGGTGGATAATGGCATGCCCATCCACCAGCACAAGTTTTTTTCGTTTTATCGTCTCTGTCATATGTTCACCCCATCTCTCTATTCTCGATCCCACGCTAGAATCCGGTAATCCTCATATCAAGCCCTTCCCATTGGATATTATAGATCGTATGGAATTCCAACAAATATCCACAAGGGAATGAAGAATGGGCGATGAGTTGCAATTATCTTTTCGGATTTCTGTAACTCTATTACCCTGTTTGTCAACTTTTGAGGAGCGTCAAGCGTAATTACTACAAAGTTAAAATAATCTTTTTTGGTGACACGTACAAATATAGCAGCATCCTTTCTAAATTTCGAGGATAAGCAATTGGAACATGACTATCGCATCCCAGTTATTCTGGCCTACCATAACACTTTGCATCGGATTAAATAGCCACTTACACCCGTAGAGGCCATTGCGAACGATATGAAGGGCTCGATAACCTCTTGCAAGTACTAGTTAATACCATTTGTTCCTGTTATATTTTACTGTGTTTGCGTTGAGATGTATAGTATAGTTAACTGGCAAGCAGTGATATATTGTTTTTACGTTGAGACCTGAGTTTCGCAATGGAGCGCAGGACCCAACTAGAACAATATTTGAGGACTATGCCTTTGGGCAACCTTGCGTAGGACTCTTACACTTACAGTCAGTGTAACTCGTCTTCAGAATGTGCTGAGGGTGATACATGATGGTTGTTGTTATTCTACAGGCAAAGGGGGAGACACATGTCCCGAAAGAGTAACGTCATTTCAGAAAAGCACTTCAATGGTGTAGGAGATGGTATCATGGCAGAAGAGAGAAGAGAAGAGCTATTGACCGTTCGTGAAGTCGCACGCCGCTTGCGCGTCGATGACACAACTGTCCGTCGTTGGATCAAAAGCGGTGCGTTAGAGGCGATCACGCTGCCTCACCGTGGCAAGCGCCAGGCGTACCGCATTAAGAAATCAACGCTGGACAACCTGCTCAACAGCTCTGTCCCGTTGGCATAGCAACCAAACAAATTGCCCCTCTCTAAACCAGGATTTCGACGACCAGAAGTGTGGAATATATGGGGTAAGCGCCCACAAGCGGGTAGCCGGGGATACCTTCAGGAGACCTCCGGCCCCGTTCTGGCTGACTAGCCAGGGAGCGGTGTGCGCTGCTAAGTAGCGGGGCAGTAGGTGGCTCAACTGTAGCATCGGTATGTATACACATTTGCATGTATGTACATATCGATGCTATATACTTTTTTCAGGGACGGAAGCGCTGTTCTCCACCGTGATCTCTTATATTCATCGGCATCAACATAGCGCGGGAGTACACTGATAGTGGGTAGTAGCAGAGGGAGATTGCTACCTGCATAACAGTAATACACAGGCTCGACAAAGAGAAGGGACAGACTATGCCCATGAAAATAGCTATCACAGGGGGAGCAGGTTTCATTGGAACACATCTCGCCAAAGCCTATCTGGAAGCCGGTCATGATGTGCTCATCATCGATAGTCTTGTACATGGATCGCGCCATGCCCTGGATTCACGCGCTCGCTTCTATCAAGTCGATATCCGCGAAAGTAACATTCATACGATTTTGCAGCAGGAGCGTCCTGATATTGTCAGTCATCATGCCGCGCAACGGCCCCATATGCTCATTGGGGAGCAATCGCTACTTGATGCGGATGTCCATGTGCGTGGATTACTTAATATCCTGGATGCGTGTGTCAATGCCTCTATACCTAAATTTATTTATATTTCTGGTGGAAACAATTTATACAGACCAATGGACGCCGAATATCGGCTGGTGACAGAAAATGCCCCGTTCTATCCGCGATCTCCTCATGCCATCAGTAAGGTTGCCGGGGAATGGTATGTACGCTACTATACAGAGCACTATGGCCTGAAACACACCATTTTCCGCTACGCTAACGTGTATGGCGAGACGCCGGAAATTTACGCCATGTACCCTCATCATGACCTCAGCTATTACATCTGCATGCTGGCAGAAAACCGTCAGCCCATCATTCGCGGCTCCGGCAATGAGATGCAGGACCATATTTTTATCGATGATGTTGTACGGGCCAACCTCTGCGCACTCCAACGCGGGGAGAATCAGACGCTGCATATCAGTTCCGGCTCTAGCTATACGCTCAACCAGTTGTTTCAGGCAGTAGCTCAGCAGTTGCGCAGCAACTTGCAGCCTATCTATCTACACCGTACCTGCCTTGCAATAGAGCCAACAGGGGTAGTGCTGGACAATACGCGCGCGCTGCATGCTCTGGGATGGCAGCCGGAGATCGCACTGCGAGAAGGCGTTGCACTCGCCGTTGCGCGCTTAACAAAGCGTGAAGAACCGGGAAACGCTGCTAGACTGCTTATGACAGCGAGGAACGCGGAAGCGGGCGAAGCGGCGCTTATGCGGGCATAAGCAGTCTAGCAATGATGCAGGCAATCCGCCTGGCTTCCTGCATCATTGCTGCAATCCACTCACAACACGAGCATATTTTTCCGCCAGGGCCTGCGCCTGCTCGTTCGAAATGGATTCGGCAACGACATGGAACAGCGGGCTATCGGCGTCAGGTAACACCAGGACCCATTCTTTTCCCAGATCGATTTTAATGCCATCAATTGGTTTGGAACGCCGTTCCCGATATTGCTCGCTCAGGATACGCATCACCTTCCCCTTATGTTCCCAGGGGCAGGTCACGCGGGTGCTACTCATGTAGTAGGTCGGCAGATCATCTACTACCTCTGAGAGCCGCATGTTGAAGGTCGCCAGCAATTCCAGCAGCTTCGCGACAGCCAGCACACCATCGAAGGCAGGTTGTAGTTCAGGAAAGACAAAACCGCCTCGTCCATCGCCCACCAGCACGACCCCATCCCGCCCGGCAGAGGTCATCAGCGCGTGGGGCAAGACTTTGGTATGCTGGATGTAGCCATCGTAGCGTTTGGCAATATGCTGCAAGGCGCTGGGGGCCGTTACCGGAGCCGCCACGGTGCCATTGCGGTGCTGGCGCAAGAAGAGGCTTGTCATCACTGCCAGCATTTTCATCCCATCGAGAACGCGTCCCCGGTCGTCCACCACCGCGATCCGCTCTCCGCTGGGATCGATGCGAATGCCCATATCCGTATTTAAAGCCGAGCTGATGGTCGCGAGCCGCTGCATATCCTTGTTGAGTTCATCCATAGTACGAGCGGTTGAGGCGTCTTCCACGCTGGTATTGAGCGCAATCACCTCGCAGCCCAGCCGATTAAAAATGCTGGGGAGCATCTGGGTGGTGCTGCCGTGAGCATAGTCAACCACGAGCTGAAATTTGCGCTTGCGCACTATGTCGTGATCGACCACGCTATTGAAGCCATCAAGGTAGCGTCCGGTGACATCAGCATTGCTCAACACGTCGATAGCGCCGATCTCATCCAGATAGACGCGGCGAAAATCTTCACGAAAGAAAAGATTTTCGATCTTGCGCTCGGTCGCTTTATTGATGTCCATGCCATACTGATCGAAAATTTTAATATCAATCACGCGCTGATCGTAAGGGGAGACACGTACGTGGACACCTCCGGCGGCCTCTGTATTACGGATAAAGTAGCGGGCGACCGGCATTGGCACCTGGTTAATGTCATGGACGTTAATGCCTGCCGAAGGCAGGCCAGCATTTACTCCACGTTTAATCATACGCGACGTGCGATGCGAGTCCCGATTGAGGCAGACGATGGAGCCTTTGGACAGAATCGCACCATAAGCAGCTCCTACCTTCGCGGCAAATTCGGGGGTCAGGTCCACGTTGACCAGGCCAGTAATGCCATAGCGGCTGAAGAGGCCGCGCCGCCCCTGCGAGCCCCAGATGATGCTGGTATTGATGACTGCCCCGGCCTCTATCTCTTTATCGGGCCAGATCTTTACATTGGGCTGCACAATCGCCCCATCCTGGACAATCGAGTTATCGCCAACGACCGATCCTTCAAACATAACGGCCTTGCTCTTAATAGTGGTTGACGAGCCGACGATGGCGCCGCGCAACTCCGAACGCTCACCGATGTAAGAATTGTTCCAGACGATGCTGCGATCAACTTGCGCCCGCTCATCAATGATGGCATATGCGCCAGTGACGCTGGGTCCATGCACAATGGCCCCGGAGCGCACTTTACAATCATGCCCTAGATAGATAGGGCCGTAGAGCTGAGCGTCGCTGGCAATCTCAGCTCCTTCCTCACACCAGATATTGCCGCCAATGTTTTTCGCGGGAATCTCGATATCCACCAGCCCCTGCAAGGCATCCGCGTTGGCGCGCATATACTCGCTCAGGTTGCCGACGTCGCACCAGTACCCCTTTTGAGCCACATAGCCATAGATGGGATCGCCCTTTTTCAGCATCATGGGAAACAGTTCCTGGCTAAAATCGAACTGCCTGTTCTTCTCGAAGTAGGAGAATATCTGAGGATCGAGCACATAAATACCGGTATTGATGGTATCACTGAAAACCTCTCCCCAGCTCGGTTTTTCCAGAAACTGGGTAATATGCCCATCCTCATTCGTGATAATCACCCCATATTCCAGGGGATTATAGACATGCGCCAGGAGTAACGTCGCCAGCGACTTCTTCGCGTTATGGTAACGGAGAAGATCAGCCAGGTTGTAGTCAGTCAGAGCGTCGCCACTAATGACAAGAAATGGCTCGGTGAGCTGCTCCTCGGCATTTTTTACGCTTCCTGCTGTCCCCAGCGGCACATCTTCTCGCGAATAGGTTATATGCATCCCAAACTGGGAACCATTGCCAAAGTAGTCCTCAATACTGCTGGCCAGGTATTGGACCGTCACAATGATGTCAGTAATACCATGACGCTTCAACAGGTTAAGAATATGTTCCATCACCGGTTTCCCCACAATGGGAACCATAGGCTTTGGTCGTCGGATCGTTAATGGTCGCAGCCTCGATCCTTCCCCGCCGGCCATTACAACCGCTTTCATAGAGGCCTCCCCTTACTAGTTAAGAGCAACGCGTGTCACCCGGTGTTTCGCCACTAAGGATAAAATAGAAAGACGGCGTAGCAATGCCACGCCGTCCCATCTGCTCCACTACAACCATTGTACAACATCACCAAAATGCGGTGCAAACTCTGTATTCATGGACGTTCCACTTCTCCTACCACTCACTCAAGCGTCCATGCTCCACCAGCCAGCGTACAAAATGATGATAATATGTTATTTCAGTAGCCTGCCGCTCCTCATACTCTTCTTGCAGTCTGATGAGCCGCTGCGACTCTTCTACGGTAAAGCCCTCATCCAGGAGGGCGTCGATTAGCAGATCTCGGTATTGCTGCATGGAAAGTCCTCCTTGTTTTTCTTGCTTACACATAGCTCTCGACAAATACGCGCACTGTAGAGGCACGTTCTCTCTTTGCCGTACTCCTACCATCATCCCACTACCCTGCACCCCTTATGCTATATATTACGCATATTCCCGCCGGTGTGCGTCTGGCTTACTAATAGTAACGTCTATTGACCTTCGTCTTCGAGGCTTACACAAATGGATAGCAATATAATGCGGAGTACGGAAGCAGCCAGGCATGTCGATAGGAATGCCCTGTGATTGCGCCGGTCGACGCGCTCGGACTCGCTCAATGCGGTCCCTGCGGGACAGGGGCAAGCCCGGCTGTAAGACTGGCAACCAGGAATCTACCAACTACCTTATTGAATGCTACTATACAATACATAGTATAACGCATAAAGCAGCTTTTTGGCTAGAGGAAGTTTGCCCAGAATACGAAATAGGCAACGGATCAGTTGGAAATTTGCGCCTTTCGGAGTATCAACAGATAAAAAACGCGCTATTCACATAAATCAATATTGACTCATCAAAAAGGCGTATTGACTCGTCCGTGGATGACGCCCACAACCGCGCCAGAAATGAGAATACGGAGGCTCGCATGACTACTAACTTTTTAGTATCAACGTGCCAGAGTCATCTGCTCCAATATGCGTCCGTTAGCTTCCCCAGGATTCATTACGAATGTAATGTTTAATTTCTTCTTCGTTATCATAAAAATAGCTGATAGCATCATAGACTTGCGCCAGAGAGAGACGCTGATGGGCCGCAATCTCCTCCGGGTCCTGGCCGCCCTGAAATGACAGGACGATATGGCGCACAGCGGTACGCGTTCCGTCCACGATGGGTTCTCCGCCATAAATTGTCGAATCGCGAATAATGTAGGGATGAGCAGTCCGTTCAATAGCCATATGAGGAGTCTCCTTTTCATCTTCCGTTTAGAGCATGACGTCCTCTTAAATTATACGCCCCAACAGGCGAATTTAGTAGTTAAGATATCGACCGCTTCAGTCCGGTTTTCACACAATCTTCACAAGCGATGCAATGGCCTCGCGGCTCTCTACAACAGACCTCAACCTATTTTCGAACGGCACCGAATATACGAGTTTTTAGAAAAAGCTTGACAACTGTTAAAGGCTAATGGTACAATACCTTCCAATGAAAGGAGGTGGTGTGTAAATGGATCAATTATGTAGCTGCGCAGGCAGCGTTGTAGATTCCCACACCTTCCAGACGAGGGAGGCAGGGCGTTAGCCAACCTCTCTTCTCCGTCGTCCCTGGCAGGATAACCGCGAGGGTCGAAACGATACACTGGTAGGTTATGTAATCCAGCCTGCTTGTGCAGCGATTCCAGAGCGAAGGCGGAACTCCATTCTTGCCGTTGCTCTGGTTTTTTTATCGGCTAAAGCTCTTTTCGTGATATCTGGTCACTTATGATATACCCGGTAAATATAGTATACACCTCTATACTACTATCCAGAAATATTTTGAGCTGACCCATACAGCGCTTACCATAACCCTGGCGAGCACATTATCTATTTGCTGCTTCTATGCTCGTAGCTGAGCCAGAATCACTATAGGCAAATAAGCAGATAGAAGTAAAGTGGTGGCGTTTGAATACGTTTGAGACAGTCCATTCCAGGCGGCTTGATATAGAACAATTACAATCTCAACTGGATACACAATGTTTTGGCTTGGGAAAGCGCTTAGTGTATATACCTAAGCTAGATTCGACCAATACGCAGGCAATGCAATTGGCCCATCAGGGATCAGAGGAAGGGGTAGTCGTACTTACCGAGAGTCAGACGGCGGGCAAAGGTAGGCAAGGACGACGCTGGATAGATATTTACGGCCTGAACGCGCTGGTATCTATCATTCTCCGACCACTATTCCCACCTCACCTGCTGGTAATGATCGCTGCGCTTGCTGTGGTTGACGCAATCTCCGACATCTGTGGGCTTACGGCTACGATCAAATGGCCCAACGATGTCCTGATTGAAGATCGCAAGGTCGCTGGTATCCTGATTGAGACCAGCCATGATCACTTTGGTCATATGATTGCTGTTGTAGGTATAGGGGTTAACGTCAACGGACAGATCGAGCAGGTTGCCGAGTATGGAACAGGCACTCTGCAAGCCGATCCGGCGCTGACGGCGAAAGCTATCACGCTCGAAACGGCCTGCGGCCATATGGTCAGCCGAGAAGCATTTATTGCTCGCTTGCTATTCCACCTTGAGACGCGCCATCTGGCCCTGCAACAGGAAATGCAAGATCCCGTAGCTGCGGCTTATGGAACCACTTCTCGACTGATACGAGAGCAGTGGCGTCGTCAATTATCAACGCTCGGTCGCCTCATTGAGGTGCATCAGGGCACCAAGCTTATCAGCGGCTTTGCTGATGATGTGAATGATACCGGAGAGCTGTTACTCCGTAGTCATTCAGGGACACAGATCAACGTTACCTGGGGGGACATCGGATATCCCACAGAGTGATTGATGGAAGAGTAACAATGGTGGAAGAGACGCTTCCACCGCCGAATGAGGGGAAACAGAACATGGAGACACAGGACGTATTCCTTACCAGTGAGGGCATACAGCGCGTACTCAGCCAACTGGAGTTTCTGCGCACAACCAAGCGGTCTGAGGTCGCTCAGTACCTACATGACGCAAAAGAGTCGGGCGACGTCATCGATAATGCAGCTTATGAGGACGCTAAAAACGAGCAGGCACGCCTGGAAGGGCGCATTATGGAGCTGGAGCAGCTCCTGGCAAAAGCGAAGATCATTGATCGCGCACGCACCGACGTGGTCTCTCTCGGGTCGATTGTCCATCTCCGTACAGCCGAGGGCCGTGAGTGCCACTATACACTTGTTGGAGCTTATGAGGCCAATCCGAGCGCCGGGCGTATTTCAAATGAGTCGCCAGTGGGGAAGGCGCTTTTAGGACATGTGGCCGGTGATCAGGTGATCGTCTCGACGCCAGGGGGTGTCAAGGAGTATACCATTCTCTCTATTGAGTGAGTTGCTCTCCTAAAAACTAACAGCAACAGCAATTGAAAACCTGCGGCCTCGATGGCGGGCCACAGGTTTTTCTCTATGCACTAAACATCAATAGATGGTCTACCCATCGGATTAAAACAATGTTACAATAGGTGGGACCATGTACCGGCAGCTTCTAGCCGTATGCAATATTATTAGATCATTTGCCCATCATATCTTACGCATGCTGCCTGGCACGCTTGTTGAGAGGAATACAATTATGACAGACGAACGAGATATACGTATACAACGCCTGCACGCTTTCCGGGAACAGGGCATCAATCCCTATCCCAACAGCGCCGAGCGTACCCATACAATCGCGGACATTCTTGCACATTTTGATGAGTTTGCCGGCCCGGAAGGCTCCTATACCATCGTTGGACGCATCCGCCTGCTGCGTGAGATGGGCAAGGCCGCCTTCGCCAAAATCGAGGATGGCACGGGCAGCATGCAGTGCTACTTCCGCATCAACGATCTGGGCGAGGAGGCATACCGCTCCATTAAGCTCCTGGACCTGGGCGATTTCATTCAAGCTACCGGTTTCCTGTTTGTGACACGCACAGGCGAACGCACGCTCCATGTGCTCCGCTATCGCCTGCTCGCCAAAGGGTTACGTCCTTTGCCCGAGAAGCATCACGGATTAGAAGATAAGGACCTGCGCCAGCGCAAACGCTACCTGGATTTCATCGCGAACGGCGATGAGGTCAAGCAGGTCTTCGTCATACGCAGCCGCACGATTAGCGCGATGCGACGCTTCCTGGAGAGCCAGGACTATATAGAGGTCGAGACGCCCATACTACAACCACTCTACGGAGGAGCTACGGCGCGGCCTTTTATCACCCATCATAATGCGCTGGATCGCGATCTGTATCTGCGTATTGCGCTTGAGCTCTACCTCAAGCGATTAATCGTAGCCGGCTTTGAGCGCGTCTATGAAATCGGACGAAACTTCCGTAACGAAGGGATCGACCGCAGCCATAACCCCGAATTTACGATGCTGGAATGCTATCAGGCGTACGCTGATTATAACGATATCATGAAACTGGTCGAAGAGATGATCGCTTACATCGCCCAGGAGGTCAAAGGCACGCCCATTATTACGTATCAGGGGACGGAAATTGATCTGACTCCGCCCTGGAAGCGCATCCCTCTACTGGATGCTGTTGCTGAATATACTGGGATTGATCCCAACAGGTTTCCTGATCGGGAGAGCCTGGCTGCCGAGATGCGCGCGCAGGGCTACGAGGTTGATCCTCACCACGGTCGTGGCCGCCTGATCGATGACTTGCTGGGCGCAATGTTCCGTAAAGGCATTCCTGAACTCAAGCAGGCGTTGTTCTTAATCGACTACCCGCTTGATATCTCGCCATTGACGAAGCAGCATCGCTTAACGCCCGAACTGGTTGAACGCTTTCAGCCATTCATCGGTGGCCTGGAGTGCGGCAATGCGTACACCGAACTGAACGATCCGCTGGAACAGCGCGCCCGCTTCGAGGACCAGATGCGCCAACGCGCCCAGGGCGATGACGAAGCCCAGGTGCTGGACGAGGATTTTCTGGAGGCGATGGAGGTGGGGATGCCTCCCACCGGCGGACTTGGCATCGGCGTTGACCGCATCTGTATGCTGATGGCCGATCAGGAGTCGATCCGCGACGTGATCGCCTTCCCCACGATGCGTAAGGCGGCGGACGGGTAATATACAGTTCTCTGCTCTAACAAAGATAGGCGATTGCTTTCGTAGATCAAAAGCAATCGCCTATCTCTATGTTGCAATTTTTGCCCGTCTCCAGTATAGTAAAGAGGCGAACGTGCTTATAGACGTGGAGGTGGCCCCTGACTACTGCTTTGCCTATACTTCACCTGGAACGAGTTATTCAGGTTATGCTTGATACGCTTTTCCCCCCACAGTGCGCAGGGTGCCAGCGCGGTGGAACCGTGCTCTGCTCATCCTGCATAGCGCAAATCAAGCCGCTGACATCCGCTCGTTGCTACTACTGCTGCTCGCGGCTTGACCCTGGTGGCTTGTGTCCATCCTGCTATTACCAGCCACTACAGATGAACGGGCTACGAGCAAGCAGCCTCCATACCGATCCTTTGCGTTCGTGCATTCATGCCCTTAAATACACCGGCAATACACGCCTGGCTGAGCCACTTGGCGCACTGCTGGCGCGAACCTACATGGCATACAGCATGCAGGCCGATATCATCATCCCGGTGCCGCTCCACAGCGAGCGAGAGCGCCAACGCGGCTATAACCAGGCCCACTTGCTGGCGAAGGTATGCGCCACCCGAACAGGGTTGCCCCTGCACGATACTATCGTAAAACGCGTACGGGCAACGCCTCCACAGGTAGGTCTGACAGCCAGCGAGCGCAAACGCAACGTCTTCGGAGCCTTTAACTGTATACAGCCACTTGCAACTGAAACGCTCTCTGGACGTAAAATACTAATGGTAGACGATGTTTGCACTACTGGAGCAACCTTAGAGGCTTGCGCCGCTCCATTACTGGCGGCGGGCGCTCTCTCAGTATGGGGATTGGTACTTGCCCGACCCAGCGAGAAGGAGACAAACTGACTTCCTGATTTACGTAGTGTTATTGAATAAGAGGTATTACTGGTAGTCATAGCTTTGATTAAAAATATTGTACATGAGATCAATCAGCAAGTGTGCTATAATAAAGCGCACAAGAATCAGGCATTGAATACTCGGTAGCCTATGTACATATAGAACATATGTAGCTCATGCGTTTGCCATAGTAGTAGAGAGGAAGCCCCAGATGTCGAACAGTGGGAAATGGCTCAGAACGAGTTTTTTCTGGCTTCTGGCCATCCTGGCTATCGCTGTAGTCATCATTTTTATTTTCCGTCCACAATCGAATGTCACCCAGGCCAACGTGTCCACGCTCTTAAATCATCTCCAGGCAGATATGAAAAAGAACCAGCAGGATACGCTGACCGTCTCCAGCAATACCCTGACGTTGACGCGGGGCAAAGGGAACGACGCCCCCAAAGAAGATGCCACCATTAATGATAGTTTCGACATTACAAAAGTACTAAAAGACAATAACATTGACTACACCAATAATAGCCTCCTCATTCTGCAATACGAATCCCCCAACAACTTCTGGAACTGGCTTGGGACGCTTGGCGGCCTCATTCCTTTCTTACTGCTGGGCGGTCTGCTGATCTTCATGGTGCGCCAGGCGCAGGGAAGCAATAATCAGGCGATGTCGTTTGGGAAGAGCCGCGCTCGCATGTTTATGGGCAACAAGCCAACGGTGACTTTTACTGATGTAGCAGGAGTTGAGGAGGCCAAGCAAGAGCTACAAGAGATCGTCGAATTTCTCAAATATCCTGAAAAGTTCGCCGCTCTCGGCGCTCGCATTCCAAAGGGCCTGCTGCTCGTTGGACCGCCGGGAACGGGAAAGACGCTGATCTCGCGCGCAGTCGCAGGAGAAGCAGGGGTGCCGTTCTTCAGCATTAGCGGCTCTGAATTTGTGGAGATGTTCGTCGGCGTTGGCGCGAGCCGCGTGCGTGACCTCTTCGAGCAAGCTAAACGCAATAGCCCCTGTATCGTCTTCGTTGATGAGATTGATGCAGTTGGCCGCCAGCGTGGGGCAGGATTGGGAGGCTCCCACGATGAGCGCGAGCAAACACTGAACCAGATCCTTGTCGAGATGGACGGCTTTGACACGAACACTAATGTGATTGTGATCGCGGCGACGAACCGCCCCGATGTGCTTGATCCCGCGCTGTTACGGCCCGGACGCTTCGACCGGCAGGTGGTGCTTGATCGGCCCGATATTCGCGGGCGCATCGCGATCCTCCAGGTACATGTGAAAGGCAAGCCACTGGAAACCAACATCTCTCTGGACACGCTAGCCAAACAAACCCCTGGCTTCTCCGGGGCGGACCTCGCCAATCTGCTGAACGAAGCTGCTATCCTGGCGGCGCGGCGCAATAAACGCAGGATCGGCATGAGCGAGCTTGAAGAGGCCATTGACCGCGTCATAGCCGGACCCGCGCGTAAGAGTCGCATCATCAGCGAGCGGGAGAAAGCCATCACGGCTTATCATGAAGTGGGCCATGCGCTGGTCGCGCGCATGCTCCCCAACACCGATCCGGTCCATAAAGTATCCATTGTGGCCCGCGGCCAGGCGGGTGGCTTCACGATGCTGCTCCCAACCGAGGACCGCTACCTGTGGAGCAAGCCGCAGTTTGAGGATACGCTTGCTTATGCGCTCGGCGGCCATGTGGCGGAGCTGATCATCTTCGGCGAAGTGACGACCGGAGCGTCAAATGATATCGAGCGTGTAACAAAAATTGCGCGCTCGATGGTCACCGAGTATGGCATGAGCAACCGCATCGGCCCGATGGCGCTTGGTCATAAAGAGGAACTGGTCTTCCTGGGCCGCGATTTTGGCGAACAGCGCAACTACAGCGAGCAAACCGCTCGCGAAGTGGATGAAGAGGTGCGCAACATCATTCAGGAGGCATTCGATAAAGCCTATAACATCCTGCTGCAAAACAAAACCCGCCTGATCATGATCAGCGAACGCCTGATCAAAGAGGAGACGCTGGAAGGGCCGCTCTTCGAGTCTCTTTTCAATCAGCCGCTTAATGATGAGCAGCTAGAGGGTCCTTCGGTGCTTGCAGGGATGCCAGGGATCGATCCAACGCACCCAATTGAGCCTAAAGGCTTACCGCTCCCGGGCGCATCCTATTCCGCATCATCGCCAATCCAGCTCCCATACAATGGCGAGGCTAACACACAGAATTGATCTGATGAGAGAGGGGATTGATCTTTCCCTCTCTTCATTTGCGCGCACCATTCCTATCGCACAGGCGATACCGTTCAGGTTTTCTATTGTATCTCTCCTTTTCTATTTTTAAATATGGGGGCAAAACAAGCAGAAATATCATTAACATAGACAAATTATTTCTCTGCGTTTTGCGCCTGGAACATGACTCACAGGGAGGATGAGCATTTGATTACAACTGGCACGAACGAACTCAGCAAAGTTATTTTATACGTGCAGGATATGAATCGACAGGTATCTTTCTATCACGATATTCTGGGCTTTGCAGTTAAACAGCCAGTAGGGGTGAAAGATTTTCGAGACTTTTACTCAGTGGAGCTAGATACAGGTTCATGCATACTTATACTGCATACAGGCCGAAAAGGCGTTCCTGGAGAAGATAGTCCCAGGCTGGTTTTCCACGTAGAAAATATTTACGGCACCCGCTATGATCTGATCGAGCAAGACGTAGCGATGGCCGAGATACATTCTCCCACGACAGGGGTACAGCAGTGCGACGGAAAAGACCCGGAAGGCAACATATTTGTGATAGAATCGCGCGATGATAGAGCAGATACGCAGGGAAGACTTTCCACACCTGACATATCCCGTGCAGGAACGACCTCAATTGACGTCAATTCGTTGCGTGGCCGCAGCATTATTTTAATGCGACACAATAAAGTACTTATCGCGGCAGAGATTCTCTTTATAATAGCGTTAGTAGAGCTGCTTTCTTTTGCAGGTGTAGTTCCGCTAATATCGATATTTTTGATAGTAATGGCTCTGCTATGGTTGCAAGGTACGAACTGGAGCGCGCTAGGGCTCAACGGCTCAGCAAGCATACGGCGTACAGTGACGCTTGGCCTTTCATTCGGCATCCTCTACTTCATCCTACAGCAGTTCGCTGTTAGCCCTATTGTCAGCCATTTTTTCCCTCCACCACCCCTACCGCCAACACATCCCGTAACTCCTCCGCCTCATGAGAGTATCCTCGACTTTATCTACAACTTGATTAGCTCATGGACATCAGCGGGCTTCGTCGAAGAGATGGTCTTTCGTGGCTACCTGCTCAACCGTCTAGCCGACCTCTTAGGACGTCGCTTCTGGGGATGGACTATCGCGCTCTTTATCCAGGCAGCGGTCTTCGGCAGCGCTCACGCTTACGAACACCTCGATGGCATGATTATAGTGGCCGTCAGTGGCGTACTGCTAGGGCTACTCTACTTTGGCAGCAGGCGCAATTTATGGGCCTGTGCCATCACACATGCCGTCATAGATACCATAGCCTTCACATTAAGTTTTCTTGGTATCTTCTAACAAAGGCTAATTGTGCAAGGGGTTGTGCAGAGTTATGCCCACATAGTACAATAAGGTTACGCAAAAAAGTTCCCGGCTCGCAGTCTTCCAGGTCTAGAGCTTTTCTCCTGGGATGTGCTTGCGTGACCTGGAGCTTTTTACTTTTAGGAGGAGGTGTTTTAGTGTCTGAACTATTTCGTGAGGTTGATAACTGCGTAACCGCTCCCCAGGGTTTCCGCGCCGGCGCTACATCCTGCGGTATCAAATCGGACGCCTCGATCAAAGATCTGGCTATTTTATTATCGGACGTCCCTTGCATTGCTGCGGGTACCTTCACCACCAGTGCTACCCGAGCTGCTCCGGTGCTTATCTGCCAGAAACATCTGCAAGGCGGCAAGGCGCAGGCGGTCATCGTCAATAGCGGCAACGCCAATTGCGCCACGGGCGAGCAAGGATTACGGAACGCAAACCGGATGACCGAGTTTGTAGCCGCTCGCTTCCATGTAGCCAAAGATCTGGTGCTCTGCTCTTCCACCGGCATTATTGGTCGTCAGTTGCCGATAGAGAAGATCGAAGCAGGCGTACAAGAGATGGAGCTGAGCAAAGAGCGCGGCGATGCCTTCTCTGAGGCGATCCTGACCACCGATACACGGCCCAAACGCATGGCGCTGGAATTCCAGATTGATGGGCGAACCGTACGGCTGGGCGGAGTCACGAAGGGCGCGGGCATGATCTATCCCAATATGGCGACGATGCTCTGCTACCTGACAACCGATGCCGCCCTCGAATATAGCTGGTTGCGCGATGAGCTGCGAACCGCCGTTGACGATTCGTTCAACATGATTTCAATGGACGGCGATATGTCCACCAACGACACCTGCGTCCTCTTCGCCAACGGTCTGGCAGGCAACGCGCCAATTAACGCTCAGCATCCAGAGGCGGGCACGTTCCGCGAAGCGTTGCGTCGCGTCACGCAGTACCTGGCACGCGAAATGGCGCGCGACGGCGAGGGAGCGACCAGGCTGATGACGGTACATGTGCGCGGGGCGCGAGACAAAGCTGACGCGGTCAAAGCGGCGCGCGGCATCACGCTCTCCCCGCTCTGGCAATGCGCGCTGGCCGGTGGCGATCCTAACTGGGGACGTATCGTGGCGGCGCTGGGAGCCAGCGGCTGCCAGTTGCATCAGGACACATACGATATTTCCATCGGCAATGTGCAGGTCACGCGCCAGGGTGTGGCTGCTCAATACAATCAGGAGCAGGCGCGGGCAGCGATGGCGGGCAGCGAGGTTACGATTACGGTTGACCTTCATCTCGGCAATGGGCAGGCGACCGCCTGGGGTTGCGACCTGACCCACGGCTATATTGACGAAAATACATTATATACACGATAACCACGTAGGATCAGGGCAACCGCAAGGGATCGCCCCTACAGCCCCTGTCCTGCGACGGATAGAGAATCAGGATATACACGTTAGTCACGTAGGAGCAGGTCTTGCATCTGCCCGCTCCGAGTGCGTACCACCCGGGGTTACGTGTGGATAGAGAATCAGGAGAAAACATATGGCAACAACAGAGTTGAATCAGCGCGACTGGGCCGCCCTGGAGCATAAGTATTACCAGGGAACGTTCAAGCGCCAGCCGATCACGCTCGTCCGAGGGGCAGGCGCGCGTGTATGGGATAGTGATGGCAAAGAGTATCTTGATTTCGTGGCGGGCATTGCTGTCAATGTGCTAGGACATTGCCATCCAGCCGTTGTCGAGGCGGTACAGCACCAGGTAACCGAACTCGTCCATGTCTCCAACCTGTATTACAACGTGCGCCAGGTTGAGCTGGCGGAACAGCTCAGCATCCAGAGTAAGGGGATGCGCTCGTTCTTCTCGAACAGCGGAGCAGAGGCAAACGAGGGAGCTATCAAGCTGGCTCGTAAATATGGGCGTCTGCATCGCAACGGAGCCTACGAGGTCATCAGCATGGAGGGCAGCTTCCACGGTCGTACGCTTGCGACCACCGCGGCAACCGGGCAGGCATCATATCAGGCCACCTGGGTTCCCCTGCCCGATGGCTTTAAACAGGTACCCTTTAACAATCTGGAAGCCGTGAAAGAGGCCACAAGCGAGAAAACGATAGCGATCCTGGTTGAGGCTGTACAGGGCGAGGGAGGAATCTGGCCTACTTCTAAAGAATATATGCAGGGCCTGCGCCAGTGGTGCGACGAACAGAATCTGGTACTGATCTGCGACGAGGTTCAGGCGGGTATGGGCCGCACCGGCTACTTCTTCAGTTGGGAATACTACGGCATCCGCCCCGACATCGTAACGATGGCAAAGGGCCTGGCAGGCGGCGTTCCCATCGGCGCTATGCTCACCGATCCGCGCACCGACGTATTCGTCTACGGCGATCATGGCACCACCTTTGGCGGCAACCCCATCGCCTGCGCGGCAGGTACCGCGACAATCAAAACCATCGTCGAGGGGAATCTGATCGAGAACGCAGCCAAGATGGGCGAATACCTGCGCACCAAGCTGGAAGGGCTCTGCGAAAAGTATCCCTTCATCGACAGCCCACGCGGTCGCGGCCTGATGCGGGCGGTCAACGTCAAGCACGATCTGGCCCCCGTAATCGTTCAGCAAGCCCTGGAGCACGGCCTGCTGCTGAACAATACCGGAGCGAAGACGCTGCGCATGATCCCCCCATTGATCCTGACCGCCAGCGACATCGACCAGGCAATAGAGCTGCTTGACCTTGCCCTGACAGACGTGGCAGCCATGCCCGTTGCTAAAGCATAACAAGGCAATACAGCTAAACTACTGATGCAGTTTGGCACAGTTGAAAGAGCACATCCGCGAGAAAAATATACGGGTGTGCTCTTTTTGCTAATCAATTATCAGCAAGCCCTCCACGGCTCGTTTAGTTCAGGGCTTTTCCGTTTTCGTCATGCTCACAGGACGAAGTCCTGCTCGCAAGAGGAGAGGAACACGGAAAAGCCCTGCGTTTAGTCAGGGCTGTTGCAACGTTGGGAATACCGTCTGCCAAGCGGGGGTCAAGGGGGCGGCAGCCTCCTTGCGGGGCGCGGGGTACGTCGCGATCTAGCGAATTGTCCCCGCTCATTCTTCTCCCCCCCTCGCCCCGAAGGGGGCAAAAAGAAGAAGTAAATAGCCCTGGCGTTTAGTTTGATCGGCTTGTGCGGGGAGCTAAAAGAGGCTACAATAGGAAAAGAGATAGAAGAAAAACATCATGATCCTATTGTCAACGTCAAAACCAGTGATGGCTTAATCTTGCATGGCCTTCTTAAATTGAACGACAAGCCCTGCTGTAGCATATAATAGCTTTAACCCGAAACAGGCATTCGTTGAATCTTCCAGAACAACTGTAGTTTCAAGGGGGAAAGCTTATAATGGAACTTATCAATCGTTCTGCCAGGGAACTGGCCGCTATGATCGCCCACGGTGATATCACTTCCACAGAGGCGGTCGAAGCCCACATCGAGCAAATTGAGCGCGTCAATCCCACACTGAACGCGGTGGTGGTCAAACGCTACGAGGCCGCGCGAGCAGAGGCGCGCAAGGCAGATGAAGAGCGGGCAAAAGGCGACATCTCCGGTCCCTTGCATGGAGTACCCATTACCATCAAGGAGTGTCTGGAGCTGGAAGGCACGCCCGCAACCTTCGGCATCCCCTCACGCGCCACGCTGCTTTCTACTGAAGATGATCTCTATGTGGCACGTATGCGGCAAGCGGGCGCAATCATCCTCGGCAAAACGAACGTCTCGCAGCTTCTGCTTTTCGCGGAAAGCGATAACCCGATCTATGGTCGCACCAACAATCCCTGGAATTTGGAACGGACTTCCGGGGGCAGCAGCGGCGGGCAGGCAGCGATCATTGCGGCAGGCGGCTCGCCAATGGGATTGGGAACCGATATCGGCGGCAGCATCCGTTTTCCGGCTACCTTCTGCGGCATCGCGGGCATCAAGCCGACCAGCGGGCGCACGCCGGATGCCGGTCGCTATAGCTCCCCCATCGGGCAGCGCGCAATTGTCAGTCAGGTGGGAGTGCTGGCCCGTTACGTTGACGATGTCGCACTCGGTCTGGAGGTGATCAACGGTGGCCGCAATCCCACAACCGAACCGCCGATGCCGCTGGGCGATCCTGCTTCTGTAAACATTTCGCAACTGCGCATCGCCTACTATATCGATGATGGCACATTAACGCCCGCTCCCGCTGTACGCCGCGCAGTGCTGCAAACCGCAGATATTTTACGCCGATCCGGCGCTCAGGTGAGCGAATGGGTACCTCCTGATGTTCACGAGGCGGTCGGGATTTTTTATGGAGTCTTGAGCGCGGATGGCGCGAGAGGAGTTAATAAGGTGCTTGGGCGCGATAAACGAGATCCGCGCATCGCTACCCTGGCAATGCTTGCTCAACGCTCACGACCAACCCTCTCCATCCTCGGCGCGATGCTCCAACTGCTGGGCCAGCACGGCACAGCGCGCATTCTCCAACACTTCGGGTACCGCGATACCCAGCATTACTGGCAGCTTATCGAGGCGCAGATGGCGTACCAGCGCCGCTTTAAAAAAGCTCTTGACCAGGCAGATGGCGGCCCATTCGACATTATCCTTTGCTCTGCCTGCTCGCTTCCGGCGTTTACGCACGGCAGCACGCGCGATCTTAGCACGGCAGGCGGCTATACCGTGCTCTACAACGTCGTCGGCTATCCTACCGGCGTTGTTCCCGTCACCCGCGTTCAAGCTGATGAGGAGATGGAACGCCAGCCGAGCAGAGATATCATCGAGCAGACTGCGCGCAAGGTTGAGCTGGGCAGTGCGGGCTTGCCTATCGGCGTACAGGTTGTAGCTCGTCCCTGGCGCGAGCATCAGGCGCTGGCTGTCATGACAGCAATTGAGCAGGTTGTTCGTACCCACGATGATTATCCCAGGCTCGCAACTCTCCCAACTCTTGCAGAAGCAAAAAGCTGATAGCCAGAGGCTTGGTATAGCAGGTGTTAATGCTCTTTGACAAAATACTGTGGAATGCCCCGTAGAGAGCTGCCGGCCGCAATATATCCAACAACTTCATACCCGCGTCCCGGTCGCTCTTTTTCAGGAAGATCGGTCAGCCATTGCCATCGGGCTTCTTCCACCACGGTGAAGGTTTCAGCAACCAGATCGAAGAAGGCGTACGGCACCAGCGGAATGCCGCGTGTATGCTTTGCATCGTGATCGGTACCATAGACGTTAAAGGCGAAGCCGCGCACATCACTGAGCAGCACAATAACGCCATCAAGATCAAGCAGGGTACGCAGCAGGTGCAGATGGGCTTTGATGATACGGGTACGGAACGCCTGAGCTGCATCCTGATAACGTCGATGGCGCTCCTGCTCTCCCTGCAACGCGGGAGCAACCTGCTGTACCATATCGAGCAGGTCAAGAATGGGATAGCTGAAAAGCTGCGAGACGAGCAGCGAACTAATAACCAGACCAGCCTCGCCGGGAAAAAGATGCTGAATCTGCGGCGGGTCTGGAACGAAGCAACCTTCCAGGCATTGAGCGATGGCATCAAAAAAAGTTTGCGCACCAGCAACGGCGAGCTTATGCCAGTCCTGTTGCCTGACGAGCTGATTGAGATGGGAGCTAACGCCACCGCTCAGATCGGCTTGAACGAGGCGAACGCGTTTGCGCAGTGCTGGCGACGGCAGTTCGTCCCGTCCTTGCTGCAACGCGCTCTGATCGAGATCGGCCAGGACTACTTCATCGGAGGCGCGGGCCAGTTCAGCCAGAGGAATCTCGGTGCAGGCGCCTGCACCCAGCACCAGCGTGCAGCGCGACGTTGCCAGCCCACGCTGCCGCAATGCCTGTAACATCAACGTCGAGCACTGCTGTAAATGCTGGGGAGTGTGCTGGCGCAGCCACTCGCGTCGGCGCGCTCCTTGCGTCTGGCTATTGCTGTAAGACAGGGTATTGATGCGCACAACAACTACTTACCGGTAAATTTGGGAGCACGCTTCTGCAAAAAGGCTTCCACCCCGGCTCTGTGGTCGGCGGTCATAATCGCCTGGTCTTGCATCTTGCCCTCCAACGTCAGGGCCGCAGGCAAATCGCAGTCGAGAGCCGTATACATCAGCTCTTTGATCAAGCCATAGGAGCGCGTCGGCCCATTTGCCAGGCGGCGCGCGAAATCCATCGTCGCAGTTTCAAACTCGGCCAATGGCACGCACTTGTTAGCCAGGCCGATGCGCTCAGCTTCCGGCCCGCTCACCTCGTCGGCCAGCATTGCCAGTTCCATTGCCTTGCCCAATCCCACCAGCCGGGGCAAGAAATAGCCGCCGCCGCCATCGGGCACCAGCCCGATGCGGGCAAAGGCTTGAATAAAGCGAGCGTTGTCAGCGGCGATACGCATGTCACAGGCCAGTGCAATATTACACGAAATACCGGCTGCCGCGCCGTGAACAGCCGCAATCACAGGCTTTGGCATGCCGTGAAGCGCATAAACGAGGCGATGATACTTCTTCAGGTGTTCGCTTACCGCGCCGCCATGCCCATTGCTGGCATCTCTGTGCGCAAAACTGGAGAGATCCTGTCCGGCACCAAAGGCCCTACCCGCGCCGGTCAGGACCACGCAGCGCACAGTCTCGTCGCTGGCAGCAGCCTCAGCAACCTCCGTCAGTTCATCCAGCATGAGATCGTTAAACGCGTTCAACACCTCTGGCCGATTCATCGTCATTGTCAGCACGCCATCTTCCTGCCGCACGAGCAGGTGCTTATAGTCGGTTCGCATCGGGTACTCCTCTTTCTGTAGGGGCTGTGCCTTCTGCCTGCCCCCACCTGATTTCATGTTCCCATAGGGGCTGTGCCTTGCGCCTGCCCGGCGCCCCTACCTGATTGTAGGCAGGTCGAGCATTAACACTTCGAGCGCAACACGTACATTTACATTTTGCTCTATAGACGTTCGGGTGCGCAAGATGGCATGCACCATCCGTTCGGCTTCTGCTGGGCCAATCTTTGTGGCATGCTTTTTTAAGACATCCAGCATATCCACATTGGCGATCAGGTCAGAGCAGCCATTGGCGATCAGGACAATGTCACGCCACCATAATAGCCATAGTTCAAGCAAAGCATCTGCCTTGTCGGAGTCCGCACTGAGTCGCTGTGCGACCTCGAATCGCTGCACCCGGCTCATCGTGGGGCAATTCGCCAGCAATTCTAACTGCTCCTTGCGTTCAGCCAACAACTCCTCATTTTCTGCCGCCTGCACAGCCCAGCCCATCCGGCCAGCCGCCAGCGCAGCAATCAGCTCGGCCTCTCGCGATTTGACATCCCAACGTTGCTCTAAAGCCTGCTTGATTTGTGCGATGGTTAGCAATTGCATCGGGATTTGCTGCACGCGAGAGAGAATAGTGGGCAGGAGCAGCCCGGCGTCAGGAACTGTGAGGAGCAGCACTACATCCGGCTCTGGCTCTTCCAGCGTTTTTAGCAGGCAATTGGCCGCTTGTAGATTCATTTCGTGCGCATTCTCAATAATGAAAATATTGCGCCGCCCTTCTAACGTGCGGCGGGCCGACGCATTTTGCAGGTCTCGCACCTGTTCAATCAGAATAAATTGCTTGTCGGCGGTCTTCTTAATCACATGTAAATCGGGATGGTTCCCATGCAACGCTTTGCGACATGAAAGACAAACATTGCAGGGATCAGTGGGAGCCACCAGGGGATCGGCTCCGTCGGTACAGAGCAAGGTCTGTGCAAAGCGTTGGGCTAACAGGCTCTTGCCGATACGCTGCGGCCCAACGAACAGATAAGCGTGCCGCACCTGTTGAGCTGCAATCGTCCGACGCAGAATATCTATAGAATGCTCATGACCGACAATATTCCAGTTTTGCGCTTGTATTTGATGAACTGCCATGCCATCATGGTAGCAGAAACGTCATGCAATAGCAAGACACAGGCTGTGCTTAGCAGGGCTTTTCCGTTGTCCTCTCCTCTGACTCCTGCTGCCGGGGTTCGCGCCCCGTTCGGGGCACCTCTCTCCCCTTGCGAGCAGGGCTTCGCCCTGCGAGCATGACGAAAACGGAAAAGCCCTGCTGTGCTTAGAAAGAGGCATTTCCGCCATTGGTAGTATAAAAAGGCCGGCGCGTGCTTATCCTGGAAAAGAAATGTGTTATACTATGGTTCATGGGAAAACGTTTCAGCTATCTCAGCCATTTGACTTGTAGCGTCTGCCATCATGATTACGAGGCAGACCGGGTGCAGACCATCAGCCCCTGCTGCTCCAGACCATTGCTGGCCCAATATGATCTTAATACGCTGGCTCATGAGCTAACAAAGGAGGAGCTAGCCGGGCGCGAGGCAACAATGTGGCGCTATCACGAGCTTCTGCCAGTGCGAGAGCAAGCGCATATCCAGGGACTCGGTGAGGGCATGACTCCCCTGCTGCCAGCTCCACGACTGGCGCCGGCAGGTATGGAACGCGAATCGCACCTGTTGATCAAAGATGAAGGACAGAATCCCACCGGGAGCTTCAAAGCCCGTGGCATGGCAGCCGCGGTATCACGCGCGGTTGAGCTGGGCGTGCGGGGGCTGGCTACGCCAACGGCAGGCAATGCAGGAGCGGCTATGGCGGCTTATGCGGCGCGGGCGGGTCTCCCCGCTTATGTGGTCGCACCTGAAGACGCGCCCAGAGCCTGCATCGAACAGGCACGCCTCTATGGAGCGGAGGTGGAGTTGATCAAAGGGCTGATCAGTGACGCCGGTCGCGTCGCCACAGAAGTCGTGAACCAGCGCGACTGGTTCAATGTAGCCACATTACGAGAACCTTATCGGGCCGAGGGGAAGAAGACGATGGGGCTGGAACTGGCTGAACAATTGGGCTGGCGTCTCCCTGATGCCATCATCTACCCTGCTGGTGGGGGGACGGGCGTCGTAGGAATGTGGAAAGCGTTTGCCGAATTACGACGGTTGGGCTGGCTCCATGACTCACGCCTGCCGAAAATGATCCTTGTCCAGGCAGAGGGTTGCGCGCCCCTGGTACGAGCCTTTCAGGAGGGCAAAATAGAGGCAGAAGAGTGGGCGTCTGACCAGGCTCACACGCAGGCGGCTGGACTACGCGTACCGTCGGCCATTGGAGACCGGCTTATACTACAAGCAGTACGTGACAGTGATGGGACAGCACTGAGCGTGAGCGACGCAACGATGCAAGAGATGGTGCGATACGCGGCCAGGCGCGAAGGCATGTCAATTGCCCTCGAAGCTGCCGCAACCATCGCAGCATATCATCAGTTGCTGGCAACCCGCTTTTTACAGCCAGGCGACGAAGTGGTGGCGTTTTTTACCGGAAGTGGTTTGCCGGACATTCTGTCCAATGTTGGCTAGCTCACAGTATCTTACAGATAAATGTGCTATGCTACTAGTATATTGAAAAGTTTCATGGATATCTTTATAAATTGCTGTTTTTTTTGCAGGGCTGATGTAACCGATGGATACTTCTATCCGTTTCTACAATGCGAATAACAAATTCTGTTCATCGGTGGATGAAGAGCGCCAGGATTATGGCCGTTCCACTATTCCAATGCCGACGAGTGAGGAGGAAAGTGTAGCAACAGAACAGCAAACAGTTGAGGAGCCAGTAGAAGCAGCAAGCCCCTCCCAACCTGTCGCTACACAACAGGAGCAGGTAGATATAGCGGACTTTGAGGCGATCTTCCTTCGCTTTCAGGTCCCGATCACCAACTTTATCTATCATCTCATCGGCAACCGTGAACAGGCATATGATCTCGCACAAGACGTATTTGTCAAAGCATATAAAGCATTGCTGGGAGGCACCGTCGTCCAGCCCGGGGCATTGTCGGCATGGCTCTATCGCATAGCCGCCAATACAACCACGGACAGCCTGCGAAGGCGACGTTTGATCTCCTGGCTGCCGCTCTCTATGTTTAACGAAGATAGAGGGATTGGCGCGGGCGTCGTTTCGGACGCTGGCGGCGCTTCCTCAGAGAGCTTCAACGGTTCTAGCGAGGAACATAGTGGTGAAGCTCGTACTTCGGTAAGCACGATGTATGAGCGTGGCGGCTATGACGGTGGGCGCTTCGAAACACGGGTGGCAGATCGCGAAATCGTCGAGCATGTATTTAAGCAGCTCCCTCCCAAATATGCGGTATGCTTGTGGCTATACGAAAATGATGGGCTTTCTTGCGCCGAAATTGCGAACATTCTCAAGATCAGTCCGTCAGCAGTCAAAATGCGCTTGATGCGAGCTCGGGAACGGTTTATTGGACTGTATCAAAAAGAGGTCGGTGAAGATTGAACTGTAGCCAGGCACAAGCCATACTCGCCATATATCGTGAACTCAAGAGCGATCCTGTCAGCACTAAAGCATTACATGAGCATTTAGCCGGTTGTGACGCATGCAGACAGGTGCAGACACAACAATCGTTTGTCGGAGAACGCATACGCTCATTACCGGCAATTGAGCCTTCTCCTGATGCTCATAGTAGACTTTTGCGGGCTCTTGCAACCGAACACTTAAACCACCTGCAACACAATCCATCCACCTCTCCGCCGCCTCCCGCTTTTCTCGCGCCTTATTTACAATCGGCGCAGCATGGCGTTCAGTCTGACCCTTTAATCGCTTTCTCTACCGCAGATACAGGTCCCCTCTCTATTATTCAGGCACCACGAAAGCGTCGGCCATCCCGGCAGATGAGCCATGCCGCTATTCTCGGTATAGCGGCGACCTTCCTCATGGTCCTGCTCATGGGCGGCCTGACCTCGCTCCTGCTGCTGGCTAACCGTGGCATACCCAATCCTCCCAGTTCTGCCAGCGTTGCTACGTTCTCCCAGGTCGCAATGGCAAAATATACTACCGCGACCGCCTACACCCATGTCATGAGCGCAGCAGCGACCCGACACGCGATCTACTATACCGCTTACGGAGATGGGCAAACTGGCTGGATGCTGCAACGCCTGGATGCACAAACGAGGAAAAGCGTTCCGCTCTTAACTGCGGCCAGCGCCACTCCGCTGATCATATTGGGCAGCAGCGAAAGCTGGCTCACATGGCTCCAGATGGATGCGCCCAGCCCTTCCACCAACAAGCACCCGGCTGGCAATGCTCGTGCCTGGACCCTCCGTGTGCTTTCGCTCAATCCAGAACAAGCTTCTATAGCAGTTCCAATCACAATAGCGAAAGATACATTTGATCAGGGTACCGTTCCTGGCTGGGTCCATACGCCTATCCAGGGCATATGGTTTACCAACGACGGTCTGCTTGCCGCCATCATCGATAACAAGGGCAATGCCCATCTAATAAACTACAAGCTTACAGCAAATAACATTGCAGACGCTCAGCAGCTTGCTAGCAGCTCCAACGGGCATATCCTTACTTCGCCTACAGCGACCGGCGACGGCACCAGCATTTACTGGTCAGAGGAATGGCAGGGCAACGATGGAGTGTTGCGCAGCAATATCTGGACTCAGCAAACGCAGACAACACCGCCGCCGCATCAGGGCCGCTGGCTGCCACACCCGATCATTTCGAACTACCTGTTCCGCTCGGATGGCATGTCGTTCCATCCCAACGTTGTTGGCGATATGCTTTTCTTGCTCAGCACGAACCCGGCTGAGAGCGCCAACGCGGACCAGGCTGCTGCAAGTGCAGCGTCAACAGTCACGCCCACGACTACGCCGGTGCCGTCAATTCAATCCAATCCTGCCACCATCGACCGTGTAGCCTTCTCGTTCTACCCTCCACAGATCGATGAGGCCATTCAGGGCATGCTTCTGACCTTTACGGTGGACGGGATTGCAGCCCTTCCAGGGCCACAGAATACGAACGGGCCGGTCTCGGCATTGCAAAGCGGCTCGCGTTTCCTGCTCTGGCAAAGCGCCACCAGAGGCTTCGAAATGTACGATGTGGTCGCAAAATCGCCGGTATCGATTGGCGCGGGCGCCATTCCGCCGGACGCCAGTTTTGTGATGGTCAATGACGATACCGCCGTATGGGCCGGCTCCAGTGCTAGCACGCCCCCAGGCAGCACGACTACAACGCTCAGCATGTTTAGCTGGCCGATTGCCAGAGAACCGGCAGGAGCTTGACGCTACGAGCGAGATAGCCGTCCCAGCGCAACTTTCGAGTTGCGCTGGGACGGCTATCTTATTGGAGAAATTTTACGGGCCTTCCGTTTTCTTGCGTCGCTTCGTCCGACCACGCCGCGAAGCAATGAATGCATTCAGGGCTGATCTCAAAAGCGGTAAAAGCGCCAGACTTCTCAGCACATGGTTATATTGTGATCTACCTGGCTTAGAACGCAAGAGAATACCTGAGGAGCAGAAAGATTAAATTCTGCTCCTCAGATATTTTTTACTCACCCTTAGTTTCCTCAAGGCTATCCTTGATACTCTGCGCCACCTTAGGCTCAATCTGGCTTAAATAGCCTAACATCTGCTGGTGTTGCGACTCCAGACGCTGATTCTGCTCCTCAAGATGCTGCACGATTTCAAGAGTGACTTTCTCTTGCTGGGCTAAACGCTCCCCTTGCGTCTCAAGCCGCTGTACAATCTGAAGAATCAGCGTGTCCTGATGATCGAGGTGATCCATAATATGTCGAATCTCTTCTTCACCTTTACAGTCAGTGATATAATCATTTTGTGCAGTCAATCTATCCTTTTCCGCTTGACGATTTTGTGAAATCATGATAAACGGGGCAGCAAATGCCGCTTGAAATGATAGAGCCAGATTCAACAATATGAACGGGTACGGGTCAAACGCTTTGAATAAAAGCTGAAAAATATTTAGTAGAATCCAGAGCGCAAGAATAATGCTCTGAATGATGATAAAACGCCAGCTCCCCATGTTCGCAGCAACGATATCAGCGACTTTTTGCCCGACGGTTAGTTGTTCGTCGTGGGCTTTGTTGACGTCGATAACAGCGGGGTGGTCATGCTTAAATTGGGGGAAGTGGATATGAAGACCTTCAGACTTATGATTGGCTGCTCGTGTTGTTTCGACGTTGGGAGTGATATCCATAGATGTGCCTCTCCTTCTCTATCATACCTGTTATGCGGTTCAGCTCCTATCGATGGTTTGATAGGAGCTACCAACACTATATTGAACGATTGGGAGAGACATTTTTACAATTACGGGTCACTTAACAGCCAAGATGTTTGGCAATAAGCATACGCTGCACTTCGCTGGTGCCTTCGCCGATCTCATTGACTTTGACGCTGCGCCAGTAGCGCGAAACGGGATATTCGTCCATGAAGCCGTAGCCGCCGTGGATCTGTACCGCTTGATCTGCCGCTCGTTTAGCCGTCTCGGAGGCAAACAGCTTGGCAATTGCGGCCTCTCTTCTATACGGCTTCCCCTGCATATGCAGCCAGGCCGCCTTCTGATACATTAAGCGGGCCAGTTCTATCTCGGCATCCATATCAGCCAGCTTGAACTGGATCGCCTGGAACTTGCTAATCGGCTGCCCGAACTGTTTGCGCATCTTCGCATAGCTCAACGCCTCGTCCAGACACGCCTGAGCCAGACCTACCGAGAGGGCCGCGATGGCAATACGTCCGGCATCAAGGATATGCATGAACTGCTTAAACCCTTCATCCCGCTGACCCAGCACATTTTGCTCCGGCACAACGCAGTCCTCGAAAGCTAGCGGACGCGTATCCGAGGCGCGCCAACCCATCTTCTTATATGGGTTACCGATGATGTAGCCAGGAGTATCTTTGGGAACGATAATATTGGTAATTGTTTTGCGTCCATTGGGCGCTATGCCAGTAGCCGCAGCGATAGTAACGCCCCCGGTAATAGCCGTGCCAGCGTTTGTAATAAACGCTTTTGAACCATTAATATGCCAGTAGCCATCCTGCAATACGGCCCTGGTCTGCGTACTCCCCGAATCGGTGCCAGCTTCCGGCTCAGTGAGACCGAAGGCCCACAACTGTTCGCCGCGGGTCAGTGGAGGGAGGTATTGTTCTTTCTGCTCCTTACTGCCAAAGAGATAAAATGGCGTTGTGCCTAACGACGTATGGGCCTCCATTGTGATGCCAACTGAAACATCGCCACGCGAGATTTCTTCGATGGCCAGACAATAGGAGAGAAAATCAGCGCCCGCGCCGCCATATTCTTCCGGGAATGGGAGACCCAGCAGGCCCAGCTCTCCCATTTTGCGAATAACATCATATGGAAAGGAGCCAGTGGCATCTATTTTTTCTGCAATAGGTTTTATTTCTTGTTCCGCAAAATCTCTACAGGTATCCCGAATCGCTATTTGTTCTTCAGTGAACGAAAAGTCCATACAGTGCCGCCCTTTCTTTTGCATCTATAAGGATTGGTTAGACATCAATGGCTACCCACAAATATTATACGAAATTTTGATGGGATAAGCACAGAGAGATTATTTATAGGGCAGGACTTTTCCGTTGTCCTCTCCTCTGACTCCTGCCGCCTGGGTTCGCGCCCCCAACGGGGCGCAGGGCAAGAGGAGAGAGGTGCAGGCAACCCCGCGACGCGGGGTTGCCTGCACCTCTCTCCTCTTGCGAGCAGGGCTTCGCCCTACGAGCACAATGTCCCTGAAGGGACATTCCTGCGAGCGATAGATCCTATGAAGCAGCCTGGCTGCCTTCGAGCGAGGCGCCCGCGCCCTTCCTCAACATGGGAACTTTATTGAGAGCTTCCCAGGGAGCGTCAATATCGGTACGCCCAAAGTGCCCAAAGGCGGCTGTCGGCTGATAGATGGGACGGCGCAGATTCAAATCCTGGATAATGGCCGCCGGACGCAGGTCAAAATGCTCATTGACGAGGCGGACGATCTCTTCATCAGAGATTTTGCCTGTACCGAAGGTTTCCACAAAGAGCGAAAGTGGACGAGCAACGCCAATGGCGTAGGCAATTTGCAGTTCCAGGCGATCAGCCAGACCTGCGGCTACAAGGTTTTTGGCGATGTAGCGGGCCGCGTAAGCTGCGGAGCGATCAACCTTGGTCGGATCTTTGCCGCTAAAAGCTCCGCCGCCATGACGCGCCATGCCACCGTAGGTATCAACAATAATCTTACGTCCGGTCAGACCGGCATCGCCCATTGGCCCTCCGGTCACAAAACGTCCGGTCGGATTGACAAAGAATTTGGTATCACTGTCGATAAGATTGGCGGGGATTACGGGCTTAATGATATGCTCGATCACATCATTGCGGATCTGCTCTCTATCGATATAATCTGCATGTTGAGTTGAGATAACAATAGTATCGACCCGCAGCGGACGCCCATATTCATACTGTATGGTCACCTGGCTCTTACCATCCGGGCGCAAATAGGTCATCGGGCCGTTGCCAGCCCACGATTTGCGGCGCACCTGCGAGAGCTGGCGCGTGAGCTTATGAGCAAGGCTGATAGGCATCGGCATATATTCAGGCGTCTCGTTACAGGCAAAGCCAATCATCATTCCCTGGTCGCCTGCCCCGATCAGCTCCAGTTCATCCTCGCTCAGGCGAACGAGCGCATCTTTGGCTTCGAGGGAGCGACTGACGCCCATATCGATGTCCGACGACTGCTTGCCAATCGAGGTAACAACGCCGCAGGTACGATAATCAAAGCCATATTCGGCATTCGTATAACCTACCTGCTCAATCGTCTTACGCACAATCGCGGGCATATCGATCCAGGCTGAAGTAGTGATCTCACCGGCTACAAGGACCAGGCCGGTGGTGGTTGCGGTCTCACAGGCGACGCGCGCCAGGGGATCTTGCGCGATGATCGCATCAAGAATGCCATCTGAGATCTGGTCACATAGCTTATCAGGATGGCCTTCCGTAACAGATTCGCTGGTAAAAAACGTTTTCGGGCTTTGCATGAAACTACTCATGATGGACACCTTCCTTTCAGGGATCTACAATATCAGGTAGGAAAAGGGGTTAGCCGCGCAAGACACAAAAAAACCCCTGATTCAGGGGGTTAGCGTTATTGCTCATTCCCCTCATCTTGCGGAATACTCCGCCGGAATTGGCACCCTACCTGCGCTCTAACAGATGGGTTGCCGGGCTTCATCGGGCCGTTTCCCTCCACCTCTCTTGATGAGAGTGATCTCACTCACATATTTGATTGTCTGCATGCTTGCCAACAAACCGATGGCACTCATCCTGCTAATACTACTATTTTACGTGAACGATGTGTCTCCTGTCAATTGTTACGTAGAGGCAATCTCAGGGGCGACCCGCTCGCCCGCTTTTCGAAAAACGCAGCCAGTACCGGCTTCCTATCCTCGCGGTTTATCAAGTCGCTTCGCTTGAACAAGCGTTCCACACATGATATCATTGAAGCAGTATTTTGACAACGGAATAGCGTTTAGGAGGGTAATCATGCCAACTCGCGCAGAGATTTTGGACACGCTAGCGGCATCGCAGACGCAGGTCATGGCGTTTTTTCAAGGGCTGAGTTCGGAAGACCTGGAGCGCCCGGCAACGGCGAGTGAAGTTCCCGGAGCAGCCCCGTGGAGCGCCAAAGATCATTTTGCTCACCTGGTATACAACGAGCGCAATATCCAGCAATTGCTGCACCGTATACTCGCCGACGAGCCTCGGGACGTTTTCTTACGCTCTCAGTACCCAGAGGAAATGGAAATGCCGGGCATCCTGGGCGATTGGGATGCGCTGACCCTGGAGGAGCAGGAGCGACTGGGGATGGCCGTCGCCAACTTCCATCAAACCTACGTGAACGCGCACCATGACGACAGTTTGGAGAAGGTAGCAGCGGATTACCTGGCGGCGCGGCAGGACACATTGGACCTCCTGCAACAGTTCACCGATGAGCAACTGGCTGCTGTGGTGCCCACGGTCGTTGGTGACACGACCGCCGGTGGCTTGTTTGCCGGGGGAATAACAGAACACGGGGCTCAGCACATGACCTGGGTTGAGGAAGGATTTCGTCTGGGCGTGTCATGAACCACCCGTTTAAAAGTGCAGGGGCCCAATTCCCCTGAACGGTACAGGGCAGGCGCAAGGCACTGCCCCTACACACGCGATGTTGATGTCAACAAACGACGATCAGGTGCCGGATTCCCACGAGTTTAGATAGTGTTCCTGTTCGGGGGTGAGCGTATCGATCTTCATGCCCATTGAGTGTAGCTTGAGGCGAGCGATCTCTTTATCGATCTCGGCGGGCAGCGTATAGACACGCGGCTGCAACTCTTTGGCGTGAGTGAGCATGTATTCGGAGCCAAGCGCCTGATTGGCAAAGCTCATGTCCATCACGCTGGCAGGGTGGCCTTCCGCCGCCGAAAGATTGACCAGGCGCCCTTCCGCCAGCAGATGAACGCGACGACCATCTGCGTACGTATATTCATCGACGAAATCACGCACACGCCGCTTCTTCGTTGCCAGTTCCTCTAGAGCCGGAATATTGATCTCATCGTTAAAGTGGCCCGAGTTCGCGATCAGCGCGCCATCCTTCATGCGCTCCAGGTGCTGACGATTAATCACGTTGAGATTGCCTGTAACTGTAACAAAGATATCACCAAGCGCGGCAGCATCTACGCCAGGCATCACTCGGTAGCCGTCCATCACCGCTTCCAGAGCGCGTACCGGATCGACTTCCGTCACAATCACATTCGCCCCCATGCCATGCGCGCGGGAAGCGACGCCGCGACCGCACCAGCCATAACCAAAAACAACAATGGTCCGACCGGCGAGCAGAATATTGGTCGAGCGGATAATTGCATCAATTGAACTTTGCCCCGTCCCATAGCGGTTATCAAACATATGCTTGGTATCGGATTCGTTTACCGCGAGCACCGGAAATCTGAGTACTGATTGCATCTCCATGCTGTGCAGGCGGATCACGCCGGTGGTCGTCTCTTCCATGCCCCCGATGATATTGGGGATCAACTCGGTCCGCGTGGTATGCAGGGTGGAGACGAGATCGCAGCCATCATCCATCGTCATGTTCGGTTTATGATCGAGCGCGGCATTAATATGGCGATAATAGGTCGGCTCATCCTCGCCCTTGATGGCAAAAGTCGGAATGCCATACTCGCTGACCAGGGCAGCCGCGACATCGTCCTGCGTTGAGAGCGGATTGGACGCGCAAAGCACGACATCAGCTCCCCCGGCTTTTAAAGTAATCGCGAGGTTGGCCGTCTCCGTCGTAATATGCAGGCAGCCCGACATACGTACGCCCTTGAGCGGCTGATCCTGCGCAAAACGTTCGCGGATCAAACGCAGGACGGGCATATCTTTCGCCGCCCACTCGATACGATCTTTGCCGCGAGGAGCCAGGGAAAAATCCCTTACATCCCCCTGTGTCGAAATGGTCATATATCAATTCCCTTCATCTAATCAAAAAATAAAGAGCTATGCGGACGTTACTGACAGCAAGTAGTCCTTCAATATGCTGCGTTCCCATGCCGGATCGCATAGGAACGCAGAAAAGCTACATATCTGCACGTAACCCGTGTATTTTACAACATTTTGCAATGTCGCTCTAGCGGAGCGCAGCATGCCCTTGAATAGCATGCCAGTCGGGGTCGAAATGCGAATACGTGACCAGTTCTCGATAGCGAGCGACAATATCCTCCATTGTCAGGGTGCGCAGGCGTTTAATGCTAAAATCGGAGCAAGCAAAGGAGCCAGTGATGTTGCCATGCACCACCGCCCGTTTCAGGTCATCCAGCGCGTATTTCCCATCCGGTCCCGGGCGGGTTGTTGATAGGTAGCCCAGGAAGCCGCCCGCGAAGGCGTCGCCCGCGCCCGTTGGATCGATCACCTCTTCAAGAGGATAGGCCGGGGCACTGAAATAGGTCCCATCGGCTCCAAAGAGCAGTGCTCCATAGCATCCCTGCTTCACAATCACATACTTTAGCCCTAGAGCCAGGAGTTGCCGCACCCCGGTCACCACGCCCACCTGATCGGTATACTGGCGCACCTCTTCTTCGCTCATTAACAAAATATCAACCTGTTTTATCACTTCAGTTAATTGGGGGCGCGCCGTCATAATCCATAGCTCCATCGTATCAAGGACCGTGAGCTGTGCAGCAGGCGCCTGTTGGAGCACTTCCAGTTGCAGCTCAGGTTGGATGTTCGCCAGAAAGACCAGGGAGCTATGATGGTATTCAGCGGGAATAACAGGATGAAAGTTCGCGTAGACCCCCAGTTGCGTATCGAGGGTATCGCGGGCATTCATATCCATATGATAGCGCCCGGTCCAGCGAAACGTCCTGCCTTCTTGAATTTGCAGACCGGCGAGATTGATCGGACGGGAGCGCCAGAAATCCAGATACTCTTCTGGGAAATCGCTGCCAACGATGGCGACCAGATTCACCTGGTCATAGAGGGATGCTGCGGTTGAAAAATACGATGCGGCCCCACCGAGCACTTCATCCGCCTGTGAAAACGGCGTTTCAACCCGGTCCAGGGCCACGGAACCAACAACAAGAATGGACACGTCCTACAAGCCTCCTGTTACTACTACACGGGAGTAGCATCGTTTAAATGTTCAATGACACCATCGAGAAAAGCCAGCGTGCGGTTGAACTTCTCGCGCGCCATCTCGCGCGCGGGCGCGGTATGTAACGACTGGTATAATTCAATGAAACGCTCCTCGATATGGCGCAGAATAGCGGCCAGCACTTCACCGGTGACGGCCTGATTGGGATAGCGCGCGCCAAATTCGATCAACGATGTCACCACAGCCAGCCCGCTCAGGCGCCCCAGTTTATCCGCATCGTACAGGATCAGACCTTCTGGCGAGGCAGCTTCACGCTTCTCCACAGGGACCGTGGTCATATGCGTCAAAATCGCCTGCTCAACCTTGCTTATCAGGCCAGCAGGAGCATTTTGTCGGCGTAGAAACTCAACTGCCATCTCAGCCGACTTTTTATGATGATCCTGGAAACCGTCGGTCGCTGTAGCAATATCGTGGAGATAGGCAGCTATTACCAGAGCGTCTTTATCTATGGCGGGAGCGCCTTCCCGCGCCTCCAATTCCACTGCAAGCATTTTACAGTTTGCGACAACCGCGCTCACATAACGAAACCCTTCCTGCCCCATCACCTCCTCCGCATACCTGGCAACCGCCTGTATGACTGCTGTATCCATCAACAATATACCTTCCCAGCGTCGAAATCCTCGGAACACACCTGGCGCAAGGTCGCCTCATAGGGTGGTCGAGCTATACCTCTATCGGTAATAATAGCAGTGATATAGAGAGAGGGCGTAATATCAAAAGCCGGATTGGCTACCTGGATGCCTGCCGGAGCAATAGGAATGCCGCGCAACGCCGTCACCTCTTGCGCATTACGCTGCTCTATCGGGATATGTTCGCCAGAAGCAAGAGAGAGATCGATAGTGGAGCAGGGCGCAACAACATAAAAAGGAATATGGTGAGCATGCGCCAGCACCGCAACGCTGTACGTGCCGATCTTGTTAGCCACATCTCCATTCGCGGCAACGCGATCAGCTCCGACAAAAACAGCAGTAACGCCCCCGTGACGCATAAAATGACCGGCCATATTATCCGTGATCAGCGTCAGGGGAATCCCTTCCTGTTGCAGCTCCCACGCTGTGAGGCGAGCGCCCTGCAACACGGGACGCGTTTCATCGACAAACACATGAACGCGCTTGCCCTCTCTCTTTGCCAGATAGATTGGAGCCAGGGCCGTGCCTAAACCGGCGGTAGCCAGCGCTCCCGCGTTACAGTGTGTGAGCAGAATATCGCCGTCAGCGATGAGCGCAGCACCGTATGTTCCCATCCTGAGGCAGGCGGCGGCATCTTCATCGGCTATCGCCTGCGCCTCATCACGCAGGAGCTGCGCCAGTTGTCGCAGCGAACAATGCGCTTCGATGGCACGGTCCGCGCACTGCTGCATGCGTTTGATGGCCCAGAAAAGATTTACCGCCGTGGGGCGCGTCCCCTGCAACAGAAGAGCGGCAGCATGGATGTGCTGCTGCGCCTGCGCGATAGTCAGGGTATCTTCCTGGACATGCAGCAAACGATACAAAGCCAGCGCCATCCCAAAGGCAGCCGTTACGCCAATTGCGGGCGCGCCCCGCACCTTCAAAGATGTGATCGCCTCGGCTACCTCCTGCTCGTCTCGCAGCTTGAGATAGACAATCTGCTGAGGAAGGAGCGATTGATCCATCATCCCCACATAAGCGCCCAGAGCATCTTCTTCCCACCATACCGTTCTTACATGCTGTTGCTTATGTGGATCAGCCATACGGTCAGTTCCTCCTTAAATATTTACCCCAGCCGTGTCCTCATGGGGGAGTGGCGGCATCATAGAGCAACCTCTGTTCTCTAACGAGAGAGCCCCATCATTTAAGCACAGCAACCCAATAGTACTAACAGAGGAGCTAATGATTGCTGGAATTCCGCTAAAGTATGCTACCATGATAGACGATATAGCACATATCTGCAAGTGCATATCACTACTCTAGTATGTTACTGATAGCGTCAGTTGTCCGTTCCACTACACAGAAGGATAAAGTGTTTCCGCATCCGCAGGACTATTTATGTAAGGATACAACACCTGCGCTGCTCGGAGATGGACTTATTACCTCCTGCAAGGAACGGGCAGGATGGTAACAGTTATCATCGAAGGGATTGTAGCGCATGGTCCGGGTGGAAGCCAGAGAAACATCCTGGTCTTTTGAACAAATTTACGACGAATATAAGACGCCTATTTATAATTATGTCTATCACCTGGTAGGTGATCGCGAACAGGCTGATGATTTAACACAAGATACTTTTTTAAAAGCGTTTCGCGCACTACCAAAAATGGATGCGAATCTGAAGTTATCGGCGTGGCTCTATCGCATTGCGACCAATACAGCGTATGATGCGCTTCGTCGTCGCAAGCTCATTGCCTGGTTGCCCTGGCAAGACCTTGATCATGAACCTGCCGATGTTGAGAGCGCGGACCCGCAGGAAATTTATGGTACGACCGAGCTGGTACGCGCAGCCCTTCGTCGCATGCCCCAGCAATACAGGGCGGCATTACTCCTGTACACCCAGGAGGGATTTTCCTACAGCGAAATTGCCCGCTCCCTGAATATTGCAGAGAGTGGTGTCAAGATGTATCTTTCGCGCGCACGTCAATCGTTTCGAGAACATTATCGGTCCCTGGAGCAGGGAGGAGGCGCAAAATGAACTGCGAGCAGGTCAAGGAGCTGCTAAGTGCTTACCTTGACAATGCGCTCGCCCCGGAAGAATACGATGCAGTGACAATGCATCTGCGTAGTTGCCAGGAGTGTAGCCACGTTCTGGCCGACTTCCGCTATTTTGACGCACTCCTCTTCCAACTCCCCCGCGTCAGTCCCGATCCCGCATTGCGTGAACGCATCTTTTCCTCGCCAGAATACCTGGAACTGACGGGTACCTTCGGCTCCAGCAGTCGCAATGCGGATCGCACAATACAACAGCCAGGAGCGTCGAATCCCAATCGTCCACACCTGGTCGCTCTACGGGGAGGGCGACAACCCTTTTCAGGAGTTCCAGCCTCTGCGGTGACACATACGCCGCGCCCGGGTGCTTACCCGCGCAACCGATACACGCCACAGGGCATGTCTTTTATCCGCTTTGTCATCGCCGCCACCCTGCTGCTGATGATTTGCCTGGGCAGCCTGATGGGCTGGAACGTCTGGAAGCAACAGGCTGGTATCGCACAAGGAGTAAGAGGAGGGATTACCCCACCCGCAGCCCTCTCGCAGGGGCCGCTTCCCGCCGGGCTGCGCTTCATCTTTTTACGCACTGGCGCGCTCTGGAGCGCGCCCACTGACGGCGGCACGGGCATTGTGCGGCTGACGCCCGCGAATATTGTCGTGGCAACCGACTGGACAGTCAGGCCCGCGCTCCCCGGACGGCCCGCTGGCAACATGCTCGCTTATATCGACCTACAACAGGGACGAGTCCATATTATACGCAGCGATGGACAGCGCGATATCACGCTGGCTCAGTCCTTACTCAAGCCAGGCACGTCACCTGCAACGATCTGGGATACCGATACAGGGGCGGCCATTCTTAGCAGCCTGGCCTGGTCGAAAGATGGCAGCATGCTGGCATTTATTGCCGATCCACGAGGAACAAACCTCCCCAGGCTCTATATCTATTCTGTCAGCACCGGCGATATCCAGCAGGTTCAGCTTCCTTTCACCGGGGCCGTATCTCATCCGATCTGGTCGCCGGACGGCATCCGCATTGCTTTTGTGTTCACGAGCAATGGAAACGTCGGCATCCTGGACTACAACACCCAGAACCACGGCATATTGACCATTGCCTCTGCGCTCAATAGCCGCGCCAATCCTAACGATGGCGTACTCTCCCTCGACTGGTCGCCCAACGTGGATATACCCGCCATTACCTGGAGCGTGGGAGTCGTGGGGCACGTACATAGTATATGGCTGCAACGCGTTGGCGTCGAGGGCACAGCCAGCGCCCGCGTCCTTACCAGGGGAGATTACGTTCAGGCAACCTATAGTCCCGCCGGACAAAACAACGCCGGAGGATGGCTGCTGGTTACATCGCTCGCGGGCCTCCCCGGCGATATCCTCAGCATGAATCTTAACGCCGATATCACCAGGTTGACCTTCAACAAGCAAGTAAGCTTTGCCCAATGGTCCCCGGATGGCGTGCGCGTGGATTATTTTGATGCGCTTTCAGCCGGTATGGGCAACCTCCATGTGGTTCATACCATCACCAGAATCGATACGCTGATCGCCACCGGAACAGCTCAGGACCCTCTTCCGGCATGGTCTCCAGACGGCCAGCAACTGGCCTATAGCACCGGCACCCACGTTCTGGTCGTTGACGTTGACGCCCAAACCATCAAAACATCAGAGCCTCTTAAAATACAGGGTTCAGCCACGGCTCTGAGCTGGTCCGCCGCCTCTCCTAAACAATTGGTCGTCGCTGTGGATGATGGACAACCAGGGCTTTACCTGGTAGACACGCAGCAAGATACCATCCTGCAATTAGACAAAGAAGGAATGCGCGGTCCCATCCTCTGGACCCAGATCCCCTGATACTCGCTTCGTGCTCACGCATGAGATCTCGCGCCTGCGGCGCTCTATCATGTTTTCTGCTGTCGTATCAAAAATGCGCTCGCGCATTTTTGATACGACAGCAGAAAACAGTGCTTGCGCGTGAGGCGCAAGCCCGCCAGGGACCAGAGATATTGCGGTGGCGATGGAAACCAGACATATTGCAAACAATCACATATATCGATATTCACAGAAATTTTATAGTTCCAGTGAAAAATTTTATATGCTTTTTATGACAGGTGGCTATAGTGTAATATATGGGTTTGTTATAGCCTCTCGGTCTATGGGGTATGTGTGTTTTGGAGGAAGAGAGTATGACAATCGCACATTCGCTTTTCAAAGGGTATGCGCAGCCGTTATCATCCGGCATTACTACGACTGAGCAGATGGCACAATGCGGAATTCACGCCGTATTCAAAGCCCGGCCTGCTGCTATCGCGCAAAATGTCCTGGGGCAACTGGAGCGGCGGGACCGGATTGTGTTGATCCTGCTAGATGGGCGACGTACCATTGAGGATGTGGCCCGGCTCACTCATCGGAACGAAATAGAAATAGCGCGCATTCTCGTGCGCTTTCTACAGTGGGGCTACATCGAATTTTTAGGAGGGTAAAACAACAGGCAAAAATACAATGTAATTCAAAAGATGGGGAAAACATAAAAAACTAACAGGCTGTTTGCAATAAGAAACTTCCTACAAATTTCTGCAAAACACGAAATTTGCTCCCAAAAATACTAACAATTTGTTCGCTTATAGGTTATAATACATACGCCTGGGATGGAAAGCGGGATGTTCGTGAGCAAGCAGATCCACCTCGACGAGCGGCTTGTAACGTTCATCTGATTATCCGTACGACCTTTTCCCCATGGGGTTCGTACGCGCGCCTCCTAGAGCTTCGCGTTGCTGTCTAGCATACGCGTGGTAAGGGGAGGACGAGCTGGCACCCCGTCCTTCCCTTACTTTTATCTTTTTGAAGAAAGGATTGCATGCGGTTCTTAGCGCGCTCTCTCGGAGGAAAACTTATCGTTGTTGCGGCATTCACGCTCTTGTTCTGTATGCTTATCTTTATAGGCATTTCCTGGAACTTATTCAAGTTCTATTCAGAGCATCAGGCCAGGAGTGACGCGCAAACGCACCTTTTTTCGCTGAAGCAGGCATACCAGGCCCACACAACGATGGTAGCAAATGAGTTAGCACAGCTCGCACACCAGCAAGAGGTGATCTCCGCTTTTTCAATTCCTTCTCTTCAGAATCGTCTCCGCAACCCGCTGATCTCGTTGTCCGTCCGTGACCATCTGGCTACCCTCGATATTATCTCCAGCAACCACCAGATACTGGCCCAGGCAGAAGAGACGACTTTCACCGCTAACGCCCTTCCTCCCGATACAGCTCTCCTGGTGGATCAGGCATTACAGGGGCAAGCGGCTTCTTTGTTACAAAGGATCACATTACCTGACACAAATCAGCTTGCAGTGGATAACCAGTGGGTCATCAGCGTCGCCGTCCCCATTTTGAGCACAACAGGCATACCTCTGGGGGCGCTGGTGGGATCGCAGCCTATCGACAGCTATTTCGCACAAATTTTAATGCAGCAAACGCCAGCTCCCATCGTTCTCTGCCTGTCAGGACACATACAGGGGGCAGCAGGGATTGCCATTAGCGCCCTGGTCGGCAACCAGGCTATATCAGAACAGAATCTTTGCGCTCCCGGCTCCCCCAATATCGTGTACGCGACTCAGCACTACCTGACGCAAGCCGATCAAGCCAGAACGAGGGAGCAGCTCTCAACCTCACCTACACTGGTGATCATAGCGGTTGAACCGCTGTATAGTTTGACTTCACATAGCGAGCAACTACTCCTGATCATTACCGGTCTGGGGCTGGTTATTTTCGCACTCGGCATACTTATCTACGCAACCATTACCAGGATGCTCCTTGTATACCCACTGCGTCACCTTCAGGCGCGCATACAGGCGATGGTCGTCAGCGGAACCGGCGAACCTATGCCACAGGAGGATGCGGACGAGATTGCTACCCTCTCACACGCCTTCGAGGTCCTCTCAGAGTCACTCGATAACGAAAGTCAGGTGTTGACGGAGCAGATGACCCACCTTTTGATTATGAGCGACGCCCTTATTTCGACGCTCCATCTGGAACAACTGCTGGGCGAAATTGTCTCTCGCCTGGGACGGATTATGCAGGCAAAACACGTCTCGCTCCTGCTCTACGGACGCGAGATGCCTTCTCCCTGGGCTGTTGCGCAATGGTCAGATCAACAGGTTGTCAATTCCTACACCTTCCCGCCTACCTCTAAATCCACCGATGCTTCCTCTCTCAATAAAGGCGCGGTCACCGTCCATGCCGATCCTGATGGGGACATCACTATGGCAATCACTACCAAAATGGCCGCGATCTCAGGAGCGCGCACCAGTCCCTCCAGCTCAAAAGGCAATGGCGCTCACCCGACAAAAAAAGCTGCCGCAGCAAAAGCGCGCGAGTCAAGAAATCCTCGCATCCCACGTCCGGTCCTGCGTGACCTGGATATGAGCCTGGCCCGCATAGCGATCCAGCGCCAGAAAATCGCCTATGGCGAAGATATCGCTATGATCTACCAGGAGCGCAAGGAACGCTGGGCGCGCCTGGCCCTGGACGCTGGCTATCGCTCAACCATCGCGATCCCGCTGCTTTTTCAGGACCAGGCTATCGGCGCATTTATACTCTATGGGGACAAGCCACGCCACTTCAGCAGTCGCGACACTTTCCTGTTAAGCACTGCCTCTATCCAGGCTTCTATGGCTATTCAAAACGCCCTGCTCTTCGCGGAAGTGAATGAGAAAAATGCCGCGCTCGAACGGGCCAACCAGTTAAAATCTCAATTCCTGGCGAACGTTACCCATGAATTACGTACCCCTTTGCACAGTATTATCAGTTATGGCGCGTTAATATTAGAGGGGTTCCTGGATGGGGAACTGACGACTGAGCAGGAAGAGCATATCCAGTTTATGGTGCGACGAGCCGAGGATCTCTCCCATCTCGTCGATGACATGCTCGACCTCTCTAAAATCGAAGCGGACCGCATAGAGGTGAAACCTGAGCCTCTGGAGCTAGGGGCTTGTCTTACCGAGGTGGTCAGTCAGCTTAAACCTCTGGCGAACAATAAAGAACTGTACCTGCACCTGCAAATGGATGAGGGCTTGCCAATGGCGCTAGCTGACAGCCATCGCGTGCGCCAGGTCGCCATTAATCTGGTCTCTAATGCGCTGAAATTTACCGAGAAAGGCGGAGTGACCATCCGCTGCTCTTTGATCAAGGATGAAGATATGCTCCGGGTCTCTGTGAGTGACACGGGGATCGGCATTTCACCTGCCGCCCTGGGCGTCATCTTCGAGGCGTTCCGCCAGGCCGACGGTAGCACAACGCGGCGCTTTGGCGGCACCGGGCTCGGCCTGACTATCGCGAAAAAGCTGATTGAATTGCAAGGCGGCGAAATGGCGGTAGAGAGCGTGCCAGGAGAGGGTTCTACCTTCTCCTTTACCTTACCCGCCGTTACCACTTTTAACGTCAATCAGTAAATAGAGGCTTAACCAGGAGCAATGGCATTTGTTGAGTAAGGAAGTAACATTTGAGAGCGATATTATGAATACACCATTACAACCAGCAGATAGCACGCATCCAGCAACCATTCTCATCGTCGAGAATGAGGTTTCCAACCGCATTCTGATCGAGCGCGTCCTCTCAACGCGAGGATACCGCTGCATCACGGCCTCCAACGGACGCGAAGCCCTCGACCTGCTTGACCGCGAACAGGTTGATCTGATCCTGACGGACCTCTCCATGCCTGTCCTCGATGGGTATCGCACAACGCAGTTGATCCGCGCCCGCCCAGGGTTGGAGAACGTCCCTATTGTTGCGGTAACGGCGTTCGCCCTCAATGATGAAGGTGAGGCAGCGAGGCAGATCGGCTGCACTGAGTACTTAACCAAGCCTTTTAAGCCGCGCCAGTTGCTGGAAGTGGTGGACCGCCTCTTAGCCCATCAATAGTTGGGCTATCCATATTTTTAAGGATGAGATCTCCCAAAAATTGCCCGGATGTGCCATACTACATAGAGACAGTAGACCCGTCAGGCTCTGACAAGGTCTTACTCTTATTTATGGTCAGGTAATACAGACACGGAGATATGCATGGATATTCGCATAACAAGCCAGACAATCCAGGAAGTGCAGGGTGACGCCCTGATCGTGGGAGCTACGCGCATAACAGGAGCGCAGGGGAAAAAAAGCGTTCTATTATCGCCCTCCGCTACGGCGGTAGACAAAGCACTGGAAGGACTGATTGACGAGCGTTGCGCTGATGGCGAATTCAGAGGGAGCCCGGGTGAAATCATGACCATCCACCCTATGGGACGCCTGCCGATCAAGCGCGTTGTGGTGGTGGGATTGGGTGCGCAGGAGAGTATCACCGCTCAATCCCTCCAGCGGGCCAGCGCGACCGCACTGCGCCATCTTCAAAGCACCGGCGCACACTCCATTGTGCTGACATTGCAAGGGAACAGCGCCAATTACGATGATGACCTGGGGACTCAGGCGCTGCTGGAAGGGGCGCTGCTCGGCCTCTATACATTCAGGCACTACCAGCGTTCAGATGGCGACGGCAAGGGCATTGCTCAACTTACACTGCTGACTGACGCAGAGCATACAGCAGATGTTGAGCGCGCCGTGCAGAAAGCTCGCATCATGGCCGAGGCCACAAACTTCGCCCGCGACCTTGTCAATGAACCACCCAGCGTCCTCACACCGACCGAGATGGCTAATCGGGCCAGAGCTATGGCTCAGCAATATCACCTGGAATGCGAAGTATTTGACAAAGCGAAAATGGAAGAGCTGGGTATGGGCGGCCTGCTCGCCGTCACACGGGGAAGCGAGGAGCCTCCTCGTTTTATTATTTTGCGCTACCGCGGCGCTCCCGAAAGCAGCGACAAGGGTCTGGCGCTCGTCGGCAAAGGTATCACGTTCGATTCCGGCGGCCTGTCCCTGAAGACTGCCGAAGGTATGGAAAGAATGAAGGGCGATATGGCCGGAGCTGCCGCGGTGCTTGGGGCAATGCAGGCGATTGGAGCCCTTAAACCGCATATCAATGTCACGGCCCTTGTTCCCACCTGCGAAAATATGCCCAGCGGCACTGCCTTTCATCCGGGCGACGTCTTACGCATCATGAACGGGAAAACCATCGAGATCCTGAATACCGATGCCGAAGGCCGCCTGATCCTCGCCGACGCCCTCTCCTACGCGGTAAAAGAGGGGCTATCTCCGATTATCGATCTGGCAACGCTGACCGGTGCCATCGTTGTCGCTCTAGGCAATGTCATGGCCGGTCTGTTCAGCAACGACGAGCTGTTGACCGACGAGATTATTGCCGCCGGTCGCGCTACCGGAGAAAAATATTGGCCAATGCCACTCGACACAGAATACGACGATCTGGTCAAAAGCGAGATTGCCGATGTCAGGCAAACAGGCGGGCGAGCTGGCGGCTCGATTGTAGCGGCAAAAGTCCTGGAGAATTTTGTCGGCGAGACGCGATGGGCCCACCTGGATATTGCAGGTATGACCTACAGGGATAGCAAGAGGCCCTACCAAGAGATGGGAGCCACCGGCTTTGGTGTGCGCACCCTCGCGGAACTTGCCCTGCGCTTAGCCCAGTAATTACGCTCAAAATGATAGCCAGCCTTTTTCCTGAATGGAGCAAGCCTGGCTATCGTTCAGCGTGTAGCGCCGCCTGAGCTGCAAAGTAGCCACAAAGACCATGCACACCTCCCCCAGGCGGAGTTGAGGATGAGCATAGATAGATATTGCGGGCAGGCGTGGTATATGGCACCGGGCGGAACGTGGGACGCGTGAAGAGTTGCCAGAGATCCTGCACCCCACCATTGATATCCCCCCCCACGTAATTTGCATTGTAAGCCTCAAGCTCCGCTGCATTCAATGTATGGCGGGCCAGGATGCGGTCACGAAAACCGGGGGCGAAGCGTTCGATCTGCGCTTCAATACGCGCGGTCATATCGACGGTTGAGCCGTTGGGCACATGGCAATACGCCCATGCAGTATGCTTGCCCGCAGGAGCGCGCGTTGCATCGAAGAGGCTCTGCTGAGCGAGCAGAACGAATGGACGTTCGGGATGCTCCCCTTGCCAGACCTGACGTTCGGCCTGCGCAATCTCAGGCAACGTTCCGCCCAGGTGAACGGTGCCAGCTCGACAACACGCCTGCGCCTGCCACGGGATCGGCCCATCGAGGGCAAAGTCGATTTTAAACGCGCCCGGACCATAACGATAGCGCCTCAAATGCTGGTTATACGTCCCTGGAAAATGAGCGCCGCCAATGAGCAGGAGTTGCTGTGGAGTGATATCGCAGAGCACAACGCGCGCCGATGGCAGTTCGTCAATGGACTTGATCTCGACGCCGGTGACAATTTCGCCTCCCAGCACACGCAGGTATGACGCCAGCGCCTCCACGATCTTCTGCGAGCCCCCACGCGGCAAAGGCCAGCCAATCACATGGGCCGCCATGCCAAGCAGGAGGCCAAAGGCCGCACTGGGAGGCTGCTCAAGTGGTAACATTGAATGCGCGCTCAGACCGGCGAGCAGCGCCCGCGCATGTATTCCTCTAAAACGACTTTCCGCCAGGCCACGCGCTGAGCGGATCGCCGACAGTCCAAACTCCGCCAGCGCAAATGGGTGTCGCAGCATGCGCAAACGCAGGGGACCGAGGAACGCATCGGTAATGATATCCCAATGAGCTACCAGGGGAGTCATTAATTTTTTATACGCGTCCGCATCGCAGCCCAGCGACGCAGCCGTTCCATCAATAGAGCGGTCAAGCACCATAGCCGTTCCATCATCGAGTGGATGTGCAAGGGGAATCGGGGGCTGAATCCACTCCAGTCCATATTGCGCAAGCGGCAGTGTGCGAAAAAAGGGAGAGCCTGCTCCGAGAGGATGGATCGCCGAGCAGACATCGTGCAAAAAGCCCGGCAGGGTCAACTCCATCGAACGTGAGCCGCCGCCAATGGTCTCCTTCGCCTCATAAACGCAGACGGAGCGACCGGCCTGCGCCATAGTGATCGCGGCTGCCAGCCCGTTCGGCCCTGCCCCAATGACGATAGCATCATATGTGTTGTGAGTGGACATAACTATTCAATCTTTAGCTCTAAAGCAGCTCCTGTTATTCCTCTATCAGAGGCTCATCAAAGTTAATGCCCCGATAAAGATCTTCAAGCGGAAAATGCACATCGACGCTTTCAAGCAAAAGTTCCTGGCCCGCTTCATAAAAACCATGATGCCATTCGTCGCTCTTCTCCCTGTCTCGCCGGTAAATCTCAACATACGGGGCAAACTGGCTGATCAGCACAACCTCTTGAATGCTGGGGCATGTCTGATACGCGCTCAATTTGTCGGTGCGGTCAACCTTCTCCGTCGATGGCGAAAGCACCTCCACCACGATACGCGGCGAACGGATCAGCTTATTGCCCCGCTTCCGATCCGCAACATCGCACGAGACGGTCACATCCGGGTAAAAGTAGCGCGAGGCCGAAACCTGCACCCGCAGATCCGAACTTCGCACAAAACATGGTCCTGTTCGGAAGTTCTGGTTGAGCGCCGTACGCATATGATAGGCAATCTCACTGTGTTCTCCAGATTCGCCGGACATTAGCCTTATGACGCCGTCCAGGTACTCATACTTCTCATAAGGGTCTGTATAGTCAAGCTGAAAATATTCATTTACCGATTTCACCAAAGACCACCCTCCTACAACATCATTGAGCCGCCAGTATCTCCCGGTAGCGTTTAGCGATCTGCTCCTGCACTTTTCGTTGCGTACCTGCGAGTAGCATAATCGCATCACTGCCGGTAGCTGATGCTCCAATTATATCATTTAGCACGGTATTGAGAACAAGTAGCTCCATGCCTTCAAGCTCGACGGTAATCGTCACCCGCAGTTTGTTGATGACATTGCTCACCTGAAACGCAATATGCTGCTCATACGTACCCGCTCGCAGCATCTTGTGGAGGCAGGCAGCTTCCTCTATCTCCAACTCAATCTGCGAAAGAGGGATCTTAGATATCGGCATGATCTTCACTCTCCCGCACAAGCTGCGCAAAATCTAGAAAGACCAGATAGCGATAGTGGCCGTTCGACAGTTTGCCGCGATGCGTGAGTTCTTTCAGGAAAAAATATCCCCCTGGCACAACCACACGATATTCGCCCTTATCCCCAATCGCTATCGCTACCCCTCCCGCTGTGCAGAGCAACCGTACATACATCTCCCCATCAATCTCCACCGGAACCTGATCTACGTGTAAGGAATTTAGATAATCTACCTGGTCTTGATAGCCCCGTTTACGCTGATCCACCTGACAAAAAAACTCAAGCTGTTCTTCTGGCATGGAAACCTCCTCTATAATAAAGATCTAATGGGTAACACCAACTTATTGCAAAAATAAGAATACATGAGATACTAAACGCAACAGATGGTATCCTCATGACAAAAAATGCTAGGAGAATGGCAAATAGACATTGTGTTATAATATCTGCGCACGCTATTGAATGAGCATTACGGGGTGAGAGGAATGGGCGATAAAGCAAAGCAACCAAACGAGCAATTGAGGACTGAGCGGTTACGTCGAGGCTGGTCACAGAAAAAAGTAGCTTTCGATATTGACACGAGCAAGGATATGGTGAGTCGCTGGGAAACGGGAGAGCGTGTGCCCAGCCTCTATTATCAGGAAAAGCTCTGCCGCCTCTTCGGGAAAACCGCCGACGAATTGGGGTTTATTCAACTCCGTCCTAATCAGTCACCCCCAAATATCACTTCGGTGGCGGAGATAGATCCACCTATAAACGGGGGGATTGATCAGGCTGAAAGCATTACCAATCTCGCTTGGGAAATGTGGTTTGCTTCAAGGCCAAAACAAGCTACCAGAGAAATAACAAAACTATTGCCCACTCTAGAGAAAATGATCTATATGCCATTACCCACTGTGCATATACTACATGCAAAAGAGCTTGTTATCCGATGTCACGGATTACTTGGTGCAATTCACCTTGATGCTTTACAAAACGACTTCGCCCTTTACCATTATAAGCAGGCATACACACTTGCAAAAGAAATCCAGGATACTAATTTCACCATCACCTACCTTGCTCTTATGGGTGATGTATTTCGGCGACAAAATGATAAAACGACTGCTGTTAGTTATATGGAAAACGCTAGAGATCAAGCTGCTAATGCCAATCAAGCAACATTAGGACATGTTCTCCAACTCCTTGCCTATGCCTATAGCGACACTAGTAATGAGACTGCTTTTGAGCAAACAATTTCAGAAGCGACGGATCTTCTTGCTTTTGCAGGCACTGGAAGAGACACCGCGAAAAAAGAGTTCATTCCGTTTGAGATATACGAAATCCGAGGGAAGGCAAATCGCGATCTTGGGAAGCCGCTGAAGGCGATTCCCTACCTGGAACTTGCAGAAAAAGCACTCAACGGGGCTGAGTCTATGATACCCCGCTGGCACGCACTTTTGGAAATCAGTAGAGGACAAGCCTTCTGTGATGCTGGTGATATCACAACAGCAATGGACGTAATGAGTAAGGGTGTTATCATAGCATACCAATGCCATTCACTACATCAAATGAATCGGGTACGCAAACTTTTAAGAAGTTTGGAAAATGGCCCTTTCCAAAACCATCCGAGAGTGAAAGACCTAAAAAATCTTCTCTACGAAACATATATGCGCCTGGATAACAATACCATGTAAACGAAGGAGATGATTTTATGCCAGATCAAGTAGCAAGTGTTTTTGTTACAGTAGATATCGTTCTTCCGCGTCTCTCTCCTTCCGGCTCTGGATGGGAGGTGGTATTGATCCAACGAAAAAAAC
>DASRHT010000008.1:0-4980 GCA_035650355.1 Ktedonobacteraceae bacterium
GACGTGTGCGCGCGCCAGCTTAGAGACGTAGTAGGTGGGCAGCATCGAGGAGTCGGCGAACGGCTCGTCATAAGCTCGCACCAGGTGGGGCAGCACCGAGACCAGGTCGGGTCGCACCACAAATTCGTGATGCTGGGTGCCGAAGTGTTGCGCCACTCGTCGCGCATAGGGCAGTTCGTTATAGCCGTCTTCCTCAAAGCCGATGGCGAAGGTTTTGACTGGTTGCTCCAGCAGGTGGCTCATCACACCCACGACCACGCTGGAGTCGAGCCCGCCGCTCAGGAAGGCGCCTACTGGCACCTCACTCATGAGCCGGACCTGCACCGCCGCCTCCAGCAACGCACGGGTGCGAGCAATGGCGGTGGCTTCGTCATCCTGACAGGTGGGAGCAAAGGAGAGGTCCCAATAGCGTTGCAGGGTGAGCTGTCCCTGTTCGTAGACAAGGGTGTGCGCGGCAGGCAGCTTGTAAATGTGGGCAAAGAGGGTATGGGGCGAGGGCACGTAGCGATAGAGCAGGAACTCGTCGAGAGCTTGATGGTTGAGCCGACGAGGGATGTCAGCCTGCAAGAGCGATTTGATCTCGGAGGCAAAGAGGAGGCGCTCGCCATCCCAGAAGTAGTGCAGGGGCTTTTTGCCGAAGCGGTCGCGCGCCAGCAGCAGACGTTGGCGGGAGCGGTCCCACAGAGCGAAGGCGAACATGCCACGCAGATGTTGTGGGCAGGCGGTGCCATGCTCTTCGTAGGCGTGGACGAGGACCTCGGTATCGCTGAGAGTAGAGAAGCGATGTCCGCGCAGCTCTAGCTGCTCACGGAGCTGGCGGTAGTTGTAAAGCTCGCCATTGAAGACGACGAGGATGGAGCCATCCTCATTGAAGATGGGCTGTTGGCCGCCCTGCCGGTCGATGATGGCGAGGCGACGAGCGCCTAAGGCGACGATCTCGTCGCACCAGGTGCCTTGAGAGTCGGGACCGCGATGGCGGATCGCCTGGCACATGGCCTCGATGAGATGCTGAGCCTGGCGCTGATTGGTGCTCTGATGAAGAAAGCCTGCTATGCCACACATACGTTGGCTCCTTTCCTGCGCGGTAGGGGCAATCCCTGGCGGTTGCCCTGTTCCCACAGTCTGATAATATGTTCAGGTTCTGTGCAGTAGGGGCAATCCCTGGCGGCTGCCCCGTCGTTAACAAATTCGGGTTGCCCCCTTATATTGACAAAATCGTTAGGCAGCGGATTTTATCGCGTTCGCAGAACCTGGTTTAGCGCATCCGATAAATTGTTTACCCCCTGTTCTCTATCGGTGATTTTTTGATATGTTTCAATATACTTATTCAGGATATATTCAAGTTCGTAGGGACCCGCTTTAGCGCGTCCGCCCTGCGATTGATCGCCTTCCCTTGCAGCATCCTGCTCTTGCTCAATTGGGTTATGGACAATGGTGTGACGAGCAGCATGTCCGTATTTTTTTGCGAGTAGTGGGTTTTGGGCCAGAGTGAGCAGTGCATCAGCCAGGCCACGATAATCTTCCGCCTCGACAAGCAGGCCGTTGTACCCATCCTGGATGACATCTTCGCTACCGCTCACGCGCGTTGCCACGCAGGCAAGGCCGCTAGCCATAGCTTCTAGCAGCGCGTTGGGCATGCCCTCCCAGCGTGATGGCAGTACGGCGATAGAGCCACGGTGTAGCTGTCGTGGCACATCGTTGCACAATCCCGCGAATTCGATGCTATCCGCGATACAGAGCGCGCTTGCTAATTGCTCTAATTGCGCTTGTAATGGTCCGCAGCCGACAATGATGAGCCGGGCGTCTGGCAATTGCTGCTGGACGAGATGCCATGCTTGCAGCAGGACATCGATGCCCTTCTCGTAACGCAATTGAGAGACGCAAATGACCGTTTGAGCGTTTGCTCCGGTAAAATGCTCCGGCGCTGGACGAAAGCGACTGGCATCGACTCCATTAGGTATGAGCTGGATATCCAGCCGCGCCAGACCATTATTTTCCAGGTAGCGCTGCATGCGGGTGCTCAGCACGATGACCACAGCTCCCATATGTCGCAGTTGAGCATAGGTAAAGCGCGTGACGGTCTTGCTAGCTTTCTTAAAGCCGTAGAGGTCGCCATCGACCCAGGTTTGTGCATCAACTTGCAGCCAGGGCGTGGTGGGATCAAGTGGGCCTGCACACAACCTGGCTGGTACGTTCGTCTTTGTGGCTTTGTCAGTCCCCGCGCTAATCACAACGATAGTCATGGCTTTGCCAGCTAAACGACATACCAGGGCCAATGGCATGACCAGCAGGCTGAACTGGCAGACCTGTAACACATCAAATTGCTGGCGATGCCGCCATAGCGTCCAGCTCATCACCAGCATTGCCAGCAAGTACAAGAATCGCTGTAAAAAGCGAGGCAATCGCTCGCGTCCGTGCAGGAGCAATCCCGCGACACGGATTACGGGGACGCCTGTTATGGTTTCCTCTGGCAGCCAGTTTGCCTGATGACGAAAAGTAATGACTGTAACGGCATAGCCCTTTTCGAGAAGCCGCCGGCTCTGCGCCAGCGTTTGCGTTTCTGCTCCTCCGATCAGGGGGAGGAAGGTGCTGATCGCGATATAGATGCGCGGCTTGTTATTCCAGGCGGCCAACGCCGCTGTCGCGCTCCCACGATGAATCGGGGAGCTACAGCTCAGGCCGTCTGCAATGAATGGCTTGCTACTCATACTCTCCTTCCCTTCATTTGAGCGTGTAGGGGCAGGGCTAGCCCCTGCCCTGCTATCCAATCTTTTGTAAGGGCGTGACGATAGAGATCAACGCACTGCCGCGTGACATGTATAAGCTGGTAATCGCGCTGTACAGTGGCATAGCCTTCCTGGGCTAGCGTTTGCGCGAGCTCGGTATCCTCTATCATGCGGCGCATGACCAGAGCCATCTCTGCTGGCTGCTCTGGCTCTACCAGCAGGCCATTAATGCCATCGGCAATAATATCCTCGCTGCCACTGACTCTGGTGGCGATGCAGGGGATACCGCAGGCCATTGCTTCCAGCAGAGCATTAGGCATGCCTTCCCAGCGCGAAGGCAGCACAAAGCTCCAGCATTGTTGCAGCAACTGTGCAACGTCTTTGCGCAATCCAAGAAATACGACGCTATCGTGAATGCCCAGCGCCGTTGCCAACTGCTCCAATTGTTTTTGCAACGGACCCGTACCGGCGAGCAGCAGCCTGGGCTTCAACTGCGTTCTCCATGCCGCGGGTCCCTTCATCATCCGCGCCCAGGCATGGAGTAGCACGTCAACGCCCTTAGGGTATTGCAGGCGTGCGACGCAAAGGATATCGCGTTCCGGCCTGGTTGGATCTGGACGGGAGCGGGGATCGGGATGAAATTTCTCTATATCGACCCCATTAGGGATTAAGAAAATTTTTTCGGGCCGAAATCCGTGCGCAGTGAGATAGGGATAGCTGCGGCTGCTCATAATCTGATAGAAGGCATCCGACTGTTTCAGAAAATGGATCATGGCTGAGCCTCCCAGCGCCGTCTGGGACAGGTCAGCAATATCGCCTAACATAATATCGTTGTAAGCAACCTTGAGGAAGCTGGTATCGGTGAGCGTGTCGGCCATCAGGGTTGCATCCTCTGGTCGCAGCATCTTGCCCGGTCCGGTGCTGGGAATACTGATAACGGTCGGTTTATGCGTTATTTTGCCGAATATCACCGCTACTACCGCAAGCGGCGACATTTGAAGAGAGTAGATGATATCGTAGCGGTGACGCAAGCGCCAGAGCATCAGGAACAGCAATATATCGATAGAGAAGTGCCCCAGCCTGCCAATATGCAGCGTGCCTTTGCGGCTATAAATGCCACCGATGCGCACGACCGACAGCCCGTTAATATTCTCTGTGCGCAGCCAGCGTTTCTCGTGGCGCAGAGTAATAATCGTTACCTGGTGCCCCAGCTCTTGCAACTGATGAGCCAGTTTCTCTGCCCGCGTTTCCGCCCCTCCTATCATGGGGGCGAACATAAAAGCAATGAGACAGATACGCAGCCGATCTTCCACAACTTTCCTCCTCTCCTGGGCAGCGGTGGGCACGCTCAATCGAGTTCCTACTGGTTGCCCAACCCCAATATTTCAGGCTTTGATGATTGTTGAAACCAGCAAAGGGCGAAAGGAAGCGCCATCGCAATCCAGAAATAAATACCAATCGCCTGATTCCATATATCGTTCGATTCGAGTGATTGCCCTAGTACGCTGCAAAAAATCCCCAATGCCGTCGCGATGATCATGCGATGCTCCACTGTTGCTTTGCGCCACCTGCTGAGCAACGTCACGAGCAGTACGGCAAATGCCAGGGCCAGCAGCGTCAGACCAATCAGGCCCTGTTCGTAAAGCACCTCCAGGAATATATTGTGGGTGGCTGTTGCGATAATGCCCTGGCCCACGCCAACTCTTAGATTGACCAGCAGCAGATCCGAACTTTGCAGCCCTTTGCCCAGCAGTTGAGCCGGATCAAAGTGGTCGAGCACAGCTTGCCAGAGGTAAGTGCGCCCGTTGAGCGTGGATAGGTCCTGGTTTAAGAAGCGCGTAACGATAGATGTGTTAATTGCTATCAGCAGCGCGATTGCCAGCGAGCTAAAAACAACCGCTTTTAGCTTCCAGGACGGTAGAAAAATAACCATCACCAGAATGCTGATGGGAACGAATATCAGCGGGCCACGCGAGTACGTCAGCCCGAGCGTGACCAGCAGCAGTAAGATGACGGCGATCCCTATTAGACGTTTTAGCCCTGGCAACATCAGGGTGCGATAGAGCGCGAGCGGAATGATAATCGAGAGGAAAATTGCCAGGGTTGGTGGCGTGCCAAAGAGCGAGCCAATACGGAAGAAGCCGGTTTGCGGATCTACTAAGCCGTTTTGACGTGTGAAGTAGCCATAGATGCCATAGAGCGCGATAGCAATCGCTACTAATATGGTCGCATCGATTAGCCTGAGCAGGCGCTG
>DASRHT010000009.1:0-16394 GCA_035650355.1 Ktedonobacteraceae bacterium
CCTGCCACTGGAGACGCAGTTGCCGGGCAGTGGTAAACGTCTCGTTGAGAGTTTTATCGCGTTCGGCGATGCGCGCACGCATTGAGCTGAGCGTCGCGATATACTCGTCAAGCCAGCGGACAATGGCCTCGCTATTGGTCAGACAGATATCGCGATACATCTCAGGGTTGCCAGCAGCCAGGCGCGAAACGTCGCGGAAGCCGGTGGAAGCCAGAACGGAGGAATCACCCCAGCCCCCGCTACCGGCAACGGTATTCACCAGGGCACTGGAGGCAAGGAAGGGAAGATGGCTCACGCCAGCTACCTGCCCATCGTGCTCGGCTGGTTCCAGGAAGCGTACACGACCGCCTATCGTCTCCACCAACTGAGCTACTTTGTTGACCGCTGTCGGACGAGTGCGCGCAGTAGGGGTAAGGCAGTAGACCCGGCTCTGGAAAAGATTGGCATCTGCCGCCTCGACGCCGCTGATTTCCTTGCCGGTCATGGGATGGCCGCCGACAAACGAAACCGAATCGGGCAGAAACTCCTCAGCCCAGCTCATGACCTGCGCTTTGGTGCTGGCTACGTCGGTAACAACGGCGCCAGGCGTGAGAGCTTCTGCAACATTTTGCAGCAATGAGCGCATTGCCCCCACCGGGGTCGCGAGAATCACCAGTTCAGCGCCGCGCACAGCGTCCCCCAGCGAACTATGCGGCTGATCAATTGCTCCGATTTTGCGCGCGCGATCAGAGACGCCCTTTCCCAGATCGTAGCCAGCAACATGCTGCGCCGCCTTCGCCTTACGCAGCGCCAGCCCCATTGAGCCACCTATCAAGCCCAGGCCCACAATGGCTACACGATTAAACATAGCAGTATCCTTCTCAAGATCATCAAAATAAGTATGCTAAGCGAACAAGATTGGCAGAAATTATACACTTTCAACTCGGCCTTATCAACAAACTGGCAAGCTTTACCTGTTTTCCTGCACAACCATAGCATATTTTATGCTATCTGTCTGTAATCAAAATTACCGTCTCCAAGCTTGACGTCATATCACTGGATGACCACTATGTGATGGCGAAAGTCCATACGCATATGCGATTTGAAAAGGTAACAGGTACACCCATAGATTTGCAAGATTACGCCACCTATATTTTGTTCGTCAAAGATGATTCACCCAGGATCGTCTTTTATACAACTCACGAGAACTTAATGAAAATTATGCAAGATAGAGGCTTATTACCCACCAGATAATAGACTATTCCTCCCGTCAACGTGAACAGTTGAGCAGAGCTCTATCATACATTTGGATAGAAACGGAATACGCGGTGCAATTATTGCAAAAAACGTCTGTTTTATGTTATCTTAGAATAGATATTTTTCATGCTACAGGAGCATATAGCTCTTCAGAAATCTACTGTCTGAAAGAGGAGAGGGTCTAATGAGCGAACAGCAGATATCTCTTGGTGAGAACTATGACCCCTTCGGTCGAGATTTGGAGAATCCATACCCGTTGTATGCGCAACTGCGGCGCGAGGAACCAATCACGTTTAGCCCGGTTCTCAATGCCTATCTTGTCTCACGCTTCGAAGACGTTCGCTCGATATTGTCGCAACCAGACCTCTTTTCCTCCAAAGATACGCTGAACCCCGTTGTTACTCCCTGTCCTCAGGCCATTGCTGAACTGAGCAAGGGATATCAATTCGCCCCCAGCCTCATCAATAGTGATGGCCCAGAGCACGCACGCTTTCGTGAGCCCATACAGAAAGCTTTCGCTCCAGGACGTATCCGTGGACTTGAGCCTTTTCTCCGTCAGAGAATTACTGAGATGCTGAATAGCTTTCTCAACGATGGGCATGCCGATATCATTTCCCAGTTTGCTTACCCGCTTCCACTAGAGGTGATCCTCATGCTGCTTGGCATCCCCAAAGAAGAGTTGGAGCAGGTCAAACGCTGGTGTGATGATTGGATCGCCTTAATCCTCTCCCCATTACCTGAAGAAAAGCAGATCCCCTGTGCCCGTAGTGTGGTGAGCTTGCAGCACTATATTATTCGCCTCGTCCGCGAGCGACAGCGTGTTCCGCGGGCCGACGTGATAACCAGTCTGGTCGAGACGGTCTTGCCGGGGCAAGAGCCACTCTCCGATGCAGAACTGGTCTCTACCACTATGGGGCTGATTGTCGCGGGCCACGAAACGATCACGCGCCTGCTTGGCAATGGCCTGGTTCTTTTGCTCGCAGAGCCAGAACGCTGGCGCACGCTGTGCGAGCATCCAGAACATATTCCACAGGTGATTGAAGAGATCTTACGCTATCATGGTCCAGTGCGCGGCTTTATGCGCACCACCACCCGTCCGGTTACCCTGGAAGGCATAACCATGCCAGAGGGAACGAAACTATTTCTCCTCTACGGTTCAGCTAATCGCGACGAAGAGCATTTTCCTCACGCTGAAGACTTCCAGATGCAGCGCAAGCCCAATCATCATCTAGGCTTTGGGCATGGAGCTCATTTTTGTGTCGGGGCCCCACTGGCCCGTTTAGAAGGGCGTTTGATGTTCGAAGCACTCACACAACGCTTCCCTGGCCTGCGCCTGGCTCCTCAGCAACAACTTGCCCATAACCCCGACCTCGTCAACTATGGCTATCAACGTGTTGAAGTCGTGTGGTAATAATATTTGAAAATACACTAATAAACTCATCATTAAAAAGCAAGCGATCTTATTTTAATGAATGAGCTACATAACATGTCCGCAAACTTTTCCTTCTATCAGGCTTTTTGTCTATGATTTTGCTATAGAACCGTGTATAATATACGTGGGTACAAATGAGCGTTTTATAAGCTTTTATCTGATGAGCTTCTAATGACTGCTTAAAACAATCCCGTACCCGCCGATTGTCAGTAGAACGTCACTGGAAACAACACTGATGCACCAATGAGGCTGTTGTCCAGCAACAAGGCTATGCATGTCTCGCATCTCACGCTATGATTCGATTTTTCCGTGAGTCATCGATTTGCATTTTCAAGTAATAGAAGAGTTGCCGCAACGCTTCACCGGTGAAGGACAAGCAGGAGGCTTGTTATGCGACGACTTATTACCCCGTTACTGATCGTTTTTGCCCTGATGCTCAGCTCCTGTGGTAGCGGGAATAGTGGAGGAGGAGGAACGGGAGGAGGTCAACAGGGCTTGACAGGCAGCAGCGCCAACAGCTACATTGCCTGTCCAGGCAGCACCAACACGAGCGCGGCTGCACCGGAGAGTGGCACCGTTACGCTCAACGTCGCCGGCTGGTCATCTTCCCCCGCTGAGGATGCGCTGGTCCAGCAAAACCTGAACAAATTCGAGCAAACACATCCTAACATCAAAGTGAAGTGGTCAACGCTTACCGGCGACTACCCCACCAAAATGCGCGCCAACGTGGCAGGCGGCAACGTGCCTGATGTTTTCTATCTCCAGCCTGGCATGGCCCCCGAGTACATTACCAGCGGCAAGCTGCTCAACCTCTCGCCTTACATGACCAAAGGCAACGTCAAAGCCGCTGATTACTACTCATCATTAATCTCGCCGTTCACCTGCAAAGATGGTACGGTGTATGGCATTCCCAAAGACTGGAATTCGCTGGCCGTCTTCTACAACAAAACCATGTTCCAGAATGCCGGTATTCAGCCGCCAACGGCTGATTGGACCTGGGATGATATGCTGGCAGACGCGCAGAAGTTGACCAAAGCAGGCAACGCTGCCACCGCTACGTATGGCATCACACTGCCCGCTTCCTCGTCGCGCTGGCTGGCTTTCATGTTCGCAGAGGGTGGGAGCGTGCTGAATAAGGATGGGACGCAGGCGGCCTTCAATAATCAGGCCGGGATCGATTCGCTCAACTTCTACGCCAGTTTTGCCAAAGATCACTCTTCAGTGCTGCCCGCAGATGTCGCTGCCGGTTGGGCCGGAGATGCCTTTGGCAAGCAGCGCGCGGCGATGGCGCTGGAAGGCGGCTGGCTGATCCCCTATATGACCCAGAACTTCCCGAACGTTCAATACGGCATCGCGCCCGTCCCCAGATCGGCTAATGGCAAACGGGCAGATCTGATCTTCACCAATGCCTGGGCGGGCTATGCCAACACAAAGCACCCCGAGGCAGCCTGGGAACTGATTAAGTACATGACCGGCACCGAAGTACAAACAAGCCAGTTGCACGCGGGCTTCGCTCTGCCGACGCTCTCAAGTCTTTCTAGCGATCCCTACTTCACGCAAAATCCCGGGATCAAAGTGATGTTTGACGCCGCAACCTATGGCTATGCCGACAACTACGGTCCGCACGATGCCATCATTCACACCAAGCTCGATCAGGCGGTCGAAAAGGTCTTGCTTGGTCAGGCGAACGCTCAGACAGCTTTGAACCAGGCGGCAAGCCAAATCAACATTGAATTGCAATCGTGAGCACGAACTTTCTTCGCAGATTGTTCGTGTAATGGGTTAGCTGGTTAGTGATTCTATGTCCTGCACACGCTACTTTTGTGCGAAAGTAGCGTGTGTGGGGTCTAAGGGAGTATGCTTATGGCCACACAGCCTTCGTCCGCCGCCGCTGCAACCGGCATTCATGTCACGCCCGCAACTGCGGCGCGACGTTCATCACGGCGACCCACGGGAAAACAACGGCGGGAAACTTTGACCGCCTACCTGTTTCTTATGCCGTACCTGATTGTGCTGGGCGTGTTCACGGTATTCGCCACCATCTACGTGCTTGGTCTCAGTCTCTTTAAACTTGATATTGGTTTTACAGCTCCCCAATTTGTCGGGATACAGAATTACCAGCTATTGTTCCAGCAACTCTCTGCCCCCTTCGATAGCGACTTCTGGACTTCGATGGTCAATATTCTCAAGTTCACTGTGGTGGTGGTGATTGGCGAGACGATTCTCGCCCTTCTCCTGGCAGTGCTGCTCCAAAATATTCCGGCAATTAAAACCAGGGGCGTATTTCGCACTATTCTCTATATGCCAGCGGTCACATCATCTGTAGCGATTTCTCTGATCTTCCTGTGGTTCTACAATCCGCAGGGCGTTATCAACTACCTGCTCTCGCTCGTCCATATTCCAGGGCCGCACTGGCTGGAGGACCCCCTCTTCGCTCTGCCAGCCCTGATGCTGCTCAATATCTGGACCACGACGGCGACCTTTATGCTCTACTTCCTGGCGGCATTACAGGATCTGCCAACGGAGCTTTTTGAGGCAGCACGCGTTGACGGAGCAGGTCGCTTCCAGCTTTTCACCAATATCACTATCCCGTTACTACGGCCCGCCCTTTTCCTGGTGAGCGCCCTGGGGACCATCGGCGCGTTCCAGATGTTCGACCAGGCAAAGTTCATGACGGAAGGCGGTCCGCTGAACTCGACCTTAACGCCACTGCTCCAGATCTATAACACGGCTTTTAGAGACAATCATTTCGGCCTGGCCTCAGCCATGTCTGTGTTGCTCTTCATTCTCATTTTCGTCGTCACGATCATTCAACGTCGCTTTATCGATGTTAACGCTTAGATCAGGAGATGCGCTATGGCACAAGCACAGGTTAGAGCAAACGTCCGCCCGGCTGAGCAGGTCGCAGAAACACCGCCACGCCGCCCTTTTCGATGGGTGAATGTGTTCATCTATGTGATGCTGGGCATCTTCACTATCACTTCGCTCGGACCCTTCATCTATTCGTTTTTCTCCTCCTTCAAAACGTTCTCACATATTCTGGATTTTCCGCCGACGCTCTTCCCACAGCCCTGGACCTGGGATAACTTCACCACGATCCTGAGCGATACCGCTTTTCTGCGCTGGATTCTCAATTCGTTCATTTATGCCGCCGGGGCTGCGGCACTCAATGTGCTCTTCTCGGCAATGGCGGGCTACGCGCTTTCGCGTTTGCGCTTCCCCGGTAAAAACGTGGTTTTTCTACTCACACTGGCTGTGATGATGGTGCCTCTGCCCATTCTGATAATCCCGAGATTCCTGGTGGCGAACAGCTTGCACTTGACCAATACATTTTTCGCGCTGCTCTTGCCAGCGATGGCGCAACCATTCTCGGTGTTCCTGATGGTGCAGTTTATGAAGGGTCTGCCCAGAGAGCTGGAAGAGTCCGCAATGATCGACGGCGCTTCGTACTGGCGGATATTCTCCCAGGTGATCCTTCCTCTAGTAAAACCGGCGATGACGGCTGTGGCGATCCTGAGCTTTCAGGCAGCCTGGAACGACTTTCTCTGGCCGCTGCTGGTGCTGGATAGCCGCGATATGTACACCTTGCCGCTGGGCCTCTACTTTTTCGAGCGCGATCATTACACGCAGTACAACCTGCTGATCGCCGGCTCGATGTTCAATACCATTCCGATGCTGATCCTCTTCTTCATCTTCCAACGCTACTTCATTGAAGGGGCGACAGCGGGGGCGGTGAAGGGATAGCCAATGCAGCGAGAATAAAAAGCAGGGGTGAGAGCTCACCCCGCTTTTTTATTAGAAATAAATGAGGTTCTCCAACCACTCAGCGCCGCCAGGGCCGAGCGCCGTCGCTAGCATCTCAGTCACATCGTCGCTCAGGAGTGTGTCGTGCTCGGTGCGGTAAAGCGCCAGGAAGCGAGGTAGCACTGCGGGCTGATAGCGAGCCAGCAGGTCGGCGGCAAATTGTTCGAGCAGCAACTCAAACTCCAGGTAGTCATCAGGGGTGGTATCCTCATCCCAATAAAAGCCACGCACCGTCACAGGAGTCTTACCATCCGGTTCTGGCTCAAAGATTTCCGCGTACCGCTCGCGCAGGTCCTGACTGACCATGCCCTGTTGACCATCAAGGCTCTGTGCGAGCCAGAGGGCGGCGAACTTCAGTTGCCACTCATCGGCCCAGAGGGGATATTCAGCGGGCCAGGGGCGTGGGTCATCTTCCAGAAACGCCAGCGCAACATGATGATACAAAATAAACGCCAGCCTTTCCGGCGTCATCGTCCCCAGGATCGGATCAACTTCCACCGGAAGGACGATAGAAGGCGGCTCGGTTATATCGGTCCAGTAAGGATGGGGAATGCTGATATCTTCGGTCTCGTCATGCGGGACCAGCGGCCAATCTTCTTCACTTGCCAGCACAACCTCCATTGTGGGTACGGGCAGCTCAAGCAGCCGGGATAACTGCTCTCCGGCCTTTTCAACCGTCCGAGATACCCAACGGGCACGCTTTTCCTCGCCCGTTGGGTAATAGACGGTTAGTGGCTCTGCCAGTGTCTCATAGCGTTCATAGGGGAAGAACATAAGCCCGCTTACGCCGTCCCTTCTTCTGGCATGCTTTCCTGGACGCTATTTGCGCCATTTGCCCCATCGAGCAAAGGGAAAGGCGCCTTCTCTTCAAGAGATCGCCGGTGCAGCTCTTCAGGGAGATTTTCCCTGCGGAAGCGAAAGTAGAAGCTCCGATAGAGCTGGCGCAAACGGTCGGGGCGGAGCTGCTTGCCGCCCTCATAATACTCAAGGGCCACCTGACCAATTGACCATGTCGCGGCTCCCGCTATTGCCCCTGCAATCAGATCACCTCCGAAGGGAACGGCTTTGGCGGCCTGCTCAGCAAGGAAGCGCAAGCCCAGACCACCCACCATCGTCGCAATCAGCTCACGGGCATGGCTCATGGCATCCGCAGTCTCCAGAGACTCGCCGTACAGGGCAGCGATACGCAGCACCAGGCGCACCTGAGTGCCGATCAAGACGGGGATATCGACAAAAGGAATTGGCTCCAGTCCGGCAGCCAGGCTAACAAACATTGCATTGCGAATAATGCGCTGGGCGGACTCGCGACGGTAGGCGGGCAGTTCGCGTCCTATTGCCAGAGCCGCTTCCGGGCTGGCATCAATAATAGCGGGGATCAGCTCCTCAGCAATATTTTTGCCTGTCTTGGCCGAGATGGGAATGACGCCGGGCGTGCCGAGCAGAACGGCGGTTTCGGTCGCAAACTGATCGCCACCTTCGCCGCCCTTTAACGTATCAATTTTGTTGACTACAATAATTGTCGGCTTATTCAGCTTTTTAATCGTCTCATACAGCTCCCGATCTTGCGACTGTAACCCTTTGGAGGCATCGATCAGAAACACGATCACGCTGGCCTGGTGCATGCCGCTTTCCATCACATCGGGCAGGTGTCCCGGAGTATCAACCAGCACAAACGGGCCAAAATCTGTACGCACCAGGGTGCGCGTTGTCCCGGCCTGTGGGGAGATCGGTGACAGCATCTGCCCCTTGATTTTATTAAACAGCGAGCTTTTGCCCGTATTTGGCTGTCCTACGATCACCACGGTATTATTCAGCCCCTGGAGCACCTCTTCCTGGGCCTGTTTCCAGTTCACGGCCTTCATCAGCCCCTGGACCATCGTGATATTAGCCGGTAAATTTTTTAGCGCACTGATACCTAACTCGCGCATCGTTCGTGGCTGCTTGCCACGGCGCAGAATGCTAGAGATAATACTTTTCTTTAGCCGCTGCTGCTCCTCTTGATCTGAAACAGCGTATTTACGTTTTTTGCTGGCCACCCTTTATTTCCTCCCCTGCGTTATACAACAGGCATACACCAGGATACAGGCTACAGAATACCTACACATGATTATAACCATCTTTAGGACACAATATCAAACGACGTATATTTATGTAGAGCGTCTCAGGCCGGTTAGCAGACCGCACTCTATAAGTAATACGTAGTCAGGTGCCTGTTCGTTGGTTGTATATCACACTTATTCCACACGGCTCTATAGACCCAGGTTTTTTGAGGATTGCCCCACTGTTGAAATAGTCCTGACTAAATGCAGGGCTATTTAATTCTCTGGAGAAAAGGGGGTCAAGGGGCATAGCCCCTTGCGGGGCGCGGGGTACGTCGCGATCTCGCGAATTGTCCCCGCTCCTTCTTCTCCCCCCTCGCCCCCGAAGGGGGCAAAAAAGAAGAAGTAAATAGCCCTGGACTAAATGCGTTTTCTCTTGTCAAATTACTGTATCCCCTTTATAATACTATAGCTAATGTAGCCGAGCCTCTCCATCAGGGATTGAGGCTATTTCCTTGAATTGAGCGATAATCGTGAACTAAAAGACTGATGGGTCCTGGGCCTTCCTCTAGAAAAGGGGACTAAAAACGATGACAGTTGTTAACGTAGCCGAAAGTTCTGCAAATATTCATTATCTTGGACGGAGAAATGTATTGATCGGGTTGGGGGTAGCGGTGGCGGCTGGCGTGGTCGGGGGAATCTGGTGGTGGGAGATGCCGCATTATCCGCTGGTATATCGAGGGCATACGGCAGGAGTGAATGGGGTGGCGTGGTCGCCTGATAGTGCGCAGCTCGCTTCTGCCTCCGATGATGGGACGGTGCAGCTCTGCGATGCTGCTAATGGCGGGCAGCTTTTGGCCTACAAGGGGCATTTTCTGCGGGTAAATGGAGTGGCATGGTCCCCCAAAGGGACACGGATTGCCTCCGGCGGGAACGATCTCACGGTTCAGATCTGGAATGCGGCTGATGGGAAAAATGCGGTGAGCTACAAGGGACATACGGGGCCGATTAAGGCGGTGGCCTGGTCGCCCGATGGGATGCGGCTCGCTTCTGCTGCCGCTGATCATACGGTACGAATCTGGAATGTGACCACAGGCCAATTGCTGACGAGCTATCGGGGGCATACGGATATAGTGAACAGCGTTGCCTGGTCGCCCGATGGGCAGCGCCTCGCTTCTGCTGCCGCTGACCGCACGGTGCAGGTCTGGAAGGCAGATAGCGGCGAAGTGCTGCTGACCCACCGGGAGGTGGTTGCCACGGTAAATACAGTGGGCTGGTCGCCCGATGGAATGCGGCTCGCTTCGGGTTCCACGGATCAGACGGTGCAGATCTGGAACGCAAGCACAGGCGAAAAAATCCTCAGCTACGGAGGGAACGCGGGAGCGGTCGCGATGCTGGCCTGGTCGCCCGATGGGAAGAAAATCGCCTCAGCCCACAATACGGTATTGACCCCTGCTAACAGTACAGTACAGGTGTGGGACGCGGCCAATGGGCAGGAACTATTGCGGTATCAAGGGCATACAGGCTTGATCAATGCGGTGGCCTGGGCGCCCAACGGCAAATATATTAGCTCAGCTTCTGATGATGATACAGTTCAGATCTGGGCAGCGGTGCAATAAGTAGGAAAAGGGGCTGTACTGTATCAGACTGCTGTATACACTATTTCATAGAAGAGTAAAGGAGTGATTGTTACTATGCGTTTAGACCCCGGCGGCGGCGATCAGATCATGGTTGATCCTCCAATCGTAGGAGCGACAGGTAAAGAGATCGTTGGAGATGCGCTCGAACTGACCAATTCCGGTTCGCAGAGCCTGGCCGATTTTCAAAACACGCTTAACGGCATCTGCCAGAACTACTTTCCTTACCAGTTGCAGCCAGCCTTACAAGCCTTTATTAAGGCCCATTACAACGGCTATACGACAACCGTGCTGCAAGATCGGGAGGCAATTGGGGATGCATTACAGACGAAGGTTGCCACTCAAACGGAAATTACGGATATACAAACCGCCGACCTTTTCAAGCAGTAGGGGAAAGATGAGAGGGAGGGATCACAGCAAGAACATATGATAGGAGTAGATCATGCCTACCATTAGTGATGTCACCAATACATTTACCACCGGACTGGATAAGCTTGCTGCTTATCTGTCTGTAATGGTTAGCCATTTGCAGGGTGGAGATAAGCAGTTTCGGCAGCATAAAGATGATCTGGTTTATTATTCTCTCACCTTTAGCGGTCTGGGGGCAAGCGCGTTTGACCAGGCAGTCGAAAGAAATATTGCCCGTTCATCGCAGTTTCAGTATAAGATGGATGCGCTGACACTGGCAACCAACCATTTAAAAGTGCAGATTATGTCGAGTAATGACAAGTACGATACCGACATGGCGATCCCCCCGGGCCTCGACTCATTTGATATGGCGCTGAACCATTATGGATATACCGAGCTTAGCGTGCTCAACAAGATGCGCGATTTTGTGCTGAGAGGGGTGGACATGGCTCTGCTCATCGATGCTGGCCCCGGGACGTGTTACTCCTGGTTGGCTAGTGAGCGGGATACAATTATTGCTGATATGCAAAGTCAACATGATAGAAATGTGGGGCAGGCGCAAGATCTTTATCGGGAGCAATTGCGTCGCGAGGGGCAGACGGATGATCCATATTTGAAGTCCAACATGAATAATACCATCTTCCAGGAGGACAGTTACCTCTCGGAAGCAAAACTTGCTGTGAGTGGCAAGCTTTACCAGCAGATTTACGATGCGATTACTGGCTGGTTTAGCGAGGTCACGCCTGCCCTGGAATCTTACAACGAAGAGACCGGCATGGCGACCGCGATCAATGCGGTGACAGTGGGCGAGCTGATCTGGGAGCTGAACAATGCCCCGGGCCATGCGCCGCTAATCATCTATCAAACGCCTAATGGCGGGTTGACGGTCCTGGTTGGCAACAATAGCATCAATGCCCAGCAAATCAATCAGGCAATCAAAGATTATATCGCCAGCAATGGCCTGCAAGGGCCGAACGGGCAGCCGGTACAAATTACTTTGATGGGGTATCAGAGCGGCGGTCAGACGGCACAAAACTTCCTGGGCCTCGCGTCGAACGGGCTCTATCATGTCGAGAATATGCTCCTGGTCGGTGCAGCGTTCACCATGCAAAATCCGCCAACCGATACCAACTACGATCTTTACGTCTCACCTGGAGATAAAAACGCGGGTGATAATAGCGCTTCGATTCTACCGACCAACCAGTATCAGTGGGGCAACCTGGGACTCAACGCCGTCTTTAATGTGGGTCTTGGAGCAGTCACCGGCGGCCCGGTTGGCGCGGGATGGGGGGTTGTCAGTACGGTTGCGGGCCAGGGGATCAACGTTGGGACAAACGTAGCGCAGGATAATAACAACACTACCAATATCAGCTTTGCGGACCCGAACGGCTACTTTGGACAGAGCGGGCAACTCGTGATCCATAACTACACCAATAATGCCACGACTAACAGCGGGCTGACTCCGTATTACTCGATGGATCACACAGTGCCCTTAGAACCGGGCGGCGAATACTCAAACAACTGGGGCGGGCTGTTGGGCAAGACGCCGCATTACGATCAGAGCGCATACCTGAGTGGCGCGCCGGTCGCGGACCCAAGCGCGACCTTTCAGTTCGACAAGCCCAACCCGCAAGGACAGGTGCATGTCGGCAGCGTGATGTTGCAGGGGCCACACCCGCTTTCGCCACCGACGTACTACTCGCTGCAAAACGGCCAGCTTTTGCCATCATCCTAAAATACCGGCAGAGGGCGCGGCACAGACAGAGCCGCGCCCTCTGCGAGACAAATCAAGCTGTGCCGAACAAACCTTTCTTATCCGCTTATGAAAGTGGGCGCGCGAGCCGCTTAATAGAAGGAATGCGCGTAGTTTGCCTTTCCCGCTGTGCAGCTTCGATCTGTTCCGCCAGAGTGGCTATCGTCGCTGTCCGCAAGAGGTTACGTGGCGAGAGATCGACTTGAAAGGCGTGGCGGATGCGTGCGATGATCTGGGTAGCCAGAAGCGAGTCCCCACCCAATTCCAGGAAATGGTCATATACACCTATGCTTTCCCGCTGTAGCACCTGCTCCCAGATTGATGCCAGTTCTTCCTCCATGCGAGTACGCGGAGCGACATATGCACTTTTATGTTCAACCTGTATCTGACCCGGTTGCGGAAGCGCCTCACGATCTACTTTTCCATTGGAGGTCAGAGGGAGTGCCTCTAGCAATACCAGGCTAGAAGGTACCATATAGTCTGGCAAGCGTTGCTGGAGATGGCGGCGCAATTCACTACTCGTCGTAGGATGCTGCTGGCTCGTCACCACATATGCGACCAGGCGAGCGTCGCCAGGGTCATCTTCACGCAGCATAACCACGGCTTCACGCACGGAAGGATGCTCTTGCAAGACCGCTTCGATCTCCCCCAACTCAATGCGGAAGCCCCGCAGCTTGACCTGGGCGTCGTTGCGTCCCAGATACTCCAATTGGCCCTCCTGCGTGTAGCGGGCCAGATCCCCACTGCGGTAGAGCCGCGCTCCCGGCTCCCGACTCCAGGGATGAGGCACAAACCGTTGCGCCGTCAATTCGGGCCGTCCCAGATATCCGCGCGTCACTCCGGCCCCTCCCACGTACAGTTCCCCGACCACTCCCACCGGCACCGGCTGCCCCCGGCCATCGAGCACATACACCTGGAGATCGGGCAAGGGCCGCCCTATCGGACTGGCCTGCCCCTCGCTCATCACTTCTCGACTTAATGGGCAAGCAGTCACATGGACCGTGGTCTCGGTAATGCCGTACATATTGACGAGGTGAGGACCATGCTCGCCAACATAGCTCCACCAGGAGCGCACGCTGCTCAGGTCTAACGCCTCCCCTCCGAAGATAACCAGGCGCAACGCTAATGCTGGCTTCACAGACGCTGTCGCGATGATGGTCACCAGTTGACGGAAGGCCGAAGGCGTCAGGTTGAGCACGCTGATCTGCTGCATCGCCAGCAGGTGCCAGAAGCTCTCCGGCTCCCGACTCTGCCACCACGGTACCACCGTCAGCCGCCCACCAAAGAGCAATGCCCCCCACAGTTCCCAGACCGAGAAGTCAAAGGCGATGGAGTGAAACAGCGTCCAGTGGTCCTGCGGCCCAAAGCGGAACTGCGACTGCGTACTGGCGAAGAGACGGGTCACCTGCCGATGGGGGACCAGCACCCCTTTGGGGGTTCCCGTTGAGCCGGAGGTATAGATCACATAGGCAAGCTGATCAGCATGCTGCCGCAGAGGCACCGGAGCAGGGGGAACTGAGGCAATGGTGGCCCAGTCGCGGTCCAGGCACAGCAGCGGGATCGAGACAGCCGGCAGCCGTGGTAGCAAGGACTGCTCGCTCAGCAAGACGCTGGCCCGGGCATCGTGCAACACAAAAGCCAGTCGTTCCGGGGGAGACGCCGGATCGAGCGGCAGATACGCTCCTCCCGCCTTGAGGATGCCCAGGATGGCTACAATCATCGCTACTGAACGCTCTAAGCACAGTCCAACCAGGACTTCTGGCCCTACCCCCAGATGTCGTAAATACCAGGCCACACAGTTGGCTTTGATATTGAGTTCGCCATAGGTCAGTTGCTCCTCTTCATAAACAACGGCGACCGCATCCGTTAGCAACGCGGCCTGCTGCTCAAAAATTTGTGACAAACAGCGTTCTTGCGCAGCAACAGGCGAGGCAGCGTTCCACTCGAACAGAAGCTGCTGGCGCTCTTCTGCTGTCAGCATTGGCAGATCGGCAAGCCGTCGCTCTGGATAAGCCATCATTCCCTCTAATAGCGCCTGAAAATGACCGAGCATTCGACGAATAGCCTCATGCGTAAAACGCTTGCCCATGTAACTGATGCGGATGCGCGTGCCAGCATGAGGCACGACTGTTATCGTGAGAGGATAATTTGTCCTTTCGACCGCTTCCACATGTTCGATGGTCAGTTGGCTCTCTTGAATCCGGGCAGTCGAGACGTCAATGGGATAGTTTTCAAAGACGAGCAGGCTTTCGAAGAGAGGCTGACCACGAGGCACCTCGCTCCAACCTTGCACCTGCGTCAACGGGCTATACTCATACTGCCGCGCCTCCGCCTGCTGCTGCTGGAGTTGCTGCAACCAGGGGATGAGACGCTGCTCTGCATAGACCTGCACCCGCACCGGCAGCGTGTTGATGAAGAGGCCCACCATCTCCTCGACTCCCGCTAAGCCCGCCGGACGCCCCGAGACCGTGACGCCAAAGACGACATCGTCCTGACCGCTATAGCGCGCCAGCAACAGCGCCCAGGCTCCCTGCACCAGCGTGTTCAGCGTCACCTGCTGCTCTCGCGCCAGGGTTTGCAAACGTGCGGTCATGGCCACCGAGAGTTGGATGTGTTGATGATGATAGTCGTCATCTGTTCCATGCAGAGAATGCCCCGGGCGATCCACGCCCAGAGGGGTTGGAGCGCCGAAGCCACGCAACCGCTCACGCCAGTACCCCTCCGCCTGCGCCAGGTCCTGCTGCTGCAACCAGATGAGGTAGTCCCCATAGCTGCGACGAGTTGGCAACCTTCGCCTGCTGCCTTGCCTGAGCGCCTGATAGCAGGCGAAGACCTCACCCACCACCGTCGCCACGCTCCAACCATCCAGCAGCAGATGATGGAAGCTCCAACTCACATACCCCCACTCGTCTGAGAGACGATGCAGCGCCACCCGCAGCAAGGGCGCCTGCCCCAACACAAAGCCCCGAGCGCGGTCGGCTCGCTTCCACTGCTCCAGCCGCTCCGCCTGCTCCTCGGGAGAGTACGCTCGCCAATCGTGCTCCTCAGAGGGCACCCTCACCTGCGAGCGCATCACCTGCAAGGGTCGCTCCAGGTGCTCCCATACAAAAAGCGTGCGCAAGATCGCATGCTGCTGTACCACCTGCTCCCAGGCGCCGCGCCACGCCTTCCCATCTAGCGACCCTCGCACCCCATAGCCCACCTGCTCGAAATACACCTCGGACTCCGGGGCATACAGGCGATGGAAGAGCATCCCTTCCTGCAGTGGCGATAGGGGGTAGATGGCTTCGATGCGCGCAGAGCCTGCCCGCGTCTCATCCCCTGTCTCCCTCAGCACAGCCAGCAGCGCATCCAGGGCGGATTGACTCAAGCGAGCCTGCGGGAAATCGGAGGGGGTAAAACCACCCGCTTGCGGCGACTGGCAATGCTCAATCAACTCCTGCAATGCTTCCAGGTAGCCCTGAGCCAGCTTCTCAATGGTAGCATGCCTATGCAGGGTTTCGCTATAGCTCCACTGCACGTACAACTGACCATCCAGGATGCCACCGTTGATCTCCAGCACATGAGGTCGTCGTCCCTTCAAGCTATGGAGGACTCCCGCCGACTCGGCAGCCGGAGCAAACAAGCCTTCAGGTGTCAGTGCAGAGCCAACGCGACCGGCATAGTTGAAGGCGACCTGGGGCTGAGGCAATGCAGCCAGGTGCTCGCGGATGGCTGCATCCTGACAGAGATAGCGCAGCAGCCCGAAGCTGATCCCACCTTGCGGCACCGCCCGCAGTTGCTCTTTGATACTCTTGAGCCGCTCCCCCGGACCCTCGCCCTCCTTGAGCTTGAGTACCAGGGGGATCAGGGAGGTAAACCAGCCCACGGTGCGGGAGAGATCCACGTCCTCGAAGAGGTCCTCGCGACCATGCCCTTCCAGATGTACCAGCAAGCAGGATTGCCCCGTCCAGCGGGCAAACGCCTGCACCAGCGCCGTGAGCAGCACATCGTTGATCTGCGTATGATAGGCGCGGGGCACCTCTGAGAGCAGGGCCTGCGTCTGTGCGACCGAGAGGGTCACCACCAGCGCACGAGCCGTCTCC
>DASRHT010000010.1:0-19296 GCA_035650355.1 Ktedonobacteraceae bacterium
GTTCCCTGGCTTCATTGACTATGCTATAGTTCATCTCGGATGAGTCCTCGTTTCGTGATAGTTTGGTACCATCACTTTATCAGGTTCTCATCCTTTTGTTTTGCTTTTGCGGCCTCTCGCCGAAAATTAAAAGGCCCTGGCTCGGCAACCGTTATCCTTGACACTCCCTGGTAGATAGTGCTAGCATTGACCATGATCCTGTATCTCGAAACGTTCCGCGCTCCAACGTTCCTGGACGCGATAAATCAGGTCCCTACGAAGCTCAGAGCGCGGAATCGAAGGACTTTGAACTGTTCCGCGCTCCAACGCTGCTGTCGCGCTCCCACGATGAATCGGGGAGCTACAGCTCAGGAGCGCGGAGTCGAAGTACCTTGCCTCCTTGCCCCCAGGGGCATACAATCTTGTAGCATTTGGATCACAAGGAGCTTATTTAGTGAAAATCCATGAATATCAGGCCAAAGATATTCTGGCGCGCTACGGCATTCCGCTCTATGCAGGAAGCGTAGCAACGACGCCAGAGGAGGCCGAAGCCATCGCTCGCAAAATAGGCGGGCCGGTTGTTATTAAAGCCCAGGTCTACGTTGGTGGACGGGGCAAAGCTGGTGGCATCCAGTTCGGCGATACCCCGGAGCAGGCCCGCGCGGCGGCTGCAAAAGTTCTCGGAATGGATATCAAGGGGCTGACAGTAGAAAAAGTCCTGGTTGTCTCCAAGCTAGACATTCAAGCAGAATACTATCTCGGCATCATTCTTGACCGCAAGACACAGACCCCCATCGTGATGGTCTCCAAAGAGGGCGGCATCGACATTGAAGAGGTTGCCGCGACCGCTCCCGAAAAGATTATCAAGTACCCCATCGATATGCGCTGGGGCTTGCGCCCGTTCGAGGCTCGCGATATCGTTGCCCGTGCCGGCTTCCCCCACGCGATCATTGCCAAATCCGGCGCGATCCTTTCCGCACTGGCAAAAGCGTTTATCGAGAGCGATGCCAGCCTGGCCGAGATCAACCCCCTGGCGCTGGCCCCTGACGGACAGGTATACGCCGCCGACGCCAAGATCCTCATTGACGATAACGGCCTGTTCCGCCAGAAAGAATATGCCTCCTGGGCCGAGCCCGAAGAGTCCAATCCATTGGAGTACGAAGCCAAGCAAGCTGGCCTGACCTATGTCAAGCTGGATGGCGATATTGGCATTATTGGCAACGGGGCGGGGCTGGTGATGACGACGCTCGATATGGTTGCCCGCGTCGGCGGCAAGCCTGCTAACTTCCTGGATATTGGCGGCGGCGCCAAAGCGGAAGTAATGCACAAATCGCTAACGTTCGTGGCACGCGACCCGCAGGTGAAGGGTATTCTGGTCAATATCTTCGGCGGTATTACACGCGGCGAAGAGGTCGCGAAAGGCGTCATTATGGCCCAGGGCGAACTCCCCAAAGGCATGCCCATCGTTGTTCGCCTCTCCGGCACCGGAGCGGAAGAAGGGCGGGCACTGTTAAAAGATGCCGGGCTGGATTGGGGAAAGGATATGCGCGATGCCGCGCAGAAGATCGTTGCCGCAGTACGCTCGAAGGGATAGAGGATAAGCGATATGAGTATTCTACTGGATAATACGACGCGGGTCATCGTGCAGGGCATCACCGGGCGCGAAGGGCAATTTCATACCCGCAATATGCAGGCCGCGGGCACGAAGATCGTCGGCGGCGTCACTCCCGGCAAGGGGGGACAAACTGTAGAGGGCGTCCCCGTCTTTGATACCGTCTCCGAGGCGAGGGCAGCCACCGATGCCAACGCAAGCTGCATCTTTGTGCCCCCTCCAGGAGCGGCAGATGCCATTATGGAGGCCGCCAGTTCCGGGATCAAATTGATTGTCTGCATTACTGAGGGTATCCCGGTGATCGATATGACGCGGGCTATGCTGATGGTACACGAACACGGTGCGCGACTGATCGGCCCCAACTGCCCTGGTATGTGTACGCCGGGGCTCGGTAAGATCGGCATCATTCCCTACCAGATCTTCATGCCTGGCCCTGTTGGCTTCATCTCGCGCTCTGGCACGCTCACTTACGAAGTGGTCTCGCTGCTGACCGAAGCCGGAATCGGGCAATCCACCTGCATTGGCATTGGCGGCGATCCCATTATTGGCTCGACTTTTGTTGATTATCTCAAGCTTTTTGAGGAAGATCCAGGGACCAAAGCGGTGGTGATGTGCGGCGAAATCGGTGGCAGCGACGAGGAGGACGCCGCCGAATTCATCAAAACGATGAAAAAGCCCGTGGTGGCCTTTGTCTCTGGGCGTACTGCCCCTCCAGGGAAACGTATGGGCCACGCAGGTGCGATTATCTCGGGCAATACCGGCACCGCGCAGGGCAAGGTGGCAGCATTGCAGGCTGCAAACGTGCCCGTTGCGGACACCATTTTTGAAATCCCGGACCTGGTCAAAAAAGTGCTATAGCGGCTTTACAAATTGAACGTTTTCAAGCATACTGAGCCTGAAAAACAGGCTCAGTATGTCTGGCAATTTTATCCATATGGACCCCATCCTTTTTGCAAGGGATGGGGTTATGATCGAGGAATCAGGTATGACAACGGCCCTCATCTACGATCCAATTTTTTTAGAGCACCATACACCGTCGAAGCATCCAGAGCGGCCACAGCGGGTCGAGATGGCGATGGAGATCTTGAAGGCGCTCAATTGGCTGGAGCGCGATGGCCTGGTACAGCTAGAGCCGCGCGCCGCAACTATGGAGGAGCTGGCAACCGTACACGAGGTAGAGTATATTCGCGAAGTAGAGGAAGCGTGCCAGAAAGCTGCGCAAGAAGAGGCGGCGGGCGGACGCAAAAGCTGCTACTTCGCCACCGACACCTACATCTCGGCCAAATCGTATGAGGCCGCGCTCAAGGCAGCGGGCGCGCCACTGGTGGCTATTGATGCGATTATGAAGGGCGAGATCAATAACGCCTACTGCCTGGTACGCCCCCCGGGACATCATGCCCTGCCAGAATCTGCAATGGGCTTTTGCATTTTTAATAACGTTGCCGTTGCCGCCCGTTATGCTATCGACCGCTACGGGTTAGAGCGGGTGATGATCATCGATTACGATGTGCATCACGGCAATGGAACCCAGGAAATGTTTTATGAAGACCCGCGCGTGCTCTATTTCTCGCTCCACCAGGCTCCATTCTACCCCGGCACCGGTCTATCCGATGAGCGCGGGGAGGGGCCAGGGCTGGGAACAACCATCAATGTACCGCTGCCCGCAAAAACCGGCTTTGAGACTTACGATCCGATCTTTCGCCAGTTTATGGCTCCGGCGGCGGACCGCTTTGATCCACAGCTCATCCTGGTGTCCGCAGGCTTTGACGCCCACTGGAAAGAGAACGATACAGGCACGGGGCTGGTCGCGCCCGACATGAACATTTCAACAGCGGGCTTCGCCAAGCTCAATCAGATTATTATCGACCTGGCCAATACGCTGTGTGATGGACGCTTGATCCTGATACAGGAAGGCGGCTATCATCTGGAAGCAACTGCCAGTTGTGTGGCAACCTGTGTCAATCTCCTGCTCGGCGATGATGCCGCCGTAGATAGTCTCGGACCAGCCCCGCGCCATCCCTACCGCATCAATACTGATATGCTCATTGCCGAACTCCGGCGCATTCACGGGCTAACGGGCTACCGCATGCGTCACGCCCCCAAACCAGATATCGAGCGGCTCCGGCGCGAAGTCAAAGGGCCGGAGAACGAAGCGTAGGGGCAGGGCTTGCCCCTGCCCTCCTCACTCACACAACCGAAAGAGCTACTGACTACTCCCTTCCTGCACGTCAAAAACCTTCGTTTCTGGCGATTTGGAAGCGGCTTCACTTCAGCATGACGCCTGTATTCAGAAAGGTCTCGAAACACTGGGCCAGCCGCACAATGAATGAAGGCGCCTCTGATCGTCCCAATCTGATGACAAAATTTGTTCGCCAGAGCTGTTGACCCGCCATAAAGGTATCAATTTGCCCCGGGTATGCTTCAGGCCAGGGCATAAAACTGCTATAGCCCTGGATAAATGCCTCTCGGAGAAGCTGATACTCCTGGTTGTCTAGCGAACTAAAGAAGAGCAGATCATAGAACGTCTGGGCAATGTCCTGCACTGGATAGCCCAGGATCACATCTTCAAAGTCAAACGGGTGAAGGGTTCCACGAAAGACTTTGATATTCTCTTGATGCAGGTCAGCATGAATGATCCGCACCCCTTGCCCATCGTGATAGAGTCGCGCATATGCCTGTTGGACGTGATCGCGGACGCGCTCAAAAATGGCATAGCTCTTTTCTGGAAATAGCTCTCTGTTCCTCTCATGAAGCTCATCCGCTTCGCCACGAACGTAAAGGCCATTTCTTACGCGAATTTTGAGATCTGATGGGATGCTCCATTGTGCCGCATGCTCATGAAGGCGTGCAGCAAGCGCCCCAAATTTGATGAGGTTTTGCGGTGAGAGTTGTTCCGCAAGCAGCCGGCCTGGAAGCCAACTCATCAGGACCACACGACGAGGTTCAGGAATCCCCTCACAGGTGACTGAGGTGATGAGTTTTCCCCGAGTATTCAAAAAAAGTTTGGGGACACTAATCGTTGTCTCACACGCCAGCATTTGCAACCAGCGCAACTCTGTCTGAAGATCATCATCGGTGCGCCAGGTTGGCTCGCTGATACGCAATGCATAGACCTCTCCATCTTCGGTGTCTACGCGAAAAATCCCATTTAAATGGTTCGCGACGAGGCGGACCTTTTTGAGAGGAAGCTCATAGTGAGCAAGCGCGGCCAGGGCCATACGGCGCAGGCGCAGTGCCTGCCCACGCTCTGTTAACGTAGAAAAAGAACGCATGTTTACCTTTGCTTCAGATATTGAACTGAAAAAACTGTCAGGTGGGAAGAATTGCCCATGACCCATGGGTGCATGTTTTCACCCTGACCAGGCAAAAGACCTGATAACAAGGAGAAAATGAACGCAGTGTTTTACTGAGCAGAAAAACCAGGGATCAGAGGTGATGAGGAAGCAATAGGATTATGTGACCACCGCTTGTGAACGCGATCAAGATTGCCCTGTCCTCTTTATCATCGCAACTCTGTGAAGGACTTGCTGCTCAGAAAGATTGAACTCTATCGCAACCATATATCCTCCTTTCATTGCCTGAAGCATAAGTCAGTGAAGTATGGAGCAAGTATATGAGAATATTTTTATCGTGTCAAGAGGATGAGGTTGGGGAATGTCTCTGCCCCACACAATGTAGAATAAAAATAGATCAGGCATTGACGCCGCAGAGTAAGAGACGATACACTAAAAGAGGCGCTATCAAGTATCCAGCAACGCAATAAGAGGTGTTATGTCATCTCAATTTGAACAGATACGTTTACTAACCGGTGACGATGTGCGGCTTGTCGAGCGGCTTGTCCGTACGTCTGAGTATATTTACCAGCGATTCACTCTGGAAGAGTTACCGCTGATACTCAAGCATTACCCATCAATTGGCATCTTCCACGACTCCTCCATGTATGGCTTTCTCTTATCCCAGATCATGACCCCTCCTCACGCCTGGATCGGGGGCTTTGGCGTGAGTTGGACGGAGAGTAACGCTTATCTCGATATCCTTTTTACCTTACTTGAACACCTGTATCCCGCCCTGATAACACGCGGCGTTCGTTATCTTCACTACTCCGGCAATAACGCTGACCGCGACTGGCTGCGCAATAACCTGCTCATTCACGGTTTTATCCCATATCGTCTCCTTTATTCTTACGACAAGTTTGGCTATGGTATCCCAACTTCAGGCAATCAGGAGGTTACCATTCGCCCAGTGAGATTTAGCAGGACAGGCGGAGATATGAAGGCCCTTCTGGCTATCGAGGATGCCTGCTTCGATGACCTCTGGCGCTATGACCCCACCGCTTTTAACGATATTGCAGCCACCCACCCCTATTTTGTGGTCGCGGAATTGCAGCGTAAAGTGATCGGGTACCAGTTTAATACTGTCGATGAGGAGAATGGCTACCTGGTACGTATCGCCGTTCATCCCTCTGTCGGCAACAAAGGCATAGGGGCGCGTCTCATGGCAGAAGCGATCCATTTCTTTGAGCAAGCAGGCACGCCGCATATTCTGCTCAATACGGAGGAGACGAACACTCATGCTCATCGCCTCTACGAATGGTTTGGCTTCGTCCGGCTCCAGCAGACAGGGTTTGTGCTAAGAAAATATTTATAGCGCAGGATAGGGTAAGCTGAGGGGTGAGCGCCGGACGTGATCATGCACCTGCATAAATTATGCAGGGAAGAGTTTCCCTGCACAAGGTGTTAAAATCTGTAAGCTGGTCCCTACAGTAGCCCTAGCAGGTAGCGTACCGTTAAGGGGGCGGATTTATTTTTGACCGCCAGTTGGAAGGGCTGGCCTACCTGAACGTGACGGTACACATGCATATAGGATGGATCGTTGAGCAGAATATTGTTATCGGACACATTGTTCTGAAGGCGCGAAGCAACATTGACGGTGTCGCCTATTGCGGTATAGTTCTGCATCCGTTCCTGCGATCCCACATTGCCCACCGTAGCCAGACCGGTATTTACACCGATGCCAAACATCACCTGCGTTTCCTGCGGCTGAGAACGCTGGTACTCTAAGACGGCCATACGCATCTTCCAGGCAGCTCGTACTGCTCGCATGGCGTGATTTTTTTGCGGCAGAGGCGCATTGAAAATAGCCATGAGCGCGTCCCCCTGAAAGGCTGTGAGCGTTCCCTCTTCTTCCCAGATGGCCTCGCACATAATTTTGAGATAGCGATTAATCAGGTGCATCACTTCTTCGGGGGGCATGCTTTCGCTTAAACGCGTATAGCCACGAATATCGGCAAAGACCACGGAAATTTCTTTGGTCTCGCCCCCCAGATTGAGCGCCTGGGGGTCCCGAATCAGTTGTTGCACGACATTGGGATGAACATACCGCTCGAATATACGACGTATCTGCTTGACCTGCGCTTCCGACCGTTTCAGTTCGGTACGATCATCCACTACCAGCGCCATGCCGATATGCATTCCCTGAGGATCGCGCAACGAAGAAACGTAGAGATTCAAGTTCACCAGCCCCCGCCCGGGAATCTCACAGTCAATTGAGTTGGGCACAATTGTCCCATGATCGTGGAGAGCATTGGCATTATAGAGGAGTTCGCTTAATCCAGCCTGAGTGCGCGCCCTAAAAACCTCTCGATAGTGCTTCCCCAGCGCCTCCATTGGGTTCATGCTGAGAATAGCGCCAGCCGCATGGTTAAACGTCGTGATGAGGCCGGCAGAATCTGTGGTGATGACTCCATTGGCAATAGAGGAGAAGATATTATCCATGTATTGCTTATCTTCTCTTACCTGCTGGAGGGCTTTATTCAGATCAGCGAACAACCGGGCGTTATCAATGGCGATGGCGGCCTGATTACAGAAGGCCAGGAGCAGATCGCGGTGACGAGGGCCAAATAAATTAGCATTGATGCGGCTATCCACATATACCACGCCGATGCAGTTATTACGCACCACCAGCGGGGCGCACATGATGGAGCGAATGCCGTAAGCCATGATACTTTCCTGGGCGCGCAGGGCATCATCAACCTGAGCATCGTCGGCCAGCAGCGGCTGCCTTGAGCTGATAACGCGTTTGACGGTGCCACGGCTGATCTGGGCGGTCGCAAATTCGCTTTCGGGGATCGAACGCGCTGCTTTATCACGCGCAATGGTAAACTCGGGCTCGCCTGTCGCCGGGTTCACCAGCATCAGAAAGCCACGTTCCGCATTGACAAAATCAATCACGCGGTCCATGACCAGGCGCAGCACTTCGTCGAACTCAAGGGTCGAATTGAGCGTACGTGCGATATTATACAGCGTTTCTAGCTCACTACTGTGCTGCTTGAGATTGATAATGCTGCTATTGAGAGCTTCGCGCTCGCGCTCAAAGCCCGCGCCCTGGCTGGAGTGACCGTTGCCTTGCGAAGATACCTGCTGGAGCATCAAGAGAACGCGCTGCAGAGCCTGGCTTAGCCGCCCAAGCTCCAGATCGGCCATCCGATTTGCATGCAGCGAATCGGTGAGCAGTCGAACGCGAGGATCATCTACTTCACTAGCATACTGCCCATCAACGGCCTTCTCTAGCTTACGACCATGCTCATGCAGGGTACGCGAAATACGCACCAGCGTATCACCAATCAAGCGCAAATCATTGCCAGCACTCAATACCCAGTCAGGTGATGCCGCCATGTGGCTTCCTCCGTCTATCCCCAGGCGTGTAACCCGATCCCGCTGTTTCCCTCAAACGGCAACATAGGTTCAGTTACAGGACTTTTTGACAAACCTCGTTGAGAGTACGGCCATATTATAACACAGCAGAACCGGCAAGAGAATCGATTAACCAGATTTTTTACAGGCCTCTGGCTCATCTATACGCCGGATTGTTCCAGATATTGAGCAAAAGACATCGGGACAAAACCAAAATCGCGCTCAACGCTGTTGAGATCGGTCACATTATCAAAGGAGAAGAGGGCCATCGCAGCCTTTGTCAAGGGAGGCCGCGGCAGGACCGCCTCCATCACTGCTGCCCCGACGCCGACCAGAGGTGTGGGAGCATAGAGTTTAGGCCGCCTGGTGTGCATTGCTTTGAGCAATAGATCAAAAACCTGCTTAAACGAATACTGCTCGGGACCACCAATCGTATAAATTTTTCCGTTGCTGCGCTGCGGATCTTCGAGCACTTTGATGATGACCGTCACCACATCTTCAACATAGATGGGCTGGAACATCGTCTTGCCGCCGCCAATCAGCGGCACCACGGGGGCGGTGCGGATCAGATCGGCAAGCCCCTTAATGAAGGGCGCGTCTTTTCCAAAAAGCACCGATGGCTGGATAATACTCCAGTCCAGCTCGCTTTCTATCAGCATCTTCTCCGCCAGGTAGCGCCCCTGCATATAGCTGCCTGATTTATCCGGCCTGGTTCCCAGACCGCTAATCTCAATCATGCGCTTTACGCCAGCAGTTTTTGCAGCTTCAACCAGATAGGCGGTCCCCTGAACGTTTGTCTTTTCATAGCGGTTGCCAAGCGATTCTTTGCGGTCAGCAGTCAGGAAGCTAGCATGAACAATGGTTTCTATACCTTTCACGGCGGCAGCTAATGTAGCAGCAACGGTGGTATCACCCTGCACGAGTTCTACTTTATCCCCTGGCAGGACTTTCGTTGCACGCTGTACATCGCGTACCAGGCAGCGCGGTCTCTTCCCCAAAGAAACCAGGCGAGCCACCAAATGACGCCCAATGTAGCCCGTTGCCCCTGTAATGAGAATCATAGTCGTCTCCTCCCTTAGCTCTCTCATTGCTCCGCTTATTAGTGCTCCGCTTATTAGTATAGTAGGGAAGCGAACAACATTGCCAGAGGGCAGAGACACAGATAAAAAGGTGAGTAGACCAATACAAATTGCGCATTGCATCGTCTATACAGTGATGCAATACACAATTTGCATTGGCAGCACTCAGGATAGTGATTCGTGAAGCAGATGATTGATCCGCTGAGTCAGTTGCTCAAACGTAATGCCTTGTAGAAAGGTCGTTACGGGCACGAATACGTTCAGGTCCGATCCAATGCGATTCTTTAGCTCAACGCAGGTTAAAGAGTCAATGCCGAGACGATTGAGCTGCTGCTGAGGATCGAGTTTAGCCGATGTATGCCCCAGCACCCTGGCAATTTGTTGTCCGAGGTAACGTGAAAGCATCCATTGACGCTGCTCATCATCCAGTTCTGTCAACGTCTCGCGCGTCAGCAATCCTCTGCCATCTTCGTTCCCATCTTCAGCGCCTGTTTCTTCAAGGAGCTGCACAAAGAGCGAGGAGCGGATCAGTTGCGGATAGAACTGGCTCCACTTCCCCAGATGAAACGCCATGACGCCGACCTGAGGACATTCCTGACCTAGCAAGCTTGCCAGAACTGCCAGTCCCTCTTTTGGCTTTATGCTGGTGAAACCGCGTATATCCAGGCGTTCACCACGCTTCTCCTTCATCGCCTGACCAACCTCATCCCAGCGGCCCCAGTTGATGCAGAGTGCAGGATAACCTCGCTGTCTGCGGTAGTGTGCCAGTATGTCCAGGAACGCATTGGCCGCCGCATAGTTACCCTGACCGGGCGAACCAATCAAGGATGCAGCCGAAGAGAATAGAACAAAGTAATCCAGCGGATCTTCCCGCGTCAGGCAATGCAGGTTCCAGGCTCCCTCCACTTTGGGCAGCATCACTTGCAGAAAGCGTGCCCGGTTCAGTTGTAACAGAATACTATCGTCAAGCACAACAGCAGAATGGAAGACGCCACGCAACGGAGGCATCTCACGCCGTATCCTGGTCAGTGCCTCTGCCAGTTGCGCTTTCTGCGAGACATCCACTAACATCACAGACACAATAGCTCCCCTTTGGCGTAGGGTTTGTAGCATGGCTTCTGCTTCCCCTATTGCTTCATGACGTCCCATCAGAACAAGGTGGCGCGCTCCCTGCTCGATCATCCATTGCGCAGTCCGCAGGCCAACCCCACCCAGACCACCGGTGATCAGGTATGTGGCATCGGCATGAAATAGCGTAGCCTCTTGCCCTGAGCGGGGCGAAAGGGTGTAACGAGCCAGCCTGGCTACATAGCGTCTCTCGCCGCGTAATGCCACCTCATCCGCTTCATCGTCCGAGCAGATTTCTTTAAACAAAGCCCGGCTTTGCTCTTCTGGAGGAGCAGCATCGAGGTCAATCAAGGTACAATGCAGGTTCTGATGCTCATAGACAATCACCCGCCCCAGCCCCCACAATGGGGCTTGAGCCAGCGCTGTTATCCCATCTTGCGCCTCAATCGCATGAACGCCTTTTGTGACCAGCCAGAGGCGAGTATTAGCCTCTCTTTTCACCATCGCCAGCGCCTGGATCAAGTGTAGCACGCCAATGCCGGAGAGGTCCTGGTCCACAGAGCATATTTGCTGCGTTCCTTCCTCATTTACCGGCGGAATCAGCATAGCCCATAGATAGACAATGCCAATAGCAGCTTTGCCCTCTTCGTCGAGGCTCTCTCTGAGGAGCCGATAGAACTCCTCGTGAGCGGCTGGCGCTACTTCATAATGGTGCGCATCTACCTGTTTGTATGATTGGCCAGGCGTCACAATTACGCAGTTTGCCCCCGTTGCTCGCAAATGTGACGCCAGCCCATGCCCGATCCCATTATCATCACCGAAGATCAACCAGCTTTTGCGCGATATCCCCTTTCTACGTTGCTCGCCGTATGCCTGCTGTTCCCACTTGCTCTTATAGAGGAGCTGATTGATACGCTGGCGCAGATAATCATGAGCGCCACGCTCCAGCGATTGAAGCAGCACGCCTGCAACTTCGATCAGCACCTGCCCCGCCTCATTAAACAGGATGATATCTCCTTCAAGTGTGCCCAGGTTGCCGCTACTCTTTGACCTGACTATTGCATGGGTATGGAGCCTGTCACAGGGAATGGGGCTCTGGTAGAACTTTATCTGTTTCACCGCTATTGGCACGTAGGTCTCCTGCTCATCCTCTATGGAAAGAAATGGCGTGATACCTTGCAGGAAAGCATCCAGCAGCGCGGGATGAACGTAATAGTTTCCCATGTCGCTCACTAACGCTGTGGGGATCGTCATATCGCACATCACTTCATCAAAACGTCGCCAGACATGGGTAATGCCCTGAAAAAGTGGGCCATGCTGGATACCGCGTGCTCGCAGGCGTTGGTAGTGTTCGGGAGCTTCCATCACTAACTCCCACCCATCCAGAGCCTGCCTGAGTGATGGATGAGCGACCTTATCTCTCGTCCTTAGTCCGTCTGCGCGGCGCACAGTTGCCTGAGCATGCAGAATCCAGGAAGTAGCCTTTCCATCTCGTCCCATTGGGGTGCTGAAAAAGTACAGGCGCATGCTCTCTTCTTCTGCTCCATCCGGCGTCAGGATCACTTGCAGCGTCTGCGTCATGCCCTTTGGGAAGAAAAGGGCTTTTTTGAGATCAAGATTATCAACACAAAAGCACGGAGACTCAAAAGCTGCCATTGCGGCAGCCAGGGCCAGCTCGATATAGGCCGCGCAGGGTAGTACCGGCAGGTTATACACGCAATGTTCACTCAAATAAGGAAAGATCTCGGGTGCAATGGTGATAGTCCAGAAAAACATTTCTGGCTGCAGAGCCAGCGGCGTGCAACTTCTCCCCAGGATAGGATGGCATATGGCACTGTCATCGCGCAACACGGGAGAAGAGGTGATAGCAGGCGCATAGGGACGATCAACACTGGCATTCCAGCAGCGTTGACGTTGCCAGGGATAGCCTGGTAAGGACACATGACGACCTCCCACAGGATAGAGACCACTCCAGTTAATCTTACATCCTTGAAGGTACAGATTGCCAAGCGTTGTCAGCAGAGCAGCCCGGCCATCCTCATCACGCCGCAGCGACGCCTGGACGCTTCCGCAAGCTCCTTCCTGCTCAATCGTTTGTCTGACCGCACCAACCAGTAGAGGATGCGGACTCATCTCCATAAAGATATCGAAATGATCTTCTAATAACTTCTGGGTAGCTGAAAGGAAAAGCACCGGCTGGCACAAATTACTGACCCAATAGCGGGCATCAAGGGCGCTGCCGTCAATTAGTTCACCGGTTACTGTCGAGTATATAGCAGTTCGTTCCTGGCGGGCCTGCACAGATTGCATAAGCAAGAGCAAATCATTCTGTAATGGTTCCATTTGCGGGCTATGCGAGGCCACATCAACTTTAATCAGATGCCCAAAAACGCCATCTTGCTCCAGTTTCGCCAGGATCTCGGCTAGAGCTGTTGGATCGCCTGATAACACCGTCGATGCCGGGCTATTATTCACCGCTACAGAGACAAGATCTTTATAATTATTGACCACCAATCTTGCCTGTTCAAGCGAGAGCGCGACCGCCGCCATTGAGCCCTTCCCGCTCACCCGCAGCAGCAGCTTACTGCGGGTGCAAATAATCCAGGCCGCATCGTCCAGACTCAGAGCGCCTGCAACGTAGGCGGCAGCAACTTCGCCCATCGAATGACCCACAACCGCGTCAGGCTCGATTCCCCAGGAGCGCCAGAGCGCGGCGAGGGCTACCTCAATGGCAAAAAGGACCGGCTGCACCACATCGATTTCGTGCAGGCGCGAACGCTCCTCATCCGCCAGCAACTCATTGATCAGCGACCACTCCACATAGTTACGCATTATCCGGTCACATGCCTCAATCGCAGCGCGAAACACAGGTTCCTGCTTGAGCAGATCACGCCCCATGCCCACCCATTGAGAACCCTGGCCCGGAAAGATCCAGACGATCTTGTGCTGTCGGTTGGTAGCGCGGCACATAGAGCTTGCTGCAAACGCCATCTCGTTGCCCAGGAAAGCCGCCAGTTTGTCACGAATTTCCTGTCTGGTGCAACCGATAATGGCCAGGCGATAGTCATGATGCGTACGGCGAAGGCTGGCCGTGTAACATATATCGTGTAATGTCTGGTCGGCATACTCTGCATCTTCCAGATGTGTTACATAGTTGTAGGCCAGTTCTTTCAGACCATTGGCCGTCTGTGCCGACAACGGCAGAAGGTATGCAGAGGAAGGAATGTACTCCGGGTCTGGATTCTGCTTATTCGCGGGCGGAGCCTCTTCTAAAACAATATGGGCATTAGTCCCTGCAATGCCAAAACTACTGACGCCAGCATAGCAGGAATGATCGCTATCAGGCCAGGACGTCAGGCTGGTAGGGATCACGAGCGGGTAGTCCTGCCAGGGGATAGCAGGGTTGGGCTCGTGGAAATGCAGGTTGGGCGGAATTACTTTATGTTTGAGACAAAGCGCCGTTTTGATTAATCCAGCCAGCCCCGCAGCTCCCTCGGTATGTCCAATATTAGTTTTCACCGAACCAACGATCAACGGGCGGTCAGGGGATCGTTCAGCACAGAGCACGCTACCCAGAGCTTTAAGCTCGACCGGATCGCCCACACGCGTCCCCGTACCGTGAGCCTCCACATAGTCCACATGGAGAGGATCGAGCCCGGCGTTCTGATAAGCCTGACGGAGCGCCGCTTGCTGACCACTCACGCTTGGCGCCATAAACAGCGCGCAACGTCCATCGTTATTAGCAGCGCTACCACGGATCACTGCATGAATTGGGTCCCCATCAGCTAATGCGCGCGCAAGCGGCTTCAGCACTACCACGCCGGCTCCCTCGCTGCGCACATAGCCATCCGCCCGCGCATCAAACGCTTTGCAATGCCCATCCGGGGCCATCATATGCCCCTGAGAAAAACCAATGGTGTGGTCGGGATTGAGAATGACATTTACGCCGCCAGCCAGTGCTATGGTACACGAGCCAGTACGCAGGCTCTGGCAGGCCAGGTGGACCGCGACCAGCGAAGAAGAGCAGGCGGCATCCAGTGCCACACTCACCCCTTGCAATCCCAAAGCATACGAAATGCGACCGGCTGCACCACTGCGAGCGCTCCCCGCCGTGCTATATACATCAAGATCGGCAGGATCACGGAACTGCCGATCCCAGTAATCGCCGGTAATAATACCGATAAACACACCAGCAATCTCATCTGAGAGTTGCTCTGGAACGAGTCCGGCATCCTCCATTGCCTCCCAGGCCACTTCAAGCAGCAACCGATGCTGGGGGTCCATACGCGAGGCTTCGCGTGGGGAAAGCCCAAAGAAAGCAGCATCAAACTGGTCAATCTGGTCTAAGAAGCCTCCCCAGCGACTCATCACCTTGCCAGGAGTGCCAGGGCGCGGATCATATACAAGATCGACATTGTATCTATCGGCAGGCACTTCAGTAATCGCATCGCCGCCTTTGCAGATTAGCTGCCAGAAGGCTCGGAGATTAGGGGCACCAGGAAAACGGCCCCCCATCCCAATAATGGCTATGGCCTCCATTTTTGCTCCATTCTCGCTCTATTATAGAGCACATACGTTAGTCATGATGTTCGCTTTTGCATACATTCTGAATGCAGTAAACATTCTTTAAACAGGCAAGTCAGCTAGAACGTTTACTATTTGGGGGGAGCTGTTTTTTTTCTATTGAAGGACCACCAGTTAGATGATCGGGGGGCGCTTGAACGTGCGTCAGCCCAATAGTTTTTCCCTGGAGAGCAACAATTAAAGGATCGATATTGGTTCGGGCAAGGGGAAGAACTGGCAGTTGCTGCTGGCGCTCGGCCTCCTGAATCGATTGGACATAGTGGGCAACGGCCCGATCAACGAGCGCCAGTCTTCTTTCCGCCAGTACAGCCCGTTGGAAGCGCACCAGTAACGTATTGAGCGCCTTTGCCACCTGCCAAAGCTTGTTATCTTGCGTAAGGGGTGCGCGTGCGGTCAAGTCGCCGTTCGCCACAGCCACATGGGTCGCCAGGATTTGCTCAACGCCCTTCGCCAGTTCATGTCGTTGCTCGGCCAGCGAATGTTCAAGCTGAGCGATCAACTCGGCTTGACCGGCGCGCCTGATAGCGGTCGCCATCGTGGAGGACAGGATATAGGCCACGCCCGCCACAAGGAAGAGTATACCAGTCGGTCGCGCGATGATAATCCAGAAGCGTGTTTGCAGGTCTTTATCAAGCACAGCCGTATGCGGCATATAAAACAGCGTACCGATAATGCAGATTGTACTGATAATGGCAACAATAAATATACTGCGTATCGGCAACAACGAAACAGCCAGCAGTTCTACGATGACATACATATCGTATCCTTGCAATGTCGTTTCATCGAATGGAATCGTCGAGAAGAGCGCGATTGTGAGAGCCATGAAGCCCGCGCAGTTGACAAGCAAGCCCGCAGCTAACGTATACCCCTGCTTATTGAGCATCAGGGCAAGAAGACAAGCGACAACCAGCCCCAGATCCAGCCAGAAGTAGGAAGGATAGGGTGCAATAAAGCAGGCGGGAAGCAGAGCAATCACCATCACCAGAAAGAAAAACAGGACGTTACTGGTTAAGCGCGATTTACGCACCATTTCGCGTGTGGCGAAGTCCGCATCAGACAACGCTTCCGGCAGGGCGGTGAGATCATTCCAGTATTGAATCAGCTTGCTACCGCCCAGCTTCTCCGGTTCCCGCATATCCACGGTAGAAAACCTGCGCTTGACGGACCACGAATTATTCGACCAGTAAGATGGAAATGTATTTTTCATCAAATGTTAGAGAGTTTCTGCATTAGCCTAAAGAAACTCCCCTCCCCCTTTCATTGGCTTTCATGGAGAAATCTCTCCATACGAGGAAGTGTGCATCCCTTCCCACTTTTTCCACATTTCGTTCTTCAGGATCGCCAGGAAAAAAGGTTGTCGCAAATCTTTCTATCTACAGCTCTTGGATCTTCCGATTATCCGCATGAAAATATAATATTGGATAATGAGAGCCAGAGCAGCATCGAAGTCAGGGGAAGCCATAGAAGTAGGAATAAACATCCGATAGGTAAATGAGTCTGAGAGCATAGGAGTAGCGATTTCTTCCCTTCCACGTATCTTCCCTCCGTATTGATGTATTCATTTTACCTGATTGTACTCACCAGCACCAGAAAATAGTACTTTTCGGGGAAATGCCAGAAAAGCAGAAAATGGGAGAGACCCATATTTCAGATTAACATAGCGATTCGGCGGGAAGAAAGATGCGCACAGTCGCGCCCTCACCTGGCACGCTTTTTACTGTCAGGCTGCCCCCTGCGATGGCAAGCAAGGCGCTATGCGTCAACAGGCCGCCGCCGGTCCCGGTAGTGGCGCTGATAGCCGCCCCGATGCCAACGCCGTCGTCGGCGACGATAATTTCTAGATGTGGACTACAGCTTGCTTTGACCATTACGTGCAAACGGCGATGCACATCAGAGCCGCGAGCATGGCGGGCGGCATTGCGCAACGCCTCCTGCACCGCTGCGAAGATCAGCTCGGCGACGGCGGGCGGCACAAGCTCATCGATATAGTGGGCTGTCTCCTCTGAAACAATCCATTCGATCTCGTCAAACGCCTGCTGGAAGTCGTGGTTCATCATAGTATGAATGGCATGCATCATACCATCACGTTCCAGACGATGAGGCGAGCCAGTGGTGGTAGTACGCATCATTGCGGCAAGTCTACGATGAGCACTGCTGATAATCTCGATGGTATCATCAAGCGCCTGAGCAGATTGAATAGAGGCAGGCTGCCCTTGATGGTCGGTAATAACCGGACGCAAGGTCTCCAGGCGCAAAAGGGCCAGATGCATCTGCGGCAGAATTTCATCGTGCAACACGCGTCTTTGTTGCGCCCCCAGCAGCTTCACATCGACGATGCGACGGCGCAGCAATCCGGCTACGGCCAGCATTGCCTCGTGATCGCGCAGGGTATCGAGAATGCGCTGCCCACAGGCATGCGCGAGATCCATATCCTCGTCGGTAAAAATGCCGCCATCCTGGCGAGGGCCAAGATAAAGCCTCGCCACCGGCCCAAACTCATCATAAATAGGCAATACCCAGAAAATGGTTGGTACACCCCCAACCGTTATATGCGTACGATAAGCATTAACGCCTGCCGCCCCCGCCTGATTGCTATAGGGATGATGCTCGGCGAGTTGTTTAGCATGCAGATTGGCCCCATTCGCGCTATTCTGCTCCGGTGCTTCTAGCTCATCCAGAGCACTGAGGGCGGAGAAGCGATAATTAAAGCTTCGCCTCACCGAACCGGTCATGACCACTAAGCGAGCGCAACGGACCTCCAGCACATCTTTGCACAGGTGAAAAAAGAGGTCCTCCATGCCCTGCTCCGTCTTTTGAAGATCGGTATTCAGCCAGTGGCGAACATTGGTGCTGCGCAGGAAGGGACCGAGCATAGCGATATAGCGGTCGTGCGCAGTATAGCCGCTCCAGGTAAACAGGGCATAGATGCCCGTTGCCAGAGAGGTAATCAGTAAAAGCCCTCCCAGGTTACTACGCGTGAAAAAGACCAGCAGCGCGATAAAGATAGCACTGGTGGTTGCAACAATGACGATCCCACGCCACTGCTCAAAAAAGCCGCGTCGCGCGAGCGGGCGCTCGATCAAAATGCCATGTCGCACGATAGAGTAGCCAATCAGCAAAATGATGAACGCAACAGAGCCAACCGTGAAGATATCCAGCAACATTAAATTGAACGGGATCGTCGTGAGCGGCTCAGCAGGAACGGCACCGGGCAGGCCATTACGCAATTTTAGCCAGTTCACCATCGACCAGATGCCCAGCGTTCCCAGAATGACGGTGAGGCAGACCATTAAGAGCGCAGCAAGCAGCAGGCCAGGGCGGGCAAGATGCCAGGAGAGTATCGGCTCCTCCAACAGTTCCACCCGCCTCTGATCATTCCAGAATGCGTCGTTGAGATCATGACGCAGAGAAGTATTTCTTCTCCCTCTAAAGGGAGCATGCAAGAGGACGCGTAAGACGCGCAAGACTTTATGAGGCGTAAACCAGGGTCCAATCGCGCAAAATGCTACATATAATAAAAATAAGATGGGCAGCATTATCCGAGGAGACAACAGGCTGACATTGCGATTATCAATGAAATCGCTAGCGATCAAGAGCCGTAGCGTTCCGGCAAAGGTAAAGGTGGAGCGATTGAGGATCAGCAAAATCAGCACGCTCACTCCCAGGAACGCGCTCAGCATGAGCAAGAAAGGGCGCCGGCGCCGCCAGCTCTCGTTCATCAGGGAGGCGTAATGCAGGCCAATTACAAACCAGATATAGGGAACGCCGATAGCTGGAAGCCAGACCAGGTGCCACAAAAAATCCTGTGATACCAGGCCCGACGTATACGCGAGCGAGCCGGAGATTAACAGCCCGTGAAGATAGAAGAAGAGCGCGGAGAGGCCAAGCCCCACGACTCCCACGCGCGCGATCATACTGCGACGATCCCCATTGAGCCAGACTGTACAGGCCAGCCAGAGAAAGGTTACCAGGTTGAAGATAGAGAGCGCGAGAGCGATGATTTGCAGCAGCGAGACGGGCTCAAGTAAATTGTGCATTTTCAGTACCCTCAAGCGGGTCGAGATAGTCACCGGCTCCCGCTCCCGTGAGAGACAGTTTACACATCATACCCGCAAAGGTCAAGTAGAAATGCGACATAGCACAGGGCTTTTTAGTTTACCCGTTTTGCCTTGAAAGCTCCCCAAGCAACAATTGTATCGCTTCTTGTGGCTGTGCGCAAAAATGTCTCATTTGCTTGGCAACATTTTTCACCCCCATAAAATCTAGAAGTGCTAGTAATCCC
>DASRHT010000011.1:0-8657 GCA_035650355.1 Ktedonobacteraceae bacterium
CCTCCTCTTCTTCCCGGCATCGAAGCCGAGTTGTCTATCTCGCACGATGAGTTTGCGCTGCAATAGCTCTTTCAGCTCTGCTATGGCTTGTGGGTTACCCATGTCATGAAGCGTGCCATCAGCATCAATGAGCGCTACAACTTGGCCTGTCTTCAAGTCATGGATTCTATATGTTCTTGTAATATCCATAGAAGCGACCTGTACCTTTCTTGGAAAGGAACGAAGCATACGCGCTCTGTCCAAATTCAACCAAGATTTGGCATCAGAAGAATACCTCTCGTATGACGAGCTAGTTATCCAGCAAGCGTTGTGCTGTTTTGAAAAATGGCTGGCCGTGCTCGCTTGAACCGTAGGCGTAAATATACAATCCACTTGATACGCGCTCGATAAAGCCCCATTCCCAAATAGTGGTTTCATCGAGACCAGTTTCCGTGGCGAGGAGCTGGCAGTATTCGTGGGCTACAGCAAGAGGATCGGCTGCTGCCAGCAGCTCCTCATTCCAGTCACGTAGGACGACCCCAAGATCATATTCTGGTTCGCAGAGGAAGCCCTCTGGATCAACAAAGACATAGCCCGACTCAGCTCCAGCCCGTGGGGCAGGTACCAGAAGCGCGTTCGCTGGATGGGGGTCTCCATGAACGACAACGCATCGTTGGGGGTCAAACGCATCCATGCGCCGACGCGCAAACCCCAAAGCTTGAGCGACAATGTTCTCAGTGCATGGCCGTTCAAGTTTGTCCCAGAGCTCGCTTATGAGTTGGGCCAACGTCTGCGCTTTGTACTCCGAGGCGTGAATAGTCTGATCCGCACGTGGTGGCACGAGCCATACTTGTTGAAGTGTCTTACACAGCAATGGGATTGCCTGCTGCGGTGCCAATTGACGCTCTTGCATGGAGAGTCCGAGCTGCTCTAGAAGCACAGCGCGGCGCTCGTAGTCAACCTTGAACACGCGAACGTAGCCGTGGCCATTGGCACGAAGCAGCGTGTCTATCTCTTGCTGAAAGCTGTAAGATCCGTGCTGGATCGGCATATCTATCTTGATGACCGCATTTCCGCTCGCCGTTGTTACTGGCGCGACGTATGCCGAAGAGCCTCCCGAGAGCGGTTGGCCAATGCTCAGCTCCCATGCTTGCTCAAGTTCGGCAATAAGACCGGGGAGGTCTTTGAGCCATTGTCTTGTCTGAGGATCTGATTGCTCGGCCCTCAGCCGCACTCGCTCAGGGACAAGAATGGTGCGTGGATGATCAGCCTTCTTCATGCTGGCATTGTATGGCATGGGTTGTATTTTGTCTAGATCTATACGCAGTAGGGTCATTATTCCTCTGTTCGATTGCCATCGCTCACCGCTTTCCATTCTTGCCTGGAGGGACATCTGCCTGTCCTGGTACAGATGTTATTGTATCATGCTTGGATGTGGAGCGTCAGGCCGAGCATCTCTTTCAAACGCTGCTGCACAAAGCATTTCGGGGAGAACCGACCGGGGACGAGATGGGGATAGCGGCGTTGGATGGGGAGGTAGCGCATCCGCATCGGCAAAAAGAGGCGAGGGAGCCGGAGCCGATTGAGGCGGGCGCTTTGCAGATGGCGCTGCCGTTGGAATGATGCGGCGAGCGAGGGCAAGCGCGAGGCCCCCGCACTACCCACGCCCCTCTCCTTGCCCCTACCGATTCCCCAACGCTGCATCCTCCCCGAACTGCATCCGAACGGAGTCTACGATGGTGGGCCGGAGGTGGTAGGGGCAAGGGGAGGCGCGGAGAAGGGCGGAGGCCTCGCGCTTGCCCTGCGGCGGGTTAACACGATTTTTGGGGAGGAAAGGCGATAAATCGCGCAGGACGCGGTAAACCGGGTCCCTACCAGTCCCTCAAGCGCGTTTCAGTACCTCTGGATTGGCGACGTTTGCCCGATTGCCGGCGGTGAAGGCGAGGAGTGCGTCAAAGGCCGCGCCCATCAGGGATTCGTAATTATCCCTTTCGACATAGCCCAGATGAGGGGTGCAGATGACGTTGTCCATGTGCAGCAGTGGATGGTCTGCGACCGGTTCGCTTTCGTACACATCGACCGCTGCGTATCCTGGACGTCCGGCGCGCAGGGCCTCCTCCAGCGCGCCCGGTGCGATCAAGGCCGCCCGGCTGGTGTTGACGAGCAGGGATGACGGTTTCATCTTCGCCAAATCTCCTGACGATACAATGCCGCGCGTCTCCTCGCTTAGCGCGATATGCAGGCTCAGTACGTCGGCATCGCTGAATAATGCGTCCTTGCTGGCGGCAATCTCGATGCCGTTGGCCTGAGCGCGGGAGCGTGACCCCTCTCGTCCCCATACCATTACGCGCATGCCGAATGCCTGTCCATAGCCAGCGATCTGGCTCCCGATGTTACCATAGCCGAAAATGCCCAGCGTGCGACCGTGCAGAGTTCGCCCCAATCTACTCTGCCAGTGACCAGCCTTCATCGATGCGACCTCCTGAGGAATGAAGCGCGTCGCGGCCAGGATCAATCCCCACGTCAGCTCTGCTGTCACGGAGGAGCTCGAATTGAGCGGCGTGGCATAGACAACGGCGACCCCATGACGGGTGCAGGCTGCAAAATCTATATGCGGAGCGCGTTTGCCGGTTTGCACGATGAGGCGCAGGTCCGGCAAGAGTGCCAGCAGCTCCTCATTGATGGGGGTGCGTTCGCGAATCAGCACTAGCGCCTCTACTCCTTGCAGGCGAGCCGCCAGGACTTTGGGGTCAGATAGATGTTGGCGCGAAATGATGACCTGCTGCCCATCGAGTTTCTGAAAGCAGTTGAGCGTTCTTACGGCATCCTGGTAGTCGTCGGGAATAGCTATCTTCATGTGTTCTCCTTAAAAATGTTGATTCAATGTGTCCATAAAGCGGTGTCGAGGAACCACCTCGCAGCAGGGCAAGCGCGAGGCCCCCACCCAGGCTCCTCCACCGCTCCTTGCCCCTACCGGCGTTCTCCCCTAACAACGTCTTGATCCCAAAAAACATCCGCATGGGATAGGCAATGGTGGAATGGAACTGGTAGGGGCAAGGGGAAGGGTGGTGTGGAGAGGGGGCCTTGCGCTTGCCCTGCTTGCTTGCCCTGCTGCGGCGAAATGACTTTCATTCCTCACCAAAATCATGGATGCGCGGCAGCACCTCTTTTGCCAGTAATTCGAGGGAGTGCAGCACCTGCGCTTGATTCATGAGGCTGCTGGGAATGACCAGGTCCACCGCGCCGACGCCCAGGTCGTGCAGTTCCTTCATCTGTGCCACCAGCGTGCGTGGGCTGCCGCAGAACTGGGCACGGCTGAGCAAGACAGGAGCTGCGGGGCTGTCTTTGTGTTCTCCAGTACTGGAATGCCCGGAGGGAGGGCTTTGCGGACGTTGAAGGTGAGGTAGCGCGGCAAGCTTAGCTGCTAGCTGCTGCGCCTCTTCATCAGTATCGGTCGCGATAAGGTTGCCGCGAAAGATAATCTGGTCCGCTCGCGGCTCCCACCCGTGTTTGGCGGCCTCCGCTCGGTAGTGGGCGATAACCTGGGCAACGTAAGGTGGAGGGGCGAAGGACAGGGCCAGACCGTGCCGCTGGCTGGCCGCGAACGAGGCCGATTCAAAGCTATTGCCGGTCGAATAGAGCGGTGGATGGGGACGCTGGATCAGGCCGGGCCAGACCGAGACGGTCGGATAGTGATAGTATTTGCCCTCCCACGAGAATGGCTGCGGGTCGGTCAGCGCCCTGGTGATCAAGAGCGTGGCCTCTTGTGTCATGGCGCGTGCCTCATCTGGACCGATGGAGAAGGCGCGCAGCTCGTATGGCACGCCGCGCAGGAAGAGCAACAGCAGACGACCGCCGCTTAAAACGTCGAGCATGGCGATCTCTTCGGCAACATGGATGGGATTGTGCAGGGGCAGAACTGGTCCGAACAGCGCGATTTTCGCCCGTTTGATGCGTGGAAGCGCCGCCGCCGCGAAGATAGCGGGATTGGGGGTGGGTACCAGCAGCGGAGCGTAGTGGTGCTCTGAAAAGCTGATCCAGTCAAAGCCTATTTCATCGGCAAGCGTGATCTGCTCAAACATCTCCTCCATCATGCGCAGCCCGAGTTCTGGCTTAAAGAAACCGGGAGGAGAGGGCCAACCTGCTTCATACACTGCCTGCACGCCATAGGTGGCTCGCGGCAAAAAGGATGCTTTCATTCAGACACTCCTTTCAGCGGAAGACTGGCTCATAGTTGACAGAATCCCATGAACTGCGATGTCCTCTCCCTCTTATCCGTGATGACCGGTTGGGAGATCGTTTACCTGTGTTCAAAGGGTACCCCAATTCTCGCGCCAAAAGCAAGCCCAGGGCAAGCGCAAGGCCCCCACCCCAACCCATCGCCCGCCCCTTGCCCCTACCAGCGTTCCCCCAACAACACCTCGATCCAAAAAACATCCGCCCAGACCCCACCAGGGCGGGATGGCACTGGTAGGGGCAAGGGGCGGTGGGGAGCTAGGGTGGGGGCCTTGCGCTTGCCCTGGGCCGGGCTGTGATAGAATACGATAAGAACGCCGGTTGCATGGGAAGCAGGCTTTCAACACAAGCCTTGTGATAACGAAAGGAGTTGGCGTCATATGAACCAGAGCCGAACCCTGCTTGTGGTTGGCGCGCACGCGGCAGACTTTGTCTGGCGGGCCGCCGGTATCATCGCTGTCGTAACGAAGAATGGCGGCAGGGCCAGCGTCGTTGCGCTTTCCTATGGAGAACGAGGCGAATCGGGCGAACTGTGGAAAGAGCCAGGCCAGACGATAGAGAACGTCAAGCATATCCGTCATGAAGAGGCTACACGCGCAGCCGAGATTCTTGGCGCCACCTTTCAATGCTTCGATCTCGGCGATTATCCCCTTCAGATTGACGCGCAGACGCTGGAGCGGCTCACAATGCTCATACGCGAACTGGCGCCCGACGTGATCATCACTCATACCGAGCGCGATCCCTTCAATCCCGATCATCCGCTGGCCTATACAGCCGTCCAGCGCGCCAGCATCCTTGCCAGCGGCTCGGGCGTCGCCAGTGGTTTCCCCACCATCAAACCGGCAGAACTATTTCTGTTTGAGCCTCATCAGCCGGAGCACTGCGGCTTCGTGCCCACCACTTTCGTCGATATCAGCGCGGTTTTTCCGCTCAAACGACAGGCAATGGAGGCGATGGCGGCCCAGAGCTACCTTCATGAATATCAGACGCAGATTGCAAAGTACCGCGCCAATCACGCGCGCCGCATTTCTGGGCGCACCGATATTCAGTACGCAGAAGCTTTCCAGCGCGTGACTCCCCATGTCGTAGACATGCTCTAGGCGACGCTCGGTGGCTTGATACAAGTGATTATCTTCAGAAGGATTACACTAGATGAACGAAAGCGAAATAAACGAGCTGGCTCGCCACGGAGTCGCGACGATCTACGAAGCCGCGGGCCGCACCGGGCTCATTGACATTCCTCTGATACAGCTCATCGCCGGGAGCAGGGTAGCCGGACGGGCGTGTACCGTTCGCTGCGGCCAGGGGGATAATTTGATGGTGCATGCGGCGATGGATCGGGTCCAACCAGGTGAAATTCTCGTTTTGACAATGCCCGAGCCCGAGCCCTTCGCTTTAGTCGGAGAATTGCTCGCGACTCAGGCGCAGGTTCGCCAGGTCGCAGGCATCCTGATTGATGCGTCTGTCCGCGATGTAGAGGAGCTACAGGCGCTTGGCCTGCCCATCTGGACGCGCTGGATACGGGTGAGAGGCGCAACCAAAACGCGTGTGGGGGCCATCAACGAACCGGTTGTAGTGGGTAGCACTAGCATCGCTCCAGGCGATCTCGTAGTCCTTGACGCCGATGGGGCCGTAGCCATAGCCGCCGCGCGAGCTTCTGCCGTTCTTGAGGCTTCTCGTGTACGCACGCACAGCGAAACCGCGCTGAGAGCGCAACTGCGAGCAGGGGCGCTTTCGTATGACCTCTCGGGGCTGCGGGCGGTGGTTGAGGGGAAAACTCAGCACTAACAGCGCCCGAATCTGAGAAGGAGGAACAGATTATGGCCCAACTGGTTCTTGGTATAGGGATGTCCCATAGCACAATGGTAACATTGGACGATTCTTTGTGGGGAGAGTGGGCAGCCCAGGATGCGACCTTTGGCATTCTACTTGACACGGAAGGGCAGCCCGTAACCTACGCGCAACTGGCCGAGCGAGCAGGGGATCTCTATGCTCAGCATGCCACGCCACAGTATTGGAAAGAGCAGTATGCAGCCGTGCGGAAGGCGGTTGCTCGCCTTGCCGCCGATGTTGCTTCGGCCAGGCTGGATGTGCTGGTCATCATCGGAGATGATCAGTTGGAACTGTTTTCTTTCGCCAACATGCCCTCGCTTGCCATCTTCTATGGCGACAAGATCGTCAGCGGGCTCTGGACCTCGCGCTTTGTCACCTATCAGCGGCAAGGGCAGCCTCCCTCCGCTCCACTCAGCTCGCGGCTTCGGCATGCAGTCGTGGAGGGCTATGCTATGGACGCCCATCGCGAATTTGCCAGCGCGCCACTTTTCGCCCGCGAGCTGCTCGCATCCCTGATTGATCAGGGCTTTGATATAGCAGGGTTAGGAGAGATTCCCTCAACTGATGAAGCGGCTGGACTCGGTCATGCCTATGGAGCCGTCGTGACCCAGATCATGGGAGAGCAGCCAATCCCCATCGTTCCCATTTTCGTCAATACCTATTTTCCACCGAATCAGCCGACGCCCTCCCGCTGCTATGACCTGGGACTTGCGCTGCATCAAGCCATCGAGGCCAGCCCATCCGATCTGCGCGTAGGCGTTGTGGCCTCGGGCGGCTTGAGCCATTTTGTCACCGACGAGCGGCTTGATCGCCAGTTGTTTGCCGCCCTGCGAGCTGGTTCCGAGGAACAACTGCGTGCCATGCCGCGCAAGCTGCTCAACGCAGGCAGTTCGGAGATACGCAACTGGATCGCCGTCGCAGCCGCGTGCAAGCACCTGAAGCTAGTCTGGGATGAGTACATCCCCGTCTACCGCACCCCTGCAGGAACCGGGTGCGGATTGGGTTTTGCCTGCTGGTCGTGAGCCTGATGCTGCCCGATCCGCCCCTCCTAGATAAAACGTTTCCTGCTATGTCAGTTCTTGTTTGCTAATGGAACGGTAAACAGGTCGCCTAAATCCTGGGCGTTGGCCGCGTCGCCGAGGAAGGGCGAGACGCCGAAGATCTCCTCTAGCGTGCGCAACAGCGAGCTATGGGTATAGTGAATGGTATTGGCATAATGGGGTTTCGCCAGCGGCGAAAGCGCGATCATGCCGATTGGTCCGTCGTTGGTCTCCGCTTCATCCCAGGTGATAAAGAGCGCCCCGCCATCGCGATACGCCTGTGAGTTGAGAATGTTCGGCACCTCGCGCGAAAGCCATGTGTCTCCATTTTTAAGGGGACAATCATGAGTATCGTCGCAGGTATTGGGGGTAATAAAGTTGTACCTGGCGACGCTATTATTCTGCAAGTCGCCGGCAAGCTCCGAGTATGGCCGAATGTGCTGCATACAATAGCTGGATTGCGTATCCATATTGCCCGTGACATCGTCGAAATAGACAAAGGGATCGTGGCGCACCGCGTAAAGCCCATTATTTTCTAATGGACATTCTGTGCCTGAAATATTTTCTTCGTAGGCTTTCCAGGAGATCCCTTTTTTATTTAACAGCGTCGTCAGATGGTCAGTAGTGCCTTGATGGGCGGTAGCAGGATCGACGTCATCGGTAATGCCAAAATTCGTGCCAGCCTCCATCCATAAATAATTTGGCAGGCTGGGATGATTGCCTGGCGGATTAAAGTACTGTTCCGCGTGCGCTCCCATCGGCACAAGCGTATTTGCGATATAGGGAGAGCTGGAAGCTGTGATGTTGGACCAGTCGGTGTTCTCCATCACGATGACGAACACTGTTTTAATGGGGGAAGATGGCGGCGGAGAGGTCAGGCCGGGGATAATGGACGTGGCTCCGCCGATTCCAGGTAAATCCTTGACAAAGAATACACCAAGCGCGATCAACACGATCAGCACAATGGTAACTATCAAATATCTCATTTTTATCGGGCGATAAAGCGCGTTGAAAGGCTCTTTTTGTTGCATACAATCCTATCCAATCCAACTTTCAAGGTCTTGATCGACGTTCAAGCGGGGGAATATTATAGGCGTATATTCTCTCGTACCTATACGGCAGTATAGTTTCTAGGAAAGGTAACGTCAACAGGAATACATCTTTCTCCTATATCCCTGCCAAAAATTTTACAAATTCGCCATCGGGATCAATCTACTCAGGCAAGCGTATGCCAGAAGAATTACTGGCTCTTTCTCGGGGCCTCTCAAAAGTTGCTGCACGTTCGGACTCCTCGCGCCTTAGGCGCTCACAGGGAGAGGAAGGTGCTGGCGGTGGGCTGTACCCACCGCCAGCACCTTCCTCTCCAGAACGGCTCGCTTACGAGCCGTTCTGATGAAAAGACAACGTTTGAGCAGTCCTTGCTCTTTCCAGGGCTTTTTAGTTTACCCGTTTTGCCTTGAAAGCTCCCCAAGCAACAATTGTATCGCTTCTTGTGGCTGTGCGCAAAAATGTCTCATTTGCTTGGCAACATTTTTCACCCCCATAAAATCTAGAAGTGCTAGTAATCCC
>DASRHT010000012.1:0-167767 GCA_035650355.1 Ktedonobacteraceae bacterium
AAGACCCCTCCAAAAATCTTCTGTTGTGAAGGTATCGATCTAGATACAGCATTTAAGAGCTATCGAACTTTACACATAGTTTCGACTTTGCGTCGAAGAAAGAGTACGCAAAAGACACCTATGCATTTCCCGAAGATTCTCGTCATATTTGGAGATGCTGGCATGTTCAAACGCTTCCAGAACTGGACCAGGCGCGTTTGCCAACTCCTGTTCGACCAGATCAAGCAGCTCAGGATGGTCCGCAATGTGTTGCATCATCTCTCGAAGAACTGGAAGACGAGCGGGATCATGCGTGTGATAGTGTTCGGGAAAGTGTTTCCAGTGATCCTGAGAAATAGGGGGAAGGAAACTACAAGCAGCAGCATCGATCCTTCAGCAGGTATTGGATAGGCGCTTTGCGTCGCTGCTCCCAATCCTCCATGGTTGGACCAATGCGTCGTGCTGCACCAACCCAGTAACTCAGGCCACTTTTCCTATATTTGGAGACATAATACGGGGTGATATCCACAGGCGTCTGATCATCAAGCGGCCAGCTCCAGACACCTTCCTCGGCAAGAGGAGGATGAGACACTTGTAACTCCTTCGGTTGTTTTTGTTTTTTTACTCCGTGATTATCTCTCACTGAGGGGCTACTGTCAAAGGTGTGGAGGTGCTTGCTTTTATTACTATGGTTTTGTCCCAAATACGGAGATAAGTAGGTTCCATGCACAGAAGTCATCAGCAAACATCTCTAATGTTGCCTGCTCATGCAGTAGATTCAACTCTTCTGCTGTTGCAACTCCCATTTTAATAATGAACGGTTGAATTAATTGGTAAAGGAGCCTCAAATTTTCACTGAAAGCTTCATGGACTTTTGTGCCTGTAGAGAAATCAATAAGATGAGCTTGTGGGGTAATGTCCTGATAGCATGCTTCATGCAAGAAATGGGCCAACATGGGTGTAAGACCGAGATGCACTCTGTTAGGGGAAAAACCATATCCAGCCAGCTTTATCGCTTGGGTGTATACTTCAAACAATTGTCCAGACGCAGATCCGTTTGTAAGGTTTAACTCCATCTCAGTGATGTAAATACTTCCACCTGGCCGAGTAATCCTATGGCACTCTTGTAAGAGTGCTAGCCAACATGAGGCAGGAAGCAAGCTAGAAAGAAAACGAGCATTTATTACGTCAAATGAATCATCTGGAATGTCGAAAGGTTGCAGTAAATCCATGATATGAAAGTATGCATTGTCTAATCTTTGGACTTTTGCTCGGCTCTGCCCATATCTAATTACTGCTTCGCTAATATCAATTCCCACGACTTCAATAGACGGATAGGCAAATGCTACATCGAGTACCCATCCTCCAGGACCGCAAGCGAGATCAAGAACACGGCTGATATGAGAAACGTCGTGGTGTTGTGGAAAGGGCCCGCCCATCTGTCTGGTGATAAGCTGATTCATATCCATTTGGCGAACCCATTCTGGGCCACTCCCAGCATCGATAATATAGAGGTTTCCTTGTTGAGATGGATTGTGTGGGGCTGACATTATTTCATCTCCTCTAAATTGACGTAGAAGTTTCTTCTACATTAGAAACTTGTAATAACTCATCTTCTAAGTCATGCAGTACTCTCTGCTCAGCTTCTACTAGAGTCATCGGATGCTTACTCATCGTAGCTTGCTTCATTACATTTACGATACGTTGCCTAAAATCAGAGAAATGTTTCATCTGTATCTGATAGGAAGGCATTGTACCTAACTCGATATCCTCCAGTGAGTAAAAATCACTATCTGCAAATGCCAAACTCATCAAGTCGGTGTACTTTTCAATCAACGCTAATTTAGACGGCACGAAATATCCTGATTGCGTACTCGAAGCCATAACACAACCTGCAACACACCCAGCCCGCAAAATAGGGCAAGCTACCACGCTAGCTGTAGATTCTGTATGCTGAACAGGAACGTATATTTCGTTGTGAGTGAGATTTCTCATGATCAGAGAGTGTCTGGTGTAGACTGCATATCCAGCAAAAGATTCAATACCATAAAAAATACCTTTAGCCTCTAAGCTGTCCAACCAGGGTGATGTGCCTAACCCAATAGTTTCTCGTAAACTGCGAACTTTCTGCCCTGGACGAGGAGACGTACATTTAGCGACGATGATATCCATCCCTAGCCTTGATGGATCAAGGTGCTCAAGGGCTTGGTATAGAATAAATTTGGCTATTGACCAAAACCGGAGAGAAGAAGGAGTTGCCCTGAACGCTTCCAAAACGCTTGTATAGAAGTTGGCTGGAATGTTTTCTATTTCGGATGGTGAAGTCTCCTCAGAACCGAAATCAAGAAAACCAGAAAACTCTTTTCTCATGGATTGAGATAGCGCTTCACGATGTTCAGGAAAAAGGCGAAGAAGATGACGTACATTTTGGACACGAGGGATCGATACGCCGGCTATCCAGCGCGACAAGGTTATAGAAGTTATGCCCAATTCGTTAGTCACTCGTTCTTTTTCTTGGGGTGTGCTAACAAGTTCTCCTAAGATTTCTCGCCAATTTTGAGGTTCAACCTTCATTTTGTTACCTTTACTGATCTAACTTGATTTACCTTTTTCAAGTTTAACATTCCAATGTCTATGAGTCAAGTACATATCCAACAATAAATGTTATATACATCTTGACATTAAAAACTTCATATGTTATTCTCAATGTTAATTTGAGAGTACTTAAAACCAAAAGATGAGTATTTTCAAATGCTCCTTTTTACAAAATGGCAGTGATGACGAAAGCTAAGTTTTTAGAAGGCTTGTTCCATGAAAGTACTAACTCGTCGGGGAAACGCTCAACATAATCGTATGAAAGGGATGCTCATACTAGTAGCCATTTTTCTCGTTGTTGGAGCAGGAGTATGGATACTGAATATTTATGGTATATTGCAAGGGCCCTGGTCGAATATCTTTGGGGTTATCTCTACTATTCTAGGTCTTATCCTTGGCCTTCTTCGGTGGTATGCTCAATCGGTTTCTGTAATGACACCCGCTCCTATTTCGCCAATTCAAAAAAAACATGTTCAGCTAATCGATGGTAGCACCTTAAACCCTCCAAAGAATCGGGCAACACTTATTGTCTATGCAGGAAAGCATTTAAGGGGAACAACGATTAATTTGAGTTATGGCTTCGATACACTCCATTTAAAAACTTATGCAGCGACAAATATAGTGGAACGTAGAATATGTGGTCAAACTGCCTTTGTAGGTATCTTCCCATCTCTGGAACCTGGCAATTATATCGCTCATGATGACTCTCGGAAGCTCATGTCAAAGGTGACTGTAATTTCAGGACATATTGCTGAAATAGACTGGAGACATAGTAAACTATCGACCTAGAGCAATAAGTGATCTTCCAATAGTGGATTCCTCAAAGTCGGCTTTTTTACTACTATGCCATTCAGAAAGGTGGATGCTAACCATTGGTTGAGTAGACGTTTCAGGCTGAGAAAGAGTAGTAACGCAGTTGTTGCGTTCTGCTCCTCTCTTCAATAAATGTTCTGGCGATCTTTATAAGCTGTTGAAGTATCAGATACTTTTAGCTATACTGAGGTAAATAAAATACTTAGAAACGTATACAACTTTATCAGGATAATGACTTCGCTGTTTCAGCAGGGGAAATTTGAGCTTGAGATACCTTAATGAGAAGCCTCAGAAGCGTTCGTTTCTTGCTACAGAGAGCTGTCAGAGGTATTTCTTCAAGGAGAGATGATACGGTGCAAGGGGACAACACTGTTCAAATATTTTGTAGCTATGCAGATTCTGATGAAGGCTGGCTGTGTGAGATGATCAAGCACCTGAGTTTGTCTACACGGCAAGGCTTACTTACCCTGTGGCACCATCAGCACATTGCTCCGGGTTCCAACTGGCAACAGATCCTTGATACGCATCTAGAAACCGCAGATGTGATTCTCTTACTGGTGAGTAGCGACTTTCTCGCTTCCGACTATTGCTATGGGGTGGAGATGAAACGTGCCTTAGAGCGTCATCAAAAGGGGGAAGCACAGGTGATTCCGATCTTAATCCGTCCTGTCGATTGGAAACACGCCCCTTTTGCTCACTTGTCTACCTTACCCATCAATACCAAACCCCTTTCTCTTTGGGAGGACAAAGATGCCGCCCTGGCTGAGGTTTGCGAAACGCTCCGCCATCTTCTTGAGGAGAAACCATCCATACAGTTTGGTGAGCACAAAACGAGTGAAGTAGAAAAGGATCACGCCGGAAGAAGCCCTGCTGTCTGGCAGGCCCATCATGATATGGCTGCCCACGGGCCAGCAGCAGCATCCCGATCATCTCAACCAGAGCAGACAAGCTTGACGATCCTCGAACCACTGACACAAGAGCCTGAATGTGCATGGGTCATTGTGTGGCCGGGGGGCGAGCAGATAGCAGACATCGAACTCACGTATGACGATCAACCGGACGCAAGTCGGTATGCCTCTACACTCCAGGATGATCTCCTGCAAGCCATTGATGACTGGGGCAAGGAGAAGCCAGAGAGGTATCACGAACTCCAAGAGCAGGCCGAGTGTGTTGCCGTCCGCATGATACGAGCGAAGCGGCAACAGTATCCTGGCAAAAGTACCATGCCTCAATTGAAATTCTGCATCTGGCTTGAGCCTAGTAGATACTTGTACTATGTGGGTGTCCATACGCAGCTAGGGAAGCCAGCGTTTCACGCACTCAGACAAAGATATTTTCACAATGCGCTGATTGACCTTGAGGGCGGTCAGCCACTACAGCTTCCTTCCAACTTTGCTTTGCATGTGGTGGTTGTCAGTAAAGATCGGCATCTTCTGCTGCGGCAACGCAATCGCTGGGTATCAAACTATCCATTGGCCTGGGAAGCAGGAGTTGGGGAATTCATGCATGGTCCTGGACCCCTGAATGGTCCTGTTCCAGAGGTCAGAACCGATCCAGGTCGTGCTGTCTTTCCGCATTTTAGCGCAGAAAGAAGCCCTGACTTATCCTTGTTTCTCAAAAACGCTATCGCAGAAGAATTGGGGTATCATGAAGCACAGCCAGCAGATTTTTGTCTCTATGGATTCGCGGTTGAATATCAAACGCTGGCTCCTAAACTTTTAGCGGTCTATCATTCGGATCTCACTCTCGATGAGCTTTTGCAGAGTGCCAGCGGCATAGGTGTCAAAGATCCCGCCCGTCGCCTCTCTAGTATAGCACTCACCCCTTCTGCTATCGCAGCGGCCTTCTCGAACGGGAAGTATCCCTGTTGGGAGCCCAAAGCGAAATTGCTCGTATTGCTCGCACTCAAACAAGACCTGGAGGCGACAGGCAACTATGAACAAAGCCTGGAAATTGCCAGACTGACCGACCGTTTTAGAATTGATGATACACCTGATGATCCCTGGAGATATGCACAGTAATCATGGCACACGCCAAGACAGATCTTGCCAAGCCGAACGCACAATTTTCTGGCTTGGAGTATGTGAAATTACGTCAACGGCATTGCTCCTCGTTTTACCGATGGATAATGTGCATAAGTTTTACGACTTTCTCACATCATGAGGTGGAAGTCCACTTCACTCCTCCAGACCGTCCACGGCCTTTCTCGCCTCCTTCAGGCTCACCCCGGTGCTGGCACGATATAGCTTGACCGCTTCCATCTTGAGCCCCTGGTTCAGCAGATTGCGCACCTGGCTCAGGTAGTTTTCGTTTTCCTGCCCCATCTTCTCCGTGGAGAGAGCCTGGCGCTGGCGTTCCTCCCTCATCCACACCGGCAGCGGCTTGTCCTGGCTCCTATACTGCTCTTCCATCCAGGCAGGCACAAACGTGGCATCAGCCAGCTCGTCCTTTGGCAAGGACACCTGCTTCTCCTCATCCCAGAGTCCACGTTTCTCCTGGCGCAGCGATTGCAGATCCGCACGCCCATAGATGCGGCGGGATAAACCGCTCAGATTATCGAGCACGAACGGCCAGCGTTCCGCGAGCAAGCAGGCAAAATCAAGCGCGAGCTGCTCACTTTCTGGCGTACTGGTGATATGAAGCAACAGGTGCGTACGAGGAGGACCGCCCAGTTTCTGCTCAATCAGAGCATCGACTGGCGGATCAGGGTAGCGTGGTTCTTGGCTCTCCGGCTCGATCCAGACCTGCGCTTCTCCTGCGCGCAGCAGATACTCGGCCAGGCGATGGGAGCTTTCTCCACGCTTGACGCCTGCCTGAGAAAACACTTGCAGCAGCTCGGAGCGCGGGATCTCGATATTTGAAAGCAGGCTGACTTGTCTCATGAGTATATGACCTCCATCATAGGTTGAACCCCAGCAGCCGGAGTTCTTCAAAGAGCTCCTGCATGTTGCGCGCTATCGGTATATCATGCTCCGCAAATTGTAGATCGGCCAAATGGGAGTAATCGGGTCCATAGAGGATCACATTCTTGCCCTCCGGGTTTATCAAGGGATTGTTCTGCTCCCTCAGCAGTTGTTCGAGCTTCCCCGAAGGCGTCGTTGTGACCTCTATAATCGCCGTAGAGGTTTCTACGTCGATCTCTCCGACCACCTCTCCCGTTACCGGGTCATGGATGATTCTTTGGAACGAAACCAGGTCTGCAATCACCGCCCGTGCTACCTGTCCCTCCAGTTGCGTCTGCGCCGAAGGAGCATTGAGAGCTGCCACCACGCGCATGACCAGATCGCGGATTTGAGCGACGGTGAGGCCCTGCCGGTCTGTACCATGTGGGTCCTGCTGCGCTATCCTGACCCGATTAATGATAGCCTGGATCTGGCTATGTGTAAAGCCTGCTCTCAAAATGGCGCGGATCTCATCGGGAGTAAAGCCTGCCAGCAGGAGACCCTTGATATCCTCGGGAGCGACATCTGGAAACTCCCGCGTCAATTGTTGCAGGTCCAGTTCTTGTTGCGCATTGAGCGCCACAGGAAAGGGGATGATAAACTTGGGATCGGTCGGCGGTGGGGGTAGTACAGGCAGTGGCTCTCTGCCGAGATTATCCATCTGATTGCCCCACAGCTCTTCATCCCACTGCATATTGTTGACCCTCAGGGGAGTTGAGGGAGGCAGCGCGCAAGAGGCATCAATAACCTCATCGGAGGGGAAAGAGGGCTCAAAAATGCGCCGAACAACACGTAAAGGGGGCGCGACATTACGTGCCAGGTCCACCTGATAGGCGAACTGATCTGCCTCGCGGTAGAGCGTTTGTAACTCATCATTGATGGCTCGGGCGGTATTCTGACAGAACGTGGTGGCTTGCGCGAGCTGAGGCGAGGTATCCCCCTGATGGCCCGTGAAGGCAACTTCCTGCTTCTGATAGTCCGAGAGCAACTGAAGCAGGGTATCAGCGCCTTTCCCCTGAAAAGGGGTATTACTGTTATAGAGCGTCATCAGGACATTGGACAGCGTCACCACCTGATCCTGGTGGTTGCTATCGAGCCCAATCACGTTGCTATGAAACTCATTAAGGGAGGTCACGAGCTGCTCCATCTTACTGATAGCAGCTTGCAGATCGGTATAAGCATTCGTCCCCTGGGGAATGCCCCGCTGAGCATCGACATAGGAAAAGGGATCGTATGTCATGATAGTAAGGTTCCCTCCTGGCAAATGACAACACGCAACAACCGATACATCTCTGCCCTGGTAGAGATAAGAGCAGGCTATATGGCCTGAGCGAAGCTCTCTCCTGAGGAGGTATGTCCATTCGGCCCATTCGCTCTTCACTCTACAGCGTAATCGCTTGACCCATAGCAGGCAGAGATGTTACGGCTGAAAGCCATGATAGCTGTGCGTGAAGCCTTGAGCCATCGCGTTATCAGTGCCTTCGACCGTATCTATGGCCTGAAATAGGGCTGAGGCCAGTTGCATCTGCCAGTTGTAAGAGGCGCGCATGCGTTGCTCATGGGGATTGAGGACGGCGGCCATGTGCCCACCGTCATCGTGATCGTGCAAAAAGGTCTGGATTTTGGCCCAGATGGCGTTATGCCGTTGGAGGGCCGCATCCGCATCGACGAGGATCTGAGCTGCAACCTGGCGAAGCTGATCAGTAGGAAAAATGATAGCATCTGTACTGCTGTTACTGCCACTATTTTGAGGTACTTGAGTATAAGGCATAGTGTTCCTCTTAGCATTTTTCAAAAAGACGTTCCAGATATCAATAGAAGCAAAACAACGCTGAAAAGCAAAGTATACCAGAGATAATTATACTTCATGTAGATAGAAACATCAAAGCCTTTTATCAGCGAAGACATGCTTGAGATAACGCCGAATGTGTGGAATTTCTTTACACAGTCTGGTGATTATCAGTTGTTCAGCTTATAGCGTTGTGGACAACATCCGTTCGCTGTGGTCTTTCCCTATCTACGTGTAAAATTCTATCTGGATCTATCTCCATATGTGCTCCCGCTATTTTTATTTTTACCTCTTCGATCAGTGGAGCATTTCGGAAAGAGAAAAACTTCTTCTGTCCTACTTCCCTGCTGCGCACTGTCTGCACCCCATGCCCAGAAAAGATGAGAGGTACTCCTATGAGCATTCAGAGATGATACCTAATGTCTGAGATGACAACTATAGTCTGAATATAATTGCAAATGCTGAGAAGGCATGATATGCTATACTACACACGTCAGTCATGCAAAACAAGAATAGGGAGCTATATAATTACAGTGATGCCCAACGAAATTTTAGAAGCAAAGGAAGTAGCAGCTATGCTCAAGGTAAGCGTTCGGAGTATTACTCGCCTTGCGGAAAAAGGCGAACTGGTTGGTTTTAAAGTTGGCGATCTTTGGAGATTTCAGCACAGCGATGTAGAGGCATATATCGAGGCTCAGAAACGCAAGCAACAGCACAAAATGCGATAGTAGAGCCTTATATTTTCTTCTGTTTGTGGATGAGGAGAGGTGCTATGATAAAGGATCGACAGTACGAAACTAATCTTAGAGAACTGATCGCAGAAAACGGCTATACGTTTAAAGAGGTTTCCGAGGAAACAGGTATCTCGTTGAGTGCATTGTTTATTTATGCGCGCGGTGAGCGATCCATTCCTCACGAAAGCCGCTGCAAAATTGCGAGAGTCATTGGCTGCTCTGTAACGGATATCATTTCAAAGAAACGACCTCAACGAGAGGTGAATCAGAGGATCGTCAGTAACGACTTTCTTTCCGCGCTTAAAAATGACTTGATGGATCGATGGAATCTTTATCATACAGCAGGTGCTAAATACGCTTATCTCGGACTGAGCGCAAAACTACAGGAATTAGAGCGGCTGACTCAGATTGTAGAGAGTACTCGGTGGTCTACCCAAGTACTTACACTTCTTGCAATGGGATATCAGTTGCAAAGTTGTGTCTTGCGTGACATGATGGATTACAAGCAATCGCACATCGCTTACCAGAAAGCGTTTGATATTGCAAGAGCATTAGAGGATCAGGAATTGATGGTTTCGGCATTAGCGCGTGAGGGTGTGACGCTTATTCAGCAAGAGAAGCCGCGAGAGGCTGTTATCTACCTCACAGGTGCGCTTAATATCCTTGATGGTTACAACTCCTCAGTGCTACGAGGGTATATCTTTCAAGGACTTTCAGAAGCTTACGCAAAAGTGGATAAGACAGATGAGAGTTGGAAGAGCATTGAGCAGGCGGAAGGGCATCGGACAAATCAGGTACATGTCCAAGAGCATACCCTTATTCGTGGTGTTACCACTGCTTCTATTGCTGCACAAAAAGGCGTTAATGCTGTTCTCTTATGTGAGCACCAGCGAGCAGTTTCACTTATTGATGAAAGCCTGAAAACTTATGATACATCGCTCACTCGTGGTTATGCACGATTGCTTGTGCAGAAGGCCGAGGCATTCTTGGGGTTAGGGACTATAGATGCATGTGTCCATTATGCGCAAGAAGCTCTTCTGTTAGCCAAAGGAGCGGGATCTAGCAAAACAATTTCTAGAGTGCAATCTCTGTATAACCAGCTTCAACAATCACATTGGAGAAAGGAACCAAGTGTTATTCGGTTCGGAATAGCACTCAAGGAAAACAAATGAAAATGCTCTGGCTCGTATTCTTCTTTGGCGCTAGTATTGTTGCTCTAGCGTCATTTTTCTTCTGGCTGGCTCTCTATCTCAAAGGTAGACGATTTGCCCTGCGGGATCGTTTGCATCAAGCGGATGCTATTGTGGTTCTTGCCGGCACCCGTGGCAATATTAAATTTTTGCAGGGTAAGATCGCTACTGCTGCTCACCTTTACCGAAGGGGATGGGCACCACGCATTATTTGCAGTGGTAAGTTCAGCGTCAAGGTAACAGACACTCCAACGCTTATTCCGTTATCAGAGCTACAAAAAGCAGTGGCCCAGGGGCGTATTCAAGAGAAAGACGTCGCGTCGGCTGCCAAATCTTGGGATATAGCACTAGGAGCCTGTTACATGAGTGAACAAGCTGTACAGATGGGTGTTCCCTCAGAGGCCATTTTCGTTGAAAATGAATCATTGCATACCAAAGAAAATGCGGAGATGGTTCTTGCTTTAGCGAAAGAATACCATATACGTAGCATTATCCTCGTAACGTCCCCTTTCCATCAAAGGCGTACTTATCTCACCTTTGCAAAAGTATTTCAACCTCACAACCTCGAAATCTTGAACTATTATGCTGACACTGGCGAATGGCATCCGGCAACATGGTTTCTTTCATCCGAGCATCGTAAACTCGTGCAAAGCGAAGAGAAGCGGATAGAAGCCTATCGGGCCAAAGGTGATTTACTCTAAGAGTTATTAGGGGTGATAGCTCACTCGTTGCTCAATTAGCAGGTTTCCATTCCCGCAAAGAGCAGGCTTTCCACGAATTTACACTCGTACACGAGATGTACATGAAACGTATACACTGCATCTACGTTATTGCCCTCTGATTGCCTACTTTTCGAGTATTCTTTTCATATGTTGATTGCCTAAGATTGAGTGCAACTTCACTAGTGGCGGGAAACAGTGCCTGAATGAAGATAACTTACCCTGCAAAAATGAAGCAGCATGGCTGCCTGATCGATATTGGCACAGTCGCGCTTCCTATGTCGTAAGAAAAGATACTCACAAACAAGAAACAACATAAAGGAGCACCAGAGATGCTAACCAAACAAAATCAGATACAAGCCGAAGGGAAGGAGGTACACCGGGACCCGCGCATCGGTCAACGCGTCATCTGTCGCTCGCTGCTGCCCACCATCACTCTGCTGGGCACCATCCAGCGCGTCCTGCACTACGCCAATGGGGAAGAATACTGGCATGTGCGCACCGATGGCCCGATGACCGAGGAGGCCCCCGCTAGCAGCTTTCTCGTCTATGAGGGACCCGAGTTCCAGGCGGGCGAGCGCGTCAGGTACCGCGTAGGCGAGTGGGGCTCCTGGCGCGCCACTGTGCTAGGGCCGCAGTGGACCTTTGATCACCTGCGCTTCCTCATCCGCGTGGAGAGCTGCGCGCACGCGGCGGTCCAGGTGAAGCGAGGCCATACCTTTGCCGCTCATCCTGATAACCCCCTGCGCCATCTAGGCACAGCAAGGGCATAGTCTTCTAGCAACTTTCGCTGCTATTCAGTTCTTCCCCTATACTTTAGGAGATGAATGAGTTATGAACAAAATTGGGATGAAGCTGTTTAAGCTTTCGCTCTAATGTTACTATATTCTCTGACTGTCCGTAACTGCTTTCTTTGAGTTGTTGACATACCTGTGCAACTCTGGCAATGTTGTACCTTGATTTCACCGCTTGAGATTGTGTGAGCGCATCTTTTGCAAAAGCGGCTGCTTCTTCGTATTCGCCTAAGCCGCTATAGGCTTTTGCCCGAAGCGCATCAATGTAGGCAAAACGTCTTGGCAGTGTAAGCGGTGTGATTTCCTCTGCTAGTTCAAGTTCACCCAATCCGTCTATATACATTCTCAACGCGATCAGAACTTCGGCGCGTGTAAGGTGATACCATCCAGAGCTAAATTTCACAAAATTCACGTCATCTTCAGCACGGTACTGAGTTATGTACTTGTACCCGGCATCCAACTGATGTATTACCTGGGTTTTTTCCTTCTCCGTCTGTGCTACGTGAGCATGAACAAGCCCCCATTCTAATGATATCAATCCACTCATAAGAGGCGTCGCATGTTGAGCATAAGAAAGAGCTGTGTCCAGATAAAAAACTGCCTGGTTCAGGTGATCCTGCTTTAGGGATATAGTTGTCTGCTCAAAACTGGTAATACCGCGCCTAAAAAAAGCGATTGCCATAAGATCGCTGTTTGGTTTAGTAGCATGGACGTTTTGGGCGTATTCGATGGCTTTGTCGGCATGGAAAATGGCGAGATCATAATTTTGTTGTTCTCGCGCAATATTCGTACCAAATTGATGGTATCTTGAGATAAGAGCCATGCCTTGCTGCTGATTGCGCGTTGTAGTGTCTGCAACCAACGTACCAAGTTGTTGTGTTGCCTCAGTTACAGCATCAAGTGCCGCCTGACCATGCCGGTGATAATACCCTTCAAAGTATTGGGCTAAGGACTGCTGATACTCATCAAATACCTGCTTATGCAGATCCTCCTGCTTCGAACTCCTTACGAGTGCCTTAGGAGCATACGACATAGCAAATGATGTTTTCGTTAAAGTCTCACTAAGACCTAAAAGCATAGGAGGGATACCTAAAAGGTTCACAATCACACGACGGCGCGTAATGTCGGTCGGGACATAACTTGTTCGTTCCATATGTAGCACCCATTCCCTGGTCTTTGGCTGTTCACCTAAGGCTTTTCCGTACAACTCTCCAAATTTCTTCGCACTAATCTTGTGGATACTAGACCGATAATAGCGGATAACTTCACCCGATTTAGGGAAACCATCGTCACCCACGCTAAACGGACCATATTCTCCATTCTCTCCCCAGTAATATAACACAATTATTTCCAACCTTTCCAAGCATTTTCTTTCATTAAGTTAAGTATAGAAGATAAAAGCTCTTAATATCTATATTCCATACATAGCCTGTAATATAGCAACATTACAGTAACGGGCTTCATACAATTTTTATATTATGGCAGAGTGATATACTTGCGACTAGAGTAAATCTTTCGATTTCAAGCACAATGTTGTTACAGACGTTATGTCAAACGGACGACAGTATGTGATATCAACTCTGAAAGATGGAAGCCGACGTAGACAACAAAAAAGACGGTGTTGGAAACGAACAGAGGAGCAGGCAAAAGATGCAAAAGGAGCCGATCAAGTTGAAGACGCCAACGAGCCTGCGGGCGCAAGCGAAAGCAACCATGCAGCAGCATGGCTGCCTGGTCGAGGAGGGCTCGGTCACGCTGCCGCCGGGCAGCACGCGCACGCTGTGCGAACGGTACTTGCAGACGTCAACGCAGTGGTACGACCTGGTACTACCAGACCGCTTTCGAATACTCGAAGCGTATGATCCGCAGAGGCAACTGAGCATCCTGTATCTGCCACCCGCATGAACACGAGCGATGAGGAGGACATCTGATGGAAGAAGAGAGACACAACGACCCCACTCACCCGGCGAAGAAGCTCACGCCCTTACAGCTTCGCGAGCACTATCACTTGAATATTGCCCATCTGGCGCAGCAGGCGAAGGTCGCACCCGATACGGTCTATTTTCTGATGGTGGGCTCCCCTATTGCCCGCCAGCAGGCCGAGCAGATCCTCGCTACGATTTCGGCGCTCGTCGGACAGACCTACACCCTGGACAATGTCCGGGTCGTGCTGCTGCCGGAGGAGCAAGGACCCGCAGAGAGCTAAGCGGGCTCAAGCACGAGAACAGGAGGGAACCGGGTGGCTCAGGGACCACACTACGTCCTGCCGGTGGCTGTGCTGCTGGCAACCATGAGCGATGCGTTCGCCACGGTGACGCTGCGGGCGCAGCTCGACGCCCTGCCACAGGGATGGGATGGCGCTGGCATCGCCGAACTGACGCTGGTGCAGGGGCAGTTCCAACACTGCACCATTCGCACACTGAACGGGCAACGGGTGTTGCAGCAGGCTGCCGCCTTGCATCTGCTGGAGCAATTGGGGGAACTGGAGTGGTGTTTGCAGCCGTCCTTGCCTGATGATCCCCGCGCCCTCTCGCAACCCGAGGCGACGCGGAGACGCTGGCAGGTAGCGGTCCCGCTCTCCGCCGTGCGCGGGAGCCTCTCCCAACGCGAGAAACAGGTGCTCTTGCTCATCGAGAGCCAGAAGGGTCCCGAGCAGATCGCGCGCCTGCTCCAGTTGTCCCGCTCGCAGATCGAACAGCTTTTTGAGGCGTTGGCGACACGCCAGTTGATTCGACAAACTGAGGAAAGGAGGAACGAATGAGCAGTGAAGCGGCAAGGCCCTCAGTAACGATGAGGAGCCTCTGGCAAGCGCGCATGACTCTGACCCGACAACGATGCCCGCTTCATTGATCCATTTCAGTTTACTAGTATGAAGGAGAAGATGTTTCTATGACCCATCGTCTTTCGACACCCCAGCACAGCGAACCGGCGACCCCCGATCTCTGGTCCCATCGTGTGCTGGGCGATCACCACTTCTGGAGCGCCCGCGGTGTGCTCCCCTGGTGGTATCGGCACACCGCCCCACCCGATCCCCCGCCAGGAGCCAGCTTTGAGCAGCGTGATCTGGTGCGCCGAGGCCGTATCGCCAGCACCATCATGCTCTTTCTCGCCTGCATTCTTGTGCTGGTCGTGCCCATCGGCCTGCTCGGACCCAACAGGCAAATCTTCTACACCGCCCTGGCTGTCTGGTGCGTCATCGGCCTGTGCCTCGTGCTCAATCGCAAAGGCCAGGTGACCCTGGTCGGGCTCTTGCTCTGCCTCTCAATTATCACCGGCATGTATCTGAGCATCCTGCGCGCCCCAGGTGGCATGTCGCCCGACGACAAAGATATTCTCTACCTGCTCGTCTTCGGCGAGCTGTTTATCGGCGCGATCTTGCCGGTTTCCTGGGTCTTCGTTCCCGCGCTGATCAATCTCACCTTCGGCGTGCTCGAACTGACCATTGCTCCCCATACCCCGCTCTTCGCCGCGCTGCTGGTCAGCAGTGGCCCCACCATCCTCTTTCGGTTGGTCCAGCTCCATGTCTTCGTCACGGCGGTGATGTGGATTCTCGGCCTGCACGCTCGCGAAGCCATCAAGCGGGCCGACCGCGCCGAAGAGATTGCGCGCTTGCAGCATACGCTGGCGCAGATGAGCCAGGCCCAGATGCAGGAGGCGCAGCAGGTGCAGACCACCGTCACCGCCATCATCGGCGTGCTGACGCGCACTGCGCAAGGCGATCTGCTGGCGCGGGTGCCGGTGAGCGAAGGGGAGACGCTCTGGTCGCTGGTCGGCTCGCTCAATATCTTGCTCGCCCGCTATCAGAGCGCGCGGCAGCAAGCCGAGGAGCTAGAGCGCATCCGTCCCCGGGTCGAACACTGGCGGCAGTGTGAGCAGGCGCTGCGCTGGATGCAGGAACTGGAGGAGCCCTTCGCCCGCATGGTCAGTACTGCGGTGCAAGAGCAGCAACCCTTGAACCTGCCCGCCACGCAGACGCCGCTGGCCCCCTATTTCCGCTTGCTCCACGGCAAGTACCTCTGCGACCGGCCAGCGGTCCCGGCGTCCTCGCTCTTCATTCGTCCGACGCGTTTGAGCAGTTAAAGCAGGAGGATTGTATGTCTTTTCATCAGGAATCCATCCCTGATCCGCGCCACTGGAACCAGGCGGTCGCAGCACGTTTTGCCCGCCTCTCGCCGCTCTACCATCAGTTCTATCAGGGCATGCAACATGACCCGGAGCTCCTCGCATTGCTCTCGCTGGTTGATCCCAACCAGCCGATGTATGTCCTGTTCTTGAGCACGGTCAACTTGCTGGCATGGCGGATGCAGCATCGTCTCTTGACCGAGTTCTACCCGTATTTCTGCCCCCATCCGCGACCGGCCAGCGACGCCTATCCAGTGTTTCGGCAGTTCTGTCTGGAGCACGCAGAGGCATTACGCCTGCTGCTGCCTCATGCGAGCCTGCAAACCAACGAGGTGACGCGCTGCGCCAACCTGCTGCCCGCTTTCGAGCTGATCTCACGCCGCACTGGACGTCAGCCGCTGGCCTTGATCGAGGTGGGAGCGAGCGCCGGACTCAATCTGCACTGGGACCGCTACGGCTATCGCTACGGCAACCTGCTCGTGGGGGATCAGCAGGCTTCGGTGCAGCTTGCCTGTACCCTCAAAGGCATGCACCTGCCGCCCTTTCCTGAGGCGATGCCGCTCGTTGCACAGCGCATCGGCATTGACCTGGCACCATTGGACCCGCACAGTACGCTCGATGCCGATTGGCTGCACGCCTGCATCTGGCCCGAGGAGCTCCACCGCTATCAGGTGCTCGCCGCCGCGCTCCAGGTCGCCCGTCAGCACCCCGTTACGTTGCTCAAAGGAGATGCCTGTGAGCTGCTGCCTGATGTGTTGGCGGACGTTCCCGAGGAGGCGACGCTCTGTCTGTGGCACAGTTACGCCCTCGCCCAGGGGCCAAAGGTCGTCTATGAGCAAATCGTGCAGCACCTGCTGGACGCCTCACGCCGGCGGGAGATCCATCACCTCTCGTTAGAGCTCGATCCCGCCCGAGGGCACGAGCCGCGACTGGAACTCTTTACCTATCGGGAGGGCAGGCTAGCCTCTTACGACTGGCTAGCAAGCTGCGAGGTGCATGGAGAGGCAATGACGTGGCACGGCTTCCCCACGACGGTGCAGCCGTACGCATCTGGTGCCTCCGATGCCCGTCCCACGCGCACACGCCGAAAGGAGCAGCGAGCATGACTGAGCCTGTCCGAGAAGCCGGCAACCGTGAGCCGACCGCTGGTCCCATCGTGGGGGCCGCTGCCGCCTCTTCTTCCCGGCCAGCCATGAGAGGCAAGCGGGGACACGAACACGCTGAAGCGGACGCGATCAATCTCGTCGCCACGGAGGGAACGAGCCCTGCGCCTGGCACGGTGGCGGCGACCCTTCAGCGGGAGCCGGGTGGACGGGTGAGCCTGCCTTACCGGCTCAGCTTCTTGCTGGCGAGCATGGTCGGCGGGCTCTCCAGTGTTTGCATCAAGCAGCTCTTGCTGCCCATCCAGGTCAGCCAGCTTGCTCCCCACGCGACTGCGACTTCCTTTGCCCTCGTGGCCTCGCTGGGGGCATGCGCTGGACTGATCGCTGCCCCGCTCTCGGGCGCGCTCAGTGATCGCACCATTTCGCCTCGGGGACGGCGGCGACCCTGGATCGTCACCGGACTGCTTGTGGCACTGCTGGGGCTGCTCACGATGGCGTGGGCCAGCACCATCCCCCTGCTCCTCCTCGGGGAGGTCCTGGCTCAGATCGGGGTTGATACTATCCTTTCGATGGTGACGGCGCTGCTGCCCGATCAGGTCCCGCGCCAGCAGCGATCAGGTCCCGCGGCGCTCAACGGCATGGCTCCCATCGTCGGAGGTGTGCTCGGCCTCGTCCTGGTTACGCGTCTGACTGCTCCTGGCAGCGTGTGGCAGGGCTACGTCCTTTTAGCCTTCGTGTCGGCGGCGTTCATCGGTCTGTTTCTGCTCATGCTGCGCGAGCAGCCCATCAGCCGCCAGGACGTGGCACCCTTTGCGTGGCGGGCGTTTCTGGCAGGATTTGTCCAGCCGCTTGGCAGCCGTGACTTTGCCTGCACCTTTCTCTCGCGGGCGCTCGTTTTCCTGAGCTTCACCTTGCTTGGCAGCTACCTCTTCTTTTATGTGAACCAGGGGTTGCATCTGCCGGTGGCGGAGGCGGCCCAGGCGGTGACCACCTTTCAGGGGCTATCGACCGCCTCGCTCGTCATCGTTGCCCTGCTCGTGGGCAAGCTGACGCAGCGGTTTGAGCGGCTCAAGCCCTGTATCGTGACCGGGGCGCTGGCGATGGCTGGCAGTCTACTGCTCCTGGTGGCTCTGCCCACTTGGTATGCAGTGCTGATCGCGGCGGTCCTCTTCGGCGGCGGCTTTGGTGCGGTGCTGGGGGTGGACATCGCGCTGGCTATCGCAGTCCTGCCCAGCGAGCACGACCGGGGCAAAGATCTGGGGCTGATCTCGACTGCGATCTTCCTGCCCCTCATCGTGAGCCCGCTCATCGGAGCGGTGATCCTCACCACTCTGCACAGCTTCGCCGTGCTTTTTCTGGTGGCAGCTCTGGCCAGTGTGTTGGCGGCAGGATGTATTCTCCCTATTCAAGCGGTTCGGTAAGCCTGCCCAGTCTGAGCAAACCAGGCAGGAGAAGTACACGCTTTCAAGCGATTCACCGGTCGCACAGAGGCTCAAAAAAAGGGTATAGTGAAGATATACGCAAAAGCAGAGAGGAGGCTTTCCCTTGCCATATAGAACGTCTGTCAATGTGGCTGTCGCCCAAGCTGGCTCGATCATCATGGACTGCGACGCCTGTACGCAAAAAGCATGCGAGTTGATCCTGGAAGCAGGAACACACGGGGCACAGCTCCTGGTGTTTCCTGAAGCGTTTCTCAGCGGGTACCCGCGTGGCCTGCACTTTCAATCGCCCATCGGCAGCCGCGGACCCGGTGGACGGCAGGATTGGGTCCGCTATTATCAGAGCGCGGTCCAGATCCCTGGTGAGAGTATGCAGCTCATTGCGGAGGCAGTCCGCGAAGCGCAGGTATATGTGGCACTTGGCATCATCGAACAGGACGACTACGGCAGTCGGGGCACGCTCTATTGTACCACGCTCTATTTCGGCCCTGATGGGCGCATCCTGGGCAAGCATCGCAAATTGAAACCCACGGGAACTGAGCGGCTCATCTGGGGAGAAGGCGATGGCAACACGCTTCCAGCCATCCAGACACCCTTTGGCTGTCTGGGTGGGCTCATCTGCTGGGAAAATTACATGCCACTGGCGCGTATGCATCTCTACACCAAAGGGGTCACGCTCTATGTGGCCCCGACGACTGATCAGCGCGAGAGCTGGCAGGCAACCATCAGGCATATTGCCTGCGAGGGACGTTGTTTTGTGCTCTCGGCCAATCAGTACGTCACGAAGCAGATGTATCCCACTGATCTGGCCTGTTATCACGAGTTGGAGGATCAACCGGAGGTGATGTGTCGGGGAGGCAGTGCCATCATCAATCCCTTTGGAGAGTATGTGGCTGGACCGCTGTACGATCAGGAAGGAATGCTTTATGCGACACTGGATTTGCAGCAAATCGAGCAAGCTCACTTTGACTTTGATGTCACCGGGCATTACAGCCGTCCAGATGTGTTTACGCTGCTGGTTAATGAGCGCCCGCAACGACCGAAACCAGAGGAAAGCGACTGATCCCTCTCGCTTTCCTCCGGCGACGCTTCGACCGCCATCTCGCGTTTGCATGAGGACCTGTCCATGACCGGTATGTCCTCCTTCCTCCCAAGTACGAGCGAGGATACGACTCGACACCATCCCATGTTGTGCGTAAAGACCAAAGGATACAGCCACGGCCATGCTTCGGAACGAGGTTTATGCCGCATTTGCTCCAGGTGATAATCGAGGAACCGCCAAATATAAAGAGCAGCGATTTCGTGGATGACACCCGGCGGCATTTACTCATAACGAATGGCAGAAGATACGCTCGATGACACAGTCGATGTATCGTACAAGCACGCGAACAGAGCAGGTCAAGCATGTCTATCAGTTTGCGGGCTACATCTCCTGTATTCACTGTGGTCTAAAGTTGCGTTGTGATACCGGCAATACGCCGGACAATCGACGGCAATACTATCATGCAGCAAAAGCGCGTCGCATGTCCTACCCTTCAGGTGGTAATTTTAATCAGTTAGATGCGTCTGAAGTCGATGGAATCACATACGATGAAGTCATTGAGGCGGGGGATATTTTCCGGGTATGGTAGCCCTATGCGATGTGGCAACCGTCGAAGAAAGGTATGAAATGGTCACGATCATCTTAGAGCCAGGTGGCTTATATTACGACTTGGAGAACAAAATTATTGCCGCAATAAAACCCCGACCAGCATTTCTTCCAGTATTGCGCATGCTGAACGGGGTTATGGAGTTTGACGAAACCAGAGGTCTGTTGGTCACAGAACACTGGTGCGAGCGGAACCGACGGGATTCGAACCCGCGATCTTCTGCGTGACAGGCAGACATGTTAGGCCACTACACCACGGCTCCTCGGCGATTGCGCTGTCGCTGTTAAGCTGCACCGCTTTCGTGGTTATGATAATACCAGACCCATACCTTCCTGTCAACCCCCCTGTGAGAGCAATTTATGACTTTTGGCTTTTTTCTCTTTTTTACCCACCCTTGAGTTATCTAGCAACTGACCACTTGCGAAAATCTTTTTAAAAACTCCTCTGGCAGAGATGTGACGTTTGAGATAGCATACCTTGCCCGTTGCAGGCTCTGCTGCGAAAAAAGATCAGTTTTGCCTATCGGCTAAGCTCATCAATAACGCTCTGCTATATCAGGCCCGCTCTCAAGCGGCTTGACTCCCAGATAATAGGGCCTGGAGACCTGCACGAATCTTGCTTATTACTTTATGGTAATGCTATATTACATAACGTAGCTCATAGTAAGGTATGCACCCGATCAGGTATCACCTTACACTTGTAGAGGGGAGAACCTGGAAGCACAGCGGGCTATTGGATTGCTCGTATTGCCAGGATCTCCACTGGGGGATACGACACAATGGACTCATGCGAGGAAACTCATGACTGAAATAGCGCGCGGATTACGTGATGTAATCCTGACAGAAACACGGCTGTCAATGATTGATGGCCTGGCTGGAAAGTTGATTATTGCAGGTTTTCCACTGGAAGAACTTGCACCAAAAGCGACCGCGGAAGAAACTATCTATTTACTCTGGAACGACCGTCTTCCTAATAAAGAGGAGTTGGAAACCTTCAGGAACAATTTGATCGCCAATCGCGAGTTGCCAGCAACTACCATGACTGTCCTACGTGCGGCTGCCCAACGGAATTTACCCATTATGGATGCCTTACGGATGGGCGTTGACACACTCAGCCTGGTCGATCCCGAGTTTGATGACACTTCGCACGAGGCGAATATGCGACGAGCCGTCAGGCTTTTAGCGCGTTTCCCAAGCATCGTTGCAGCCTACTGGCGGCTGATCCACGGCCAGGAACCGATTGCTCCCAATCCTCGTTTGTACCACGCCGCAAACTTTCTCTATATGCTCGACGGCGAAGAACCCCACGCCGCCGCTGTGCGAGGGCTGGAGACATATCTCAACACTGTGATCGATCATGGGATGAATAACTCGACCTTTACCGCTCGCGTGATCGCCAGCACTCGCTCTGATATGGTTTCAGCGGTCGTAGGGGCGGTAGGATCACTTAAAGGTCCCTTGCATGGCGGCGCTCCTGGCCCCGCAATGGATATGGTTTTTGAGATCCGCGATAATGCCGCCAGGTCCGGGAAGAGTATCGAAGCAGAAGCTGCAACCTGGACAAGGGCGAAACTCGCCGCTAAAGAACGCTTAATGGGGTTTGGACATCGCGTGTACCGAGTCCGCGATCCCCGCGCCGATGTGCTGGGAGCGGCAGCCGAATTGTTGTTTGCTCGCACCGGCGATATGCAGTTCTATGCCGACGCTCGCGCTGTGGAAGATGTGATTCTGAGAGAGCTGGAAGCGTATAAGCCCGGCAATAGTATCAAGACGAACGTGGAATTTTATACGGCGTTAGTCCTGCATGGCATTGGCCTGGATTCAAAGATTTTCTCCTCTGTGTTTGCTATTTCCCGCGTCGGAGGCTGGATTGCCCACATCCTGGAGCAGTATGCCGAAGACGAACTGATTCGTCCCTCGACCACTTATAGCGGCGAGTATGATCGAAAATGGGTGCCACTGGAACAGCGAGCATAGGAGCTTAGTTTGTGTGCTTACCAACGAGGCATGAAATAGAGCTTCGTTATTTTTGGTAGTTGGTGGTTTTTTGAGAGGATAGACATATGGCTGCTCAACGCCTGGAGCGGTCCCCACGCGCTTTCACCAGGACCGCGGTATGTGTTGTCTGTGACGCAGTCTATGCCCCTTCCCCATTGTATGAATATCTGCTGCAGGCCCCTTCCGTGGCGCTAGAATCGGCTTTTATGAGTATGTGCCGTTTCTGTTTCCGTTGCAGGCGGCCTGCCTGTCCCGGATGTTGGGATGACGTTCATGCTGTGTGTGGGGCCTGTTCTTCGGAGGCCGGCTTGCCCTTTCGCTCCTATTCCCCTCCCCTCAATGGTTCCCTGCCTCAGGCTCCTTCCCGGCAACCTCCGCCTGCACAGACTGAATCCACGGCAGCTCCACTTTTTTGTGTACAGTCAGGCCGCTTCCATGAGCCTGCTCCTCATGCCGTTGTCAGGGCAACCCCCGGCACCCGGAAATCTAACGCGTTGGCAATGATAGATGAAGTGCCAACACAGGTACCTGGAGCGCGCAAACTTACAAAGGTCGCTCACCCGGTGTCTCCCTTTGATATTGACGCGGTTGAAACACGACCGGAGAGTCCTAAACGCGTGATCGTATGGGGTGAGCAGGTATTGACGTTCTTGACATTTATCGTTGTTCTTACTATTACACTGCTCATTCTTCTCGCCGTACTCTCAGATAAAGCCAATGCCATGATTGCCAGTACTCTGCATGTTGACATTCGCGCTGACATAGAGGCTCTGTGGCGGCTGATCGGACATCATTGATTGCGAGGGGTTGCAATGGAGTGGGATATCCTGGTCGATGGCTATAACGTGATCAAGAATAATCTGATGTTTCGGTCACTAGAGTATAAAAATTTCGCGGAAGCCCGGAACCTGCTGATCCGGCAACTGAAAAATCGCTATCGTTCTACTTGCCACCGCGTTATTGTTGTCTTCGATGGTAATGGAGCAGATGAGCAGGTGAGCCATGATGACCATATTCGCATTGTCTATTCGCGCTATGGCGAGACGGCGGATAGCGTCATTGTACGTTTAGTGACTGAAGCTCGCCAGGCAGGTCGGCGCGTAGAAATGTATAGCGATGACGGAGAAATACGGGCAAGTGTCATTGAGCAGAAAGGCGGCGTGCAGACAACCAGGCAACTCATGGCCCAGTTCAATGCTGCCCCTCGCGACGTCGCTCAGCGTTCTTCCCATCGTCAGGCTATGCGTCGTCTCTATGGCCTTGATCCCGCCTATAAAGCCGAAGACGAGCAAGATAATACGCCTCGCCAGACGGGCCGCAGGCGCAAAGGTAAAGCACGGCATCATCGTCACCATAAACACTAGCTCCGACAGGACCTCTCAAAAGTCGCCGGGTGCTCTGACCGCTCGCGCCTTCGGCGCTCAGAGTGAGGGGAGGGTGCTGCGTGCGGGCCGCGGCCCGCACGCAGCACCCTCCCCTCATTTAGCTTGCTTATGCTCTTGACAGGATGATTGGCTACTTTCTGATGGCAGAGGGCACTTCCTCAACCTTGTTGCCAACTTTTACCGACTCAGCAGGTGTAGCGGCTGGAGCAGGGATTTGTGGCTCTTTACTGAAGCGTGTGCGCAGTACGTAGGCGAATGCTTCAATAACGATTTTGCGTGACATCTTGGATTTGCCGATACGGCGATCCATGAAGATGATGGGGATCTCGACGATTTTGAAGTCCTGGCGCATCACGCGGTAGGCCAACTCTACTTGAAAAGCGTAGCCCTGTGACTGGATGGTATCAAGATCAATACGCTGCAAGACCTCACGGCGATAGCAGCGATATCCGGCGGTGCAGTCATGGACGGGAATGCCAAGCATAAAGCGAGCGAAAATATTGCCGCAGCCACTGATGACGCGACGGATTGGCGACCAGTTGGGAGTACCCCCTCCCTGGATATACCGCGAGCCGATCACCAGATCTGCTTGTTCGATTGCTTGCAAAAATTCCGGGAGGTAACGGGGATCGTGCGAAAAGTCAGCATCCATCTCGAAGGCGGCGTCATAGTCGTGTGCGATAGCGTATTTAAAGCCCGCAATGTAGGCTGTACCCAGACCAAGTTTGCCCTCACGATGCAAGACATGAACGCGTGGGTCCTCACTGTGGATCTGGTCAGCAAGTTGCCCTGTGCCATCTGGCGAGTTATCATCGACGATTAATATATGGGTTTGAGGCACATAAGAGAAGATCTCTTGTAGTAAAGGCTGGAGGTTCTCCACCTCGTTATACGTCGGAATGATAATGAGCGTCTTCATACGATTTTTCCTTCCGTACTTACCGGCGTCGATGGGGGAGCAAAACTCGTTTTATGTCCATCTGGCGGCAAGATATTTGTACGCTTTTGATTCCACTCCTCCCACCCACGTTCCTGCACGTTTGAGATATCAACACGTTGAGTAATGCGATAGCACAATAATGCCCCAGCTCCGATCAACAAACCGAACCAGAGGGTGCAGAAGCGGATCAGCAACGTTGCCGCGCTACCCAGGCTGGCTGAGCTTGATACCAGGAAGCGGGTTAGCCCCAACATACTCCCATCGGCAGTTCCCAGTCCTCCAGGAAGGCCGGAAACAGAGCCGATCAGCGATGATATCGCTAAAATAAAGGTCGCCTTAATAAAAAGGTCAACGCTGGCCGGAGTTCCCAGCCCGGTGTAGACAAAATATAATGCACCACACTCTCCTGCCCATGAGATCAGGCCCAGCGCCGTAGCCAGTAACAACGGTCGCCATTGGAGCAACACAAATGAGCTCTCATAGAAAGTACGTGCCAGATGCGCAATCCGAGACACAATAGGTAATTGTTCGCCGAACCGTAGCAAAGCGAGGGAGAGTGTACGATTTTGAATCAGCAGAATACCTGCCAGAGTGATGATTAGCAGGCCCAGCAGCAATACCCAGCTAAAACGATAGAGGACAAGCCCGATTGTCGAGAGGCCCAGCATGGCCAGACCGTCGGTAAGCCGCTCCGCTACAATAATCGGCGATGTTCGGCTGATAGCCGCCCCCGTTGAACGCTTGAGCAGATACGATTTCAGCAGCTCTCCTATTTTACCAGGCGTAATCGCCATTGAGAGACCCGAAAGGAAAATCAGCAGGCTCTTCTTCCATGATAGCGCAAGCCCGAGGCGTCGCAGGTAATATTGCCATTTGATGAAACGCCCCAGATAATTGAAAAGGGTTAGCCCCAGGATAAGCGGCAAAAATCCCCAGCGAAAATTTGCTAGCGTTACAACCATCCGTGGTAAGTCGCCGTAAAGGGCGATAGCAATCATGACAACGAACGCCAGTATCAGCGAGAGCGCAATGCCAGTGCGTATTTTACGGTTAAACAAACAGCAGCTCCAATGTTACGGTAATATATAGAGTACAGTAATAATTAAAATGGTACATAGTAAAACGGTTCCAAGCATATGGCGGTCACGTAGCAGGACCTCTTCAGGGCTTCCGCCCTCCATACGCATATAGACCAGGTAGAGGTAACGGAACATTGCGTAGAGCACTAATGGAATAGTCACGCTAAGACGATGATTCCCCGTTGGCCCCTGGATGGTATAGAGGCTGTACGACATCAGCGTGCCTGCGACGACAATCGTGATCATCTGGTCGAGCATGGGAATACTATATTCTTTGAGAATCCTGCGATGGTCAGCAGCTCCATCCTGTAAAAGGACCAGTTCGTGGCGGCGTTTACTGAGGGCCAGGAACAGTGATAGAAAAGTCGTCACGAGATAGAGCCAGGGAGAGATGTAAACAGGGATAACCACTGCTCCGGCCAGGATACGCAGGACAAAGCCGCCTGCGATGATAAACACATCTACCAGCACAACATGCTTCAAACGGATGCTGTACAGCACCATCATTGCCAGGTATAGGAAGATAGTAGCCGCAAAAAGGATGTTCGTTCCTCCCAAAGAGGCATAGATATCCTGATGAGGCTGGATTGGGATCACAAAAAGCGTGGCCGTTAATGCTGCGCAGGCCAGGACAAGCACCCCCATCATAACAATTGCCCAGGATATTGGTAATCTTCCCGATGCCAGCGGGCGCAAACGTTTGACGGGGTGCTGCTGATCTTTCTCCAGGTCCAGCAGATCGTTGAGCAGATAAATACTGCTAGATGCGAAGCAAAAAGCGATAAATGCTAGCGACGCCCGTTCAAGGGATGGTAGATCGAAAAGTTGTTGGGCAAAGACAAGCCCGATAAAGACAGCGAAATTCTTCGTCCACTGCCTGGGACGTATTGCACTTACCAGCGCCCGTATCCGAGCTATTGTTCCCTTACGGGGTGATATGTTTGTTGAGGTAGTGGGAGAGCTTTGTGCCCCTTTTTCCGCCTGCTGATTTTCACGCGTGGTAATGGCTTTTTCCAACAATATTTCCTTCACCAAAAAAAATACAAACGTAATCTCTGATTATCAGGAACGTATCTCGCTGATTATAGGTAACAGCTATTCCAAAAGTTTAGTTCAGGTATTTGTCAGTAGATATACCATTATTAGTATATACGGCGCTTTAAATCAGCCATGCGGTGGAGCGTGATGCGGTGTTTATCGGTGCTGATGAACTGCTTATCCGTGAAATAGCCCAGCACCTTGTTCACACTTTCGCGTGATGCGCCCACCATCGAGGCCAGCTCTTGCTGGGTCAGACGCACATCGATGCGCACGCCATCCTCGACTTTCATCCCGTGGGTATCGGCCAGGTCCAGCAGCTTTTTGGCAACGCGCCCGTAGACATCCAGGAAGATCAAATCTTCCACCTGCTGATCGGTCCGGCGCAGGCGCTGGGAGAGGATCTCCAGAAGATGAATGGCGATTTTAGGGTTTTTCATGATAGCCTTATTGAAGTCGCTCCGTTGCAGCGTATAGCACTCTACCTTTTCCAGAGCGATAGCGTCGGCGGAGCGTGGAAGCCCATCAAAGAGCGCCAGCTCGCCAAAGTATTCTCCCTTACCAAAGACCACCAGAGAGATTTCCTGCCCATCGGGACTGATGAGGCAGATTTTGACTTTGCCCTCTTTAATAATGTAAAGGACCTGCCCGGGATCGTCGCGGTGAAAAATGACTTCGCCGGAGCGGAATGTGCGTCGGCGTATGATGCTCCCCAGTTCGTGGACGTCCTCATCGCTCAGGCTGGAAAAAATATCGACCTGCTTGAGATAGGAAGTATAGTTTTCTGCCTCCATAACCTGTTCCTTTTCCGATCTTCTGAACTCTTGCTCCCTGGATATTCTGCTTTAGTGCAGCCATCATAGCATAACAACCCATGAGATGCAATCTACCTGCACAGAGAGTACAGGGCTTCTCAAAAGTGGTTTTTTCAGACAGAACGGCTCGCAAGCGAGCCGTTCTGGAGAGGAAGGTGCTGGCGGTGGGCTGCGCCCACCGCCAGCACCTTCCTCTCCCTGTGAGCGCCTGTGGCGCGAGCAGCCAGAGCACGCACCAACTTTTGAGAAGCCCTGACAGAGAGTAGGCGATTTAAAAGTCGCGAAAAAGCGGGAGTGCGGAGGACGGCAGCCCTTTGCCGGGGTTCGGGGTACGTCGCGATCTAAGGCGGCTAAAAAGAACTTGTCAATGACCCTGCCCTGCCCGTAATGGATAGCAATTTACATTACACATAGTGTAAAATAATTTATGTGGTAAAAATGGAAGAGGGCTACCCCTTTTTGCCTAGACACGGAAGTCATTAACACAAGGAGGAACCTCAGGCATGTTTAAACAGGTACTCGATCCATTTAGTAATCTTGGCCTGACCACTCTGGCCGCACTCATCCCCATTGTTGTGCTGCTATTGATGCTGGCATGGCTCCGCCTCTCGGCTTGGCTGGCAACGCTCATTGGATCTATTCTTACCTTACTCATCGCTATCTTTGTCTGGCAGTTGCCGGTGAACCAGGGCATTCAGTCTTATCTCATCGGCAGCGCGAATGGCATCTGGGCGGTGGACTGGATTGTCTTCTGGGGTCTGATTATCTTCAACACCCTCAAGCTGACCGGCCTCTTCGATACCCTCAAAAACTGGCTGGTCAAGCAGGCAACAGCGGATGTACGCGTGCAAGCCATCCTGCTGGCCTGGGCTCTCGGCGCACTGCTAGAAGGGCTGGTCGGCTTCGGCTATCCCTGGGCCGTGATCGCGCCGATTCTGGTCGCATTGGGCATCATGGAGCTGGATGCCATCCGTGTGGCTGCAATTGCCAACAACGCTCCGGTCTCCTACGGCGCGCTGGGAGCGCCAATTATCGCGCTGGCTGCTGTCACTGGGTTGCCACTATTGGCCCTCTCAGCCTCGGTAGGCAAGGTGGTTGCCATCCTGGCGCTGCTGCCACCCTGGATTCTCATCTATCTGGTCACCGGTCGGAAAGGATTTCGTGATGGTTGGCCGCTGGCTATAGTGGGCTCGCTGGCCTATATCGCGGGTCAGTTTCCCGTGTCTCAATACCTGGGACCCTACCTGCCAGATGTCGCCGGGGCACTGGTCTGCTTTGTTGTGCTGCTGCTGCTGCTGAAAGTCTGGCGACCCAAAACAGTGCTGGGGTATGGTGGTGTAGAACTCAGTGAAGAGGAGCAGCAGGACCGCATGAGTGCGAGTATTGGCGATACTTCGGAGCAGCATTCTATCTGGGCGGCCTTTCTTCCTTTCTTGATCCTGATCGTAGTCGTTGTGCTGTGGACCGGCCCGTGGTCTCCGCTACCGAAGATCACTATCAGTTCGCTCAGCTTCAAGGTTCTGGCTACTTCTTCCATCAACCACAAATCTACGAATGTAGCATTCAGCTATGCTCCCTTCATTGCCGGAACCTCCATCCTGCTTTCCTGGTTGATCATGCTCGCATTTATTCGCCCGAGCTTTGCTGTGCTGAGCAGGGTCTTCCGCGATACCTTCCACCAGATATGGGGAGCGCTGCTGGTGGGCATCTTCATCTTCGGTCTGGCCTACGTCTTCAACTACTCTGGCATGGGCGCATCGCTGGCCACCGGCTTCTCGAAGGTAGGACCCTGGTTTATCGTGCTCGCGCCTATCCTGGGTTGGATCGGCGTAGCCCTTTCGGGCAGCAACACTTCCACCAACAGCCTCTTTGGCCTGGTGCAGTTGCAGGTAGCCAGGTTGCTGGGTTTCCCTGTGTTCCTTTTCCCAACGCTAGGCTCGGTCGGCGCGGAAGTTGGCAAACCGGTCGCGCCCCAGACAGCGAGCGTCGGCGTCTCGACCAGCAAGTTTGTACGCGACGAAGGCCAGGTCATTCGCCACAATATGGGCTGGACGTTAATCTTGCTAGCCTGGTTGATCATCGTTGGGCTGCTCTTCTACTTCCTGGTCCCCGGTCTTATGACCTAGCTGTCACCCTGCACTCGCCAGCCCTTGAAGCTGGCGAGTGCATCGCGCAGTGAAGAACAACACAACGGGCGCTCGACCTTGCTAGCTGTGGCCTTAGAAGAGCAGCCTCAGCGTATTGAAGCAGTCATCTACAAAGTAGACGCCTGCGCCCCCGGGTGCAACCTGCAAACCGAAAAGACAGCCAGCGCCAGGAGGCGTGCCGGTATTATCCAGCAGCCTCTTCGCGATCTGCTGGCCCGCAGGTGTTGTCTCAACGATATTGCCATCGCCGCCATTTACGGTGAGGATATCGCCGTTTGGCGCAATGATCAGGCCAAGCGGACCCTTGAGGAAACCATTTTGCGTCAGCGTATTTCCCCCATTCGGCGCCGCGTTCTTACGGGTCAGCGCATTGGGAATGGTGGCGATCCGGCTCTCGACGGTATCCGCAATGTAGAGCGTCCCATCATTACCAAGCCCAACGCCTGTGGGACCGACCACCAGAGCCGCAGGATCAGTGCGTTCGGCAAAACCGTTACCGACAATGGTGGTCTTTTCTATCTGGGGCAAGTTCTTGCCCTGCGTAGGCACCGAGATCACCTCGCGTACCACGGTCCCCTGCTTTACAACCTTTGGACTGGCTGCGACTGTGCCATTCAACACATTGGTGACAAATAATACGGCAACATTCCCTCCATCGACGGCAGTCATATCCCACGGTCCGTTGATAGGACTACCGGAGAAGGTTTCAACCGGCTGTCCCTGGCTATTCAATACAATCAAACAGCCAGCTTTAGCGGTGGCCGCCATGCCATTAGAGGTGGGCAGGCTCCCAACGACGACCCAACCACGCTGTAACACCACCAGCGCCGTTGTCAGTCCAACTCCGCCCGGGCAGGCTCCAGGCAGCTTCTGGGCATCAATCTGCGCAAACAGCGATAACGTGCCAGTAGGAGAGATCTGCACGATAGTTGTGCCCGTACCCTGCAAATTTTGCTTGTTATTGAAGTTACTTACCAGCACATCCCCGGCCACAAGCTTTCCTATCGAGCGCGGCACAACAGCCACCCCATAAGGATTGAGATCACCATTTTTGGGAATGGTTGAAGCAATAGTCTTAATGGTGTGTAACCGGCCCAGAAAGCCGCTGGTTGCAAAGGCATCAACGCTGCCAAATACCATGAGTGAGAGGGCGCTGAGAAGGATACAAAATGTCATCAGTGAAAGCTTGCTTCTCTTTTTTGAGAGCGATGTTATCCGCATACACTATCCTCACTTTCAATAACTCTTCAGCTCCTCTGGCCTGATATGAGGGAAAACGATACGTAAATCTGAAGAGTTATCAGAAACCCGGCTCATCGAGAGCACTAAAAACATAGGTATTTTTAATATAAACATAGCTTATGATTGTACAGATAAATATTGGAATACTATGATGTATTTACATTTATTACATTCAACATCTCATCATGATGTCCGGTTTAGTGAGGGTAGCAACGAGGCCCAACACGCAGAGCGCTGGGCCTCCAAGTCCGATACGTTCCGCGTTCAACATATGAGCGAGGCGTTAGGGCTTGCCACATCAAAAGGGGCACTCGGGGGGATGAAGCCGGAAGGAAAAGTAACGACACCTGTCGCTTTCGCCTGCCAGCTCGCTCTGCTAGTGCAGCTGCTGTCTGTCACTTTTTGGGTAATGGTGCTTTGCCCGGAATTTGAACCCATTGATTTTTTGACAAGAGTGCCATTCTTGAAGAGAAAGGCGCTAACGGAAAGTGAAGAGACGGGCGCACTACAGGCGACACCTCCACCTGCATCTATTTCCTTAGAGACAACAAGTGGTGGAATAATAGACACAAGACAATCGATTTCCGACTGCCCTTTCTTGCTGACCAACAAGAGCGAACTGGTTTGCAGCAACTGGTGGAGAGCCGTGGGAGACGTGCGAACCATAGATGGTGTTGCAGCAAAAGCTGAAGAAGCTGTGGGAGTGAAAGCCACCAATAGGCTCGCAGCCAGCAGCAGACTTCCCAGAAGAACGAAACGGATGTGTTGACGCATGAGCAGATTTCCTTTCTCGCGGAGGATGGGAACTCACATGTATCAATTGGTGATACATGTAATGCTTTCACATAACTGATCAGAGTGAAAGACACGTTATATACTGTTTATATTATTAAATGCGATCCCCCTTTCTCTCACATCATATACCTGATGTGTGATATTTTTCATTTCTTGCCGTAGTTAGTAGAGCACCCAGCGGTAATTGACCTGGAACAGATATAGCTTAGGCCCAGAGCTACGTGCGGCTCATAACACCTTCTGTAGCTCTGGGCCTACGTAAAATTACGCCAGGCCATCGCTTTTCATCCTTATATTCTTTATATGCCTCTCAACTGCTTTTTCAGTAATGTGGAGGGAGTGAGCGATACTCAGATCATCTTTCCCCTCATAGAGCAAACCAACAATCTCCTTCTCACGCGAGGTAAGTGATCTATTGCTGATCGAGAAGGGACTCCTACCCAAAACATCATACATCAGCCATGCTCCAATTGTCGGGTCAAGCAAAAAGGACTGCGCCTCGGAAGAGAGCAACGCGTACAGGAACTCAGCAGAAGCATTACAGGAAAAGTATCCACAGGCTCCATGTTCGTAGGCAGCCTTCAAAAGTGCGATTTCTGGTTTATCCGGTTCGGCCACCAGAATCGCAAATTTCGTGTCCTGCAACAGAGCAAAATCAGTTGACAGTGCTTGATTGACAACGATCAGGTCCAGATGATTGGATCGTAGCGCCATCTGCAAATCCTTCTTGCTGGCAACCATGTCCACATTGGACACCTGTGGCTCGCCGCCAAAGATAGCCTGTAATCCCATCCGCAATACTCCGTCGTGCATCGCGATCAAAATATTGAGTCCCATGCCTTGTTAAGCTCCAGTGAAAGTTAAAGGATTGCCGAAAGCGATTCGTGGGTAAATGGCCCAAAAGTTCGAAATTTCTGATAGCGTTTCATCAGTAGATCCTCAAGAGAGAGCCGCTTGAGATCGGTAATGTGTCTATAGAGCGCATCTTGCAGATTACAGGCTGAAGCCGCATAGTTAAGATGAGCGCCTCCCGGCGGCTCTGGGATGATCTCATCAATGATCCGGGTATCTATAAGTTCTCGCGCGCTAATACGCATAGCTTCGGCTGCTTGCGGCGCGAAAGCACTATCACGCCAGAGAATAGAGGCGGCAGCCTCTGGAGCGGCGACAGTATAGATGCTATGTTCCAACATGAGAAGACGATCTGCCACGCTCAGCGCCAACGCCCCGCCGCTCCCTCCTTCTCCAATCACGACCGCCACAATCGGCACGCGCAAGCGAGACATCAAGTATAAATTTGATGCAATAGCCTCTGATTGCCCGCGCTCCTCGTCTTCCAGCCCGGGAAAAGCCCCGGGAGTATCAATCAGGCATATCAGTGGCAAGCCAAACTTCTCTGCCTGCTTCATTAAACGTGCTGCTTTGCGATATCCCTCGGGATGAGGCATACCAAAATTGTGTTCTTGCCGCTCTTTGCTCCCTCGCCCCTTCTGGTGACAGACAAACATGGCAGTCATATCCCTGAAGCGGGCAGGTCCGGCCAGAATGGCTCGATCATCATTGAAAGCGCGGTCGCCATGCAGCTCAAGGAAATGATCGCAGATGCGGGAGATATAGTCTCCCGCGTGCGGTCGGTCTTGATGACGAGCGATCTGTAACGTTTGCCACGGTGTAAGCTCGGTGTACATTTCCCTGGAATCCACCGGGACCTCCTCTCCCGACTACAAAAATCATTGTTTATTAACAGCTATCAGGGTTGCGACAGGATAGTAAAGGTGCATAAGTCGAATCAGGAATGACCTTAACTCGCGCCGGTGGACCACGGCATCAATCAGGCCATGACGGAAGATAAATTCAGCAGTGACAGTATCCTTAGGTAAACTGACGTGCATAAACTGCTCGATCACCCGCGGCCCGGCGAAGCAGACGAGGCTGCCAGGCTCGGCAAAGATAACATCGCCTAACATGGCAAAACTTGCCGTGACGCCTCCTGCCGTAGGATCGGTTAAGAGGCTGTAATATGGAATGCCTGCCTCTCCTAGCCTGGCGAGGGCCGCCGAGGTCTTTGCCATCTGCATCAGCGAGAATATACCCTCCTGCATGCGAGCCCCGCCGGAAGCGGCACTGATAAGCACAGGCATACGTCGTTCAATGCCTAGCTCGATTGCACGGGTAATTTTTTCACCGGTTGCTGCCCCCATGCTTCCTCCCATGAAACGGAAATCCATGACGGCCAGCGATAGCGGTTTGCCCTCAACAGTGGCGTAGCCAGTGACGACGGCCTCATTTAAGTGAACCTTCTGCCGCTCCTGCTCTAACTTTTCTGCATAGACCTGCGATTGACTCACAAAGCGCAGCGGGTCGGCTGAAACAATATCTGCATCTACTTCAACAAAACTGCCCTGGTCTACCAGCAGTTCAATACGTTCATGAGCTGTCAGTTTGAAATGATAGCCGCAATGAGGACAGACTTTAAGATTTCTACACCAGTCTCGCTCGTAAATGATCTCTTTGCATTTCTGGCACTTCACAGCAATATTCTGTGGAATACCGACCGGCGATAATGGCTTACCGTGCTGGGGAAGAGAGGTTACTTCTTCCTGTTTTGTATGCAAAACTTCCGATATCATGTCATACCACTCCTTCCTTTTTGGACTGACGCGATTGATCGCATCCGATAGGGCGAATCCATTCCCCTACCAGGGCAAGCGCGAGGCTTGCCCCTACGGTGGCGATCAATCGAGGTCTCTACACTTATTGGTTGAGTTTAGCCATCAGGCTATCGAGCTGCTGCTGGTCTAGAGCAGCTTCTGGGAAGTCGGAAGGGGTAAAGATCTCTTTACCAGATGATTGGCAAGCATGGATAATCGCTCGCAGCTTTTCCGTATAACGGGTCAGCGCCTGCTGGATAGTCTCGCGCGAGTGGATATTCTCGCTATAGGTCAGGCCGATATGCAGGCAATTTTCATCAATACTGCCATTCACTTCCAGGAGGTAACAGCGATTGACATGCAGGTTACGGGCGGCCCCTCCTGTAGCTTGCGCCAGCTTGAGCCATGTCCCCTCATTCTCAGAGAGGGACTGCGATGATTGGCCTCTGTAATTGAAGACTACTTCTGCCTCAGGTAAAGCTGCTAGCTGCTGCTTTATCTCCTCGTCGTGGCTCAGATAGCGTAATACGCCAAAGCCAATACCTCCACGCGGCATCGCACGCAGTTGCTCCTTCACAGACTTCAATGCCTCTTCCGGTCTGGCCGTTCCAGCGAGGTTCAGACAGGTAGGCACAATAGCTGTAAACCAGCCAACTGTCCGCGCGAGGTCAAGCTCCTCCCATAGATCCTCTCGGCCATGTCCCTCCAGATCAACAAGGAGGGTAGAAGTCCCGGTCCATTGGGCAAAGGATTGTGCAAGGGCTGTCAGCAACACGTCTTTGACCTGAGTACGGTAGAGCTTCGGAACATCCTGTAAAAGGGTCCGCGTTTCCTCGGCGCTCAGAGACGTCGATAGCGTGCGGGCCGATGCCTCGGTATTGATACCGGCAAGATTATCTACTGGCAAAGGACGCACAGAGGTCCAGGGCTTATCGAGCCAGTATTTCAGCTCCTGTTGCACTTGCTGCGATTGGGCATACGTAGTTAATCGCTCAGCCCAATCTTTGAACGATGTTGTTTTCGTGGGAAGTTGGATCGGCTCTCCCTTCACAAGCTGCTGATACGCCGTTTGCAGATCTGCTAACAGGACCTGCCAGGAGACGATATCCACTGCCAGGTGATGAATGACGATCAAGAGCTTATTCGGTTGTTGCTCACCCAGATTGAAAAGCGCGACTCTAATGATCGGGCCTTTTGAGATGTTCAGGCTCTTCTGCACCTCGTTCGCCAGCGCCTCTACCCGTGCTGCCTGCTCTAACTCCGGTACCGTTGTGAGATCAAACAGGGTCAGAGGTACTTCCTCATCTGCATCTAACGCGATACACGTCTGCTGCCAGCCATGCACATCGTAGTTAAAGCGCAGACGAAGCGCGTCGTGGTGCGTCATTAAGGCGCGAATACACTGGCGCAACAGGGCCGGATCAAGCTGCTGATATGCCTTAAAATTCCGATCAACAACGCCGCTATCACGTCCTGTAGCTCCCCGATTCATCGTGGGAGCGCTCAGTTGATCGGGAAGGAAGACGTCAAGCAATTTCGCCAGGTTCCAGTGATGCCGATCAGGCAATGGCTGCTCGAAGAACCAGTATTGAATCGGCGTTAAAGGTACCAGGCCCGTCAGCTCAGCCTCGGGTGCGGACGCGCTGGAACTCCCCGCTTCATCGTAGGAGGTCCCTACGACGGCTGCCAGCTCGGCAATGGTTTGATGCTGGAAAAGTTGTCTTGGAGCGATGCGCAGCCCTTTCTCATTGGCTTTCATAATCATCTGAACGCCGATAATAGAGTCGCCACCTAGCTCAAAGAAGTTGTCGTTAACCCCGACTCTGTCGAGACGCAACACCTCGCACCAGATATCGGCGAGCAACTGCTCCGTTGCGTTGGTTGGCGCTGCAAAGGTGCTTGCGACATCGGGCCTGGCTGTATCAGGCATGGGCAGGGCACGACGATCCACTTTGCCATTAGGAGTAAGCGGCAGTTCGTTTAAGAAGACAAAGGCCGAAGGGATCATGTACTCTGGGAGATACGCCTTCAAATCGCTTCTCAGGGAACTGACCGTCAACGCCTGATCGCCTCTAGACACAACATACGCTACAATACGTTTCTGGTCCGGGATATCCTCCCGCACCACGACTACACATTCCTGGACGTCCGGCTGCTTACTCAACACAGTCTCGATCTCTCCCAACTCGATGCGGAAGCCGCGCACCTTGACCTGGTGATCAAGACGTCCCATGAACTCAATACTGCCATCGGGGAGGTAGCGCGCCTGGTCGCCCGTTCGATACAGACGGCCACCGGAGCCACCAAAGGGATCGGGCACAAACCTTTCCGCAGTGAGTTCCGGTCGCTTGAGATAACCACGCGTTACGCCATCGCCGCCGATATACAGCTCGCCAGGAATGCCCACCGGCACAGGCTGCTGGTGCGCATCCAAAAGGTAGATCTGGGTGTTGGCAATAGGATGGCCGATGGAGATCGGCTTATGCGCAACAACATTGCAGGTCGCAGACCAGATGGTCGTCTCGGTCGGGCCATAGAGGTTCCAGAGGCTCACCCCTTTGTCCAGCAAGTCATTCGCCAGCTCACGCGGCAGAGCTTCGCCACCACACAACGCTTTAAAGTGCGATGTAGGGACAGGGCTTGCCCCTGCCCTGGATGGGTCACCCGGAATAGCAAGACCAGGAGCGCCACGCCACCCTGCCTCCAGGAGGAGACGCCAGGTCGTGGGAGTGGCCTGCATGATGGTAGCGCCAGAAGTGACCAGGCGGTCAAAGAGCAGTTCCCCGCTCGCAGCGATATCGTGACTGACCACTTCCAGGCGAGCGCCCACCAGCATGGGCAGGTAGAGCTCCAGGCCGGCGATATCAAACGATAAAGTGGTGACAGCCAGCAGCGTATCCTGACGCGTGATGCCAGGCTGCTGCTGCATTGAAGCAAGAAAGTTCACGACACCGGCGTGCGGTACCTGCACGCCTTTGGGCTTCCCGGTTGAGCCAGAGGTATAGATGACATAGGCCAGATTTGCCGCAGTAACGCCGCTACGCGGTGTACTGATTGGTAATGTCTTGTGCTTCCTCCAATCTTCATCGAGGTAAAGGGTGGGTACGCACTGATCCGCTACCAGCTTTTCCATTGCTCGCTGCGTCAGTATAACCGATACCTGAGCATCTTCCAGCACAAAAGTCAGCCGCTCTTGTGGATAATTCGGGTCCAGCGGAACATATGCTCCTCCCGCCTTCAGCACGGCAAGCAGCGCCACAACCATCTCTACAGAGCGATCCATACAGATGGCGACCAACTTATCGGGACCGACACCCAGTTCTCGCAGCCGGTGGGCTAATTGATTGGCGCGGCGGTTGAGAACCTGGTAGGTTACCTGCTCGTCCTCGAAAACGACCGCAACGGCATGTGGCGTGCTTTTCGCCTGAGCCTCGAAGAGCTCGTGAACGCTGCTATTACGCGCATACGCCATCTCCGTCGCATTCCAGGTATGCAGCAGTACCTCTTTCTCGCCCTCCGTCACTAATTGCAGTGTTTCTACGCTCTGATCGGGATCGGCTACAATGCTTGCTAACAAGGTCAGGAAATGGTTTGACATGCGCTCAATCGTTGTCGCATCAAACAGGTCTGTGTTATATTCCCATGCTCCCTCTAGTCCAGCCTGCGTATCGTCCAGCGCCAGAGTGAGATCAAACTTCGCCGTTTCCCCTCGTGGCTCCAATGTGCGCAAAGTGAGATCAGCAAAGCCTCCTGTTGGAGCCGACATATTTTGCAGCACGAACAGCACCTGAAAGAGGGGAGAATAGCTGACATCGCGTGTCAACTGTAACCCGTCTACCAGTTTTTCAAAGGACAGATCTTGATGCTGGTACGCCTCCAGCGTCGTTTTGTTGACGCGTCCAAGCAGGTTGCGGAACGACGGATTGCCCGAAAGGTTGGTGTGCAACACCAGTGTATTGACAAACAGACCAATCAGATTTTCGAACTCCACATGGCGGCGGTTAGCCACAGGTGAGCCGACCAGTACATCAGACTGCCCACTATAGCGTGACAGCAGCACGCCGAAGGCTGACAGCAGCGTCATAAAGAGCGTTGCGCCTTCCTGGCGACTCAGTTCCTTGAGGGCCGCGCTCAATGACGGCGCCACGGAAAAACGTACTACTGCGCCACGGAAGGTCTGAGCGGGCGGTCTTGGCCGATCTGTCGGCAGGTTCAACACCGTAGGAACCCCTGCCAGGCGCTTGCGCCAGTAGGCAATCTGCTCCGCGAGAACGTCATTCTGTAACCACTCCCGTTGCCAGAGCGCGTAATCCGCATACTGAAGCGGCAATGCGGGCAATGGGGAAGATTTCCCACGACTAAAGGCTTCATAGAGGGCGCTCAGTTCCCGCATCAGGATATCATGCGACCAGCCATCAAAAATGATGTGATGCATGGTCAGCAAGAGCACATGCTCCATCGGGCTAAGGCGCAAAAGTTGCCCACGCAGCAACGGTCCCTTATTCAGCTCGAAGGGTTTCATCGCTTCTGCCTGTACCAACTGCTGCACACGCTCCTGCTGCTCAGACTGTGGCAGGTGTGAAAGATCCGTCAGGGTAAGATCGGACGCGCTAAATCGCATATCAACAGCAGGCAGAACCTGCTGCATGGGTTGACCATCGGTCAGTACGATGGTCGAACGCAGAACCTCGTGACGCTGCACGATCTCGGACAGGCTGCGTTCCAGCGCCTCTCGCTGCAATGGACCCTGCATATGCAATGCAATAGGGATGTTGTAGAACGGGCTTTCTGGCTCCAGTTGACTGAGGAACCACAGGCGCCGCTGGGCAAACGAGAGCGGGAACAGAGCCCGGCGCGGACGAACATCGGGAATAGCTAAGGCAGCCACGCTACCGGGTTTATGCTGCGCCCGCTCTATCTGTTCAGCCAGGCCCGCAATAGTTGGATGCTCAAAGAGCACCTGTAAGGGTAAATCGACCTGGATTCTCTTGCGTAGGCGTGCCATAACCTGCGTAGCGGGTAAAGAATGGCCGCCAATGGCAAAGAAGTTGTCCAGAACGCCTACGCGCTCCAATGCCAGCACTTCGCACCAGATATCTGCTAGAAGCTCTTCTGTGGCCGTACGAGGAGCTATATAAGAAGCTGTAAGCTCGGTATGGTCGCGCTCCGGCGCGGGTAAAGCAGCTCGCTCCAATTTACCATTGGCTGAAAGTGGGAACTCTTCAAGCAGGACAAAGGCCATAGGGATCATATAGACTGGCAACTTATCGTGCAGCCATGCATAGAGCTGATTTGCCGTCGGCTTCTCTGCCGGCACGGCGGTCAGATAGGCCACCAGCCGGTGCTGCCCCGGCTCATCTTCGCGCACCAGTACCAGGCACTGGCGGACGGCGGGATGCTGTCCAAGCACAGCTTCAATCTCACCCAGTTCGATCCGATAGCCACGCACCTTCACCTGATGATCGACACGCTGGATAAACTCGATCTGCCCATCGGGGTGATAGCGCCCAATGTCACCGGTCTTATAGAGACGCCCTCCTGGTACGCCAAAGGGATCGGGGATGAAGGTTGAAGCCGTACGGGTTGCATCTCCCACATAGCCTCTGCCGACGCCAATCCCACCAACATAAATCTCTCCTGGCACTCCCACCGGCAAAGACTGGAGCATACTGTCCAGAATATAGATCTGCGTATTGCTTACCGGCAGCCCTATCGGCGCCGTCGCCCCTCTCTCCAGCAGCGCCTGATTGAGAACAGCATGCGTGACATCGTCAGAGCATTCCGTCGGCCCATAGGCGTTCAGCAGCGAGACCTGAGGGAAATGCCGTAGCCAGCGTTTCCCCAACTGGGCGGGGAACTGCTCTCCGGTGACGACCAGCCAGCGCAGGTTAGCTTCCACGCTCGCTTTTTCGGACAACAGCTCAATGGCATCGAGATACGCCTGTAGCAGCGAAGGCACAATCTCCAGAATAGAGACGCGCTCAGCAGCAACATACTTGAACAATTGCACCGGATCGCGCGCAATCTCATTAGGATAGATGCAGACCTGCCCTCCCTGTAAGAGCGCGGCGAAGAACTGCCAGACGGAGATGTCGAAGCAGTGAGAGGCCGTCTGGGCGATTTTATCGTCCGGCGTGAGATCGAGCGTCTGGATTTTGGCAAAGAGATGGTTGAGCATTCCTCGCTGCGCTACCATCGCGCCCTTAGGCTGGCCTGTCGAACCAGAGGTGTAAATGACATAGGCCAGGTTGTCAACAGTGACGCTGCATGCAGGCGCTATCTGCTCTTCCTGGCTGAGCGTTTGCCAGTCGCTGTCGAGACAAACGATCTGCCCCTGGTATGCCGACAACTGTTCATGGATGTGCTGCAACGTTAGCAATACAGAGACATGTGCATTGCTCAGCATGAAGGCCAGGCGCTCTTGAGGATAGGAGGGGTCCATCGGCATATAGGCTCCTCCCGCCTTGAGAATGCCCAATAACCCAACCATCATTTCCAGAGAACGTTCCATACAGATGCCGACCAGTACATCAGGTCCAACGCCCAGCCGTTGCAGGTAATGGGCCAGTTGATTGGCGCGCTCATTCAATGCTCGATAGCTCAACTGCTGGCCTTCGCACAAGACCGCAACTCGATCAGGAGTGCGCTGCGCCTGCTGCTCAAAAAGCTGATGGATACACGCGGTTGAGGGATAATCCACATGAGTGTTATTCCACTCGAAAAGAATCTGCTGCTCTTCCTCCTGACTCATCAGGGGCAGTTGCGAGAAATGGAGAGCAGATGCCTGAGCCATCCCTTGCAACAGCGTCTTCAGGTATCCCATCCAGCGCTGGATCGTCTGGGTTCGAAACAGATCGGCGTTGTAATTGCATTCCAGTATCAGTTCTGTATCTGTCTGCACGATATTGAGGTCGAAATCAAATTTGGCGAAGCCAGTAGAGTTAGTAATAATATCAACCTCAAGATCCGCAAATGCGAGTTCTCCAGCGCGATCAAGGTTAAATGACGTTGTCACCAGGGGCATAGTGCTGGGGTCTCTTGGCAGATTCAGCTTTTCAACCAGCTTGCTTAAAGGATAGATCTGGTGCTCATAGGAATTCAACAATACAGTCTTCACCGCCTGGAGATAATGAGCCAGCGTAGGATCGTCCTCGATCTTCAGACGTAACGGCAGCAGGTTAACGCAGTGCCCCACCAGATGCTCGTTATCGATCAGCGTATGACCTGCGGCAGAAACGGAGACGACCAGATCCGTTTGATTGGTCAGGCGTGAAAGCAGAGCCGTGTATGCCGCCAGTAGCGTGGTAAATAGCGTACAATGCTGTTGCCGACTGAGATTTTTTAACTCATTATATAGTTTTGCATCAATTTTTGTGACATAAAACGCGCCCTTGAAAGTTTTTCTGGCCGGGCGAGGAAAATCGGTTGGGAGCGTCAGGATTGGTGGCAAACTCGTAAACTGGCTTAACCAGTACGCCTGAGCCGATGTCATCAGTTCCTGCTGTTCCGGCTGCTCCAGCCATTCCACAAACTCGCGATATTGCGTCGCCTCTGGCAGATGCGCTTGCATACCTGAGCAGGCATTGGTATAAAGGACGCTCAACTCGGCCAGCATAGTGCCAACAGATCGCCCATCGGCAATGATGTGATGGACAGTGAAAACGAAAAGGTGATGTTGCTCCTGGAGCTTTACGAGATGGATGCGCATTAGAGGCCCATGCTCAAGATCAAAAGGTTTTTGAATCTCGCTGGCCTGCACATCCGCTACCTGTCGCGCTTGCACCTCTTCTGCTAACGAGGAGATGTCGCTCCAGGCAATATCCAGGTCAAAAGTGGGCAGTATACGCTGATAATCTCCCTCGCTACTAAACGTGGTCCTCAGAGACTCATGGCGCTGAATCAGCCCCTGAACGGCCTGGCGCATGGCGTCTGCCTGAAACGCTCCTCGCAGGTGCATGGTCAGCGATTCGTGATAGGCGCGCGATGCATCGGTCCCAAACTGGGCCATGAACCAGAGTTCCTTCTGCTGCTCTGACATAGGCACCATACGTACAGCGTTATGAGCCTCCTGGTTATGGCCATTGTTCACAAAAGCAGAAGAGAGGGGGGAAGCGAGGCGATTGCTCGCCTCGCTTCCCTGCGACAAAGTTCGACTCAAGAATAATGGGCCTGTCCCGCCTCCAGGATCGGAGGGATCGGGCCAGGGGGACGAATCAATCAAAAAGCCTCCAGCCTGCAATTCCACCAGCGTTTCCTGGATAGCTTGAACGATATGATCCAGATCGCTGGCGGTATGTGCCGTTGACAGGAAGCAGTTACGCGTCTCGGCAATGTAAATCCCTTTCTCCAGCAGATGATAGAAAAAGAGGTTTGCGTCAACCACTTTATACGCCGGAGGGAACAAAAAGCGGAAGAGCGAACCGAAATGGATCGTCCGTATCGGCGCGTGCATTTGTTCAAAGAGCCGGTCCAGACGCTGCATCAACTGCGTGGTACGCTGGTTTAACTGCTCCTGAAGCTGTGGTCCGCTTGACTTGAGATGATTGAGAATGGACCAGACAACCGGCATCAGGAGAGGATGCTTGAAGTACGTGCCAGCAAAGAATGTCTGCATGGCATCGGGTATGGATGCATCGCCATACTGCCATACTCCTCCGTCTACTGCATCCATAAACTCAGCCTTACCACCAATCGCCGCCACTGGCAGACCGCCACCAAAAGCCTTCCCGTAGGTGACAATATCCGCCTGCACGCCAAACAACGCCTGCGCGCCGCCCAGATGCATGCGGAAGCCTGCGACAACCTCATCAAAGATGAGGGCTACCCCGGCTTCGGTCGTGAATTTTCTCAGCTCCTGTAAAAACTTTGTGGGCAATAGATCCGGCCTGCGACTCTGGGGCAGTTCCACGATCACTGCCGCCAGATCCTGGGCGTGAGCTTTGAGCATATCCAGCGATTCCGGTCTGCCAAAGTAGAGCGAGATGACATCCTCAATCATGCTGTCTGGAGTGCCTGGTGCCAGAGCAATGGTGCGTAAAGACTTGTCAGCGGTCTCATGCGATTTGACCAATACGCCGTCAAACGTGCCGTGGAACGATCCGGCGAAGACAGCTATTTTAGAGCGTCCTGTGGTCGCGCGCGCCAGGCGAATCGCGGTCATCACAGCTTCTGTACCGGAATTGCAAAAGCTGACCCGTTCCACGCCTGTAATCTCACAGAACAACTTGGCAACCTTGCCAACCATGTACGATTGCCAGCCAAGCCCTATACCACGGCGGGCCTGTTCCTGTAGCGCGTCAACCAGAAAAGAGGGAGAATGCCCAAAGAGGAGGGCCCCAAAGCCCATAGCGATGTCAACGTACTCATTGCCATCGACGTCCCAGACATGCGCTCCCTCGGCTCGCTCGACGGCGAGTGGATAGACCACCTCCTTGAATGTAAGATTAAAGCCAGCAGTTCCCCGATTGTCCGCATGAAACTTGCGGTAATCTTGCGCGATCTGCTTCGAACCCTTTGTTTTGCGTGCGACGCGTTCGATCAACGCGGCTATATACTGCTGTTGTTGCTCTGTGAGGCCACCAAGTGCCCCCGTTTTCCTGGGCTGATAGGGGACATACGTTTCAGGGTCCATACGCAGGCTGAGAACAGGACCATTCTCGCCCACCGCAGGATGTAACGTTGCTGTTGGCTGTTGCGATAACGTGTCATTTATAGAAACAGGGGCAGGAAGTACCTCTTGCTGAGATGCTACTCCATTGAAAGACGCAATCACAGTTTGCTCCTGTAGTGGGGCAGCCACAAGAGTCTCCTGCACCCTGGTAGATGGCAGATCATTGACAAAAGTGCGCGTTCCTAATGCCTCTAACTGCTGGGACATCAGCAAACGCTGCTGCTCCACCATTTGAGCCATTAACTGAAGTTGTTGCTCTACAATTGACTCAATGCGCGTTGAGGAACCGCTCTGCACCACATGTCCATTAACTGCATTGCCCATATATCCATTAGCAGGCACCAATGGGGCAGAAGGTCGCTGCAATGGAGCCGTCAGCTTCTGGGTGATCGGTTCCCGTTGCGCCTGTACAGGAGCTTCCATAGGCAAAGGCTCACTGTTATTGCGCGCGACAACGCCATTGGACACGATAAATTGTGTCCCTACGAAGCCCCGTTGCTCGGCGGGAGGCGCCTTTATAAAATCAGATGGTAATTTCTGGTCGAGATACGCTGCCAGCGAGTCAAACGTATCATAATTTTCTAGAAGATGACGGAAAGGTATTTTTATACTGAATACATCTTTAATGCGCTGGCTGGCCTGCATGAGCAGCAGGGAATCCGCTCCTATCTCAAGGAAAGAACTTTGGTGGTCAACCGCCGTCAGGTCCATACCAAGCAGATGACCAAAAATGTCCTTGAGCCGTGTCATGATTTCCTTCTGACGCGTTTCTGTGGGCATATGAGAGTTAGATACAGCCATTTCCTTTGTTTTCCCTTCTATGGATAGATGAAATTTCTGCCGGGGGAGAGCATCCTGAGAGTCGTTACTTTGATAGATCACCTCCTGCTGATGTTTTACGTCTGGCGCTTCAATCCAATGCCTCTGCCGCTCAAACGGATAGGTCGGTAAAGGAACCCTTTGCCAGCTATCGCCGACAAAGCTGGTCCAATCTACGCGTACCCCATCTATCCAGAGCCGGCCCAATGTTTGCAAGACATGGGCAAAGTCAGATGCTTGCTTCTGCGCATGGGGCAGAGATGAAAGGACGCGCTGCTCCTTTTTCCTACCTGAATGCTGCTTTGCCAGCGTGCATAACGCGGCACCGGGGCCAACTTCAAGCAAGACGCATTGCGGGTCTTCCATAAGGAGCTGAAGGCCAGCGGCAAGCTGCACAGTTTGTCGCAGATGGCGCGCCCAGTATGCCGGATCGGTTGCTTCTGCCGCCGTAATCCAGGCACCGGTAACGTTAGAGACAAACGGTAGCACGGGCGCTTTGAGCTGGACTTTTTTCACTTCGGCGGTAAAGGCTGCCAGGATAGGGTCCATCATGCTCGAATGAAATGCATGAGATGTATGCAATCTCCGGGTCATGGCGCCCTTCTCAACAACGATCTCCTCTACAGCGCGCACCGCTTCTTTCGTGCCCGAAAGAACACAACGCGCAGGGGTATTGATCGCAGCCAGAGAGAGCTGCTCATTCAGGAACGGTTGCAAGTCGTCCGGTGGCAGTGATACGGCGAGCATGTCGCCAGCGGGCAGCGCCTGCATCATTTTTCCCCGCAACGCGACTAACTGTATCGCGTCTTCCAGCGAGAAAACTCCAGCCAGGCATGCCGCCACGTACTCGCCGATGCTATGCCCAATCAGCGCCTGCGGCTGTATGCCCCATGCCATCCATAGTTGCGCCAGAGCATATTCAATGGTAAAAAGGGCAGGCTGGGCGATAGCGGTGCGCGTCAGCTTTTGCGTGGCCTCCGTTGCTTCCTCGGAGGCCGGATAGCAGATCTTGCGCAGATCAGTTTTGAGATAGGGCTGGAAGGAGTTCGCGCACATATCCACATATGTGCGGAAAACAGGCTCATGCTGATACAGTTCCGCCGCCATCTGGATATGTTGCGATCCCTGCCCTGGAAACAAAAAGGTAACGGGTCGCTGGAGCGCCGACTTTTCGCCTGTGGCAACGTGCTGATGGTCAAGCATCTCCAGCGCCTTCACGGCTTCCTCACTATTATGACAAACTACGGCTCGACGAATATCAAACTGTTTCCTTCCGAGTTGCAAAACGGCGGCGACATCAGCCAGCGGGAGCTCCGGCTGTTGTTCAAGATGCTGTGCCAGATTGGCGCTCATCGTCGCCAGAGCCGTCTCGGTGCGCGCGGAGAGCAGCAGTAGTTGCCAGGGTTTTGGCTCACGGGATGGCACGGTCACAGGAGGAGCCTCTTGCAGCACAACATGCGCATTGGTGCCTCCGATGCCAAAGGAGCTGACCCCGGCGGTACGTGGAAAGCCATCGCTTTTCCACTCAGTAAGCTGGGCATTGACATAAAAAGGACTATTAGCAAAGTCGATCCTGGGATTCGGTCGCACGAAATGGAGGCTGGGCGGCAATTGCTTATGCACAAGGGCCAGCACGGTCTTGATCAATCCCGTTATTCCGGCTGCCGCATCGAGATGACCAACATTGGTTTTTACTGAGCCAATGGCACAGAAGTTGTTCTTTTTCGTTCCTGTACGAAAAGCGCGCGTTAACGCCGCTATTTCTATCGGATCGCCCAGTGCAGTTCCGGTGCCATGCGTTTCAACGTATGTCACCATCTCTGGCTCGATGCCAGCAATCGCCTGCGCCTCCGCAATCACTTGAGCCTGCCCCTGGGTACCAGGGGCAGTATATCCAATCTTGGCCGAGCCATCGTTATTGATGGCCGAGCCTTTGATAACAGCAAAAATTGTATCGCCATCTTGTAAAGCATCCGCCAGCCGTTTGAGCAGCACCACACCAACGCCGTTGCCGCGCAATGTGCCCTGCGCTTGCTCATCAAAGGCGCGGCAATGCCCATCAGGAGAAACAATGCCTCCTTCCTGATACACATAGCCGATTTTATGCGGCACCCTGACTGAAACCCCACCGGCCAGCGCCATATCGCATTCACTGTTGAGCAGGCTCTGAGCGGCTAGATGCACGGCGACAAGAGAGGTGGAGCAGGCTGAACTGATACTGATGCTAGGGCCACGCAAGTTCAGCTTATAGGAAACGCGCGTAGCCAGGTAATCGCGCTCGTTCCCCAATCCTATCTGGAATAATCCCTCCTTTTCTATCAGCTCGCGATTGCTTGCAAGGTTCGACAATAAGTAGGTGTCCATGCTCGCCCCAGCATAGATGCCGATGCGTTCGGCATAGCGTTCCGCGTCATAGCCTGCTTGCTCTAACGCTTCCCAGGCACATTCGAGAAAGAGGCGTTGCTGGGGGTCCATGAGCGCGGCATCCCTCGGGGTAATGCCGAAGAACGCCGCATCAAACATATCTACGCCATCAAGAACCGCCCCGGCTTTTACATACTGCTGCTGGTTATAAACAGCAGGCCTTACGCCAGATGCGGCAAGCTCCTGATCGGTAAAAAACGAGATTGATTCTCTGCCATTTTGCAGGTTCTGCCAGAACTCATGGATCGACCTGGCCCCTGGAAAACGGCCACTCATGCCGATAATCGCTATCTCATTAGAAAAAGCTATCTGATCCATCTTAGTCCTCAAACACCTCTATTCTCTTCGCGCCTTGTCTGCTTCGTCTCAATTGCCGCTGTTGCTCGACAGCGCGGCTACGTGCAGCATCCCAGCCATGACTTTGCTGAAGCGGAGCTGCTTCCTCCTGGTTCTGGCTGAGCAGTGTGGCGAGCGCGGAGATCGTCGTGTGCTGGAATAAATCGAGCAGCGATACATTTTTGTGAAGCACCGCTTGCAGGCGATCCTGTAAGCGAGCCAGTAACAACGAATGACCGCCCAGGTCAAAGAAGTTCTCATGCACACCGACCTTCTCCAGGTGCAGGATGTCACACCAGATCGCGGCAATATCCCGCTCAATCTGGCTCTCCGGCGCGACATACGCGGTCTCCGTTTTCCCCTGCACTGCTTCAGGAGCTGGCAGCGCTTTCACATCGACTTTCGCATTGGATGTGATTGGCAGGGTTTCCAGCACCACAAAAGCCGCAGGGATCATGTACTCGGGCAGCCGCTCTTTGAGCGCCTGGCGCACTTCGCTGATTATCGGCACATTATCGGCCTCTGGAATCAGGTACGCGACGAGACGCTTTTCGCCTGGCACGTCCTCGCGGACGATGACCACGCTTTCATGCACCGACGGCTGTTTGTTAAGCGCCTCCTCGATCTCTCCAAGCTCGATGCGGAAGCCGCGAATCTTCACCTGATGGTCAAGGCGTCCCAGGAATTCGATGTTGCCATCGGGTCGCAGGGAAGCCCTGTCGCCGGTTCGATAGAGGCGCGCCCCCGGCTCCAGGCTGAAGGGATGAGGAATGAAGCGTTGCGCGCTCAGCTCTGGACGATACAAGTATCCGCGCGCGAGCCCTACTCCTCCGAGATAGAGCTCGCCCGGGACACCAATCGGACACGGCTGCCAGTGCGCATCCAGGACATACATCTGCATATTGGCAATGGGCTTGCCGATGGTCGGACGCTTTTTATCATTCTGACAGAGCGCGACGCTAGCACAGACCGTCGTTTCGGTCGGCCCATAGGCATTGAAGAAGTTGCGGCCAGGGCTCCAGTTGGCGACCAGTTCGGCGGAGCAGGCTTCACCGGCGGTAATCAGCGTCTGCAACACGGGCAGGTCTTGCTGGGGCAGGACCGCCAGCACAGAAGGCGAAAGCGTCGCCGTGGTGATCTGCTGCTCCTGCAACAACTGCAAGAGCGTTGGACCTGGCATCAGCGTCTCCTGCGTCGCCAGACAGAGCGTCGCACCGCTGGAAAGCGCCATCACTATTTCCCAGATGGAGGCATCAAAGCTTAATGACGCGAATTGCAGCATCCGGTTTTCTGGTTGCGTCCCGAACGCCTTTGCTTGCGCGACCGACAGACTTGCAAGGCCGCGATGCGACACCATCACGCCTTTCGGCGTGCCCGTAGAGCCAGACGTGTAGATGATATACGCCAGGTTTGCCACACTCATTTCCCCAGGAGGCGGTGGCACCGACCCATCTGTCAGCTCTGTCTCTATCAGGTCCTCCGCCCCATAGACCGAGAGTCCTTCCGCAGGCAGCCGCTCGCGTAACCTGTTTTGCGTCAACAGGATAGCAATGCGAGCATCCGTGAGCATAAAAGCCAGGCGTTCACGCGGGTAGCCCGGGTCCAGCGGCACATACGCGCCTCCCGCTTTGAGGATCGCCAGCAACGTCACCACCAGTTCCAGCGAGCGCTCCATACAGAGGCCCACCAGCACCTCCGACCCGACACCCAGGCCGCGGAGCCGCCAGGCGAGGCGATTGGCGCACTCATCAAGCGCCTGATAGCTCAGGGTCTGCTCTTCAAAGACCAGCGCCACAGCATCGGGACGCAGCTGCGCCTGCTCTTCAAACAGCTCGTGGATACAGCGATCCTGAGCATAAGGGGTCTGGGTGGCATTCCAGTCATGTAACACCACCTGCTGCTCCTGCTCAGGGAGGAGCGGATACTGCATGATGGATTGCTCTGGATGAGCAACAATCGCGTGCAGTAGCGCCTGGAAATGCTCGGCCATCCGTCTGATCGTGGTCGCATCAAACAGGTCTATACTATATTCCCACCGCATCTGCAAGCCCGCAGAGGTTTGCAGCATATCTACCATCAGATCCTGCTTGGCTGTTCCTCCTTCAATGGGAAATGGCTCAATGGCGATCCCTGTGACAGGGACAGGAGCTGAGGAAGAGATCCACAGGGCGAATGCCACCTGGAACAAGGGGTTATAGCTTAAACTGCGCTCCGGCTGCACCGCCTCTACCAGGCGCTCAAAGGGCAGATCCTGGTGCGCGTAGGCAGCCAGGGTCATCTCGCGTACCCGCTGTAGCAAGGTGAAGAACGACGGGTTGCCCGACAGATCGGTGCGCAAGACCAGCGTGTTGACAAAAAAGCCCATCAGTTCTTCCAACTCCAGATGGCGGCGGTTGGCAGTTGGCGAGCCCAGCAGCACATCGTTCTGGCCGCTGTAGCGCGCCAGCAGCACATTGAAGGCTGCCAGCAGGGTCATAAAGAGGGTGACGCCTTCGCGCCGGCTCAACTCACTGAGCGCGGCAGCGAGCGAGGCGTCGATGGTGAAATGTTGCACGGCCCCTCGGAAGGTCTGTATCGGCGGACGAGGCCGGTCGGTCGGCAAATTCAACACTGTGGTGGCCCCGGCGAGCTGCTGGCGCCAGTAGGTCATCTGGCGTTCGAGCATCTCCGTCTGCAACCATTCGCGCTGCCAGAGCGTATAATCGGCATACTGCAGCCGCAACTCGGGCAAGCGAGATATCTGTTCCTGGCTAAAGCTCCCATAGAGTGAGATCAGTTCCCGTTCAAAAACGTCCCTCGACCAGCCGTCAAAGACAATGTGATGCACGGTCAAGACCAGCACATACTCCGTTGGCGCAAGGCAGAGCAGCTCGCCGCGGATCAATGGTCCCTGGCTCAGATCAAAGGGCTGCATCGCTTCGGAGTGCGCGAGCTGCTGCGCCTGTTCCTCCCGCAGCTCTACAGGCAGATGCTGTAGATCGACCACGGGCACGCTAAAGCTGTCAGACGCGCTAAAGCGAGTCCATAGGGAAGCTGGATGGATGAGTTGAACCGGCTGCCCATCCACCTCGTCGATGGTGGTGCGCAACGCCTCGTGCCGCCGCACAATCTCAGCCAGGCTCCGTTCCAACGCTTCTACATCGAGCCAGCCGCGGATGCGTAGGGCCATTGGGATATTGTAGAAGGGGCTTTCCGGGTCCAACTGATGCAGGAACCACAGACGCTGCTGTGCAAGTGAGAGCGGCAGTAACGCCGGGCGCTCGCGCTCATTCAGAGTAGGCAGCGAGCTCTTCTCCTGGGACCAGAGCGCCATTTCCGCCTGTTCAGCAAACGCCGCCAGGGTCGGGTACTCGAAGATAGCGCGCAAGGGCAGATCAACTTCTAGAGCTTTATGGAGATGGGCAAGGACCTTGATAGCCAGCAAAGAGTAGCCGCCAATGGCAAAAAAGTTATCGAAGACGCTCACCCGGTCCAGATTCAAGACCTGGCTCCAGATACCCGCCAGGATCTCCTCGACCGCCGTGCGAGGAGCGACATAGGAGGCCGCCAGTTCAATACGATCATGCTCCGGCATAGGCAAAGCGCGCCGATCCACTTTGCCATTCGGCGAGAGTGGTAACTGATCAAGCACAACAAAGACCGTTGGCATCATATACTGAGGTAAGCGCTCACGTAACCAGGTTTTTAGATGGTCACCGGCCACGAACTCTTGTTGCTCAGAGACGATATACGCCACCAGACGTTTGGTTCCAGGCTGGTCCTCGCGAACAATTACCACGACTTCGCGAACGGCTGGATGCTGGCCCAGCACTGTCTCAATCTCGCCCAACTCAATACGAAAACCGCTGACCTTCACCTGATAATCGATGCGCCCCAGGAACTCGATGGTGCCATCTGGTCGATAGCGCGCTAAATCGCCTGTTCTATATAACCTTTCTCCGGCTGCGCCAAATGGATCAGGGATAAACTTCTCCGCCGTCAAGGCTGGCTGATGGAGATACCCACGCGCCAGGCCCTTGCCGCCAGTATATAATTCTCCAGGAACGCCAATGGGCGTCGGCTGCATATAGGTGTCCAGGATATAGACCTGCGTGTTGGCAACGGGGGAGCCAATGGACACAGAGTTGCCAACCTGCTCCTCTTGCGTCATGAAATAGCAAGAGGTAAACGTGGTGTTCTCCGTTGGTCCATAGCCATTGACGAGAGTACATCCTCCCCGTTGTGCCAGAATTTTCTTCGCATGGGGAACAGATACAATATCTCCTCCTGTGATCACATACTTCACAGTCTGTAGACTCTCAAGATGGTACTCTACCATCTGGCTAAACAGCCCGGACGTTATCCAGAGAACGGTGATACAATATTGCTCAATCGCCCGTTGCAGTTCATTTAAGGATGACGTGTAAGAAGGAAACACTACCAGGCGCGCACCGTTGAGCAGGCTTCCCCAGAGCTCGATGGTCGAGGCGTCAAAGGGGACAGGAGCAGACTGTAAGAAAACTTCCTGCGGAGCAAACGCGGCAAAATTTGCTTCTTTCACTAGGCGCACGATATTGGAATGCGTCACGCTGACCCCCTTAGGGGTGCCGGTAGAACCTGAAGTATAAATGATATAGGCGAGATTAGCCGCGCTTAATCCTTCGGGTGGCGTGAATACATCATCATCATCTTCATCTTCTTTCTCTAGATTATCTACGCTATAGATCGCGAGTCCTTCTGCGGACAGACGATCATACAAGTGACGCTGAGTGAGCAGGATGGTGATGCGAGCATCAGCGATCATAAAAGCCAGACGCTCACGCGGATAGCCCGGGTCCAGCGGCACATAGATGCCTCCCGCTTTGAGGATCGCCAGCAAAGCCACCACTAGTTCCAGCGAGCGCTCCATGCAGATGCCAACCGGGACTTCTGGCCCAACTCCCAGCTCGCGGAGATGCCGGGCAAGGCTATTGACCCGCTGATCAAGCGTCCGGTAACTCAACGTCCGCTCTTCACAGACGAGTGCGATGGCATCGGGACGCAACCGTACCTGTTCCTCAAAGAGCTCATGAACACAGCGATCCTGAGGAAAAGGGGTTTGGCTCGCATTCCAATCGAGCAATATCATCCGCTGCTCATCCGGGGGTAAGAGCGGATAGTGCATGATGGACTGCTCGGGATTGGCAACGATAGCCTGAAGCAGCGTCTGGAAATGTCCAGCCATACGCCTGATAGTGATGGCATCAAAAAGATCGATGCTGTATTCAATCTTCCCACGTATACCGCCACCTATTTCCGTCAATTCAAGCACAATATCAAATTTTGCTGTCCCGCTATCAACCTCCAGCGAGCTCATTTCCAGATCGGTGAGTGGCCGGACAGACGCCAGAATGTTTTGTAAAACAAATGCCGCCTGGAAGAGCGGATTGCTATTGGACGAACGCTCAACCTTTAATTCCTGGACCAGGCGATCAAAGGGCAGGTCCTGATGATCGTAAGCAGCCAGGGTCATCTCACGTACTCGCTGCAACAAGGTGCGGAACGATGGGTTGCCCGACAGATCGGTGCGCAAGACCAGCGTGTTGACAAAAAAGCCGATCAGATCTTCCAGTTCCAACTGGCTCCGATTGGCGGTTGGCGAGCCCACCAGTACGTCGTTCTGGCCGCTGTAGCGCGTCAGCAGCACATTGAAGGCCGCCAGCAGGGTCATGAAGAGGGTGACGCCTTCGTGCCGGCTCAACTCTTTGAGCGCCGCAACGAGCGAGGCATCGATGCTAAAGCGCTCGGCGGCTCCGCGGAAGGTCTGCACAGGCGGACGAGGCCGGTCGGTTGGCAAACTGAGCGTAGTTGTGGCCCCGGCGAGCTGTTGGCGCCAGTAGGTGATTTGCTCTGTGAACGCTTGCTCCTGCGACCATTCACGCTGCCAGAGAGTATAGTCGGCATACTGCAGCGGCAACTCGGGCAGGGGAGACACCTGTTCCTGGCTGAAAGCTTCGTAGAGCACGCCCAACTCGCGCAAGAAAACGTCCTTCGACCAGCCATCAAAGACGATGTGATGAGCCGTCAAAATCAATACATGCTCCGTCGGCGCAAGGCAGAGCAGTTTGCCGCGGATCAGTGGTCCCTGACTCAGATCGAAAGGTCGCATCGCTTCCGCCTGAGCCAACTGCTGTACTTTCTCCTCTCGCTGTTCTGCAGGCAGAGATTGCAGGTCGATGAAGGCATCGGACGCGCCAAAGCTGGCGGACGCGATAAACCGGGCCCATACGGAGGGTGGATGGACGTGTTGAACCGGCTGCCCATCCACCTCGTCGATGGTGGTGCGCAACGCCTCGTGCCGCCGCACAATCTCCGTCAGGCTTCGTTCCAACGCCTCTCTCTGTAACGGGCCACGAATAGACAGGACCACCGGGATATTATAGAAAGGACTCTGGGGGTTCAACTGATGCAAGACCCACAGGCCCTGCTGCGCGAGCGAGAGCGGCAGTAACGCCGGGCGAGTGCGCACTTCAAGGACTGAGGAGCCGGCTTCTGACTGGTTTTTGCGTGCCAGCTCTACCTGTTCCGCCAGGGCAGCAATGGTAGGATACTTGAACAGGATATTGATCGGCAGTTCCACCTGCACCACTTTACGGAGGCGAGCAATTACCTGCATGGCCAGCAAAGAGTGTCCCGCAATCGCAAAAAAGTCATCAAAGACTCCCACCTGCCGCTTCAGAATATCGGCCCAGATGCCTGCCAGCACCTCTTCAAGAGCTGTACGGGGAGCCACGTAAGGGACGGTCAGTTCTCTCTGGTCGTGCTCTGGTTCGGGAAGAGCTCGCCGATTGACTTTGCCATTTGGTAAAAGCGGCAGGTGCTCCAGCGAGACAAACGTCGCCGGGACCATGTACTGAGGGAGTTTCTCACCGAGCCAGTCGCGCAAGGTCGCGGCGGCTGACGCTTCTTCTTTCGCCGTCACCACATACGCAATCAGCCGTTTCTCCCCTGTGTGATCCTCGCGCGCTATCACTATTGCCTCTTGAACGGCGGGATGTTCTCTGAGCACCGCAGCAACTTCGCCTGGTTCGACGCGGAACCCGCGGATCTTTACTTGATCATCGAGCCTGCCAATGAACTCAATCGAGCCATCAGCGAGGACGCGCACATGATCGCCGGTCTTATAGAGCCGCTCCCCAGGCTCGGAGCCAAAGGGGTTCGGGACAAAGCGTTCAGCGGTGAGTTCGGGCCGATGAAGGTAGCCACGAGCGACCCCGGCTCCGCCAATGTAGAGTTCCCCCGACGCTCCAGCAGCAACAGGGCTGTCGTGCTCATCCAGCACATAAACCTGGGCATGGGCCACCGGCTTCCCTATCGGCACCAGTAACGCGGTTTCCTGATGCCGATTGCTCGATCTCAGATCGTAAGTTAACGCTCCGATGGTCGTTTCGGTTGGACCATAGTGATTGAATATCAGGCAACGCGGAGTTTGCGCAGTGATCTGCTCGATGATGCTCCAGTTTAACGCCTCACCGCCAAAGATCAGGCGATGCTGGGGCAAAAACTGCGCGACCTGGCCCGCTGCGACCAGCGCCGCCCAGTGCGAGGGGGTGATTTTCAGACAATCAACGGGATGGTTCTCGAAGTAGTGAGCTAACGCATCGGGATCGGTAACGCGCTGCTCAGCGATAAGATGCAGGGTTCCACCCTGGCAGAGCGCCGGAAAGAGCAGGGTGTTACAGAAATCAGCAGTGATGGATTGCAGTACAGCGAAACTCATTCCAGGGACAAAACCAAACCGTGTAATAATCCCGAATACATAGTTCAACAATTGTTGATGCTCAATCACGACCCCCTTCGGCTTCCCGGTTGAGCCAGAGGTATAGATAACATAAGCTGGCTGAGCGGCATATGCTTGCCAGGAAGGATTCTCCATACATGCCTGGGCGATGGTCTGCCAATCGTGCTCCAGGTCGAGCGCATGCGTCACATGTTGCTGCAATTGCTGCTTCAGCTCATGCTGCGCCAGCAACACCTGTATCTGCGCATCAGCTAACGTCTCTTTGAGCCGCTCTACTGGAGCTTTGGGATCGAGCGGGACGTATGCACCCCCCGCTTTCAGAATGCCCAGCAGCCCGACGATCATCGCTATCGAACGGTCCAGGCATATTCCCACCAGACTTTCTGGTTGCACGCCCGCCTGCCGCAAGAAGTGCGCCAACTGATTCGCACTCTGATTTAATGCCTGATACGTAATCTGCTCACCCTCATACACCACAGCAACCGCGCCCGGCGTGAGGCTGGCCTGTTGCTCAAAAAGCTGACAAATATGCTCTATCTCAGGGTATTCTTCGGACGCGACAAATCGGGTCCCTGCATACGCTTTTTCGTTGTTGAGGATATTTTTCAAAGTAGTGGAAGTTTCCATATCATATCTCACCTTTCTCTACGCGTAACTGTGGTATAAACAACCGCTATCACCAGTAGGATGCCTCTTCGCCATTTTCGACTTCTGAGCATCTGTGGCGCCTGGTAAGCGGTTATTTCTAAGGCACAAAAGAACATGAACGGATACGGGATTACTGCATGGATGGAAAGCGGTGAAAGTAATGGGTGCGAGTAGCAGATATCAACACGCACTACGAAAAAACGAGAAGCTACAATATGAACCAGGCCGCATCTACGAGCGAGGGTAGGAAACCGGACCCTCTGCAACAGGCAGCAAATTGCTATAGCGCCACAGTCCTCTTCGAGGGTCCGAAGGACCCAGCAGTAACGCAGGTCCAAAAGACAGTCAAATTTCAGAGTGAATTTTCGTCACAGGTCCAAGATGATCGGCGAGAGATAGATTATGCTGTTCCAGCCACTGTTGATTGAAAATGGATGAGGCGTAGTTCTCGCCTGTATCAGGACAGAGGCAGGCGGGCCTTTTAACTTCGGGATGTTCCGCCAGGTAGCGTGCGCAGGCGGCCAGAACGGCTCCGCTCGATCCCCCGACCCTGATGCCGGTCCCGTCATAGAGGGCATGACAGAATGCAAAGGCTTCTTCATCGCTGACGAGCATATAGGTGTCATATACGTCTCTGGTAATAAAGTCAGAGGGGCGAGCCGCGCCAATGCCCGTTAATAGACGCGGGCCGGGAGGCGTACCAAAAACCACAGACCCCTTAACATCTACCCCGATGACTCGCGTCTGAGGGCTTACCTCGCGAAAGTACCGGCCAATGCCTGCCAGCGTACCACCAGTCGAGACGGCGACAAAGACAACATCCACATGTTCATTCATCTGCTGATAGAGCTCTGGCCCCGTTTGTTTATAATGGATCGCAGGGTTGGCCACATTGGAATATTGATTTGTCCAGATATATCTGCTAGAGGCACGACAGAGGTCCTCAATCCGCTCAAGCCGGCTCAGAAGATATCCCCCTGTTCTGTCGGGCTTTGAAATGACCTCCACCTCGGCATCCAGCAACTGCATTTTGGCAACGTTTTCTTGCGTGGCTTTTAGATCAGTAATGGCCCGAAAATGATATCCTCTCGCCTTAGCAATCATAGCCAGCGCCACCCCAAGATTGCCAGAGGTTGATTCCAGAATCACCGAGTTTTTCTGGAGGAGCTTATACTCCTCCAGATACCGAATTAACGAGTAGGCAGTTCGCGCTTTGACCGAACCGCCTGGATTGGCGCCTTCCAGTTTCAGGTAGACCGCTCTAGGGGCGCCATCAAGTTCCAGATAGATCGCCTGCACCGGTGTATTGCCAATCTGCTCCACCAGCGCGCGTAATTGTTTTAGCTCAAGGTCAGCTAATGCGGAAACTTTCATAGAAACATTCATCAATGCAAAAACTCCTTACTGCGCTTCTGAGGCTCGATCAAGACAGCCTTGTAGATGCTGCGCCAGCGTTTCAACGGACGGATTATTCATGATAGTGTTGTGGTAACCAGGCACCAGGTAGACTTCCAACGGAAGCGCAGTCATTTGTTGCCAGCCGAGCTCATCCAGGTTCTCTGCCAGCACTTTGTTTTGATCGAGCTCATCGCGTTCGTTAGCACGGAAAAATGTAATTGGCCCGGGATACTGGCGTGCTTTATAGCTGAGAGCTGTATGCATTCTAGACTTGAAGAGCAATACTTGTTGTCTGACCCAGCGAGGGTCCATCGAAAGTAACTCTACATTAGCCTGGCGAACCAGAGACAGGACATGTTGCAACTGCTCTTCCACGGTAAGAGGCACCAGCTCATCATAAATTTCCTGTACCTTTTTATTGCTACTTTCACGTAGCCACTCTGAGGCGATAATCGCCAGCAACGTGGTCTCATCATCGGTTACATCATCCGCGTGGGTCGGAGGATGCGAGTCAAAGATAGCGAGCAAGGCTATTTTCTGCCCCTGTGCCAGGAGTTGCTGCGCCATTTCAAAAGCAATGAGTCCGCCAAAGGAATAGCCACCCAGGAAGTAGGGACCCTCCGGCTGTATCTCTTTCAGGACAGAGATATAGGAACAGACCATCTCTTCAAGAGAGCTGGCGCTGCTCTCGCCTTCCTCAACAATGGTGGTATCTTGTATCCCATACACAGGTCTGTCTGGACGCAAATAGCGCGTCAGATTATAGTAGCTGCTCACATTACCACTGGCAGGATGAATACAGAAGAAAGGCGCTTTGTCACCTCGGGGCTGAATTGGCACCAGAGGAGATCGGATTACTGTATGTGCGCCCTGGAGCTGACGGATCGCGCGCGCTAATGCCGCAATATCCTGAGCCTGGAATATCACTGGCAGTTCTATCTGGACCTCTAATCTCTTCTGGATCTCACTCATCAGCCGAATGGCAGACAAAGAATGGCCGCCGATCAGGAAAAAATTGTCGGTAATACTGATGGGCCGTAGCTGTAAAATTTCTTCTATGCTCTGGACCAGTTGCTGCTCCACCAGATCACGCGGAGGTCGGAATGCCTCCTGGCGCACTAACCCTTGTGTGCCAGGAGCGGGTAATTTGTTCTTATCAATTTTGCCGTTGGGCATCATTGGAAACGTTTCCAGCGACACGACACTATTGGGAAGCATATACGGGGGAAGTTTACTACGCAGGTAGTTCATCAGCTCAAGGCTCTCAATCTGTTGGCCCTCTTTGGGTACGACGTAGACAACAAGGGTGCGATCTTTCGGCCTATCCTCCCGTATCATCACAACACACTGCTGCACCGCCGCATATTGATCAAGCGTTTTTTCAATTTCCCCCAGCTCGATGCGGAAGCCTCGTAACTTCACCTGACTATCATTGCGCCCTAGAAAGATGAGTTGCCCATCGGCGGTATAGCGCGCCAGGTCGCCCGTTTTATAGAGCCGCTGGCCCGGTGTTGTGCTGTACGGATCAGGAATGAAGCGTTCCGCCGTTATAGCGGGTTGCCGCATATATCCACGGGCCAGGCCAGCTCCCCCAATATAAATTTCGCCGCTCACACCGAACGGCACCGGTTGGAGCCATTCGTTTAAGAGATAAATCTGCGTATTGCAGATCGGGCGACCAATCAGAGATTTACTGGTTTCGCGTAGGTCAACGACTAAAGTAGAGTAGCAAGTGGTTTCTGTAGGACCATAGGCGTTATACAGGTGTGCTTTTTCGCTCCAACGCTCGACGAGTTCGTTCGAATACGCTTCACCGGCTGTTACAATGTGTTGCAACGCGGGAAACGCCCTCTCCGGTAGCGCCATCATAGCAGAAGGAGTCAACACCAGCACATTGATTCCCTGCGTCAGCAGCACATTAGCGAGTGGCTCACCAGGCATCAGGGCATCACGCGTATTCAGGTACAAGGTCGCTCCATTCATCAGGGACATCCATATCTCCCATACAGAAACATCAAAGCTTTGCGAGGCAAACTGGAGAATACGTAACCCTGGATGGACATGGAAGATTGCTTCTTGCTGGGCGAGAAGGTTGCAGACGCCACGATAAGTTACCACGACCCCTTTTGGCTTGCCGGTTGAGCCAGAAGTATAAATGACATAGGCGCTATTGTCGCTCTGTATTGTGCGCGTTGGATTCTTCTCAGCAGATGTGCTGACGCCCTGAATGCCTGCTGCATCAAGAAAGACGACCTGCATAGTATGTTGAGGCAGAGCATGAACGATATGCTGTTGCGCAACGATCAGGCGCAGCCCTGCTTCAGCGATGATCGGCTGGAGCCGCTCCATCGGGTAATCTGGATCAAGAGGCAGATAGGCTCCTCCCGCCTTGAGAATGCCAAGCGCCCCAATGACCATTGCTATCGAACGTTCACAATACAGCCCGACGACCTCTTCCGCACCTACGCCCATCGATTGTAACTTGTGTGCCAGCATGTTCCCCTGACGATTGAGCTCGTCATAGGTGAGGTGGACGTCGTCGAAAACAAGGGCAACGTTGTCTGGCAATTCCTGCGCCTTTGCCTCAAAGGCATCGGGAATACAGAGCGTATCAGGATAGGGCACAGTTGTGTTATTCCAATCAACCAGCATACGCTGATGCTCGGCAGGCGTAAGCAGTGATATTGCTCCACAGGACTGGCCGCAATGCGCATTGCTTATACCCTCAAGCAGTACCATAAAATGCTCCAGTAACTGTTCTGCCACCGGGGCATCAAAGCGTTGGCGATCATAAGCCAGGTAGACCGTCATCTCCTTTCCAGGTACGATAGCCAGGCAGAGAGGATAGTTAGTGGGAGAGGATGTAGAAATCTGATCGATCTTCAAGCTCATTCGCCTCTCCATCTCTTCCCCATCTCCAGGATAATTCTCGAAGGCGATAATACTTTCAAACAAAGGTACATTGCCTGGCAAGTCACTCCATTGCTGAATATCGGTCAAGGCGCAATAATCGTATTGGCGCGCCTTCACCTGCTGCATCTGGAGATCCTGCAACCATGCGAAAAAGGGCTGAGCCGGATCGATCTGGACGCGCATCGGCAAGGTATTAATAAAAAGTCCTACCATCTCTGCTGACGCGAGCAGATCCAGCGGTCGCCCGGCAACCACCACGCCGAAGACAACATCACGCTCTCCACTATAGTGGCTCAGGAGCAGAGCCCAGCACCCTTGAATCAGGGTATTCAAAGTGATCCTGTGCTGCCGACAGAATGCTTGCAAGGCTGTAGCCGTTTTCGCGGGAAGCTTTTTGAGATAAAAGTGAGCCTCCATCTCCGCCCCTGGAGCACTTCCCTCGGTCTGCATACGAGCTACCTGCAAAACCGTTGGAGAGTTGAAACCTGCGAGCGTCTCTCGCCAGAATGCTTCCGCGCTGGCCCGATCCTGTCGTTGCAACCAGGCAATATAGGTACGATAGGGAGGGGGGACCGGCAGATCAAGCTCACGACCCAGACGGTTGGCTTCATAGAGCTGGAACACTTCTTGTACAAGAATTGCCGTGCTCCAACCATCCAGCAACGCGTGATGAAAGCTCCAGACAAATTGATAGCTATCCTGCTGTAGCCTGATCAGAATGAGGCGGAATAATGGAGATGAATCAAGTCTGGCACTCTTGCGCAGATCCTCTTTCAGAATAGCAGCAATACGCGCCTGCTGCTCCTCTTCCGGCAGGCCACGTACATCATGTTCGGCCCAGGGCAACGCCAGTTCTCGCCAGACAACCTGGAGAGGCTCTTTCAGATCTTGCCACATAAACTGGGTGCGCAAGATCGCATGGCGCTGCAACACCTGCTCCCAACTCTGCTTGAAGGCTGCAACATCAAGCGTTCCGCGCAAGGTATATTGATGTTGTTCTAAATATGAGTCCGACTGTGGATTATAGAGGGTATGAAAGAGCATCCCTTGCTGCATAGGGGAGAGGGGATAGATGACCTCCACAGATGGTTTGATCGATTGAGCTTGCATAATTTTTTACTCCTTGATTACAGAATGACAGGTTGTAGACAAATTCCGGCAATACCATTTGTGTATGCCTCTGTGTGCAGAGGTCATGGAAGTGCGCTAAAGACACTTGCTGCGAATTGTGGGAGGTGGGATCACCATGCCAGCAAGGGCAAAAGCTACCCTCGCCAGCATGACTTTTCAAATCGAACGACATCGGACGCAAGCAACCATCGGCTGTAGGGGCCATCCCTTGCGGTTGCCTGCGATCAATCAGGCTTTCTGGATGGCAATATCGCCTGTATAGGCCATCAATTTGAGCAGGCCGGGTGTGATGTTGCTCATAGAGGGATTGAGTGGCCCCTTGATAGTTGCTCCGACCACCCCCTCGTTCACACTCGTAGGGGAAAAAGTGTCCTCTATGTTGCCCGTTGGAGCACTTGCATCAACGGAGACATTGGTGGCTGCAGGCAGAGTCACTGAGATGTTACCGGCATCCGACTGGATCACATCCTGTATATGGCTGCCGGATAGCGAGCCATTGAATACGATATTGCCTGCTTGTGCATGGAGCATTGAGCTAGCAGCAAGTGACATATTCTCAGCTTGTACATTGCCAGCGGTACTTAAAAGCGTCAATTTTCCTGCAAAGCCGCTCAGAGTAATATTATTGCCAGCCTCGATCCTGACAGAGACAGCCGAGGCAGCAGCTACCATCGAGGACGGGAACACGATAGTGAGGTGAACGCCATCCCTTTGCTCCCCCTTCAAAAGGTTTCCATCATCAGGAGTGTTAGCGCTCACTACCAGGGTACTCCCATCACCTTTTTTCGGGAGCCAGTCGCACGATGACTTTGTGATGTTCTGCATACTTACCGTCATAGCCTGGAACTTTGGCGATGCGTCAGCAGCATGCTGCACATAGACAGTTTTTTTGACTTCCATTGTGACATCTTTGGCCTGACTACTAGCACTCAGGGTAACATTGCCCGTCTTGTCACAGATGTAGACCTGCTTCATAGCAGTCAGAGGAATTGTCGTCATTTCTATTTTGGAGGCTGGAGTTCCCCCAGAAGGGAGGGATACATCACAGCCTGCTAATAGCCAGGCACACAAAACAATAGCAATACCTACAAAACCGCTCTGTATACAATAACCACGCATGGAAGTCATGCTCTTTTTACGATTATATACATACAGATCTCGGAATGCCTTTTCAGTAAACATCCAGTAATATCCTGCCTTTCAAAAGGTAATGTAACGGACGATGCTACTCCTGAGGGTCCATCGCTGGCACTTGCTGCTGCTCGCTCTCCAGTTGAGAAGCCAGAGACGCAATTGTTGGCCCTTCGAACAAACGGCGCAGAGGGATATCAACGTTCAGTTGCTCGCGAAGGCGGGCAAGCATAAGCGCAGCTAACAGCGAATGCCCGCCCAGATGGAAAAAGTTGTCCATGACGCTGACCTGTTCACGCCCGAGGATCTCTTGCCACATACCGGCAAGCGCCTCCTCCAGAGCATTCCTGGGAGCGACAAAAGCCTCCTGAACTCCGCCTGTTGTCTCAGGTTCCGGTAAGCTATGGCGGTCTACCTTGCCATTGGCTGTCAAAGGTAAAGACTCCAGGAACATAAAGTGTGATGGACACATATACTCGGGCAATTTTTGGAGGAGATATGTGCGCAGGTCATCCTCTGAGACTGCTTGATCGAGCTTGACGACATAGGCCACGAGACGGTCATTGCCTCCCCTACTCGTAGAACTTGTAGAGACAGAGACCGCTGACTCTTTGACTGCCGGATGCTGCTCCAGAACGGCCTCGATCTCGCCCAGTTCGATCCGATAGCCACGCAGTTTGATCTGATGATCCACACGCCCGACAAATCCAATCTGGCCGTCTGGCAGATAGTACCCCAGGTCTCCCGTTTTATAGAGGCGCTCGCCAGGAACAAATGGGCTGGGAATAAAAGCCAGCGCCGTTCGCTCAGGCTCCTTGAGGTAACCACGGCCAACGCAGACGCCTCCGAGGTAGATAGACCCGGGCACGCCAATCGGGACAACTGCAAGCTGCTCGTCTAACACATAGACCTGCGTATTGGGAACGGGCCGTCCGATTGGCACACTCTGCCACTGCCTACGACTGGTTGAATCGATGACAGCATGTAGGGTGTCATCGGAGCTTTCAGTGGTTCCATAGACGTTTAGCAGAGGGATATGCGGGAAAAGACGGAGCCAGTGATTGACCAGGCGCAGCGAACATGCCTCACCGGTAGGAACGATCCAGCGCAGGCTTATCTTCGGGTTGCGCTGTTGCCCTCGCTCCTGAATATAATCGAGAAGCGCTTGCATATAGGTAGGCACAAGTTCCAGGATGGTAATACCGCCCTCAACGACCTCACTGAACAAAGACGCCGGGTTTAAGGCAACTTCATCTGGAACAATATGGGTCTGTCCCCCCACTAGCAGCGCAGCCAGGAACTGCCAGACAGAGATGTCGAAGCACTGTGAGGCATTTTGCGCCAGAATATCGTTTGCCTGTATTTGCAACGCGTCAATTTTTGCCATCAGGTGATTGATCATCCCTTTCTGGCAGATCATCGCACCCTTAGGTACACCGGTCGAGCCCGAAGTGTAGATGACATAAGCGAGATTTTCAGGCGTATTGCTTGCTGGCAGCGGCTGATCGCTATACGATGCAATTGCCTGCCATGCATCATCAAGGGTAAAGACTGTCAGTTCTTTAGCTGCAAGGTGCCCGCACAGATGCGGCTGTGTGATGATCAGCCGTGCTTGCGACTCGTGCAACATGAAGCGAACGCGCTGAGATGGATGATGCAGGTCTAACGGCAGATAGGCTCCGCCAGCTTTGAAGATGGCCAGAATGCTCACTAGCATTTCTAGAGAACGCTCCATATAGATGCCAACCAGCACCTCTGGCCCCACGCCCATTGCCCGTAACGCGCGTGCCAGACGGTTTGAGAGCGCATCCAGTTCTTGATAGGATAACGTTCTGCCACAGCATGTTGCCGCTGGCGCCTGAGGTGTGCGCTGCACCTGAGCAGAGAATAGCTCCTGATAGACTTTCTGCAAGGGATAATCCAGCGCAGTATTATTCCACTCGGTCACCATTTGCCGGTATTCACTCTCACTGAGCATCGCTATGGCCGAGAGCTGCTGCGATGGATCGGCAACAACATTCTCCATCAGCGTTTGCCAGTGTGTTAACAAACGCAGGATAGTAGCGTGCTCAAAGATGTCTGTGTTATAGCGAACCAGGCAGTCCACCCCCTGGTCCGTCTCTGTGGCCGAGATATACAGGTCGTGGATAGTTGCATCATTTTCGCCCTCAAAAGGCTCAAACGTCACTGCTTCATTCTCAATACTTCCCTGAAAAATGCTTTGCAAGACTAGCATCACCTGGAAGAAGGGGAAATGGCTCAAATGGCGATCTGGTCGCAGTTCCTCCACCACCTTTTCAAAGGCGACATCCTGATTCGCATACGCGTCAAACACCGTTTGCCTGATCTGCTGAAGTAGATCCAGGAACGATTGATCCAGCGCAAGATCGCCACGCAATACCAGGGTATTGATGAAGCAACCGATGAGCCGCTCAACCTCCTTACGCGTGCGATTGGCAACGAGCGTGCCAACGGCGACATCGCGCTGCCCCGAGTAGCGCGCAAGCAGCAACATCAAGGTCGAGACGATGACCATAAAGAAGGTCGCGCCAGTCTGATGGGCGAGCGATTTCAAACCTTGTCTGAGATTTTCGGGCAAGGTAAAGTGGATTCTCTCTCCTTGATAGTTTGGCACCGGCGGGCGCTGTCGATCTGCCGGCAATTCCAGAGGTTTGAGATCTTTCAGTTGGTGCCGCCAGTACGATAACTGCGCCTCCAGCCTTTCCCCCTGTAACCAGTCGCGGTGCCAGAGCACATAGTCCGTATAGCGTATGGGCAAAGCCGGGGGTATCAAAGTCGCATCGTCTTGATACGTGTAGAACTGGTAAAAAGCATTTATTTCTTGTAGCAAAACGTTCAGAGACGAGCCATCACAGATAATATGGTGGAAGGTTATCTGTAACCGATATTCATTGTCAGGCAGGCACATAATCATCGCTCGTAACAGCGGGCCCCGGCTCAAATCAAACAACCGGGCTGTCTCTTCATGAGAGAAGCGATAGATTTCTTCCTGAGGTCTGCTCAGACTGGTCAGGTCTTTGACCAGCAGCGGAATCCAGGACGGCGGTTGAACGCGCTGAATCGGAAAGCCATCCTCCACATCAAACACCATACGCAGGGTTTCGTGACGTTCAACAATCTTATTGATACTCCACTCCAGCGCGGGCAGCGAGAGCTTTCCTTTAATATGGACAATAAAAGGCATGTTGTAGAACGTCGATTCGGGCTCGAACTGGGTCAAAAACCAGATTTGTTCCTGCGAAAATGAGAGGGGATAGTATTCACGCGGCCCCTGCGGCTGAATAAGCGCTGCGTCGGCGCTCTGGTCCTGCTCGGTAATCTGCGCCAGAATGAACTGTGCCAGTTCGCCGATCTGAGGATCTTGCAAAAGCGCCACTACGGGAATGTCAACGCCCAGATCACTCTCTAGCTGACTTTTTAGAGCTGACGCTTTTAACGAATCCAATCCCCAGTTGCTTAAACGGCATTCCAGATCAAAAGAAGAACGCACGTCCACCTTCAAAATGCGGCTAAACTGGGCCGCAATATACGAAACCAGCAGCGAAAATTGCTCCTGGGCGTCAACAACAAGCAGGTTGTCCCGCGTGATATAGCCTTCGTAGAAGTCCTGCGTCTCACTATCCTCCACTGCCACGCTCACATCTAAAAAGCTCAGCTCTTCTGTAAGGAACTGCTGACGACAGGCCCGGCGCTGAATTTTTCCGCTACTCGTCTTGGGGATAGTATTATGCTTGATTAAGGCAATGGCATAGGTATGCAATTCATGCTGTCGTAGCACGCTGGCCCGTATAGATTGGAAGATCCTCTGCATATCGACGTCATCACTATATGCGCGATCTACTTCCTGGACGATGACCAATTGCTCTTGCCCATCGATATCAATAGAGAAAGCCGCACCTCCTGAACGCCGTAGCGCCGGATGGGCTTCTTCGACGGTCAATTCTATATCTTGCGGATAGTGATTACGCCCACGAATAATAATAAGGTCTTTGATACGACCGGCAATAAAGACCTGCTCTTCACAGATAAAGCCCAGATCGCCAGTGCGTAGAAATGGACCTGAACCATCAACGAGATAAGCCTGAAATGTTTCTGCATTTTCCTCAGACCGCATCCAGTACCCTTGAGTCACAGCAGCGCCCGAGAGCCAGATTTCACCAACCTGATCTCCGGCACACTTTGTACAGGTTTCGGGATCAACGATCACCAGTTGCTGACCCGCAAGAGCACGCCCGCAGCCAACAACAGCCTGACCCTTCTCATCATCGGCTGAAACCTGAACAACCTTTCCCTGTTTCAATAGATCGCTGTCGATATAGCGCATCAACGTAGCTTCTCCGACAGAGCTAAGAGATACTGCCAATGTGGCTTCCGCCAGACCGTAGCCTGGTGCGAACGTCTCCCACTGGAAACCATAGGGTACGAACTTTTCCCAGAACTGCACAAGAGTCTGATAGCGTACAGCCTCGGCCCCTGACACGGCAAGCTTGCAGCAACTGAGATCCACGCCCTTCATTTGCTCAGGAGTTACGCGTTGTACGCAGAGGTCATAGGCAAAGTTGGGAGCGCAGGTCATATATGCGCGATAGGTAGAAACTGCCTGGAGCCAGCGAGCAGGCTTCTGCAAAAACGTCTGTGGAGCTATCAGGATGCAGCGAACACCTGCATAGAGAGCCATAATCATGTTACCGATCATGCCCATATCATGAAAGAGTGGCAACCAGCAGACAATGGTCATTCCTGACGATAGCCCCATCCCCCCATTTTGCTGCCAATTATTATGCATGAGATTACGATGGCTGACGATGACACCCTTTGGTATAGATGTCGAGCCTGAGGTATATTGTAGAAAGGCGGTGGTCTCGCCATTGATGGCTGGCATTTGCCAACCTTCTTCTTCTCCATCCAGGCCTTCATCCGTCGTCAACCAGGACAACGATTCCAGCTCAGAAATGAGTTCCTGCGAACGCTGTAGCTTTGACAACGAGGCTTCAGTTGTCAGCACAATCTTCGCCTGAGCGTCAGCAATAATTGCCTGAATACGCGCAAGATGTTTATTTTGGGAAGGCGGATACGCGGGCACAGCCGCGACGCCAGCATACAGACACCCGTAAAAGGCAAACACATAATCTAGCCCGGAAGGATAAAGGAGCAGTGCCCTATCTCCCGGAGCGACCGTCCGCTGCAGTACAGCAGCTATGGCGCGTGCCTTACGATCTAATTCCTCGTAGGTGACATTCAGCTCTTCCTTCTCACCATCGACGAGGAAGGTATAGGCGTACTGGTTGGGCTGTTGAAGCGCACGATGGCGCAACAAATCGACATAGGTTGGAAACTCAGATGCGTAGACAAACGATTCTACTTCAGGCAGCATATCCATCTCTATTTATACGCTCCTCTTTTATTTACTAGCTTTACCGTATACAAAATGCTGCATCCGCTCCCAGGCGACGCAGGGGCAAGGGGGATGAGTAACGTGGTGAGGGAGCTTTGTGTTTGCCCCCTATGCTGGCTAGGAAAAAGCCTGAATTCCAGTGATCTCTCTACCAATGATCAGCGATTGTATATGATCTGTGCCTTCCCCTGTGAAAATAGTTTCAAGATCAGCCTGATGTTTGATCACATGATATTCCAGCAGGATGCCATTGGCTCCTAAAAGGTCACGCGCATCGGCAGCGATCTGACGGGCTTTGTAGGCTGCCTGCATCTTCGCCAGCGCTGCTGTTCCTAAGGTCAGCTTCTTTGCCGCTAAGAGCTGGCTGGCACGCAGGCAAAGAAGCTGCAAGCAGGTAATTTCAGCAAGCATACGCGCCAACTTTTGCTGCACCAGTTGGAAATGAGCAATTGGTTTGCCAAACTGGACCCTTTTCTTGGTATAGGCAAGGGCATGCTCGTAACAGGCAATTGCATGGCCCAATGCCGTCCAGGCAACCTCACAGCGACCTCCTAATGCTACAGAGGTAAAGTCGTTGAAACTACTCACATTGGCGAGACGATGAGAGATCGGGACACGTACATTCTCCAGTGTGATATGCGTTTGCCAGGAAGCACGTTGTGACCCTTTTCCGGTAATGACCTGGGCGGTAAAGCCCGGGGTACCCTTCTCGACGAGAAAGGCTCCCACCTGGCCTGTTTTGTGACGCGCCCAGACAACCACCACATCGGCAAATGAGGCATTGCCGATCCATTTTTTCGCTCCATTAATCACCCAGGAGTCACCATCACGAGAGACGCTTGTTTCAAACGAGAACGCATCGGACCCGTGCTCCGGTTCCGTCAGGGCAAAAGCGCCTATTTTCTCCAATCTGGCCATCCCAGGCAACCATTGCTCTTTCTGCTCCGGCGAACCAAAGTGGGCAATTGCAGCCATAGCCAGACCCGAATGCACGCCGATGGTGGTATTGAGGCTGCCGTCCCCGCGGGTCAATTCCGCTATAGCCAGTCCCACCGCCACAGGACTCAAACCAGGACAGCCATAGCCTTTAATTGTTCCTCCTACGATATTAAGTGTAGCCAGCTTTTTTAGCAGTTCAAATGGAACCTCGGCGCGATCCCAATACTCTGCCGCCCTGGGTATCACCTCCTGGTCACAAAAACGACGCACGCGCTCTCGTACGCTTTTCTCTTCTTCGGTTAGAAGATCTTCAATTGAATAATAATCTACATATCCCGGGGTATCACTCAACCCAGTATCCTGCTTCTGTCCATTCATAAACGTCGCACGCGAAGATTTACCCTGGAAAAAGTCCGTCATGTTTCACCTCATGGAAATTGATTAGCAACAAACACCGTTAAGAAGCTGGTTAGGAATAGGACAATGCAACTACGATAACGCTAAAGCGTATCGACGAAGCGCATTAGCACATCCGCAATGACCTGCACCAGTTGGTTTTGGGCGCTCTGCAAGAAGAAATGATCACCAGGAAACATCTGCAAAACGAAGGGAGCCTTTGTCTGCGCCCTCCATGCCAGCAGTTCCTGCCGCGTGACGCGGTCATCGGCTAAGCCGCCGAACACTGAGATCGAGCAGTCGAGCGGCCTTTCAGGCGAGTAGCTATGTTGCTCGCAAAGCGCGAAATCAGCTCTGAGCAAGGGAATAATATGTTGCAAGAACTCTTCGTTAGCCAGCACTTCCGCCGGAATGCTGCTAAGACGACGTAATGACTGGATGAATGCATCTTGTTCCAAGTCATGAAGCCTGGGCAGGCGATACGGCAACTGCGGTGCGCGATGTGCGGAAACAAAGAGATGCATGGGCATCGGCAAGTTTTCCCGCCGCAACTGACGGGCCAGCTCAAAACTGAGCAGCGCCCCCATACTATGTCCAAACAGAATAAACGGCATATCCAGATAAGGAGTTAGCACCTGGGCTAGTGCCTGCACAACCTCTGCCGCCTCAGAGAATGGAGCCTCGCTGATACGAGCCTCTCTTCCTGGCAGTTGTATCGCACAAACTTCAACTCCTAGCGGCATCATTTGCTGCCACTGGCGAAATAGCGAGGCGCTACCACCAGCATAGTGCAGACAAAAAAGCCGCAAACAACTCCCTTTTTGGGCTTTCCAATAAGGAAGCCAGAGTTTCTGGCTTCCCTGCCGATCTAATGTGTTGATAACCATAGTTCTTCGTCTCTCTTATTGGATGAATCGACTATCGACCTATCATCGCTATCTAAACTTGATTGCTAACAACGTTTGCCTGTAATTCGGCTGACGGATGATTTTGCGGCTCGGTTAGCTCGTGGCTTTCATTTTGCTGTTTTTCAGAACTGCTGACCTTCCACAGATTGGCGATGGCATAAATCCCTCCCAGCGCCGCAATGAGTCCGGTGACGACAAAGATGCTATCATATGTGCCGAAGGAAGCACCTAACAGATTGAGCTGAAGATTTCGCAGCGCCGTGCTGGCGAGATAGCTCAGCAAAGAGATAGATACCAGGGAAGCAAAGCTTAGGGCTGATGTCGCGATTGCTCCGATGCGCCCAAGCATTTCTCGTGGAGTAACGCTCAACGCAATTGGGCCGACACAGACATTGACAGCAGCTACTAGCAGCCCCGTGAAGAAGACGCATATCAGGGCAACGATCAGATTGTTTGTGCGGGCATAGATAATCATCAGCACACCAACAATCAGGATGGCGCCGCTAAACACACGTCTAACACCAAGACGCTCTGCAAAGAGCGCAGCACTCAGCGCTCCTACAATAGTGCCGATGCCGATGGCCGTTCCTACCAGGCCAAAAAGGACCAGCGGGGCATGCAAATTCTTCTGATAGAAGAAGATTCCCAGAGAATTTTGCGCTCCTTCTGGAATGACTGCCAGACATGCCCCGATCAAGGCCACTAGCAAAACACGATTCTGGACGATAAAACGGAGTCCAGTCAGATACTCGCGGAAAAAATCTTTTTCTGCCTCTTGCGCTGTATTATCAGTTGCTGCCGGTATGCGCACGAAAGAAATCGCTGCAAATGAACACGCAAAGGAGAGCGCATTAAAGAGCACGGCTATTTGCGGCCCTATAGTGAAGAAAAGCGCCACAGCTAGAGGAGGAGCCAGGACGTAGGCCAGCCCGGACATGGTTTGTAACAGACCGCTTGCACGAGCTTGATATTCCTGTGGCACAATATCCCCAATCAGCGCAAAGGAAGACGGATTAAAAAACTGTGAACAGGCACTGTTTAAAAACACTACAGCATAGATCATGATTAGTTTGACTGAAACTGGCAGAGCAACAATCCCTGTAAGTGGGAGCAATAAGGCAATCAACACCGTGCGGGCAGCGTCCATCCGCAGCATCGTCCGACGCTTCACCCAGCGATCTACAAAAACGCCTGCAATCGATCCGAGGAGTAATGTCGGAATAATCGCCGCGAGCAATACCCCTCCGAGAGCTAACGGAGCCCATGATTGCCCACGCGCGATAGTAAGAGCCACCCATAGGCTCAGGGTCTCAGTAAAAACAACATCTCCGCTAATCGAAATAGCGTGCCCACAAAAGAGCAATGTATAGTTACGGTTAATAAACAACGATACCTTCTGCGTTTTGCCGTCCCCCTCCTTCACCTCAATACCGGTGGTCGTTGGATTGACAGGCTCCATAGCGTTGTACTCCCTTTTATCTCAATACCTCTTAACAATGCTGGCACCCGCAGCAAGATACAACAGGCTTATTTGTGGCAATACTATGAAAAAGCAGCTTAATGGTGAATAGCTTTTTGTATGTCGTGGTGGAAAGGCAGAAGAACTCACCGCACGAGCAGAGTTCCTCTGCCAAACTATATGAAACGGAACGCCTTCAGGCCATACGAGCAGCGGCCTGTATGTCGTTCAAGCCTATGATTGTATCTGGAGATTCCGCCCGGTAACGGCCAGGAGTAACAGCGCCAGCGTGATACCGGCGAAGATGTACGGAATACCCATCGTGAGGGCGGCCGCACTCACCCCCATAAAATCAAGCACTGCGGTGTGATTGATTGCCCCTATGTACCACACACCGAGGTACACAACCTCAAACAACCTTCTGCCAGACGTCCAGACCCCCGCGAATACTGCCAGCGCAGGAATAAAGAATGCACCAAGAAGACCCGCGATCAAGAGCGGCATATTGCCAACGAGCACATCACGCACGATCATACCGCTGCCAGCAAACAGCGTAATGCAGACGCCGGCCAGGTAAAGCAGCGGGAACTCGCGCCACAGGAGATGGACCGTCGGGAAAACTAACTGCTGCACGTTATGCTGTCTCTCGCGACTCCCCAACGATGACCAGATGGGCAAGGGCCAGAGCCAGGCAATCGGCAGAAAGATGCTGCGAGCGATATCAAACGGCAAGAACAGGCATAACGCGATCCATACCAGCGCCCCAATATACCACCACCAGGGAACCTCTTTGAACAGCAGGCGCAATTCGCCTATCAGGATCGCTATCCCGGTGGTTAGCTTCGATTGACCACGAGTCGATAAGGGTGTGAGCGTAGGAGACGCCAGCATTGGCCGCTCTTTTTCCTCAGGTTCTGCCTCTTTTTCCGTCTGCTGGTTAGCCTGTTTAGCGGCACGCACACGTTGCTCTTTCGTTGGATCAAACCGTGAGAAAACAAGGGCAGCCACTATCATCACCCCCAGCGCTATTACTAGCCAGAGCAGACGCTGCTCCACGATCTGCAAGGACCAGGCATTCCCTTGCCAGAGAAAGGTATGAGGAGGCACGCTGGTAGCCGACGTTCCAACATCTAGCCCGCTCGTCACCGAAGGGACTGCCACATGCATAGCCGTCTGTATCTGCTGAAGGCTGGAGGAGACGCCCAACAGATCAAACAGGGAGTTTCCGCCATTGCCATCTCCAAATGAAAGAATGATCACCAGGAGGCAGAAAGACACGTAGATGGTGCTACCAACAGCGCCTCGCAACCATTTGACGCACTCAAACAAGACCGCTAGCGCCGCAACAAAGGCAATAACTGGTAACGTCATAAAGAGAAATGGGCTGAGGAGTTGCCAGGCATCCAGGTGGGGATCTTCCCCGCGCAATACCTGCATGACACCAGCGGCAACGATCAGCACCACGACCATCGTTGCCAGGACGGCCAGATTACTAAGGACCTTCCCCAGAACATAGGAGAGTTTTGTCAATGGAGTCGTTGCAATAATCTGTCCCACCCCTGTCTGGACATCCCGCTCGACGGCGTTGCGCACAAGAAAAAAGCCAACGCACACCAACGAGAGGGTAGCCCAGATAGCGAGCTGGGTCGCAACCCAGGCAGAATTATACACGCCACGATACCAGATAGTCGAATTATCCAGGCTAAACGATAAGCCCCTATACCCAGCATTAGCAGCCGGTGTATAAAAGTACCCAGAAAAAACAACAATACCCAGTATGACGAGAAAGGTGGAGCGGCGTACACGTTCAAGGTAATCCGCTTTTAAGAGATGATAAACTGATCGTATCGTGCTCATGATTCCCTCTACTTAACTACTGATATGAATACTGCTCTTCTCGCTTGAGGGCAGCCTGATCTGAGATAAAGTAGAGATAGGCATCCTCCAGGGTCGTCACCGTTGCTCGGACGGCAGCCGCACTGGGCGCGGTATTGGAGATGATGCGCGCATGGATACCCTCACTCCGACGAGTCGTGTTGCTGATGACATGATGTGCGCGTATCGCCGCGAATTCTTCGCTGGGCATGGCCCACTCCCAGACTTTTCCCTCAACCGTTTTCAGAAGTTGTTCCGGCTTTGCCCGTGCAAGCATGCGTCCTTTGTTCATAATCACAATATCGCTGGCTGTCGCTTCAACGTCAGAAACAATATGCGTTGAGAGGATCACGATGCGCTCTCCGGCAAGATCGGAGAGGAGATTGCGAAAGCGAATGCGCTCCTCAGGATCAAGCCCGACGGTTGGCTCATCAACGATGAGCAAAGCGGGATCATTTAATAATGCCTGCGCAATGCCAACGCGCTGTTTCATGCCGCCAGAAAAACCCTTCATCGGTCGTTTACTGGCATCCATCAGGTTGACCAGTTGCAAAAGCTCGTCAATGCGACGGCTAGCTGCTTTCCCGTCTATGCCCTTGATCGCTGCCATATATTCGAGAAATTCTCTTGCCGTCAAGTTGGGATAAATCCCAAAGTCCTGTGGCAGATACCCCATCTCTACGCGCAACCGATTCGGGTGTTTGACGATATCACTCCCTTTCCAGGAGACAGCTCCCTCTGTTGGCTTGGTGATGGTTGCCAGAATACGCATCAGGGTCGATTTTCCTGCTCCATTCGGGCCGAGCAATCCCAGGACGCCTGTTCCTAGTTCAAGCGTAAAATCGCGAATTCCCCAGAATTGGTTGTTATAGCGTTTGCCCAGATGGTCAATTACAAGCTGCATTGTCGTCTCCTTCATCTATAATCGACTGTTAAAATACCATTCCGCTCGGCCTTTTGTTTTCACGACAGGTAGTAGCAGGGCAAGCTCCGCCATTCCGCTCTACCGCCTGACAAACAGTTTGACAGATAAAGCGAACCTTAACTAATCGATATAGCCGAATGTGCCTTTAACGAAAAAAACAAAAAACCAGGAAAACAGTTTCAACCTACGATGCACGAACCTTTTCGAGTACTTCTATATTTACCTGTGCTTCCTTTAATCGGCCCAAAAAATTGAGCAGCACATTCACGCGTTGACTCGCTCCTACAGGCCCAACAAAGATCATTTCCAGATCCTGTAAAGGGCCGGAGTTCTTGAGCCGCACAATATCCCCCTGACGAAAAGGCTGGGGCCGAGGCCCATTCATTTGCTGCAACCGCTCAGCAATTCCTTCGATTACATAACCAGGAACTATCTGTGGAGTCCCTCCAAATGACACAAGGCGCAACACGCCGGGAGTCGCATTGATCTGGCTAAGAGCCACCTTTCGTAAATTCACCTGCGCAAAAATGTAACCTGGGAACAAAGGAACGCTTTGCACCTTCTTATGAGAATAGACCTTCCACTCGGGAAGATAGATAGAAAGGTCAAGAAGGCTTCTCAGCATGTTTGCCGCATACAGTTCCTTTCTTGCCTTACAATGAATAAGGTGCCAGGTATCGTCGCTATAGCATGGCTCGAAAGTAGTCAATGCAGTCTCCCTTCGTTGATAACTAGCCTGCATCATTTCTCAAGTACAGTGTTGAGTGTATCTGCTTGTAGAGGGCAAATACCATCCACCCGGGGGGTATTTCTTCTACCCCTTTCCATACCCTTATGCCAAAAATGACTGCCGAACGAGAGTGTTGGCATGTATGTGTAAACAGAGTGCGAACAGCTACGCCATGCTTGCAAACTGAATTTGGATCGCTGTCCCGTATGCTCTAGCCAGAAAGATAAATCACAAAGGAGGAAGAGACCTTATGAAGCTCCAGGTCCTGATTGCCGATCACCGCGACATTCTGCGAGCAGGTCTGCGTGCCATTTTTGCCACAGATACAGATATAGAATGTCTCTATGAAGCAACAAACCAGGAGGAATTACAAAAATATCTGCGTACCAAGTCGCTGGATTTGATTTTTGTCAATCAAGCGTTCATCTCCAATATGGCGATGTTGCCGCGAGACCGTTTTGTGGTGCTAACTCCTGTATTAGACTATACAGTTTTCCATGAGGCGTATAAGCATGGGGCAAAAGGCTATCTGCTGGAAAATACCTCCGCCGAGCTACTTTGCACCGTTTTACACCTACCGAAAGGGGCATTTTTAGTTGAGCCTGCGCTGGCTATAAGTATTCTGGAACATCTCTCCTGCGATGCGCGCTTTGCCATCAAAGACGAATTCCTGACACCGCGTGAACGAGAAATTATTGGGTTACTCCGCGATGGCATTGACCGGCCCACGATTGCACGGCAGCTCCACATTAGTGGTGCCACCTTGAAGACACATATTAAGAACATTTCCAGGAAACGTGAGGCTCTCGCCGTCGGCTAACTTTGGAGCACTGGTGAATTGGAACGTTGCAGTTACCACTAACTCACCTGATTGCTACTCATGAGCCTTTGATAGAGTTTCTGGATCGTCGGCCCGGGCTGAATAGCCAGCTCGTCACGGAGCGTATCAAGGCAACGTTGATATTGACGCAATGCCAATCCACGCTTCCCTTGACGTAAATAGCTGCGCATTAATCCATAATGCGCTTCTTCCAGACAACTGTCTACTGCTAATACATGTTGCCAATGCATAATACTTTCATCAAATTGTTCGCGGCGCCAGGCGATGAGAGCAAGCTGGTGTCGTGCGTTAATATAAATACGACATAACTCATCGCGCCGGAATGTACACCAGTCGCTATAAAATGATTGGATATAGTCACCACGGTAGAGCTCGACCATCTTTTGAAAGGCGGCATGCGCAGCCACATCATCCTGGGCCGCAAGCGACTTTTGAGCTTCGGCGTTCAGTTGTTTGAAGGCGGCAACATCATACCAGATATCCTCGCCATAGAGAGACGCCAGATTCAGCACATAAGTACCGGCGTGATACACAATACAAATATCACCCAGGATCTTACGCAGATAGTAAATCATCGAGCGCAGCGTCTGATTCACCTGGTCATTCAGCTCGGACCAGAGCGCGGTAATAATCTGCTCTTTATGCACCGGACGCCCACTATCAAGGAGAAAGAAAAAAAGTTCCAGCGCCCTCGCCATGCGCCAGTGCGTAATAGGTATCCCATCGAGCGAGACGATGGGTTCACCTAGAGCCAGGATGCTGAGCCGAGATTGCTGGGAGGCAGCGACCGATGCAGCAGGGGCCTGCGTCTGTTGAGGTCGCGCTTCCACTTCCTGAGCCTTAGCACTCTGCGGGAGAGTAGCCCTTACAGATAATGGCTCAGGCGACGCCCGCGGTATCTCCCCTAGCTTTGGCAGGCGCTGTAGCTCTATTTGTATAAGGTGTTCATAGTTGTGGCGCGTCGCCAGCGTTTTAGCAAACTCCAGATGATGCGCTGCTGCCGACATATTCCCCTGCTCCAGATGGCATGCGGCAAGCCGAACATTCGCTTGCAACTGTTCTCGCTTGAGTCCGTTGGCATTTAATGAAGCATCAACGCTGGTCAGGCAAAGCTCAGCTTCGCTATAACGCTGCTGGTAGAGGAGAATTGTACCCAGGGCCAATTTGCAGATAACCTCGTCATAGCCCATTGTTTCTGCTGGCTCTCCCGCTGGACTTCTGGCGGAGATCAGTAATAAGGCTGTCTGTGAATCTCCTAGTAGAAGATAAGTAAGGGCCAGGGAACAGGTAGTATAATTGATCAAATACTCGTCACCCATCTGACGAGCCAGCTCAAGACCGTCCTCCGTAACGCTTAACGCCATGTCGTACTTTCCCTGATCCTGATAAACATCGCCAAGACTTACCAGAGCATAAGCTTCGCCATGACGATAATGCAACGTGTCATGGGACACTGTTAATGCCTGGGTGAGCACTGCTTCAGCTTCAGAGAACATACCCTGGCGTTGCAACGTTACGCCCAGTCCAATCTGGTTAAGAGTTTTGCCCTGCTCATCGTTTAAGTCGATCCAGCAACGTATGGCACGGGTGCGGTGATGCTCGGAAAGAGCATAGTTTCCCATCATGTCATACGCCCCGGCCAGCAGGCTATGAAGCAGAGCCGTCTGGCGCACTCGGGTGTTACGCCCTAACAATTGAAGCGCATGCTGTAACTGGGCAATGCCGGCGGCGAAGTTGCCGGTAAAGTTATTACACAATCCCAGGCGTAGATATGCCTCGGCACGCAGGGCAACTTCATCGGCGGGCAATAAGGTCATTGTTTGCTGACACAGGTCATGTGCCCGCGTGTATTGTCCCATTTGAAATAACGCTTTGCTATAGGCCAGAGAGGCTTCTGCCTGCAACAGCGGCTTCTCGTCGGCATCTATCGTTGTCGAGTCACGCTCGATTTTCTCCAATGCATCTTCGAGCAAAGGCAGCGCCAGGATGGATTCGTCTAATAGGAGGTGGATATTGGCCTGAGCGACGAGAAGCTGCGGATAAGCGGTCCTTACTTCATCTGGAAGGCTATTAATCCAGCGCGTCAGTGTTTCCCAACGACCGTGGGTAAGCATGCGTTGACAGACCTCGATGATCAAACGGGCTGCAAATGTATTATCCCCGGCTTCCAGTGCATGATAGATCGCCTGATCATAATTTTGCGATGCATAAAAAAGTTCAGCAGCGCGACGATGCAGCGCAACGAATTGCTCGAAATGCTTGGTGCGCAGCTCCTCACAGAGGAGTTCTCGTAATACAGAATGGCAGGTGAAAAATTCATGGATACCATCGTCCATACGCGTCACAAAAAGCCCCTGTTGCTCCAGATAAGTCAGGCGCTCCTCAGCATCAGGGATGCCCAGCAAGGCCCCGCACACGGAAGCCGTCATTTGCTGCAATATGACGGCCTCTTTGAGAAAGGAAAATGTCTCCGGCTCACGACTGAATACTTCGTTAACCAGGTAGGCAAATAAGTGCTGGCGATCCATACGCGTGGCGGGTAATGCCTGTGTGAACCCACCAGTCCTGCCAGAGCGTAGCTGCTGCATATCGCCCAGCCGGGTGGTAAGCAAAATGCCTGCAATCCAGCCATCAAATGACTCTTCCAGGCGTTCAGCTTCCTCCTGCGTGAGCAAGCCTATTCCTTGCAGCTCTGCTAAATCACGGATCTCCTGCGCTTTGAAGCGCAGGCGATTACTGTTGAGGCCAAATACCTCACGGTGCGAGACCAGTGAAGCAAACTCAAGCGCAGGTATGGCGCGGCTTTCAATAATGAGCACACATTGTGATGGCAAATGCTTCAGCAGATAGTTGACGAGCTGATTCACAGTATGATTGGTATTAATTTCATGATAGTTACAAAGGAATAAAACAAAGTGATCAGGAATTTCTGCTCCTATGGCATTTACCAACGCATCAATGACTCCGTAAAAAGGTTCGGCCCCCTCTGACTTCTCGGCGGTTGCTGCTACCACGCTCTTTAGCAATGGACTAACCGCCCTCCCTACCTGGGGAAAGTGCTGGCTTATACTGGCGATCAGCAATCGCAGAAATGTCACTTTATCAGCATCAGCTTGATCGAGAAAATACCAACAGCAGGGCAAACGGGCTTGCCGGGCAAAATCGGCCAGCAGCGTTGTCTTACCATAGCCACTGGGCGTACATACTAAAATGAGCTTGCCCCATCGGGACATCTCTTTATCAGAAGACACAGGTCTCTGAACCATTTCATTCAGTGACGCAATCAATTCTCTACGATATAATACCTTTGGGGCCAATACTGGAGAACTGATCCTTCTGAGAGAGTGCAGATCGAGCGAATCAGGGTTGTGCAAAAACTGCCTCCTTTGCAAGATAGCTCCAATGCATAAAGTGACAATCTTCCTCTTTTACCAAATGAATGCAGACATATGTATTGAGTCGCTCATGCGCAAAAAATTTGCTTACGAACTAATCAAGGATATACATTTTTGCAAGCGAGCCTCAGGGGACTAGCATCCTGACTGAGCTATAGGTAGTTCTCCGTTCCAATCTGGTCGTTTTACGTCACTATCTTTTAATTGCTTTAGCTTCTTTAAAGTAGTATATCATATACCAAACGTTCCAAAAAGCAAAATATGAATTATAAAATTTGTCCATGTAGTTGCTTTATGGGCGGGAATTACTTTTCGTCAAGCTCCCTATCAGAAGAATGCCTCCTATCTACTTTTTCACTCAACTGATTGCGAACAGGCTGCAAACCAGCGCCACCTCACTGTCAATCCATTGCCAATCCCCCCATTGTATGCTTCGAGTGAACCTAAGCTCTGCTTTGGTTAAGCAATTAAATCAATCATACGATTGGTGGACTACACCGATCATCACTCAAAAAGGAGAATGTTGCCATGTTGTCTCGCCTCAATTACTTCATGATTCAGTTAGCAGTCTCTATTCGCTGGTCTTATTGGCTGGTCATCGCTGCCGTGCTAATTACTGTAGTCGCTCCTATGGCGCTGCACTTTTTCGCCGGATTATCTATGATCCATCTTGCCACTGGCCCTTTAGATCCACATCCACAGGGATAATTTCTTATTTTCAGTACAATCAAGTAAATTTGTGGTACAGTACATTTTTAAATCGACATCATCTACGCCATAGAGGTTCTTCGATTGTACTTCAAGAAACCGCTGAATATCTCGGTTTCGCAAGCAAACAAGAAATGGGATGTGATGAGCTGGAACTCTATTAACGAACTGATCGGCCTGGCACTGATAGACTCAGATTTTTGCCAGGAGTTATTGGATAATCCTGTTGCCGCTGCACAAACAAGAGGAGTTGAACTGACATCTCAAGAACAGGATGTTTTGAGCAAGATACATGTTGATGATATCTTCGAATTCAGCAAGATTGTTCTTGATAAGCTGGCACCAGGTAATCCCTGAGGTTACTTTGTTGGAACTTTACTGCCAACGTGGGAGATGTGCTGTGGAGAAGAAAGATAGCAATGCACCTCCACATCACTGGTTGACCGGGCAGGAGTATGAGCAGAGAGTACTCTCTTTCACCCCTGCCCCTTCTTCTTATACCTCCCTGTACAGGCAAAAAATACACCAACAACGTATTGTGATTAATAACGTTTGCCATCTATACTGTTTATATATTCAAGCTCACAATAACCTTTCTATCAATTATTCTATCTATGAAAACAGGTGGGAAGATGTATGTTTTCTTTGACCCTATAGTCTGAAAGGAGTTGCACACAATGTCCCGAGAGGATGACGATCAAACAGTTTACAGGGTGGTACACAACCTCGAAGAACAGTACTCTATTTGGCCTGCCAACCGTGAAAACCCTCCTGGCTGGTTCGATGCCGGCAAGAGTGGACCTAAGGCCGATTGTCTGGCATACATCAAAGAGGTATGGACAGATATGCGACCTCTCAGCCTCCGCAAACGTATGGCAACAAAGGAGTGTTCTGCATGAACGATCTCGTACAGCGTCTCTCGCAAGGTAGCCATGCCGTGATCGTTGGAGGCCCCCGACCTTCTCTTGAAGAATTCAAGCAACGTGTTGAACATATGGGCTATGTCTTTATTAAGTTTACTAGTACCCAGGGAGGCACTGATCTAGGAGTGCGCGTCGATAAAGCGGCAACTGACCTCGGCCAGGCCAACTTCGACCAGCGCTCAGGCATCGCCCATGTTGAAGGGAATCTGACCCTAAACTACGTCAAAGTTCGTTGCGTTGCCGACATTGACCTATCAACCCTGGGTGGCACCGGCCACCTCGTAGCCCTGGAAAATGTCTCCTACTAGCTCACTATGCCACGTAGCTCTCCTTAATCAGGAGGCTATCGTGGCATCGGCATACTACCTCGATCAGGAAAGCGGCGAAGCAGCAATACCGGGCAGGGCGCGTGATCCAGCACAAACCGCGCCACATGCCCAACCGACTTTGGTCCGGCGAGCGGCCCTCTTTCTTGAAAAGAGCGCGCGCAAACGATCAGCATATCGGCCCGCCATTCCTCCGCCGCCTGCACAATTTCGCGTTCTGGCCGTCCTGTCCGGCGCAGCATTTCCGCCTCTCCCAGAGCGCGACGGCCCTCCTCAAGGATATCCTGGGCCGCAGCCTCCTCTGCCTGCTGCATCTGTGTGCGCCTGGCTGGAGGGGGCGGCGCCGGTCGCCACAGACGTTCCCGCTGCCGCTCCATCTGCTTCTCCGGTCCGGTATCAGTCACATACAACACGCCTATCGTTCTCGCTTCCGCGGCGAGTAAAACGTTGACTGCCCTGCTGATTTGCTCAATGTTCGTTCCATCAAGACAACAGAGAACGCGCATACTATCCTCCCAAGAAGAGCATGACCCAGACCGTCAAAGCCCCGGCAGCGAGCATCACCGGCGTCACGATAATTCCCACTTTGAAGTAGTCCAGCCCCGAGACATCCAGATTTCTGCGTCGCAGGATCAGCAGCCAGAGCACCGTTGCTAGCGAACCCACGGTTGTTACATTGGGTCCCAGGTCACAACCAAAGATGGTTGCCGCAATAAACCCATGCCGAACAGCCAGAGGGGCGTGCTGGAGACTATGCAACGAAGAGGTCATTCCGACCGCCATTGGAAGATTGTTAATCACATTTGTCCCTAATGCCGCCCCGGCGGTTCCTATAAGCACCGCCCCCAGGCCAGTTCCATCGGAGAGGTGCAGCAGAAATTGCCCGAATTGCGCGGTCAGACCTGTGTTCTCGACCGCCTGGACAATAATAAACATCCCCGCGATAAACCCAAAGATGGACCAGGACACCTGTCCCCTTACAGCTCGCAGGTTGCTCTGCTTCCAATACCAGGCGCCCAGTAAAAGCAACAAGGCACCCGCCATCGCGACAAGAGAAAGCGGGATCGCCAGTGCTGCGGCGGTCACATAGGCAATGGCAACGAGCAGCAGCACAACGCAGGTATAGCGAAAATAGCCTTGATGCTTCACAACTTCAGCCACGGCTGGCAGACGTTTGCTATCAAATTGCCCGTGGAGATGGCGGCGATACAACAGCAAGAACAGGCCGATATTGATGCTGATAACAACGAGGCTGGGCAAGAACAGCAAGCGTAGAAACGTCCAGAGATCAAGGGGAAATGCCGATAAGACAATAATATTAATGGGATTGCTGACCGGCAACAAAAACGAGGCGGAGTCTGCAATAAAGGTGCAGGCAAAGAGAAAGGGCAAAACGGAGAGCTTTAGACGCGTAGTGAGGCTGTAGATGATCGGCGTCAGGATCAAAGCGGTGGCGTCATTGGAAAGGAACATGGAGATCAGCGTCCCGAGCAGGAACGTATTCAAGAAGAGCCTCCGCACGCTGTTGCTCGATAGTCGCGCCGCGATTGTCGCCAGCCAGTCAAAAAAACCCGCCGTCTCTGCCAGCGCGGAGAGGCCCATCATTCCCAGGAAAAAGAAAAAGATATTCCAGTCTTGCACCAGCGTGAAAAGGGCGCTCAGCGGCGATAGCAGCCCCAGTACAAGCAGCAACCCGGCTCCCACCAGTGCAATGAGGGCCTCATTGGTCTTCCAGGGACGCAACATGATGCCGATCAGCACCAGCCCGGCAATAAGCACTATGAGGACTATTTTCACTGTCGGCGTGATTGGCAAGAAAAATCCTGGCATACCCACTTCCTTCGTCTCCTACATATCCTATCGCATATGGATTTGAACAGACAAGAGGAAGCTTGCTAGAAGTGGACGCCCCCCATAATGTTATGGAGGGCGCATTCAAATCTACTCTTTGCTAAAGGCCGAACGCAGAGCAGCTCCCGCTTTCGCAATAGCCACCTTTCCCTGATCAATCACCGCAGCCATACCGACAAAGCCGTGGATCATCCCCTGGTAAGGGACATAAGTAACTGGCACATCGGCATCCTTCAAGCGATTTGCGTACATCTCGCCTTCGTCCCGTAATGGGTCAAACTCAGCAGTGATAACCATCGCAGGTGGCAGGCCGCTCAAACTCTCCGCTTGCAATGGAGAGACATAGGGATGCAGCGCCTCACCCTCGTTCGACAAATAGAGATCCCAGAACCAGACCATGCCCTCGCGCGTGAGAAAATACCCCTCGGCATTCTCCTGGTAAGAAGGGGTGCCAGGCTTGTAATAATCGGTCACCGGATAGATCAAGAGCTGATATATGAGCTTAGGACCGCCACGATCACGCGCCATCAAAGCGACAACGGCAGCCAGATTACCACCAGCACTATCGCCGCCAACAGCAATACGCGCAGCATCACTATTAATAGCAGCAGCATTTTTAGCCACCCATGTCGTGGCGGCATAGCAATCTTCAGGTGCCGCCGGGAATTTGTGCTCTGGGGCCAGCCGATAGTCAACTGAAACAGTGATGCATCCGGCAGCGTTGGTAAGCGCGCGACAGGTGGCATCATGGGTATCAATGTTGCCAATAACCCAGCCGCCACCATGAAAGAAGACGAGCACGGGAAATGGCCCATGCCCCTCCGGCGTGTAAATACGGATCGGGATCGCTCCCTCAGGACCGGGAATGGTGCGATCCTCGATCTTGCTCACGGGCTCCGGCTCGCCCCTTCTCGCAGCTCCCAAAGCAATAAATGCCGCACGAGCATCGGCAACCGGCAGCGTGTTCAGCGGCGGCGCGCCTAAAGCGATCATAGCGTCTAAAACGTCCTGAACCTGTGGGTCCAATGGCATATGCGAATGCTCCTCCCTGCTCTTAAAATAACTAGCCATCAAAAAAGCTTCTTAAAAATAGTAGCAACTCTTCATTTGACTGCTTGCAATAACAATAGCATAAAAAACACCAGAACGCATAAAGCATGCCTTTTTAGATACTTGTGTACTCTATAAAGGTATGTTATTCTATGCGGGACAGCCAAAAAGTTTTCCGGCGGTGTAGCTCAGAAGGTAGAGCGCTGGTCAACGGAACCAGAGGACACTCCCCCAGGCCCGTGGAACTCGGTAGCGTAAGGGAGGCCCACGGGTAAATTGCAGAGGCACCGGACTCAGGCGTCACACCGACAACAGGCGGCGCACGAAGGGACGGAAAGCGCGTTGATGTCCCCGTGGAATAAGTCGTGGGTTCGAGTCCCACCACCGCCACTATTACTTCAATTTCCCTTCACCCAGAATGAGCGGCAGGCAAAGTTACCTGACGAAGGAGACATCCCGTGCAGATGCAGCAAGCAGAACAACAGCAACCCAGGCGGGGAAACCAGGAGCACAGCAATGACGGGCCTGAGCAACAACAAAAGATCTATCCTGAAAAAAGCAGCAGTGTGAAACTCCATGACAGAAACGCCTCAAGATTATAAACTCTTTCACCGGCTACGCGAGCGCATTCAGCGAGGAATGGTCGAGCATCGTATCCCTTCCCTCGCCATCGCTGTCGCACAGAGGCACTCAGACAAGCTTGAACAGGTCAGAGCGTTTCACTGGCCCGTGAGGTGATACTGTAGAGGTGTCGGTTGGCCCAATTCCCCTCAATGTCGGCATCATAAAACGTCCCTTCAAATGCCATGCCGCATTTCTGCATGACCCGGGCGGATGCGAGATTCGCTATTTCACAGTCTGCAATGATGCGATGGGTTCCTAGCACCGTAAACTCATAGGTAAAGATCGCTCGTGCCGCTTCAGGCATATAGCCCTGTCCCCAGAAGCGCTGGTTTAGCGCATAGCCACATGAGCGTGTACCTTTCTCCGATGAACGACTGCTTCCGCCAATGCCAAACCATCCGATGAGCAATCCGTTGCTTTGTAATGTAATCGCCCAATTGTAGGCGTCGCGATGGGGATTGGATGCGTCCTGAACAAGCCAGGTAAGCCATTCGCGCCGCTCGCTCTCATCCCAGGAGGCAAAGTGCATAAAGCGGGTGACGGATGGATCGGACAAGAAAGCGTTGAGCGCATCCCAATCGCTCAGGACAAAGTCTCGCAAGATCAGTCGTTCAGTTTCAAGGATAGGCATCTTCTTTAAGGCACTCCCAGTTCACGAGCCCTCACCTTCAGGCGGGGTACTTGACGCTTTCTTTCAGTGTAGCACAACTCGGACGTTGTCCGATGCTTCCGCCATTATACGAGCGATCCAGGGCGGTTTGCAAGGGATGCCGCTATGAGGCCAATCAGCTCAACCACATCTTCAGGGATACCAAACAGCTTTATAAGACACGCTATTTAAGTAAATCAAGAACTAGCGGCAAAAGATGCCGCTTTCCTCTTCTTCACACGGAGCCAATCCCACATGATATATAATAAATGCATGTCTATTTAGGAAACAGCACATGGCAATATCCTCACAAGATACTCGAAAGGTTGCATTCATGACCGATAATCATGCTGATATCACCAAACTCCAGCAGGATGAAGAGAAACGCGAGCACATTGTGTCCACCATCACGCGTATGTTCGCGCCCGAAGATGACGCCCTACAGCAGGCCATCGCCTCAGCAAAAGAGGCGGACATGCCGGCAATTCAGATCTCGCCGATCCAGGGTAAGATGCTACAATTGCTGGCTGCGGCCTGTAATGCACACAAAATTCTAGAGATTGGCTCGCTCGCTGGCTATAGCGGCATCTGGCTCGCCCGCGCTCTGCCCGCGGGAGGCCGCCTCATTGCCTTAGAGATCAGCTCCAAACATGCCGAGGTTGTGCGCAACTCCTTCGCCAGGGCTGGCGTCGGAGACCGCACCGAGGTACGCGTGGGCAAGGCGCTTGACCTGCTGCCCCAACTCCAGAGCGAAGCTCCGTTCGATCTTGTATTTATCGATGCAGATAAACCTCCTTACCCCCAATATCTTGAATGGGCGCTCAAGCTCACCCGACCAGGAAGCATTATCGTGGCCGATAACTGCATTCGCGGCGGAAGAGCTCTCGCCCCTGATGATCAGGACGAAGGCACCCGAGGAGTGTATCAATATAACACCGACGTCATTAATAACCCTCACCTGGTATCGCTCGCGCTAGCAATGGACGATGAGTATATGGATGGCTTCACTATTGCCGTGGTGCAAGCATAAGAAAGGCTAACTGAACAATGCCAACCGCAGATATCGTTATCGTCGGAGGCGGCATTATCGGAGCCAGCATAGCATACCAGCTTACAATGCGGGGAGCGCGCAACGTGGTGCTGCTCGAACGCGCTACCATAGCATCAGGTACGAGCGGACGCGCAACCGGCGGCATCCGGCAGCAATTCGCCGACGAGCTTGATATCCGCTTTTCCATCGAAGGCGTCCGCTTCTACGAGCAATTTACCCGGGAACGAGATAGCCATCCTGAACGACCACGCTTTTACCAGTATGGCTATCTCTTCCTGGTTACACCCCCGGCGAGCTGGCAGGCAATGCAACGTTTCGTCGCCCTGCAACAATCCTTAGGCGTCCCAACGCAGCTACTTACTCCCGATGATGTCCATCAGCACCTTCCCCAGCTCGTCCTTGATGACGTGCTGGGCGCAACATTCTGTCCCACCGACGGCTATAGCGATCCGGGCGCAATGGCACAGGCTTTGATCCAGGAAGCTCAAACGCGCGGACTCGTTGTACGCGAGCATACCCCGGTTACCGGTATTACCATGACCTCTGGACGCGTGCAAGCCGTTCAGACGCCTCAGGAAACCATCCAGACTCCTTTAATTGTTAATGCGACCGGACCATTCTCGGCCTTTGTTTCCCGCCTCGCCGGCATCACCGATTTTCCGGTCTACCCATTGCGCCGCCAACTCTATCTGACCGAACCGTTCAGCGGCCTGCCAGATGACGTCCCGATGGTCGTTGATTTAAGCACCGGCTTCCACTTCCGCAGGCGCGACGAGCGCATTATCCTGACCATGCCCCTTCCCGTCAGCGCCGAAGAGGAAGAGCGCAATCGCAATCTGGCACCAGACGCCTTTGCCTTGCCCGTCAATGAAGACTTCTGGCAAGAGGTCAGAGCTGAAATACAACGTCGCTGTCCCCCACTGCTAAAAGCGGGGATCGAGTGCGTCTGGTCTGGACTATATGAAATGACGCCCGATGAGCACCCCATTCTCGGCAAGACCGAAGTAGAGGGATTCCTCTGCGCCTGTGGTTTCTCCGGGCATGGTTTTATGCACGCCCCAATGGCTGCAAAGCTCCTCACCGAGCTAATCCTTGATGGCAAAAGCACAACCCTTCCCATCGAACCATTTAGTAATCAACGTTTCCGTACCGGTAAACTGCTTGAGACTACTCGCTTGTTATAAAAGAAAAGGCTCCCACGATTAATCGGGGAGCTACGGGCTACACACCTGCTATACTAAGGAAAAGGAAACGCGATGAGCATCACGACCGATTTTCACAGCCATGTAGTCCGCAGCTCCGCTAGACAGATGGTGCGAGCCGCACAGAAACGCGGGCTACGTGTTCTTGGCCTCTCTGAACACGTTTTTCAAATGACTGAAGGTCGTGCCCCCTTAGAGCATATGGTGCTGGAGGGACCGATGCTCTCCTTTTCCTCTTATATAGAGGCTGTCCAGGCAGCCTCTCAGGAGCAGGGGTTTGATGTACGTCTGGGGCTGGAGGTAGATTTTATCCCGGAGAAAAACGCCGTCATTCAAGCTTCCTTGCAAGCATACCCCTGGGATTTCCTGATCGGCTCTGTCCACGAGATCGATGGCATAGTTTTTGAGCGCATCGATGAGATAGGCCAGGAAGAGGGCGAGGCGCTCTGGCTGCGCTATATGGAATTATTGCGTGCTACCGTAAACAGTGGCTGTTTTAGCCTGGTCAGTCACCCGGTGCGTATGGGATCTCGCAACCCGCACCTTCCGCCAACGCTGGATGACGAGCTTGAACGCCTGGCGGCTGAGGCGACCCGTAACAATATTGCTCTGGAGGCCAACGGTTACGATGTTTTGCTGTACCCTCAGCTTGTACGCAGACTTGTTCGCGCCTGCGCTCTGCATCGAACACCCATCAGCGTTGGTTCCGACGCCCATAACCCACTACAGGTAGCCCAGGCTCACCAGCAGACTGAGGCAATTTTGCGCAAGGCAGGGATTAAGACGGTCAGAATCTGGAAACAGCGTCAGATCGAGGAATACGCGATATAATGGCGCAATTTCCATGAGATGCATCACAGAGAGGTCATTTATCCTCCTGCTCTTCGTCTTTTTCTGCAAATGGTCCGAGTAGCTGTCTAGGAGACATGAAGCCACAGGCGATCAATCGCGTCCGAATTTCTTCATAATTCTCATACGTCAGGCTGCGAATCGCAAGGATCTTCTTTCTCCGCATGGAGAGCAACTGACCCACTTTATTGATCTGGCTCCGCTTCAAGCAATTATATGTGCGGATTTTGAGATCCAACGCTTCAATTGGAATGGCGTAAACGTCGTCAGGGGTCATGTAGTCTGGCATACGTCTAACTCCTTCAATTTTGCTGAAATTGACGGCTTATGCTGGCCTGAATCGAGGGATAGAGATCGCATCCGTGACGGCATCAAATACCACCGTCACGGGCAGATCCACCCGCAGATCTGCGGGGTCAATATCGACGATATTGCTCATCAGGCGCGGCCCCTCCTCCAGTTGCACAATCGCGACATTATAGGGCGTATCATTGCCAAACTCGGCTGATTTGATCTGGCGAATAATGGTATAGGAGTAGATTACGCCCCGTCCACTGCTCTCCACCCAACGGAGCGTTTCGGCTCCGCACTGCATGCAGTACATGCGCGGGTAGAACTGGTGTTGTCGGCACTGCTCACAGTATTGCAGCAGGAATTTGCCCTGCCGACATCCATCCCAAAACGGGCGGCTCTCATCGGTGACAACAGGCAATGGTTTTGGACGTGAGGTATCGGGCATAGCAGGCAAACTCCTTTTTACAAATTCGCGCATCCATTCTTCCAGCGATGCTGATAGCTCTTCTGGCGGCAACATGAATGTACCTCTATCTTATCACATCTAACACTACATTTCGTGCCCCCTTTGCTCATTTCAATCGTCGTCAAGGAATTTGGCAACATCGACCACCTTCCCGACAACCTGGCCCTGCTGAAAGCCTGGAGCAGGGTTTCTCAAACGTGGTTTTTTCAGACAGAACGGCTCGCAAGCGAGCCGTTCGAGAGGAAGGTGCTGGCGGTGGGCGCAGCCCACCGCCAGCACCTTCCTCTCCCTGTGAACGCCTTCGGCGCGAGCAGTCAAAGCGTGCAGCGACGTTTGAGAAACCCTGAAGCCTGGAGAAGCTCTTGATGATAATTATGACCAATTCATGATACAATAGCGGAGGTAGAACAGGTGACACTTTGCGGCAATTCGTGTAAAAACATTGAGGAACAGGCGTAACGTGGCTCTTTCACATATTGCGGAATGCGTGAAAATTTTCTTCTCACTTGCCCCCACGACCGAGGATAGGACGCTGTTCGAGCAATTGCGCAAGCACCTGGGCGTAATGAGGCTACAGGGGCACATCAATCTGTGGTACGATAGCGAGATCAGCCCGGGAAGCAATGCCAGAGAGATTATTCGCTCCCACATCAGCACAGCCGATATTATTGTGCTGCTTATCAGCGCCGATTTTTTCGCCTCAGACCGTTGCGTCGAAATGGAAATGCCATACGCGCTTGAGCAACATATCACCAGGGCCACACCTGTCATTCCGGTGCTTTTACGCCCAATCGATTGGAGCGGATTGCCACTGGAGCAACATAGTCCCCTTCCTCCCGATGGCCGCCCCGTCAGCATCTGGGAAAACCTGGATACAGCCCTGAAGGAAGTGGCAGAGGGCATTCGGCGGGTTGTCGCTGATCTGGCGCATCGCTGGAGCAACACGCCTCGACCAGCAAGGTCGCCACAGTTTCCGCTCTCTACCCTCCCCCTCAGGCGCAATCCCTTTTTTACTGATCGCGATACCATTTTCACCACCCTGCACGCCTCCTTCAATTCCGAACAGAGCAACCAGCCCAACATTCAGGCGCTCTATGGCCTGGGCGGCATCGGCAAAACGCTCCTCGCCATCGAATATGCGCACCGCTATCAAGCGGAATACCAGGCAACCTTATGGCTCAATACGGCCTCTCGCGACCTATTCCACTCGGACCTTCGCTCGCTGGCCGATCAACTGGGCATCTCGCTGCCAAAAGACGTTGACGAGTCAGCGCGTCTCGCGGCGCTCAGACGCTGGCTACAGAGCCACGACCGCTGGCTCTTGGTGCTCGATGACCTGGACGACTTCTCTCTGCTGAACCAGCTCGTTCCCCTTAATAGCAACGGCCATGTGCTCCTGACTACTCACTCGGCAGCGACGGGACCATTTGCCTATGCCATCCCTGTGGATCAATTGACCAACGAGGAAGGTGCCCTGCTGCTGCTGCGACGCGCCAAAATCATTCCCCCAAAGGGCGAACGTGAAGATGCTCCCATAGAAGCTTACATGCAAGCTATGGCTATCGCGCAGGAATTCGCGAGCTACCCCCTGGCCCTCGATCAAGCTGGGGCCTACATCGATGAAACCGGGCGATCTCTCGCCTCCTATCTCGACCTCTATCGCCAACGACAGGTAGCCTTTCTCGGCACACGGGGACGCTTTGTGGATGATCATCCCAATCCGGTCACGACGACGCTTTCATTGACGTTTGAAAAGATCGCTCAGGTTGATCCTGACGCCCTGAAATTGCTACACCTCTTCGCGTTTCTCTATCCAGAGGCGCTGCCAGACGAAATGATTGCGCATGGTGCCTCCTCGCTGGTTGGCCCCCTGCGCACACTGCTGCTTGATCCCCTCGCCCTGGATGCCGCCATTGCCACGCTCAGGCGCTTCTCACTGCTCCAGCATGGCGCCGATAGCACGACGCTGAACATGCATCATATCGTCCAGATCATCCTCAGACAGGAGCTGACGCAACAACAGCAAGTCCAGATGGCAAAGCAAGCAGTGCGCATGGTTAATGCCACCTTCCCCGAAGTTCGTTTCAAAACCTGGGATGCGTGCGAACGCTACGTACCTCAGGCGCAGCATTGCGCGACCTTGATTCAGGATTTCCAGCTCAGCTTGCCAGAGGGCGCGCAACTTCTAGAGCGCCTGGGCTTCTATTATTACCAGCGCGGATACTATAGCGAGGCGGAAGCCGTCCTCACCCAGTCCCTGCACCTGCATGAACGCCAGCGCCGTCCAGACCTCCTGGACATGGCCCAGACCCTCAACTCACTAGGACTGCTGGCTCAGAGACAGGCTCACTATCAGGAGGCGGAAGCGTTTCACCAGCGCGCCCTCAAGCTTCGCGAGCAGGAGCTGGGCGCGGACGATCCCACAACGGCGGAAAGCTTGCACAATCTCGCTGTGCTATATGAAAATCAAGGACGGTATCAGCAGGCTGAGCAGTTCTATCTACGCGTGCTCGCCATCGATGAACGCGAGGTAGGGACTGACCATCCTGATACCGCCAAAACGTTGAATAATCTCGGGCTAGTGCATTATCTGCAAGGTCATTATGAGCAGGCTGAAACGATGTACCGGCGGGCGCTTGCCATCTATGAACAAGCCGCATATACCGATCATCCCGATATCACCTACACACTGAATAGCCTGGGCACGCTTTATGAGACGCAGGGCGATTACCAGCAGGCCGAAGCGTTATACCGGCAAGCCCTCGCCATGCGCGAGCAAGCGTTTGGCGAAAAACATTCAGAGACGGCTCATAGCATCAATAAATTGGCACATATCATTGAATTGCAGGGCGACTATCAGCAGGCCGAAGCACTGTACCGGCAGGCGCTAACCATCGGGGAACAGGTGCTGGGAGCGGAGCATCCCGACGTTGCCCTCTTCCTCAACAATCTGGCCCTGCTCATAGCCAGACAGGAGCAATATCAGCAGGCCGAAGCGTTATATCGACGAGCTTTGAGCATTTACGAACAGTCGCTGGGAACGGAGCATCCTGCGGTCGCCCGCGTGCGCAGTAACCTGGAACAGTTCCGTCGCAAAATGGAAAATGAGGAACGGAGTAAGGCGGACTCCGCTGACACATAAACCTTATGGGGTAGAAAAGGCGTTAGAGGATATTGAAAGAAATGAGGGGTGTGAGATTTCTATTTGGCTGGCGCGGCTCTCGCGGCTCTCTGCCACTATCTCTGCGCGGCTTCTTCTTATCGGGCTTTTGCTCCGGCTTTTTCTCACCGGGTTTTGGCTTCTTCTCACCGCCCCACCTTCCCTCTCCAACTACTCTTGCTCTGCTTTTGATACATATATTTCTATGTGTAGATATATCTATCTGGGGGGGGCATGCAGCGGCATTTCAAAAACGGCGGCAAAATCTGCCATATGATAAACGCCGATTGCTTGCTTAGCGTGCCAAATTGTCAATAGCCTGGTAACGGCTGTACGTTCCAGAAAAGAGGAAAAACGTTGCTTGCAGAGGATTTCGTCATCATGAGCAACAACATCAATTCCTCCGCTGTGGCTCATTGCTGCTGCTCTCATTGACTCTGTCCCCCTCATTGTTCTTGTTACCGGATTATATCCACATGTATCTATATTTTCACGCTGTCACAGAGATTTTACCCAGTGCAGTAAAATGCTACTCAAGCTTCTTTACTATAGTTTTACCACAGAAGTGAGCAAGCCTCAACAACTACCACCTACTATAGGCAAAGAGTCCCACACCACGTTCTCCTTTTACGCAAAGAGAAAGCTACTTGCTGTGCCGGATCTCTGCGTCCAGTTGCTCCGTCGCTCTGCGGGCAGCTTGCGCGAAATCGGTACCTCGCGAGGCGAAGATGATGCTGCGGGAGGCACCGATAATCATACCCTGACCGCGGCTGTTTTTGCCAGCGTTTACCGTGGCGGCAACCTCGCCCCCCTGTGTACCGATACCAGGAATGAGAATGGGCATATCACCCACGATAGCGCGCACACGGGCCAGTTCCGCGGGATACGTTGCGCCAACGACGATTGCACAGTTTCCATGAATGTTCCAGCTCTGCGCCACATGGCGCGCCACAACCTGGTACAATGGCTCCTGTTCTTCTCCTACAGGTAGATCCTGCAATTCGCCTGAGCCAGGATTCGACGTTTTTACCAGCACAAGGATGCCCTTCTCTTTGCGCGCCAGAAAAGGTGCCAGAGCCTCCCTCCCCAGATACGGGTGGACAGTCACCGCATCAGCGCCGATGACATCGAAGACAGCCGCAACATAGCCAGCATTGGTGCTGCCGATATCTGCCCGCTTGGCATCGAGGATCACGGGAAGATGGGAATAAGTTTCCTTTATATAATGAACTGTTCGCATGAGCGCGCGATAGCCGGCATCCCCTTGCGCCTCATAAAAAGCAATGTTAGGCTTATACGCGCAAACCAGGTCATGAGTGGCGTCGATGATCTCGCGGTTGAATGTAAAAATAGCCTCTTCAACACTGCCGACTTTTTTCACTGCGGCAGGCAACTGCTCATAATCCGAATCTAACCCGACACAGACGGCATACCCCTCCTGCCACCGCTGTTTCAATAATGAGATGAAGGCTGTCTTTGCCACATGCTGTAGGGGCAGGGCTTGCCCCTGCCCTGCTCGCTCTTCTGCTTGATTTTGCTGTGTCATCATCTTATTCCTCCATCATAGGCTTTTACTCATTACAATCAGCTACTGATCTTTTTTGCCAGAAACGCTCGCCCCTTGCCCAGTTCGGTATTGATGGGCACTTGCTGACGGCAAAATGGACATTCCGCTTCGGTGAAGGTCTCTAGCGTTATCGCAATCACGGATTGAAGCGGCACATTCCCCACGTCGGCAGGCTGCACGTTGCCACGATTGCAGAGCGCGCTCAGGCCAACGACATTGCCACCGTGTTGGCGTACAAGCTCGATCACCTGGCGCACGGAGCCGCCCGTTGTGAGCACATCTTCAACGACGAGGATGTTTTTGCCAGCGATATGCCTGTCATAGCCGCGGCTGAAGAAAAACTTTTTATCCGTCCCATCGCTCCCTTTTTCCGCGTAAACCGCCAGCGTCTCTCCTGCTGAACGACGCTGGTTGAGATGATGCGCCGCCCACTGGGAGAGGACGATACCGCCCAGAACCGGGCCAACCACGACGTCAATCTGATCGGCATCATAGGGACGAACCATCAATTCACAGAGCTTTGATATCGCGGCGGTATGCAAGTAGAGCGCGTCCTTATTGATATAGACCGAACTATGCCGACCTGAACTATAAACGAAATGGCTGTCGGTGATAATGGCTCCGGCAACGGTGAATAGCTGCATAATGGCTGGATCGTTCATGGCTGTCTCCTTATCGCGGGTAGGGGCAATCCCTCGCGGTTGCCCTCACGTAGGACGGCGGGACAAACCTGGGCGGGGACCAGCCCCGCCCCTACCTTTCAATGCGTTGCCCCCGCGGATCGCCCACTATTTTGCCGCCTTGATAGACCAGATCCCCGCGCAAGAACGTCATCACGGGCCTGCCGATCAGTTCCATGCCTTCATAAGCAGACCAGCGATTTTTGGTGAAAAGATCGTCTTTTTGCACGTTCCAGGGACGTTTTGCATCAACTACCGTGATATCAGCGTCCTTGCCAACAACCAGGCCGCCCTTCTGAGCAAAGCCGAAAATATCGGCGATGTTCCGCGAAGTGACCTGGGCGATGCGCACCAATCCCTCTTCCAGGCTGGCCGGACCAAAATGCTTGACCCAGTTGCTTAGCAGGACAGGGAGTGTCTCCTGAATCCCGGGCATGCCCGACGCCACCTCCCAGACGCTCTGCTTTTGCTTCTCCGCCAATGTATGCGGCGTATGCTCGGAAATGACGGCGTCGATTTTGCCTGCTCGCAGCAGTTGCCAGAGCCGCCTCTGCTCGTCAGGTGTGCGCAACGCGGGCGCGACATTGATCATATTGCCGTAAGTTGCGTAATCGTCGCTATTAAACGCCAACTGATAGGCGGCGATTTCTCCGTAGACATCCACGCCAATGCTGCGCCCAAACTCGACGGCGGCGAACTCTTCCCCGGTTGAGAGGTGCAGCAAATAGAGTTTGACGCCAAACTGCTTCGCCAGCGCGACCATCTCCAGCGCGGAGGTCAGCACAACAGACAGGTTGCGCGCCTCTCCCCATACCGGCGGATCGCTCCTCCCCAACTGATCGCGGTATTTGTGGGTAAAATAATCGACCAGTTCTTGATTTTCGGCGTGGAGCAGCGCCATGATCCCACGCTCGCCCAGAATCTCGAAAATGCGGGCAATATCACCAAGATGAGGGATGGTAGTAGGCGTTGTGGCATGACCGGCGGTAAAGATCTTGACGCCCGTAATCAGCTTTTTGTCGATCTTTGTCAGTTCGTCGATATCCTCAACGGCGGTTCCCATATTGATGGCAAAATCGGTATACGATCTGCCGTTATAGCGCGCGATCTGCTGCTCTACCCGCGCGACGGTTGTTGTCGGCGGCCTGACATTGGGCATGTCAAAGACGGTGGTATAGCCACCGGCCAGAGCCGCCCGCGTGCCGTGGGGAATATCCTCCTTATGTTCAAGCCCTGGCTCGCGAAAATGCCCATGCACCTCAATCAGACCGGGCAGAATATAATAATCACGGCAATCAATCACGGCTGCTGTAGGGGCAATCCCTTGCGGTTGCCCTGCCTCTTGCGGTTGTCCCGTAGGCAGGGCGGGGGCCAGCCCCGCCCCTACATCGGATGGAGGAAAACCCTCTTCAATCCTCGCGATTTTGCCGTCAGCGATATGTAATGTGCCTTTGATAATGCGGTCCGGCAGCACGATGGAGCCGATGAGCGTTGTAGACATGTTAAACGTTCCTCATGCATTTCCACTTGACATCTTAGGACTCGATGTTATCCTTCTCCTCAAGAGGGGCGGCAGGAGCCGGTGGCTAGCACGACCCGCTTGAAGGGATTGAAACTAATCTTTGACAGGATCGGTCACCCTGACGACAAGCTTCCCTTGCTTATCTTTGCGGATGCGAATATTCTTTACCCATGCCTGATCCATTTGCGGATAATCGGCCCGGTAATGCGCTCCTCGGCTCTCTTTGCGCTCTAGAGCTGCGAGGATGATTACCTCTGCCGTTTTCAGCATATCCTGGATTTCCAGGCACGCCTGGACCTGCTGCTCGTCGGCGGCCACAAGATGCTGTGACTCAACCTGTAGCTGTTTAATCTCTCGCAGGGCGTTTTCCAGGTGCGCGGCATCTCTGATAATGCCAACGTCGTTCCACATCACGGCCTTGATGCGTCCTAGCATGTCTGCCGGAGCTGGCCCATTCTGGCGCTGGCGAAATGCTTCAATGTGTCGCACTTCTGCACCGATAATCTGCGGATCAATCTGCACCGGCAGGTTTTGCTTAACATATTCGGCTGCACGGATGCCGGCGCGTCGCCCGAAGACCTGGCCCTCTGCTAGCGAATTTCCGCCGAGACGATTGGCCCCGTGAACGCTGGTCGTGACCTCACCAACGGCGAAGAGCCCCTTTACCCCCGTCTCGCCCCACTCGTTGATCGCATAGCCACCCATCATATGATGCATGGAGGGCGTGATCTCCATCATCTGCTTGCGAATGTCGATCCCCACCTCCATATGGGCTGCGAAGACGTCGGGGACCAGCTTTTCGGCCTTGCCCTCTTCCCAATGCGTTGTGTCCAGGTAGACCGCGCCATGCTCCGTTCCCCGCCCCTCGGCGATCTCCTGGTAGATCGCTCGCGTCACCTCGTCGCGCCCGGCCAGTTCAAGACGCTGGGGCTGGTAACGCTGCATAAAACGCTCCCCATTCTTATTTTTGAGGATACCGCCGTTGCCTCTGACCTTCTCAGTCACCAGGGTGCCGCGCTTCTCGGGCGGATACGCCATGCCTGTGGGGTGAAACTGCACCATCTCCATATCGACCAGCTCGGCCCCCACGTCAAGCGCCCAGGCATAGCCCTCGCCCGTATTACTTGGCGCATTGGTATTGATCTTGTACATATTGCCACCCCCGCCCGTTGCCACAATCGTCGCCTTTGCCTGCACGACCTTGTAAGCTCCCGTTCGATTATCGATCAGGAAAGCCCCAACTACCCTGTCTCCCTGCTTGAGCAGACGCGCAACATAATGGTATTCCAGGAAGGGAATGTGCAGCCGCTCAACTTCGGCCAGCAGCCCCTGCATCATCTCGCGCCCGGTATAATCGCCAGCGCATAAATTCAGCGGCGCGGACTGCTTGCCTCCAGCCCACACAAAATACGAGCCATCGGGCAAGCGATCAAACTTCACGCCGTAGTTCTCCAGATCATGGATGCGGTCAGGCATCTCTTCGGCAAAGATCCTGGCAAGTTTATAATTATTGATATACCAGCCGCCGTTAACCGTATCCTCAAAATGCATCTGCGGCGTCGCGGGCTCCTTCATTGCCACATTGAGGCCGCCCATCGCCCAGCCCGTATGAGCATCCTTCAAAAACTCCTTCGCCACCACCAGAACCCTTGCCCCTCGCTGCCTTGAAATTCCGCCAGCCAACGCTGCTGACGCGCTAGCTTCGCTCAGGCTGGCGGAAAGGCGTTTCGTCGCCTCAATCGCCGCCCTCAACCCCGAGCCGCCCGAACCAATAATTAAGATATCCGTCTCTATCGTCTCAACATTTGCATGCGTTGTCATATAAGGCTCCTTTCTCGCATTTCGTATCGATCAGGGCAAGCGCAAGGCCCCCACCTCTCCCTACCCTTCCCCTTGCCCCTACGCCTCTTGCATTTCGTATCGATCAGGGCAAGCGCAAGGCCCCCACCTCTCCCTACCCTTCCCCTTGCCCCTACCGTTCATCTTTGCTACCAGACATTACCCCTACGAATATTCATTCCATGCGTTAATGGGCAGCGTGGCAAGGTTTTTCTCGGCAATCGCCTTGATAAAGAGGCGGGCCTGCTTGATTTTGGTGAAGAGAGGCACATTATGATCTACGGCGTAACGTCGCATAGCGTAATCATCGTCAACTTCTTTTTTAATAAACTGGTCTACAATATTGATAGCCAGATCGATCTTGTTGTCACGGAAGTAGGTCAGGACATTGGGCGTGCGCTGCTCGTGTATTTTGTAGAGCATCGTGGCTTCAATACCATGAGATTGTAAGAACGCGCATGTTTTAGCCGTGGCATACAGTGGAATATGCAGTTTGCTGAGCAGCCTGGCGCTCTCCAGAAACTTCTCCTTCTTCTCCTGCCCACCCAGGCTGATAAAAACGCCTTTTTGCGGGATGCGCCCCCCCGTCGCAAGAATGGCTTTCAAATAGGCTTCCTCCACATCATCGCCAAAACAGGCCACCTCTCCCGTTGACGCCATCTCGACCCGCAACACAGGATCAGCTCCAGTAAGGCGCGAGAACGAAAATTGCGGCGCCTTCACCGCGGTAAACGCCAGTTCCGGCATCTGCACCGGTTGGACATTCGGGGTCCGCTGGATCGCATCCGCAAAAAGCGCGTCAACAAAGAGTTCCATGAAGTTGATGCCGGTCACTTTCGAGATGAAGGGGAAGGTACGCGAGGCCCTCAGATTGACCTCGATGACATAGACCTGGTTATCCTTCGCCAGAAACTGCATGTTGAACGGACCCGTAATATTGAGCGCCCCGGCAATGGCATACCCAACTTCCTCTATTCTGCCTTTTGTCTCGGCATTGAGCGTCTGCGGCGGCAGGACTATCGTGGCATCGCCGGAATGCACGCCTGCATTCTCGATGTGTTCTGAGATGACAAAAGCTTTGATCTCGCCATGTTGCGCCACGGCATCCAGCTCGACCTCCTTGACCTTCTCAAGAAACTTCGTCACCGTCACGGGATGCTCCGGCGAAACTGCCGCCGCCTCCCTGGTATATTGCTCCAGCTCCTCCTGCGTATTGCAGATATTCATGGCGCTGCCCGAAAGCACATAGGAAGGTCTGACCAGCACGGGATAGCCCACGCGCTCGGCAAACTGGATCGCTTCGGCAATGTTGACAAATTTATCCCATGCCGGCTGGCGAATATCTAATGTGTCCAGCAATTTAGAAAATTTACTGCGGTCCTCCGCCCGGTCAATATCGGTTGCATCCGTCCCCAGGATGCGCACGCCATAATTTTGCAAAGCTTTGGCTCGATTGTTCGGCGTCTGCCCACCTACCGAGACGATCACGCCATAAGGTAATTCAAATTCACACACGTCAGCGATACGCTCAAACGTCAATTCTTCAAAGTACAGGCGATCAGAGGTGTCATAATCGGTAGATACTGTCTCAGGATTGCAATTTATGACAATAGAGCGTTTATGATATTTTTTGAGCGCATCCACGGTGCTCACACACGTCCAGTCAAATTCGACCGACGAGCCAATACGGTAAGGGCCAGATCCCAGGATTACCACACCATCTCCCCGCAAAGGCTCTATATCATGATGCTGAGCGTTATAGGTCATATACAAATAGTTGGTCTCAGATGGGAACTCGGCTGCCAACGTGTCAATCTGAAAGATCCAGGGCGTTATCCCCAGTTTCTTCCGTAGCGATCTGATAGCCAGCCCCGTCTGGCCTGTTAACTCACCAATACGCTTGTCGGATACCCCCCTTTGCTTCAAAGCGAGCAGATTGGCCGCCGAGAGATCCTGGCTCCTCCTGAGATCCTCCTCAATGTCCACGATATGCTTGATGCGCTGCAAAAACCAGGAGTCGATGCCTGTAATGACGGCAATCTCTTCTACCGCAATGCCGTGACGCATCGCCAGGGGTAGCGCAAACATGCGTTTAGGCGTGGGCGTATAAAGGTATTTATCAATACTATCTTGCCGACGAGGGTCTTCCTCACTGACAGACGTAGGGGCAATCCCTCGCGGTTGCCCTGTCCCTACCGCTCCTATAGCTGGAGAAATATCAAGATCAGCCCCGTTCGCAAATACCTTTTCGGAAGTGGCCCCTTCAAAATCCAGGTCCAGCATGCGGATAGCTTTTTGATAGGCTTCCTCGAAGGTGCGGCCAATGCCCATCACCTCGCCGACCGATTTCATGCCGGTGCCAATCGTCTCATCCACCCCTTTGAACTTCTCAAGGTCCCAGCGTGGGATCTTCACCACTACATAATCGAGGCTAGGCTCGAAGCAGGCTCGCGTCACGCCTGTGATCCTGTTGGTAAGCTCCGTCAGCCCATAGCCCAGCGCCAGTTTTGCAGCGACGTACGCCAGTGGATAGCCCGTCGCTTTACTGGCGAGGGCGGAGCTACGCGAGAGGCGTGCATTGACTTCTATCACATAATACGCGGAAGTTCTGGGGTTAAGGGCAAATTGCACATTACACTCCCCCACAATGCCCAGGCTTCTGACGATGGTGATCGCGGCGGTGCGCAGCATATGATATTCGTGGTTGGTCAGCGTCTGGCTGGGAGCAATTACAATCGATTCACCGGTATGGATGCCCAGCGGGTCCATATTCTCCATATTACAGACGGTAATGCAGTTATCATAGCCATCGCGCACAACCTCGTACTCGACCTCTTTGAAGTGGTGGAGATACTGCTCAACCAACACCTGCGGAGCGAATGCGAGCGCGCCATTAACGATAGCCTCCAGTTCCTGCACATTCTGGGCAATACCCGACCCCTGCCCACCCAGCGCAAAACCGGCGCGCACCATCACCGGAAAGCCCAACGCCTCCCCTATGCGCATGGCCTCCGCCAGCGTTACCGCGCTCCTGCTCTGAGGCGTTGGGATATCGATGCCATGTAAATGCTGCGCAAACTCCTGCCGGTCTTCGGTGAGGATAATGGCGGAAATGGGTGTCCCTAAAATCTGGACCCCGTACCTCTCCAGCACGCCCGTACGGTACAGCTCAATGCCACAGTTGAGCGCCGTCTGACCTCCGAAGGAGAGCAGGATACCGTCGGGCCGCTCTTTGGCGATGATCTTCTCCACAAAGAAAGCCGTCACGGGTAAAAAGTAGACCTGGTCCGCCAGCAGCTTGGAGGTCTGAATGGTGGCAATATTGGGATTGACCAGGACGGTCGAGATGCCCTCCTCGCGCAACGCCTTGAGCGCCTGCGAACCGGAATAGTCAAACTCGCCCGATTGCCCTATCTTCAACGCCCCTGCCCCCAATACCAACACTTTCTTAATGTGGGCAGCGGCAAAGCTTGCATGTACCTGCTCCATGTTAACGTCTTACCTCACTGTGGGGATGGCTGGGATCGGTCACGCAGGAGGGCTCTGCCGTGTGGGAGGGATCGGTCACGCCGGGGTGATTTATTGGGTCACGCGATAAATCGCGCCGGTCGCGATAAATCGAGACCCTACGGGTCTCCTTTCCTGCCCGGCATGCATCCAGGAAGTGATCGAATAGCCATTCTGTGTCCATCGGGCCAGGGGTCGCCTCAGGATGGAATTGGACGGAGAAGAAGGGCTTGCTGCTATGGCGCATCCCTTCATTACTGCCATCATTGGCGTTCACAAACCAGGGTTCAAAAGCGGGAGGCAACTTCTCAACCGCGAAACCGTGGTTCTGAGTGGTGATAAAGCAGCGTTTCGTTCCCTGCAACAGGCCTTCCTTGCCGCCCGCCGTAGCTCCCCGATTCATCGTGGGAGTGCTAGACGCGACAGCGGCGTTGGCGGGCGGCATTAAAAGACAAGGCTGATTCTGGCTTCTATGCCCAAACTTGAGCTTATAGGTGTCCCCACCAGCCGCCAGGGCCAGCAACTGGTGCCCCAGACAGATCCCCATCATCGGAATATCGCGCGCCAGAGCGGTTTTGATCGTCTCGATGGTCTTCTGCACCATCTTAGGGTTGCCCGGTCCATTGGAGATCAGAATGCCGTCAAAGGCAAAACTCTGCTCCGGCGCAAAAAGATCCCAATCCCAGGGAACCGTCACCACACTTACGTTTCTTGCAGTCAGGCAATGCTCAATATTGCGTTTGGCTCCGCAATCTATGAGGGCAATCGTCAGATCCCCATCTCCCCTTTTTGTTACCTGCCGCGTTGAGACTTTTGCGACCAGATTATCGTCATCGGGATTGTAGAAAGGAATATCGCTATCAAAGATTATTTTGCCCAGCATCGTGCCATGCTTGCGAATATGCTGAGTTAAAAAGCGTGTATCTTTAATTTCCAGAGCCGGAATCTTTTGCAGCTTGAGCCACGTATCCAGCTTCATCGTGCTTTGCGCGTGAGAAGGAGTATCAATATAGTCAGAAACAATCAGCGCGGCAACCTGGATTTTATTGCTTTCCCATAGCGATGGCTCCGGCACTCCATAGTTGCCGATTATAGGATAGGTCATCGTCAGGATCTGGCCCGCGAAAGATGCATCGGTCAGAGCCTCTGGATAGCCAACCATGCCGGTACTGAAAACGACTTCTCCCGAGACCGCCTCTTCATAGCCAAAGGAAGTGCCTGCAAATGCAGTTCCATCCTCCAGTACCAGTGTTGCCTTTCGCGACGTCTCCTTTAGCAGCAGGTCGCCACCATCAGCATATGCCTCGGCTGGTAAGCTATGCCGTACGGCATGGTTTTCAAGGCGTTTTTCAACAAGAATGTTATTATCAATGGCAACGTTTTTCATTGACGCTGATCCCTTTCAACAATATTTTCAATTACGCTTTCCCTCGTGCATTTCGACTTGACATCCTGGGGTAGAGCATGTATAGTATTCCCCAATGGATGCGGCGAAAGGGCATGGCTAGCTCAACCCGCTTGAGGGTACTGCAATAATACTAACGCCAGTAATGCCATCCGCGTATACAAGCCATTTCTAATCTGTGAACGCAGATAGACTGCCCGCTCGTCCGCATCAACCGCCGGATCTACCGAGTCCACGCGTGGCAGCGGGTCCATCAGGATCATATCTTTGCTGGCATATGCATTGAGCAATTGCGGCGTCGCCACAAAAGTATTCCTGGCGATGTCCTGATACTCTTCGAGGGAGGCAAAACGCTCTTTCTGCACCCGCGTCCAGTACCAGAAATGACAATCCCGCGGAATATCTTGCTCCTTACTTATTTCCACGATCTTCACTCCCCTTCCGCTCAAAAAAACGAAGTCGTCTCTGCTCAATCGCAGTTGCGGCAAGGAGAGAAGATAGACGGTATTGCCGCTAAAGAGCGAGAGCCCCCGCAGCAACGAATGCATCGTGCGGCTATTGAGCGGATCGCCAACCAGCAGACCTGTAAGATTATCCAGGCGGCCAAAGCGTTCATAGAGCGTATAGAGGTCGAGCAACGTCTGCGTTGGATGCTCGTTATTGCCATCGCCGGCGTTAATCAGCGGTATCGTTTCAGCAGCATCCGCCGCCCTTTGCGCAGCGCCGGAAGTGCGGTGGCGCAGCACAATCGCATCGGAATACGCCTCTAGCACGCGAATGGTATCCTCAAAAGATTCCCCTTTATAAATAGAGGCGGTCGTCTCTGGATTCTGCATCTCAACCGTCTGGCCGCCCAGTCGCTTGACTGCCGCAGCAAACGAGGCGAAGGTGCGGCTGGAAGGCTCAAAAAATAGCAGCGATATAATATGGCCTGCCAGCAACTGTGAAGGCTCTTTGTTCAGCGCTATTTGCTTCATTTCGCGCGTTACGTTGAACAACAGACGAAGATCAGCGGCGGAAAACTGCTCCAGAGAAATAATATCTTTCCCGGCGAAGTCGCCATTGATCCTGCTTAATGAATTAGTAGCCGATGTCACCTGATGCATAAAAGAGCCTCCAAGCTGTCCAACGACCTCTTCTCGTTGGTGAATGTTAAGCCAATTATTACTTCTCCAGTAAAACTTCTATAATATTTGCTCATGATAGCCGGTTGACAGGTCATCCTTTTCTTCCTTCCTGGATAGAAAGGGAGCGGATCTGGGAACAGGCCCAACAGGCAAAAAAAAATTCCTCACCCCTGAATCGGTGGGGGTGAGGAAGAGAATCTCTTCCAGATAATGGCACCTGGGCCATCGGGAAAAACGGTGAAACAACCCATCTGCGGCGTTGTTACCTGTATTATCAGTATCCAGTGCTTTAAGCCCATGAAGATGCCGTGCCTTTTCCAATCTCTGGTTCGTTTGGGAATGCTTCAAATTGTTAAAATTATACGCCCTGATTTCCTAAAAGTCAAGGCAAATTTCACCTTCGCAAAAAATCCCTCGCCATAGCATGAGGAGCAGTACTCTTTGGGGTAAGTAGTACTGCTCCTCATACTCGATGCAGACCAGAAGGAGACCACCCCCTGGTTCAGTTAAAAGAGTAGCAGGAAAATTTTGTCTTGTCAATACAAAAATATATTTTTTCTTAGAATATTATTTAATATTTTCCTATCTTAATATCAATTTTATACGATCAAAATTAGTGATTACCAAAATATTAAATTTTAGAGTAAGTAGCAGATTACCTTGACGAACCTCTTCTTCTTTTTTATACTTGAGTATGTAAGACTTGAATACGTTTTTACAGGTGCCTTCTACTTTTCACCCATCAAAAACTGTTCGAGGGCGACCTCTCAAGAGGAGAGATTTTTTGCTATCATCGACGCAAGACACCTGCTCACATACATGAGGGCACACTGATGACACATATCCCTGCAACACCTTCTCCAGGCTCGCCCCTGACTGTGCGCGTGGCCGGGCTTCCGATGGAGAGTATACTCCCTCTGCGCTTTACCAGTACAATGGGAGTAATCGATGAACTGCTGGCAAGAGAGAGCAAACTCCAGGCCCAGGTGGAATCCCTTTCTGAGGCATTATATCACGCTATAGGAGCAATCTCGGATAAAAAGATCGTCTATCAGTTGCTGGCGCTACGTCGTGCCATCTACCACGTTCAGATGCCCAAACCCCTCAGTTCTCCTGCCTGGGAGGCGCTGCCAGAAGAGTTTGCAAGCACCATCAGGATCTGGCTGGCCGAGATGGAACGAATACAGACGCTGCGCATGTGTGGGCAGGAGACGTTGGAGACAGAATGGATTGAGAAACGTGCGATGCTCCAGCGCATCACACAACAGGAGATCTTTCAGCAGGGGCTGGTTCTGGCGAGCAAAGATCTGTATGAGGATATGGTAAGATGGAGCCAGCAAGACCCCGGCGGCACGTTGCGCCACGACCGACAACTGGAACTCGGACTTTCCACCTATCTTTCGCGGATGGCTACAAAAACCAGCCCCTTTAGCACCTTCATGAGTACCGGGCGTGGCTTTTGGGTAGAAAACGGCCCTCCTCTCACCTGCGAGACGCACTGGCAGCGACGCAGTGCGATTGCGCTAAATTGGAGCATTGCGCAGCGCATTGCTGCGGGAGTCGCGCGCTGGCCCGAGGTTCGGAATGCCCTTTCCCTCCGCGTGAATTCCAGCCTGCTTGAGGACGTTACAAGCGTGTGTTTTCTGGGATGGAAAGATGCCCGTATGAAGCAGGGCGAAACGGTGATGCGCCTCCCCAACTCTCGGAAAATGCATGATGTATTGCAGATCATTAACCGCGCTCCAGACCCTTCCTACGCCGCCATCACCCGGACTATTGCCCAGATGTATCCACCACCGGAGGCCGCCGAGGTTCAGCGTGGGCTCGATCAGTTGATCGAATTTGGCCTGTTTGAACTCGATCTGGCCATCCCTGATCTTTCAGACGATTATCTCCAGCAGTTGCTCTCATCCCTACATCCGTTTCACAGTGAACGGGTACAAGCCATCGCGCTCCTGCTCCAAAAAGTGCAGCAATCCATACAACAGTACATGGCCACAGGACAAGCTACAGAGCGTCATATGTTGCGCGAGAGCATCGACACGACGCTGGAGAGTATCGTGCAAAGCACTGACTTGCGTAAGCGCGGCATTGCCACATCGGCGCAGTACACGTTCTATGAGAATACACTCCTCGAAGGGGGCACGATCCACTGCTCTCTGGCACACTTTCAGCCGGCACTCGATGATCTGGCGCTGCTCCAGCAAGTAAGCGCGCTCTACGATCAACATTTGCCGGGTCGTCTGGCTGTGGCTGCGTTTTTCGCCGATCATTACGGACCAGATGCGAAGATCAACATCTTACGCTTCTACGAGGATTTCTGCTACGAACAGGCACAGCCGGGAGGCTGGCGACCTGGTTACCGCATTAGTGGTTCTCACCTGACGCACCTGGTTGCCAACGGCGCGGCATATCCTCCGTGCAATCTGGCCGAGCTGGAGCAGATTCAGCACCTGCAACAGGAGTTTCTTCAGACATTTGTCCACCAATCTACCCCTTATGCTCAGGATGGGCAGCTCGATGTTCCTGCCCTGCGCGAGTTTATTGCCAGATTTCCGGCGTTTCTCTCTCCTCCTCGCTCGCTCGCCTTTTCGTGTCAGATGTTGCTCCGTGATGGCGTGCCACAACTGGTCCTTAACGCGGTACGCAGTGGTTTTGGACGCAGTGAAGGATATCTGCAATGGTTAGAAACGCAGGTTAACGCCTCTGCTCCTCCGTCCCTTGCTCCTCACTCCCAGGAGGATAGTGAGCCATTGTGGACTGACATTCTCGGGGTTTTTGGCAGCAACGCAAGTCTGCGCAGAGCTCAGACACCTTATGAGCTTCTCTATCCAGGAACGGTAAGCGCGCGTCCATCGGACAGATGCTTTCCTCTCACAGATCTAGATATCATCTACGATCCCTCCATGAATCGCCTACGCCTTGCTTCACGCCGACTGCAAAGAGCGATATTACCAGTACATCTGGGGCTGCTTGATGACTCTCAACAACCACCGCTTTACCGCTTTCTGCTCCATGTGTTTAGCGAAGGCGCGGTGCATCCCTTGCTTTCGTTGTTCCACATGCCGGATATCAAAGGCTGTGGCGCCGAATTGCCCGTCCAGGAGTATCCACGGTTGTATCTGGGGAAGCTGGTGATCAGGCGGGCAACCTGGATGGTGGGAGCGCAGTCCCTCCCTAAACGCGAGAAAGGAAGCTCGTCGTTTGAATATATGCTCAAAGTTCAGCGCTGGCTCGTTGCGCATCAGATTCCACAGGAGTGCTTTATACGCATTCCAGCCGCATACACGAAAGATCGTAAGCCTCTCTATATCGATTTTCGCAACTATCTCAGCGTAATGCTATTCGAGCAAATGGTGAAGCATACAGAGCAGCTAGCCAACCCGGTAGAGCGCGTCCTCCTAATACAGGAAGTACTTCCCGGGCGCGAGGACCTTGTCCTCTCGGATGGTCAAGCCACCTATGTCAGCGAGTTTCTGCTTGAGTTGGGGTTATAATATCTATGCATTACGCAATGAAGGGACAAGTGGAATTTGCCATTTAATATCTCGGTAGAGATCGAAGCTGAGTAAGCACTTTTTTCTCTTCCAATCGCATTCACTTCTCATGTACAATAAAGCATATCCTGCCATTATCATACGTGAGAGGCACGATAGCGAGATAAAGAGGGGAAAGTAGCAATGGCTTCACAGACCAATCAAGAGAAGAATCAGAAGGCATTAGAGGCAAACTTTCCAGGCGTTTTCGCTTTTATCGGCTTCCATCCTGCTGTCGATAAAAATGTAACCAGCTACCTTCAATCCGGGTCTCTTAGTTCAGATTCCGGTTCCAAGTTGGCAAGATCAGTTGACTATATGTTACGCTAGTAGCAAAAATTGAAGGTTGCCGGCGGAAAGGATTGCTTATGAACGCGGCACAGCTCCTGGTCGAAATGCTCAAAGCTTACCAGGTCAAACACATCTTTGGTGTGCCTGGTGATACCACTATGATCCTGTATGACGCGCTTTATCAGGCTCGCGGGGAGATTACACATATTATGGCGCGCGATGAACGCTCCGCCTCATTTATGGCCGATGCCTACGCGCGACTCTCCTATAAGCCCGGCATCACTGAAGCGCCCAGTGGCGGCGGCGCAACGTATGTGATTCCAGGAGTTGCCGAAGCCAACGGCTCTTCGGTGCCGCTGATTGTTTTCACGTCCGATGTCCCGCTTACCGATGAGGGAAAAGGAACGCTAACAGCTATCGACCAGCAGGACCTGTTACGGTCCGCGACTAAGGCGAGCTACGTGGTAAAGCGCCCGCAGACGCTGCCCGATGTGATACGCCGCGCCTTCCGCGCCGCGACCAGTGGTCGTGGTGGAGCGGTCCATGTCGTTCTGCCAGAAGATGTGTTGATGGAAGAGGTAACATCTCCCTCTATCTACGCGGAAAACGCCTGTCGGACCTATCCATCATATCGCTGCCAGGCCCCCGAGTCCGCTCTCCGCGCAATGCTCGATGCACTGCTGACCGCGCAACGACCAATCATCGTGGCAGGCGGCGGCGCTGTGCTCTCAGGAGCTTGGGACGAGATTACACGCCTTGCCGAGAGATTGCACATTCCGGCTTGATATCGATCCCAATGAACTGGGCAACAATCTGCCTGCAACAGTTGCGGCCTGTGGCGATCTGAAAGAATCGCTCAGCGCGTTACTGACACTCATTGATGCTCATAATATCGCTCCACCGGCACGCTCCCGTACTGTACAGACGCTGTCCCACAGCGCACAAGCTTTCTGGACTCAGGCGGCAGAGCGCGCATCGTGCAACGAAATTCCGATTGCGCCTCAACGCGTGATTGACGCACTCTGGCAACATACGCCAGATGATGTGGTGGTGGTCGCCGACCCTGGCACGATGACGCCATTTACGGCGGCTCAGTTCCGCACCCGCCGTCCAGGTCGCTCGATTGTGATTCCGCGCGCGCATGGTGGTCTGGGCTACGCCCTACCCGCTACGGTTGGAGCTGCTTTCGCGCGTCCCAACGAGCGCATTGTGGGGCTGGTGGGTGATGGCTCCTTTGGTATGTCGGGAACTGAGCTGGCGACCATCGCCGACCTGGCGCTACCAATTACGCTGCTCCATTTTAATAACGGCTCCTTCGGCTGGATCAAGATGCTGCAACACCTCTACTACGGACAGCGCTATATGAGCGTCGATTTCTCCGGCAAGATGGACGCGGTACGGGTAGCAGAAGCCTTTGGCGTTCATGGCATACGCATTGAGCATCCCGATCAACTTGCGCCCGCGATTAAAGATGCACTGGCGAGTAACGAACCGGTTTTCATTGATGTACTCACGAAATCAGAGCTAGAGGAGGTCCCGCCGGTTCATGCATGGCAGCAAGCTCTCAAATCTCACGCCTAGCGTGTCTCTGGCAACACGACGCTACCAACCTTTATGAATTCTCGTCTCTCGGCTCAAAGAAGACGGCAGATTACAGACCTGGTTTATGGTAAAGAAAGTAGGAAGGCTTTTATGGGTATTCTGACCGAAGATATGCAGCGCATCGTACGGGAGCAGCGACTGGGATACGTTGCTACTATATGTGCAGATGGCACGCCCAATCTCTCCCCAAAGGGGACGGTAGCCTGCTGGGACGACGATCACCTGATTTTTGCGGATATTGTTTCGCCCGGGACAGTTGCCAACCTGCGACACAATCCGGCAATTGAAATCAATGTGGTCGATCCGCTGGTACGCAAGGGGTATCGCTTCAAAGGGAGAGCAACAGTGCTTACAGAGGAACCGCCGTTTGAGCAGATCCTCGCTTTCTACCGGCAACGGGGAACAGCCAATCCCATTCAGGCCATCGTCTTGATACAAGTCGAACGGGCCTTGCCGCTGACCTCGCCCGCGTACGACCTGGGAGCCACAGAGGAAGAGGTACGCCAGCGCTGGCTACACCACTGGACCTCACTCTGGCACCTCTCGTCAGAAATCGAAGCATAAGCATAGATTATGGCTATATGAAATATATCTATCGGCAAGACACAGGAGGAGTTTCATGCGCATCGAAGCAAAATTACAAGAATTGGGACTGATACTGCCAGAACGACCTCTATCGGTGCAGTTGCCCTTTCCGTGGGTACGAGTTCGCGGCAAGCGAGCATTTATTTCAGGTCACGGACCACAGATGCCCGATGGCTCATTGACAAAAACGCTCGGCAAAGTCGGGGCGGAGGTTTCGCTCGAAGAGGGACAGGAGGCTGCTCGTCTGGTCGCGCTGGCAATGCTGGGCAGCCTCAAGCGCGAACTGGGCGATCTGGACCGTGTGACAGCCTGGCTACGCGTATTTGGGATGGTCAACTCCACTCCCGACTTTACCAGGCAGCCGGAAGTGATCAACGGCTTCTCCCACCTTATTCTCTCCCTCTATGGAGAGCAAGAGGGCGCTCATGCACGCTCGGCAGTGGGGATGGCGGCACTGCCATTTAATATCCCGGTGGAGATCGAAGCTGAGGTGGAGATCGATAGCTAACCAAATAAAGCAAGAACCTGAGCGCCTCCGACCAATTGACCTACTCGGGTTCTTGTCCCTTTCAAGAGAAGGCTGAGAGACGGCAGAAAAGGTGCATTTTCAACGCGAATTTGCGCTTTACGTCCACATGTTGCTAAACTACCGGCTGCGACTATTAATACTATTGCTTTTCCGATAAAAAGCACTTGTTCACATCTCATCCTTCCTAAGCAAGTTCGCGCCAGAGTTATCCAAACTGATCAGTTCCTACATATATCAATACTTTCAAGTGACATATTGGAGTTAGACTTGCTACTGTAGGCTGAAAATATTTTCCTATATATCCTTAATCTCGGAGAAAATTTCACAAAAATCTCGTGTTAGCGCAGTAATTTTCTGGTACGCTTCAATCACAAGATGCAGCGATTGCGTCTTGATGATTTTGCAAAAACACAAACGTATCAAAGAAAGGTAACACTATGATTCCTGGTGCATGGAATTACTGGATGCGGCGTATAGTACGATTGGTACTGCTACCACTCATAATTGGCATTATTGTCGGTGTAGTGGTGCTCATTATCAAACATTATCTAGGCTAGTAGCAAAGGAGTTCATCATGAAAGACACTATCAATATCGACATAGACACATTTATGCAGCGAGCTATAGAGCTTGCTAACGATCCCACGGCAGGGCAACCAAATTTATCTGCAAAAGCACTTCAGGCCGCCACGGGACAAAACGAGCACACTCTAGATGCCTTTATCAAGCAAGGATTGATGCCTAATGCGCAGCGGAAATGCTGGACGAAAAGGCAAGCGCATTTGTTCTCTGGATTGTGTGCCATCGAGCAGTGGTACGATACCTATATCATGACTTTACGAGCTCGTTTGCCCGTTGCCCCGAAACGGCAGAACAGCAAGCATGTAATGTTTTTACGAGGACATTTGTTGATTTGGGCTTGGGTGGCGTGTGGAGAGCAATATGGCATCACCCTGGATCAGGTAAAAAACGTTATGTGCCATTGGGCTACTCACGCAGCGAAATTGCCAGAGGCAATGATTTCTGGTGATGCACATGACATTGTTGGCTGCAATATTAGCTGGAAAAACGCAAATGACATTGTTGACTGCAATATTAGCCGGAAAAGTGAAGCAATACGGCATATTAAAGCTGCTTTGCGAGGACTTCGAGAGAAACGTCAGCAGGCTCGTACCCTGTCAAAGAGCCTGCCTCTCCCTTTTGCAGATTATGAGGAGTATCACCATTTGATCCTTTCTGGGCTAGTGAATGCTATGGACGAAGAGGAACAGAAACGCAAACTGGATGCTGGATTCGAATTGGAAGGGCTGCAAGCAGCCCTATTAACCACTTCCGAAAATATTCTTGATTGTCTGCAATCTCATCAGAATACTTTTGATGATAGCGCTTGGTATCATGCTCGTGATCTTGTACGCGAGCTTTGGGAGTTTGAGCCCTCCAGCCAGGAACAATCACCTCTAGCGCGCCTTCTTTCTACGAGTCAAACGCTGGTCATGTGTTTAATGTTTATAAAATGTACGAACCTTCTTGATTTGAGAGCTAAAACGGCTGGAAGGAGCAAGCAGAGGGGAGCAGAAATAGAGTCTGGAAGTTGGCTCTCAATATATCCAGCTTACCGCAAAAAATAAACATAACTCATCGAACCTGGATGCTCCTCTAAAAGAAAGAGCACTCAGGTTCTTTTGCCAGCATGTTGTCTCACGTTTTAAAGGCCGACTCACTGCTCTTCAGGGAGACCGGCATCGACCGTCTCAAACAAAGACATCTGCTCGTGGCTGGAGACAGATTTTGCGGCTTCGATCACGGGATGATTGCCTGCCTTTAAATAATTCTGGCTACTCACCACTGGCTTTTTCAGCATTTTTTCTGCTGCGAGCCGGGCCGCTTTTCCGACTTCAGCCGCATCGGTGACATCACGTTCCAGTTCCAGTAGGCCATAACTGTCTCGATCCCGGTGGGCCTCTGTCGCGGCTGCCTGGCTGGTCGCCTCGATCAAGAGTTCCAACGGTGTGGAATTATCCTGCAAATTTGCGCGCGCAGGGAGTTTCTTCAAGGCTTTGTGATCGCGAATAGAAATGTCAAAAGTTAACACATGGAGTTTGTTGGTCAGATATGCAAATTGCCGACTATCATCAATCCCACGTAGTTGAAGTTCAGTGGTCCATTCATTTCGCGCCGTATCGCTCTTTAGTCGGGCTTCGATCCATTCTTCATCCCTTCCCTGCTTCCGCCACTTTGCTTTAAAGCGTTCAACCGCCTGTGATTGATCCTCAACATATCCAAAGAACGCATCTCCTAGTTCAGCTAACACCAAGCGAAATTTTTCGGCTTTTGCGCCAGGAATACTTTGGACCAATCGAAGCAGCGTTTTTCTATTCGCGCAATTGGTATTTTGGAGTCTGCCGCTGCTATCGGGAAGAGGAAGTTCAATCACTTCCTGGGCGGTCACTTCCCATTCCTCCGTTTTGGCACGAGCGCGCATTCTTTTCCAGTATTGACCGGGATCAGTTGAACCAGTTAAAAATTTGATCACATCGTTGACGCTCAAATACCATTCGCCCTGATAGCGCGCGGCTCGAATTTCCACTGGTTCGTCAAAGAGAGGAATGAGTTTTTTGGCGATATCAGCACTTTCTGATTCTGGAGCACCGGGAGAGTTTTTCTTCTTTTCCTTCATCAAACCACCTGCCTCATGGGTGATGGGTACAAATTGTACCTATCACGCTATTCGCTCCCAAAAATTTTTTACTGAACTGATAGCGATGGCTTTAGGATTGAGCAGACATTCGTTGCTTTCCTGTGAGCTCATCCCAATCCCAGAGGAAACTTATACCCGCAGGGAAATCGATCCTCTGACCATCGTCCTCATTGTAGTTGAAGTAATAAAAAAATACAAATTTAACGAGTTGGGCAGATTCTCCTAACTTCCGAAGAAAAGAGAGCTTTTCTTGTACCCTAAAAAAATACCATTCTAGGTTTTGTGGGCTCTCATCCTCAAACAGAGCTTTCGAGATCGCCCCAGGAAAACATGCCAGTTTACAGCGCTACTGTCCGACCGGCAGCATCGCATGGGCCGTGGACATCGCCAGGACGAGGACGACGATCAGGCCAAAGTACAACAGGCTTAACACGATACGCGTACCTACTGGCACATCATAATATGCTTGCGCTCCCGGCAAATTGGCAACGCCTCGCCGCGACCAGAATTGAGAACCGGCCATGAGCACGAACAGCAGCAGGAAGATCGAGAAGTTGCCGTTGATCCACGTCCAGATGAAGAAGCCGAGCAGTGCGGCAAACCCCAGCCACCAGACGCGCCGGTCAATCGCGGCCAGCACGCGACCGCCGTCAAAAGGCACGATTGGCACGAGGTTGAACAGATTGATGAAAAAGCCAAAGTATGCCAGCGCAGCCCAGATCAGCGAAGCGCCCGGCAACAAGCCCATAAAGAGGCAGAACGAGGATGCAATAGTTCCGGCGATAGGTCCGGCAATGCCTATTTCCGCTTCGTCACGCGCGTTCTGCGGCATCTGGCGCATCACTACCGCCGCACCCATCATGGGAATAAAGATCATTGCCCCCACCGGAATACCCTTGAGCTTCATGACCACCGCATGCCCCATCTCATGGATGAAGAGGAGCGCGACCAGTCCCACGGCAAATTGCCAGCCGAAGATGAGCGAGTAAAATGCGATAGAGATCAGTGCGGTAATGCCGGCCCCGCCAAATTTGAGCAGGAAAGCCAACGACTTGAATTTGAGCAGCCAGGAGCCAATTCCTACGGCAATCGCGCCAAGACCCGCCAGCCCTCCCCGCTTCTTGCCACCTTCGGCACGACCTCGCTCCGCCGCCTCACGCTGCTCGGCTCCAGCATCTACGGTGTATCCATGTATTCCCGATGGCCCACGATACTCGCTCATCATTTCAGGATCATAAGGATTGACAGAAGGCTCTGAGGCATAGTCTGCATAACTTGCAGACTGATCAAGCGACTGAGCAGGTTGAGCAGAACGAGACGACGGCTGATAATAATCAGGATGCAAATAATCCGCAGGCTCTTTAGCCCCGGCGTATTCGCGGTATTCAGAAAAGTCATCGGAACGTTGATACACGATCTGCCTCGATTCTGGATGATAAAACTCCTATTACGTATATATTACCACATACGCACGATAACACTCGCAGCGATGCAAACTATGCTTTTCCTTTTCGCTGTCAGCTTGTCACTTTCTCAACTATAGCTAACCCGATGTGCGAGTTTTTCTTGCTGCCTGCGGCAGCGAGCAGGGGAGAAGCGTGGGGACGCCCCACACCCCGCCAGGGGCTCTGCCCCTGGACCCCGCTCGCACACCTTGTACATTGGTTAGCCAGTTATCTAAGCCACAAGCTCACTGTTTCAGAGGGGCGTTTCCTTCGAGATAGCGCCTCAGCAGATTGAGAGCCGCCAGCACAGCATAGCGTTTGTTATCGGAGCGACTGGCACGCCAGCCGGGTCCCATGACGCTTGTAACGCCATCCGGCCCCTCAACGGCGATATGCATAGTGCCAACAGGCTTCTCTTCCTGCCTGTCAGGACCAGCCACGCCTGTGACGCCGATGCCAAAATCGGCTCCGAAGCGCTCGCGTATGGCATGGGCCATAGCGCACGCGGTCTCCTCACTTACCGCGCCGTGCATTTCCAGGATAGCACGCGGCACGCCCATTTGCGCCTTCAGTTCGCTGCTATAGGCTACCACCCCTCCCACAAAATACGCTGAACTTCCCGGTACATCCGTGATGGTATTGGCAAGCTGCCCTCCGGTGAGCGATTCCATGACTGCCAATGTCATCTTACGCGCCAATAACTGCTCGCCCACGACGCTCGCCAGCGTCTGCTTATCGGTGCCAAAGACATGATGATGGCCGAGCCTGCCGCGCGCCTGCGCCTCCATTTCTACCACCATGCGCTCGGCCTCTTCCCTGGTCTGCGCTTTGGCCGTGATGCGCACATCGACGGCATCGTTCTTGGCATAGGTGGCAAGAGTGGGATTATCGCTGCGTACCAGCATACCTAGCCGCTCTTCAACGGTGGACTCGCCCAGGCCGGTGACACGCAAGATGCGCGTGAAGATCAGGCCGCCCAGATCATGAGCCAGTCTGGGCACGACCTCTTCCTCCCACATGCGGTACATCTCTCTGGGGACTCCAGGCATGGCGACGATGATGTGCTGGTCCTTCTCAACCCACCAGCCGGGCGCGGTCCCTATGGGATTGGGCAAACTCTGGGCGGAAGGAATAAGGCTGGCCTGCTTGAGGTTGCGCTCAGGCATGGGCGCTCGCATATGGGCAAAGCGCGCCCGCAAGGTCGCCTCCAGATCGGGATCAACCTGCATGGTCTCTCCCAGCAGGGCACTGATGGCCTCGCGGGCAAGGTCGTCCTCCGTGGGACCCAATCCGCCCGTCATAATGATGAAATCCGAGCGTTGCCAGGCCCGCTGCAACGTCTCGACGATACGCCCCAGGTTATCGCCGACCTGCGAGACGAAATAGAGATCGATGCCTAGCGTGGGCAGGCTCTGGGCGAGGAAGGTCGCATTGGTATCGGTAATATGCCCTAGCAATAGTTCGGTACCACAGGAAATAATTTCGGCGCGCATGAGTCCTCCAGGGAGCCGCAAATGCTCTTTTTCTGCTGTAATGTTCGATAGCCTATAGCTATCCATCTTACGTACTCATATCATATCATATGAGCTATGGCATCAACATATTGTGGTAAAAACATTAGAAAATCAATATGTTGTGCCAAAAGGGTTGATTTCGGCGTTCTTTCCGAGTATACTGAGTTGCGGAGACCTCAAAACAAGCGCTTATTTTGAAAACCATGTCTCAATGCAACAAACGATATTTCTCACGTTGACAAAAATTGGGGCCAAGAAGGAGCTATAACATGTTAGAACAACAGGAGCGTCCCTCTTCGCAGGATGCCGACTCCACTATGACACAGTTGGAAGGGATTCGTCAAAAAGTCTTCATGGACCGGTACTCCTTGAAGGATGCAGCCGGGCAGCCGCTGGAGTTCTATCCCGAACAAACCTGGGCGCGCGTGGCGCGTGGCATTGCCGCCGTCGAGACGAGCGAGGAGAAGCGGGCCGAGTGGGAGAAGCGTTTCTACGACGCGCTCTCTGATTTTCAATTTGTGCCCGGTGGCCGCATCCTGGCGGGCGCGGGTACGGGGCACCAGGTCACGTATTATAACTGCATGCCACCTGATCAGGAAGTGCTCACCGCCAATGGCTATCGACCAATCTCGCAGGTGGCGGTTGGCGATCTTGTAGTGACACATCGCAATCGCCTGCGTCCCGTATTACATAGATTTGAGCGCGAAACATCGGAGCCGCTCTACATCATTCGTCCCAAGAAAATAGGCTACGATGAGCTACGTTTGACAGGCGACCATAAAGTATATATTATCCGTTCGGAATGGGTGAATAAGCACAAATCTCGTGATGGACTACGCCTGCAACACGAGCCGGATTGGATTCCGGCTAAAGATATCAAGCCGGGGGATTATGTCACCTTCGTATGTTATGATGAGGACCCTCCCCGTGTTGAGATGCCTGAGCACAACACTGATTTGAAATATTACTTTGAGCATGACAACCTCAGATGGGTACAGATCGACGAAATTGCCGTCAAAGAGTACGCTGGCATGGTGATGGATATTGAGGTTGAGGAAGATCACTCGTTCATCTCAGCCGGTGTTGTCGTCTCAAACTGCTTCGTCATACCGAGCCCCGAAGATAGCCGCCAGGGCATTCTCGACAATCTCAAGCTGATGACGGAGATCATGGCGCGCGGTGGCGGTGTTGGCATCAATCTCTCGACGTTGCGCCCGCGAGGCTCATATATTAAGACGGTGAACGGGACGGCTTCCGGTCCTTGCTCATGGGCGCAGTTGTATTCTGTGGCGACGGGAGATGTGATCCAACAGGGGGGCTCGCGGAGAGGGGCTCTAATGCTCATGCTCGACGACAATCATCCTGACATCGAAGAGTTCATTACCGTCAAGCGTACACCTGGCAAAATCGAGCACGCCAATCTCTCTGTCTGCGTCTCCGACGCCTTTATGCAGGCGGTGAAGAATGATGCAGACTGGAATCTGACCTGGCAGGGCGAGGTCAAGAGAACGGTGCGCGCCCGCGCCCTCTGGGACCTGATCTGCACCTCCGCCTGGGAATCGGCAGAACCAGGAGTAGTATTTATTGATCGCTACAACAAGGAGTCGAACACCTGGTATTACGAAAATATTCGGTGCGTGAATCCGTGCGTTACTGGCGATACGCTTGTTTCTACTGAGCACGGATACACATACGCGCGTGATCTGCAAATAGGCATGAAGGTGCGTACACCAGCCGGGCTAAAGCCCATTGAAAAGCTCTACAACAATGGACTTCAGCGCATCTATCGCGTGAATTTCTCTGACGGTGGTTATCTGGAAGGTACCGCTGATCATAAGCTCAAGGTTGTACGCGGCAAAAAGTATCAGTGGGTGCCTATCTCGGAGCTGACCGAAGGTGATAAGGTTCTCGTGGTAGCCAATGAAGCTTTTGGGCCTCGCCAGAACCTCCCAGCAGCAGCGTTGGAATACATTGCTAAGCGAGAACTCAAGGTCGCAGACTTTTATGATCGCAAGCTTGGCCTGATCATTGGTGCAATGTTGGGTGACGGCACATTGCGCGAACTGCAAAACGGGAACAGCCATGCTTACCAATACAAAATAACCTTCGGCGCTCACGAAGATGGTTGGTATGATACCTTTGTGAATCTAATGACGGATATGAACATCCACACCCATCGTACACTCGATGAAAAAGAGTTTGCCAGGGCAGGTGGTGTTGCCGTTAAACATGCATCCGTGCGGCTAGAATGCTATAAGCTAGCATCTTTACTTATGCGAATTGGCATGATACCCAACGCCAAAGCACCTCAAAAGGCTATTCCTGCCGCTTTCATGGCTATGGAAAAAGAGTTTTTAGCGGGAATCCTCGATGGCCTCTTCTCTACCGATGGTAGCATACTGATGAAGCAAGATAATCCGATGCTGCGCTTCCATACCTCATCGTATGAACTGGCGCAGCAAGTACGTTTAATTCTACTTCAGTTCGGCATTCATGGGCGAGTCTACCGTGCGGCCCGCGAAGAGGACCTGATGTATGATGGTCGCTCGATGTATGGCACTGGTGAGAAATATGATGTCGTCATCATGAACGAGGGCATTCCACGCTTCTATGCTGAGATTGGCCTCAGCCACCCGGAGAAAGCTGCACGTCTGAAAGAAATCGCTGAAAGCTGGCATTACTTTGGTGGATCATGGCTAGCATCGGTTGTCTCAGTTGAAGATACTGAGCGCGAGGAAGAGGTTTACGATCTCTACGAGCCAGAGACACTCACCTGGATCACTAATGGTTACTGCTCGCTCGATTGCGGGGAACAAGGTTTGCCGCCTTTTGGCGTGTGCAACCTGGGCGCGCTCAATCTGGCGGCTTTCGTGAAAAATGGCGAGATGGATTGGGAGCGGCTGGCTGAGAAGAGCAAGGTGGCGATGCGCTTCCTGGATAATGTGGTCGATGCCAACGAGTACTTTATCGAGGAGAATGAGACGGCACAGCTTGGCACGCGTCGCACGGGATTGGGGACGATGGGGCTGGCCGATGCGCTGATCAAGATGAAGATCGCCTATGGCAGTGAGGAGTCCCTGCCGATCATCGAGCGCATCTATGCGACGATCCGTGATGCCGCCTACGAAGCCTCCGCCGATATCGCGGACGAAAAAGGCTCGTTCCCCCATTTTGACCGCGATAAATATATGCAGGGCAAATTTATCAAGCGGCTGCCAAAGCATGTTCAGGAGAAGATTCGCCAGCAGGGCATTCGCAACGCGGTCTTGCTCACGCAGGCTCCGACGGGCACGACCAGTCTGCTAGCGGGCGTGAGTTCCGGTATTGAGCCGGTGTACGATTTCGCGATGATTCGCCGGGACCGCACAGGAGAGCATATCCTGTATCACCCGCTGCTTCAGGAGTGGCGTGATAAGCATACCAACGCGCCAACGCCCGCGTACTTCGTCTCATCAAAGGATCTGACGCCGGAGGAGCATGTACGCGTCCAGGCGATGGTACAACGCTACACCGATTCCAGTATCAGCAAGACGGTCAATGCGCCCAATGAGCACACAGTTGAGCAGGTGGAGACGCTCTACCGCCTGGCCTACGAGATGGGCTGTAAAGGCGTCACCTACTACCGTGACGGCTCGCGCGATGCCGTGCTGACACGCGTGGAGGATGAGAAGAAGGCAGCTCAACAACAGGCGCAGGAGACGCCGGTAATGCAGACGGTGGTCTCCGTCCAGCATGGCATTAAGCCGCGTCCGCCGGTGGTTCAGGGCTATACGCGCCAGATCAGCGCACCGGAGGGTAAGATCAACGTTACCATCAACAGTGACGATCAGGGACCGCTAGAGGTCTTCGTCAACGTTGGTAAAGCCGGTAGCGATATCGCCGCTCTGGCTGAGGCGCTCGGTCGGTTGATCTCGCTCAATCTGCGCGTGCTCAGCCCGCTCTCGCAGACCGATAGATTGCAGGAAATCGCGGAGAACCTCCGTGGCATCGGTGGCAGCCGCTCTATTGGCTTTGGCATGCAGCAGGTGCGCTCTATGCCCGATGCGGTGGCGCGCGCCCTCGAACTGCATCTGGAATCGCTACAACCTGCGGAAGACAATCCTGCCGAGGTAAATAATCATAGCAACGGGCACGATGACCCGCCTGCACACAACGATTTAAGCCGTCTGAGCGTCACCGGCAACCTCTGCCCCCAGTGTGGCTGCAACACGATGGTCTACGAGGAGGGCTGTCGCAAATGTTACACCTGCGGGCATAGCGAGTGTTAAACGCGGTATATCTGGAAAAGCCAGTAGAGCTGATCCAGACTATCTAGAACTACGGTCAGGAAAACACACATGTGTGTTTTCCCGGCCATTTCCATCTTGTGTCGAGGTTCCGAATCAGTTACTCTTGACAAGAGAGCTTTTGTTCGATTTAGCAAGAAAGAGAGACGAAGGTGAACTATTTTATTGTCAATAGGGAACAACTTTCACGAGATGGGAATACCTATGAACTGCAAGGATATCAGTATGGAAACACCAACATTTCTTTGATTCTGGTGGACGTTCCGCCAGGAGAGGGCCCCAAATTGCACGTTCATCCCTATGAAGAGGTCTTTGTCATCCAGGAAGGCTGTGCCACCTATACAATTGGCTCAACCACCCTCGAAGCGAAAGCAGGGCAAATTGCGATTGTCCCGGCAGGTGTCCCTCACAAGTTCGTCAATTCAGGCTCGGGGCGCTTGTTGCAGGTAGACATCCACCACAGCCCACGCTTTATCACCGAGTGGCTTGAAGACTAGTCAAGCCGGAAGCTCTCTTATGTGACGAAGGAGCAGTATGATTATCATTGATGAGGAAAGAGCGTCGGATTCGCCTTTTGTCGAACGAGTCTGGCGCAGTCATAGTGAGGGCATTACGCCGTTTCTCTCGATTGGCGTGAACCACTGTGAGTTCGTGGTGAGTAGACTCCCGGGCAAGATCACCATGACGCTGCGGGGTCCCGAGACCAAAGCTACTCCGATTGGAAACGCTCCTGCAGAGGGGGAGTGGTTCGGCATCCTGTTGAAGCTGGGCACATTTCTGCCACATCTGCCTACAAGCAGGTTGGTAGATGGCCAGGTGGACTTGCCAACCGCTTCGAGCAACTCTTTCTGGCTGGGTGGCTCTATCTGGCAATTGCCTGACTATGAGAATGCCGACATCTTTGTCGAGCGGCTGGTACGTAAGGGACTGCTCCTTCGTGACCCCATCATCGAATCTGCTTCACAAGGGCAGATTAAAGATCTGACCCCGCGTGCGGTTCAGTATCGGTTTTTGCAGGCAACCGGGATCACGCAGAGCACTGCCCGGCAAATCGAACGTGCCCGCTATGCCACCTTCCTCTTACAGCAAGGCGTCCCGATCCTGGATGCTATTCAGCAGGCCGGGTATTACGATCAGCCGCATCTGACCCGCTCGCTCAATCGCTTCATTGGACAAACCCCTGCTCAATTGCTTCATCACAGCCGACCTGAGCAAATTTCGTTTTTGTACAAGACAACACCTTTGCCTTGAGGCATACTACTCTTACCTATGTAAATTTGGACATGAAGAGGAGTATTGATCATGAGAAAAGTCATTGCCGCTTTATTTATCGCCCTCGATGGGGTCGTGGAGTCGCCCAATGAATGGCAAGAACACTTCGATGAGGATATGGGGCAGGCTATGATGGAACAGCTTGCCTCCCAGGACACTGTCCTGCTGGGGCGCGTGACCTATCAGGATTGGGCTTCCTACTGGCCCACGGCTACGGATGAACCGTTTGCAAGCTTTATTAACTCTACGCCTAAATATGTCTTCTCGACCACCCTGGAGAGCGTGGAAGCATGGCAGAACTCGACGCTGGTCAAGGGCGATCTCGCCCAGGAAATCGCCCGGCTGAAGCAGCAACCAGGAAAGAATATCGGCACAGCCGGAAGTCCAACCCTCGTCCGCTCTCTGCTGGAACAGGACCTGGTGGACGAGTTGGTTCTCCTGGTCCACTCTGTGGTGGCGGGCAGTGGAAAGCGTCTCTTCAGCGATAGGGATGGTCTCAAGAGATTGAACCTGCTCTCTGCAAAACCGACCAGGACCGGAACCGTGATCCTCACCTATCAGCCGCGAAAGGTTTAGAGCGAACCAGACGCTACTTGCATGGTCCAGGTGAGGCTGCCGCTTTCTCCTGGACCATGGATTGATCTTTTTTCACTTCTTTGAGCCGGCGCCTGCTAATGCCCCAGTCTGATGCTTGACAGCGTGCAATCAAAACATATAATCTTACCTTGTATAAAGAGCATTTTTATATTACTATGTACATAACGGTACATACCCAGGCTTCCCTCTTCACCGTCTTTTAGAGATTTTCTCCGGTAAATTTAGAGAGTTTTTGCAGGCTGTCACCTGGAGTCCGTTCTTTATGGTTACAAGGAGTCTCAGATGTCTATTGAAGCGAAACCTCTTGCAGAACGCTCATCTACGCTACAGTCAAACGCAATTGGTCTCCCCGGTGTCCTGTTCCAGTCAGTCACAACTATGGCTCCTGCCGGAGCTGTCGCCTTTTCCCTCGGTGCAGCAGTCCCTTTTACCGGCGGAGCGTTGCCACTGGCAGTATTGATAGCACTCATCGTTTGTCTGCTCGTCGCCCTCAACATTGCCTCTATGGCGAAACATTTACCCTCGGCAGGCGGATTTTTTACCTACGTGAGCCGTGGATTGGGTCCGCAGATGGGGTGGCTTGTGGGATGGCTTTTTACGCTGACCTATATCCTGCTCCTACCCCTGACCCTGCTGGTGCTGGGCTCGGTCACTGACGCATTTCTCTCCGGCACCTTTCATATCTCGTTTGGCCCAAATGGTTGGATCGTTTACGCCCTCATCTTTGCGGCAGTCGCTTTCCTCCTGACCTACTTCGGCATCAAAATCTCGGCGGATGCAGGCGTAGTGCTGGGAGCGATTGAGATCAGCATTTTTGTCGTGCTCTCCCTCTGGTTAATTATCCAGGCAGGCAGCGGCAATACCCTTGCCACCTTTAACCCGGCCTCCAGTCTGCAATCGGGCCTCGGTGGATGGCAGGGGGTGCTATTTGGTATGCTTTTCGCGTTCCTGGCTTTTAGCGGCTTCGAGTCTTCAGCGACCCTGGGAGAGGAATCGCGCAACCCCAGGCGCATCGTGCCCCGCGCCATCCTGCTGGCGACGCTCTGCATCGGCATTTTCTACGTCTTTTGCAGCTATGCCGGCGTTGTCGGCTGGGGCTTCGCCAAAATCACAGCATACCCCAACGACCAGAATCCCTGGGGCACGCTGGCGGCGAAAGCTTGGGGACCAGCCGCGTTCATCGCCATTCTCGCCATTCTCAATAGTGCGCTCGCCAACGCCAACGCCGGCATCAACGCAGTAGCACGCCAACTCTACGCGATGGGACGCATTAGAGCGTTTCCCAGCCTGCTAGGGCACACGAATCGCTATCACACCCCTGGCCGAGCCATCATCCTGGCGCTTATTGTAGGTACTATCCTCACGCTCGTGGCCGGCCTCATCTACGGCCCCACCCTGGGCTTTGCCTTCCTCGGCTCCCTCTTAACCGTCCCGATACTGCTAGTCTACATGGCAACCTGTTTAGCGGTACCGTTCTTTTACTTGAAAGAGCATCGCAGCGAGTTTACCGTGCTACGCCACCTGATCCTTCCCGCGATCCCTTTCATCCTCCTGGCAATCGTCCTGTACTTCCAATTCGTGCCACTACCGCCCGCACCATTTATCCTGGTTGGTCCTCTTGATGGCGCCTGGCTCGTGCTGGGCATTATTATCGTTGCGCTCCTCAATTGGCGCGCTCCCCAGGTTCTTCAGCAAGGAGACACCCTTTTTGCAGCGGATAGTGTAGAAAAAGAACTTGTTTAAACAGATCACTAAGCCCAGCAGTACTGTCGGCTTTCTGAGAGAAAGGGGTTTAAAAGAGTATGGCAATTGATAAGAGCACTTCATCGCAGGTTGTCCGACATCCGCTCGCCCCGCTTTCTGAAGACGAGATCAAACGTACAACGTCGCTCCTCAGTTCATCCGGCAAAATTACGCCGCGCATGCGCATCATGGCCTACAGCCTGCATGAACCTGCGAAGGAATCTGTCTTATCCGGCTTTGAGGGCCAGCAGATTACGAGAACTGTGGACGTCGTCATTCGTGACCACGAGCGCAGGCTAACAGTGGAGGCACAGGTTTCGCTGGGTAAGGGGGCCGTCACTTCCTGGAACGAGCGGAGCGATATTCAGCCCGCGCTGACGTATCCAGAGGTTTTTGGAGCAATGGAGGCGGCATACGCTGATCCCGCCTTTCAACAGGCAATCGCCAGGCGAGGCATCGCCGATATCAGCACAATTGCCCTCTTCCCCTGGACTACCGGACATTGGGGGCCAGGAGACGACCCGGAGCAAGGACGCTTCATTTGCCTGCAAGCCACCCTCAGCCAGGGGCCGGAGGATAATTATTATGCGCGTCCCCTCGAAGGCATCAAGGTTACCGTCGAGCTGGATAGCATGACGGTCAGGGTCGATGATTTTGGCATCGTCCCCATTCCCGAGCGTTCGGGAAACTACACAGTCGCCAGTATTAGCGATCCCGCGAACGTCCCCCATTTTCCAAAGGGTCTGCGCACCGATCTCAAGCCGCTCGCAATCACACAGCCGGAAGGGGTAAGCTTTCAGGTGGATGGCAATCGGGTAAGCTGGCAGAAGTGGCGCTTTCTCGTCGGCTTCACGCCGCGCGAGGGGCTGGTGCTGCATCTATTAGAGTATTTCGATCAGGAGAGGTGGCGTCCCCTGCTCTACCGCGCCTCGCTTGATGAGATGTATGTGCCGTACGGGGACGCCACTCCGACGCACAACTTTAAAAATGTCCTTGATACCGGAGAGGTCGGCATCGGCGTCCTGGCCAACAGCCTCGAACTGGGCTGCGACTGCCTGGGGGTTATCCATTATTTCGACGCCTGGGTAAACGATGCCGAGGGGCAGCCAATCCTGATCAAAAACGCCATCTGCATGCACGAAGAGGACTATGGCCTCCTCTGGAAGCACCTTGAGTACAACCCCGACGGCTCAACGAGGGCCGAGGTGCGCCGGTCCCGTCGCCTGGTAATCTCCATGATTGCCACCGTGGGCAACTACGAATATGGATTTTACTGGTATCTGTATCAAGACGGCTCTATCCAGTTCGAGGTTAAACTAACCGGCATCATTGCGCCGGCAGCCATCGCGTCCGGCGAGCAGCCAGTTTCAGGCACGCTGGTCGCTCCCGGCCTCTACGGACCTAACCACCAGCATTACTTTAATGTCAGACTCGACTGGATGCTTGATGGGTTGCAAAACTCGCTTGTTGAGGTCAACTGTGAGCCATTGCCTCTGGGGCCGGAGAATCCGCGCGGCAACGCCTGGATTGCCCGCGAGACTCTGCTTGCCACAGAGCATGAAGCGCAGCGTACCATCGAACCCAGAACCTCACGCTACTGGAAAGTCATCAATCCGAACGTGCGCAACGCTCTCGGTCAGCCCGTTGCCTACAAACTGGTGCCTGGCTCAAACATATTCCCCCTCTTTCACGAAGGCACTCCGCAATGGGAGCGCGGAGGGTTTGTACGTTCCCACCTGTGGGGAACGCAGTACGATCCGAGAGAGCGGTTTGCAGGCGGCGACTATCCAAATCAGCGCAAAGGAGGGGACGGTCTGCCAGCATACGTTCAACAGAATCGGTCGCTGGTGAATACAAACGTTGTCACCTGGTATACCTTCGGCTCGACTCATGTGCCGCGCTCGGAAGACTGGCCGGTGATGCCGGTGGAGATGGTCGGCTTTTCCTTGAAGCCGCTCAACTTCTTCGTCGGCAATCCCGCGCTCGACGTACCACCACCCGCGGAACATTGCAACCACACCGACGCATAAAGCCTGACTGGAGCGCACAAAAACTGCGCCTGAGAAAACATTATGCTTTCTCAGGCGTTTCCATTTCTACACTCCTCAATAAGCGGGAGGGCTACCTAATAACCCGTTTTTGGCATGATAAGCTATCGCATAAGCAGGGAAGATCCTGCGTCTTTCCAATATACAAACACAACCACGCCAGGAAGCCATTAAGGCTAGATAGGTTGCACTTTGCGCGTTACCATCATACTATTAGGTAGAGGTTCATTGTAACCGATGCCTGATAGTTTATGCTAAAGAAAGAATATGTAAAAGGCATCTCGCGCAAGCAAAGGAGCCACCTCCCTTGCTTGATACTTTACAAAAAAACGATTAAAATAACACGGTTATATTTTCTGGAGAGGATGAGCGAGCGTGGTAACTAAAAAAGATGAGTTACTGGGACAAACGCTCGGGACATGTACACTTGAGCGTCTGCTTGGACGTGGTGGTATGGGTGTAGTGTACCTGGCGCAGCAAGCACGACCACGGCGCACAGTTGCCGTCAAGGTCCTTATGCCTGGCACAATGTTTGAGCAAAAGTCTCGATCCGAATTTCTGGCACGTTTCCGGCGCGAAGCCGATGCCATCGCAGCCCTGGATCATGTCAATATTATGCCGATCTATGCATACGGCGAACTAGAGGACCTGGCCTATCTTGTCATGCCCTACGTCACCGGGGGAACGCTCCGCCAACTGATGGAGCAACGTGGGATATTACCATTAAATGAGGCCGTCCCCATTATCGAACAGGCAGCCGCAGGCCTCGATTGCGCTCACGCCCAGGGCATCATTCACCGCGACCTCAAACCTGGCAATATCCTTTTTCATGCTGATGGCAGAGTGCTGCTGGCAGATTTTGGCCTTGCCAAAGTGCTCAAGGATGTGCAAGAGCAGGATAATCCAGGGCAAACAGCTTTAACGAGCGTGGGGACCATCATCGGAACGCCCGAGTACCTTTCGCCCGAGCAAGGAATGGGCCACGAGGTCGATCCACGCACCGATGTCTACTCGCTAGGCATCGTGCTTTTCCAGATGCTGAGCGGCTGCCTTCCGTTCATGGGAGTCTCACCTGTGGCTATTGCTATCAAGCATACACTGGAAGAGCCTCCTTCGCTTTGCCAGTTGAATCCAGGCATTCCACATAGCGTTGCAGCGGTGGTGATGAAGGCCATTGCGAAGAAACCGGAGCAGCGATACTCGGGGGCTGGCGAACTCGCGCGCGCGCTGCGGGCCGCGGTTTCCCCTGCACATGCCACACAACAGATGTCCGCGTTACCAAAGGGTTCCAAAGGGCGCATGGCCGCCGTGACGCTCGCCAATGAGGACGTCACGCCAGAAATACCAACGATCAGATATCAAGAAGACATGCATGCAGCTCTGACCGAGGCCGCCCCGCGCCTGGTAACTTCCGACCCTATCGCTCAGCCCACCGTCATCACTCACGCGGATGCTACTATCGCTGAGAACGCGGTCACTGGAGCGACCAAACGACCCGTACAACCTGCACCAGCCATTGCAGCTATGCCCGTCCAGCTAGCGCAGACCTATCAAGCTGCAACGCCACGCACACCTCTTCAACCGATAAGAATGAGGCTCTTAGCGGGCCTGCTGGCAATGGTGCTGATCGTCGGAGGATTGGCAGCCTACCTGCATTTCCAGGGTAGTCCAAAAACAGCTCCGCATAGTTCAGCAGGCACCCGGGTGAGCACTGCCCTGGCAACAAAAACGCCGCCTCCCCTGCCGGATGCGCTTGTCACGGTAGGTCCCCTGCTTTATGGGACCACCTTACCAGGCGCGACTTGCGATACCCTGGGAGGCCAGTGGGAGAGCGCAAGCGGCGTCAGGGTAAACTGCGGCCCAGACGCGACGGAAATAACCAATACCGGCAGTGCTGCGGCGGGCATCATCTTAAAAACGCTGGCTCAGGGCAAGCCAATACCAGATAACTACGTCATCCAGGTACAGGCCATCGTCAACCCGGCATCATATAGCGACTTCGGAGTCTTTTTCCGCTATCAAGCGGCGGCACCGCCAGGCACATACGCATTTCTGGTCAACGCGGCCAACTTGTGGAAGGCGAACGTTTATGAGAGCGGAACGGGCAGCGTCCATACCCTTTTCAGTTCGTCAGTACAGGGAAAAGTAGAAGGGACGATTACTATCGATATCGTCGTACAGGGCGACAGATCCAATTTCTACCTGAACGGTGTTTATCAAGGATATATTCTGAGCGGGGCATATATAAACGGTGTGCTAGGGCTTGCAGCAGATCCAGGCGCCACCATCTCCTTCAAAAATCTGGCAATTTACGCCTTACCTTAAAAACGTCGCTTTGGAAACCCCTGTTTCCAGCTAGCATAGCTAGGCTAGAGACAGGGGTTTCATCATCATGCTAGCAAGATACACCCGCACTTACGAAACGGTCTGGTTGGTATATGCCTGGGTGACATCCTTCACCGGCGCGATCATCTTCTCCAGCGCCAGGAATTGCGCCGTCGCCTCCCAGGTGGCGCTATCGTTATAGCCAGGAGGGCCATTGCCCTGCCACAGCGGAATCGTAGCCTGGAGCACACTCATAGCCTGGGCGGCATCCATGCCCTGCACGTAGCTCTTGCTAATCTCCACCGCTCCTGATGGGTCCGCGATAACATCCTTCAATCCCTTGAGCGTGGCCTGGACGAAGCTGCGTACCATCTGCGGCTGATTATGATAGGTCTCTTCCGTTGTCACGATTCCATTAGAGACAAGCGGCTGATAATTCGACACGTCAAAGGTGCGCACCGGGAATCCGCGCTTGTTCAATTGCAACGGCTCGTTATTCGCGTAGCCCATGACCGCGTCAACTTTGTGCCCGATGAGCGCCGCCACCTGCGTAAAACCAATCGACTGCACCTTTACGTCCGACAGAGTGAGGTTTGCCTTGTTGAGGAGGGCCAGCAGGCCGGTATAGGTCGAGCCAAAGGGGCCGGGGACGCCGATAGTATGCCCTTTTATGTCGGTCAGCGATTTAATGGCAGAATCGGCAGGCACGATCAGGCTGACGGGATATTTCTGGAAAATCGTGCTCACGCTGATTACCTTCACATTTTTGTCGCGCGCCACCAGCATCTCATCGCCGCCCGCAAAGACAAAGTCGCTCTTGCCGGCAACCATTGAGCCGATCAGATCGGGGACGACGCCATGATTGAAGGTCACATTCAGCCCCGCAGCCTTATAGTATCCTTTGCTCTGCGCAACATAAAACGGGGCGAACTGGATATCAGGAATATAGCCCAGCCCGATGGAAACGTTTTTTGCAGCAGGCGAGGAGCTTGCGACGTTACCACTGCCCGGCGCAGTCCCTCCACATGCCGCTAGCAGCAGAGCAAGTAGCAGCAGAGGAGACAAAAGAGACAGCAATATAGATGAGCGCTGACGGATTGACATCGGCGTGTTCTCTCCTATCGAATCTAGTTTCATATACTGGAGGCTAGTAGGCAGCTTGCGCCCATTTTACCAGTAACCAGGTCGAGCTGTAATAGATGGTCGCCAGCACTGCCAGCACGATCAGCGTTGCGAACAACAATGGCGTGTTATACTGGTGCAGCCCCACCATCGCCAGCGAACCCAATCCCTGGTCGCCGCCACTGACAAATTCGCCCACGAGCGCACCTGTAATCGACAGGGTAAAGCCTGTACGAATGGCTGCCAGGATGGCAGGCAGAGCAAGGGGAAACTCGATATGAGCCAGCATCGACCAGCCTGATGCGCCTTCAACACGAGCCGCATCGACCAGGGTATGATCAATGGTTTCGATACCTAGCACAGTATTGATCACCATCGGAAAGAGGACGACCAGCATGCAGAGAAACAGGGTCGGCATCTGCCCATAGCCCAGCCAGATGATGAGCACGGGTGCAATCACAATCGCCGGGATCGCCTGGCCCGCCGACAGGTAGGGCTGGATAGCGGTAGCAAGCAGGCGAGACTTGGCCAGTGCATAGCCCAGCGGCAGGGCAATAATCACAGCCAGCAGGAAGCCCCCCACGCTCTCCTGTACGGTCACGAAGGTATTACTCAGATACATACCAGAGCCGATGCCGCTTGATAATGCTGTAAAAACATCCGTAGGCGTGGGCAAGAGCAGGGCGTTGATATGCCCAAAAGTCGTGCCTGAATACCAGATTGCCAGGAGCAGCAGCCCCGGCGCCGTCGCTAAGAGCAGTGAAAGTATTTGCCTCTTTGCTTTGACGATAGAGGCTGGTGCGCTTCGGTCGCGTCTATGCTCTGAGTTGAGGTCAAGCTCAGCAGCGTATTGGCGCGTCCTCGATAGCGCGTATCTGGAATTAGAGGTTGTTACACTCATTGACATCCCTCGGTCATCACTATACTGACAACCCCTGGTAAAAACGCAGCAAGTCGCCAATGCAACTGACTCGGGGAGGCATGTGAGGAAGATGAACAGCGACCGATGGTGGTATAAGGGTATACCACATACGCTCCCGCAGCATAGAGCAACGGACGTACCCTGGTCTCTCTATAAACCTTCTCCCATCCGGACTGTACCGTCGGCTTCGGAATTGCACCGAATCTGTCGGATCAGCGACGAGGGCCGCGGATCGACTCGCGGGCTTGTGCATAGGATACGCACTATACCGCCGGTAGGGAATTTCACCCTGCCCCGAAGGTCTTCTCTGTCTAGTATGTCACAGAACGCTCATAAGTGCAAGGGCATCGGGTTGCGCAAGCTACCCGTGTTTCACATGGTGAAACTCTTCCGCATAGGTAAAACCGTGCCGCTTGCCAGCTTCAGAGTCGATGGAGCGGATCAGTTCCTCTAATCTGTCGGCTTGATCACCGATCTGACTGACATGGGCGCGCAGGGCCGCGACCTTCAGATCCATCGTCGAGGTGATATCGATGGCCTGGTTCACCACGGGCGGGACGGTAATATAGATTTCTGATACCGTGTGAGGCTTTAAGCCTTCGGCGAGCAACTCGGGAAAATCCCACGGATTCTGCGTGGCGGGATAGATAGCTTCCAGGGTCGCTCGCCCGGCGGTGAGGTGATCGGGATGATAGCGGTAGAGATTGAGGGAAGGCGTCCATGCTCGATCCGGCGACTGGCAGATTACACGGCTGGGACGATAGCGACGGAAAAGCCGTACAAGGTCGCGCCTCACCTCCAGCGAAGCCTGAAGCTGACCGTCAGGATAGCCAAGAAAAAAGACATCCTTCAACCCAAGAATTTTTCCGGCGGCCCGCTGCTCCTGCATACGCGTCTCCACGATCTGCTGTCGCGCCGCCGCTCCCACGTCGGTCGCGCTATCAGGGCCGCCGCTGCCACCATCGGCGCAAATCACAAAGTACACCTCCCAGCCCTCACGCGCCCACAGGGCAGCCGTCCCCGCGCCATCGAACTCGGCATCGTCGGCATGCGCCACCACGAGCATCGCAACCTTGTTCTGTTCCTGCTCAGTCACAAACGCACCTCCTCTTTCGCTAAAAACTTTTCTGATCCGTATACCTCCCCTACCACCATCACCATTCATTCAACATTGCAGTTCCTTTAGAGCCAACCCTAATCTCTGCTATTTATCTTTATCGGTCAGCACAAAAAGCAGTCCGCCCAGCATCGCCATATTCTTCAGGAAGTGAATTTGCTGGTTGGCGCGATTAGCCGGAGTTTCTTCTTGCCAAAAAGGATGTCCAACAAAAGTTGTTGGGATCAACGTTGCTATTAAAGCTGTTGCCGCGAGCTTGGGCGCTATACCGAGAGAGAGCGCCGTCCCCGCCACAACCATCGTTGCGCCATTGAGAATCGTTGCTTCTCGCGCCTGGGGAATACCAGCCTTCGCCACTTTTACGGCGCGCTGGTCGGGATTAATAAAGGTATTTGCTCCGCCAGAAATAAAGATTGCCCCCAGCAAGAGGCGTCCGAGAGATTTTATCATGCTTGTCATCTCCTTCCAAAAAATATCCTGTCAGTGATAAAGCAAGTATATTGTTAGCGATAAAGCCCGAATTTAAACTAATAGACCTTTACCTACTAACTCGATCTCGCACATATCCAGGTTTCACCCTTTATCCTACACGCAACAAAGCCTCTAACGCAATGCTTTATTCTTTACAGTACAGGGCTTCTCAAAAGTGGTCTTTTCAGACAGAACGGCTCGCAAGCGAGTCGTTCGAGAGGAAGGTGCTGGCTGTGGGCGCAGCCCACAGCCAGCACCTTCCTCTCCCTGTGAGCGCCGAAGGAGCGAAGAGTCAAAGCGTGCAGCGACTTTTGAGAAGCCCTGCTTTACAGTATAGCAATCCAGGCGATATAATAGCTACACGAGGAGGCGTATGAGCACAGAATTGCGTATTATACCCATCACATCTATCGGTGAAATCCCGCCAGGCAGCGACCTGGGTTTTATTATCTATGAGGCCCTGCAAAGCCAGCGCGTGACGTTGGAACGCGGTGATATACTCGTCGTTACCCAGAAAATTGTCTCTAAAGCAGAGGGGCGCGTCGTGGATCTCACTGAGGTGCAACCATCCGAGTTCGCCAGCGCGTTCGCTCAGCAGTATGATAAGGACCCTCGCCATGTCGAAGTGGTGCTGCGTGAGAGCAAGCGCATTGTGCGCATGAGTCATGGCGTGCTGATCAGTGAGACTTATCACGGCTTCATTTGTGCGAACGCGGGAGTGGACGAGTCGAACGTCAATGGGCAACAGCTATTAACGCTGCTGCCGGCTGATCCTGATCATTCGGCCCAATCGATGCGTATACGTTTGCAACAACTGGCAGATGGGGACGCGAATTTCGATATCGCCATTATTATTTCAGATACATGGGGTCGCCCCTGGCGCAATGGACAGGTGAATATGGCTATCGGCGTTGCCGGAATGGAGGCGCTGGCCGATTATCGCGGTCAATACGACCCGTACGGCTATGAGCTTCATGCCAGCGTCATTGCCGTAGCCGACGAGCTTGCCGCTGCGGCGGAGCTGGTGATGGGTAAGGTTGACGGCGTTCCCGTCGCCCTGATTCGCGGCTATGCTTACAAGCCGGCGACGGGCGATATTCGCTCCCTCCTGCGCGATAGCACGACCGACATGTTCCGCTGATGAAAAAAGGTACAAACCATCGTGACAGCACATTCTGAGGCGCGACCGGCAACAACACCCGACCGCGCAAACAATCTGGCGACATTGTTGCACAGCCGGCGCAGCGTCCGTCAATATCAGGCCCGTCCGGTAGAGCGGGAGCAGCTTGAACAAATGCTTGAAGCTGCTCGCTGGGCACCCTCGCCGCATGGCAGGCAGCCCTGGCGCTTCGTCGTGCTCACACGCCAGCAGCCAAAGCAGATACTGGCAGAACGTATGGGTCAGACCTGGCAAGAGAACCTTGAGATGGATGGGCAGGATGCCACAATCGTCGCTATTCGCCTGGAGAAATCGCGCCAGCGCATCCTTAGCGCACCCGCGATTATTATCGCCTGCCTCTATCTGGAGGATCTGGACCGCTATCCCGATGAACAGCGTCAGGCTCATGAGACGACGATGGCAATCCAGAGCATCGGTGCGGCCATCCAGAATATGCTGCTGATGGCTTACGACCTGGGGTTAGATACCGGCTGGATGTGCGCTCCGCTCTTCTGTCCAGAAATAGTTTGTGATGCTCTGGGACTGGATACGCGGCTGATCCCGCACGCGCTTATTACCGTGGGTTACGCGAGCGCCGATCCAAAAAGGCGCGAACGTCTCCCTCTGAGCAGTCTGATTGTTCATTTTGATTGAGGTTTTTTATGATTGTGGTTCTTGCCGGAGGAGTTGGCGCGGCACGGTTCTTACAGGGAGTGGTACAGGTCGTACCCCAACAAGACATCACCATCATTGTGAATACGGGAGATGATCGCGAATTTTACGGGTTGCATGTCTCTCCTGATATCGATATCGTGTTGTATACGCTGGCCGGCATTGTTAATGAAACACAGGGCTGGGGCATCCGCGACGATACCTATCACACGATGCAACAGCTCAGCCGCTACGGGAATGAAGATTGGTTCATGCTGGGCGACCGCGATCTCGCCACCCATATACACCGCAGCCAGCTTCTGCGCCAGGGTAAGTCGCTCAGCGCAGTCACCGACGATCTGCGTACACGTCTTGGCTTGCAGTTACGTGTTCTGCCTATGAGCGACCAGCCTGTAGCAACTCATATCCAGACGCCCGCCGGTCTGCTGCACTTCCAGGAATATATGGTGAAACGCCACTGTAGCGACGAGGTACAGGATGTGCGCTTTGTAGGAGCAACAGAGGCCAGACCAGCCCCGGGAGTGCTCGACGCGCTCAAAGCCGCCGACGCCATTCTAATCGCGCCCAGCAACCCGATAGTGAGCATCGGCAGCATTTTAGCTGTTCCAGGCGTACACGATGTGCTGCACGAGGCCAGCGGCCAGGTCGTGGCGGTAAGCCCGATTATTGGGGGAGCGCCAATTAAAGGTCCGGCAGACAAGTTGATGCGCGGCCTGGGGATGGAGGTCTCAGCCGTGGGAGTCACGCGCTGCTACCGCGATTTCCTCGATGTCATGGTCATTGACCACCAGGATGCGCAACTGGTCGGCGCGATAGAAGATCTGGGCATCCCAACCGTCGTCACCAACACCATTATGCGCGATAGTGCCAGTAAAGCCGCCCTGGCCCGCTCCGTATTGGAAGCCGCAGGTCTAACATTTTGAAGAAAGCGGCATGCAGAGGCAGGTCAAGGTCAAAATAGCATGACATACAGAGCTTTGATTCCGGTTAAAACGCTTCATCAGGCAAAAAGCCGCCTGGCTCCCTATCTCAACGAGGAAGAACGGGCTGCGCTGGTACTTACAATGTTGCAACATGTCATATCCACGTTGCTGGATAGTGCAAAGTTCGAATGCGTATCAGTGGTAAGTGCAGACAGCAAGGTACTGGAACAGGCGCAAAGCTGGGGAGCCAGAGCCCTTTTTGAGGAGCGACAGGGGCACAATCCGGCGCTAGAGGCCGCCGCGCTTGGAGAGATGGCCACGGGCGCAGAGACGCTGCTGACGATTTCTGCCGATCTGCCATTATTACAGGTCAATGACGTCTGCAACATGATCGAGCAATCCAGGCAATACAAGGTTGTGCTCGCGCCATCGCTCGACGGCACCGGGACGAACGCTCTACTGGCCCGACCTCCGCTGGCGCTGCCATATTTGTTCGGCCCCGGCAGTTTGCAACTCTATAGTATGGAGGCAAAACAGCGGGAGCTTGGCTTCGCTCTCTATCACAGCATCGGTTTCGCGCTCGACATTGACACAATCAACGATCTGGAGACGTTTCGGCGCTATGAGAAAGAGCACAAAGCCGCCCACACCACATAATTTACAGAGTTTATACGAAAGGGAATTCCTGTATGACCAGCACATTGTCCCAAAAAGTGAAGGATTTCTTGCAAGAACGCCGCTTCACGGTCCTGGCAACCATCAACCAGGACGGCTCACCGCAGCTCACCACGATGTGGTACTTATTTGAAAACGACATGATCGTGATGAATACCAAAGCGGGCCGCGTCAAGGATCGCAACATGCGGCGCGACCCGCGCATATCCGTCTGCTTTGAAAACGGCTATAGTTACCTGACGATCTCCGGGACCGCCGAACTGATCGACGATCCAGAGATAGCGCAACGCGATATCCACCGCCTGGCAGTGCGCTACAACGGCGAAGAAAAGGCCCGACAGCAGGTAGAACAGACATTTTCAAAAGAAAAGCGCGTCACCATCCACCTGCGCTGCGAGCAGGTAATCGACGGGCTATGATCGCTCTGCTCCAGGGAATATTACCCCTGCCGCAATCTATTTGATCAACATCATAAGATTGGTGAAGGAGACTTTGAGCTTTCCTTCACCAATCTTATGCATGAGAACACTCAATTTAGACGGGAGTCGCCGAATAGGTGGCAAAGATTCCCTGTGGCTCTGTACGCACATCGGTCAGACAATATTTGAAGCCATTGGGAAAGTTCGAAGTATCAACGTGCAACTGTTTGTTGATCTGACCCTCGAAGGCCGAGACAAAGCCAGTCACGGGAATCCCCTCCAGGTCCGCATGCACCACATGCACCTCCAACTGGCACGCGTTGACTACGGGTTGAACCTGTAAAGAAAAATGCCGCGTGAGATTCACCCCCAGGAAGCTTAGCTGATCATCGCCCGTTACGGTCATCGGGCCATTATGTACCAGTTTTACCTGGACATTCTTGACGTCGCCGGGCAGACCTGAAGAAGCGATATTTTTGCTGATCAATTGAGTAATATAGGTGCTGCTGGCCTGCACGACAATCGCTCCTCCGTTACTCCCCGGAGTTGCTACAACGGGAGGTGTTTGCTGCACCTGCCTATCGCCAGAGATAGACAGGAAATAGAGTAAAACCCCACCAGCACCCATAGCTATCCCCACTAATAGCGCCAGACCCATCAGGAGCATGGCGAAGCCATTGAGCCGTTTTGGTTGTTTAGGCGGTACAATCAGTCGCGTTACTTGATCAGCTAGATCAGATTGACCAGCAACCTCTGTTCGATCAGATGGATCAGGTGCTGGCCCCCTTTGTCCAAAGGCAGGTTGACCGGGCGAATTCATATATTTCCTCCCTTGCTATCTCAGCTATAAGTAGTGTTCCCATATTACCATGTTTTATGATAGAATGAGCAGAGCAAAATTTGGTACTTTTGTTCTAATTATTTAGGGAATATACGCTCAAGACGAAAAAACTCTTGATTTTTACCTCTACGTCGTGTAATGTATATAATATACACTGTTTTCAGGAACAGTACGTGCAAGTTTGTGGGGGAGGGTCTTATCTAGCGGTGCGTAACTCGTTCGACGTCCCGATTTTCACCTGATTGTCTCGTGGCTCCGCCCTTTCATATTTTTTGCTCAGGCGGAGCATCATTGTATATCCAAAAAGAGAAAGACATGAGTAACAAGATACGACGAACAGGCATCCAAAATTTGGATGCCTGGACGGAAGGAGGGAAGCACTACCACGAACAAAGCTCAAGGGATGGCTTTCGTGACCATCCCGGACCGAAACATCTCTTAACAGCTCCAGGGCACGTTGATCCTGGGCCAGGATGTTTCCTTACCACCAACAACACCATCACAAGACAAGGAGCACCAGTATGCAAAAAGCCTCCCTGCGTAAAGTGAAACCACCTATCAGCTACATGCAGGAAAATAACGAAGAGGTCTTACACTTTTCTTTGCAGGGCTTGTTGCCATCAGGGTATACGTTGGCGCTAAATACCACGCTTGGCACGCTCTCTCTCCTCGTCTGTAAGCAGGACAGACCTCATATGCTGATGGAGCAGCAATTCACCACCAGCGAAATCTGTGTCCTTATGCCACTCCTGGAATCTTACCCCTACTATTGTCCTTACGAGGTGCTGTTAGCCAGCTTTAATAGCGGCAGGGTTACCGAGACAACGATTGCGCGTTGCAGGACACGTTTGCAAGAGGCACAGGAAGCGGGCGTCTGGGATCAAGAGATGAGGCCGGTGCGCAATGTGCTGTCGCGCACACGTTTGAAAACACGGGCCTTTGGCATCGAAATCTCGTCCATCCTTGAAACCGGCTATATCCTGATGTACATGCACGAACACAAATAATAAAGAGGAGGATACCAGGCAGCGTCCAGCTATGTGGAAAGTTGGCGGCAAGTACTATATACACGCAACCGATAGATCTTGATGGCGATCAGCAAGGGAAGGCGATGGCGTAACTCTTCCAGGTCAATGGTGCAGAGTTTTTGCAATCGCTCCAAACGCTGCAACAGCGTGTTGCGGTGAATGTCGATCTGGCTGGACGCCTTTGCGATGTGACCGCCACACTCAAGATACATCTCCAGCGTATCAAGCAGGTTAGTTTTTTTGCGTTGATCGTATTCAACAATAGCGCTCACCTGCTCCTGATATTGATCGCTGAGCATGTCGGCATGGGCGAACCGGTAAATATAGCGGTACGCTCCAAGAGCGTTAAATTGGCTGCACCCGTTTTCTTGCAGCAGCAGCTTCCCTAGTTCCAGGGCTTCGTGCGCTTCAGCATAGCCGCGTTGATAGTCACTCATGGCGTGACAGGGATTGCCAATGCCAGCATAGAGGTGAAGATGACGCTCATGACAGACGCGCTGAATAAGCTGATCCATCCGGGTGGTCAGTTGATCGATCTCGCAGTCATCGTTCTGACAGAGCAGGCAGATGAGCAGGTTATCGCGCTCGTCAACCAGCGATCCAGGGTAAGCTTCCTGGATATACTGCTGTAACTGCTGAACGGCGCTCTCGTACAATAAAAGACGATCTTCCCTGGGCGCGATACCACTCGAAGAACGAGCTGGCTGGTGGGATACAGGTAGTTCTTCGCTGTAAGACAGCTCCACCAGGGTAATAACATGCGGCCTGGCAAGATCAAAGCCGAGAAAGCAAGCCTGGCGGGACAACGCTTCTTCGTTGCCCGATTGGCCAGCAAGCAAATCGGTGACAAAGGCGTTGACAAGTGTCTTATGTGCGAGCACGTCTTCATCAATGTATTGACGATGTTTGATCGCCAGCGCCATTTGATTTGCAATCGTGCATAACAATAACTGATCTTCGTTGCTATATAAACGGGTTTTGCTTGAATAGCAGTTCATCAGGCCGATGTACTCTGTACCGGCGATCAGCGGCACGGGGATCAATGTCTTATACTGAACATTTTTCAGCGGATTGAGCTGCTCCAGTTCAGCAGGACAGAGCTGCGGCAATTGTGCGTGAATACTGGAGCTATGTAAGCACTCCCAGAGGTCCGGTTCCATGCTGATAGGTCGTACCAGCACGTTCTTATCGCGCAAGGTGGGAGAGCTAGTGTACAGCCTGAGGTAATCCCTGGCCTGATCTTTAAGCAAGATCACACAGAGATCTACGTCCAGGGCCATCGTGGCGAGAATGGCGACGGTATGCAACATTTCGTCAAGGGAGTAGGGGCGAGTCAGGGCGGTAACGAGGTGGCGCAGGACTTCACAAAGCTTGATGGTGGGGGAATAAGTAACGGGAATAGCGCCAGGAGATGCATCCTGCTGCTCGCTTAATGCAAATGAGGTTTCTGAGCTGCGTTGCTCATGACAGATCTGATTGAGGGTGAAGACTTGAGTACTCATAAGCCAGCCAGTTGCTTCCTACCCACTTACTATGTTCTGACAACACGATACAAGTGCATTAACAAATGGAAGCGAATCCCTACATCAATATAGCACATTTTATACTCCTTGTCTACCCCAAAGTATATAAACTCTCAATAACATGTCCTGCGTAATCGATACAGAAGACTCAGTATAAGACGACAAACGTGGTTATACCGAAGCTCTCGCCTCTCAGGTACAAGACTTCCTTCCCGCCTCAAGCACCCACCCACGCAGATGTGACCGTCAGGGTTGCCAGAGCCACACCTTCAGGCTATTCCATCCTCAACAGATCAGACATGGACTCCCTTTGCTCTCTCCGCTTGCGAACAGCCTTAAACGAGATGCGGGAGTCTTGTAGGAGATAATGAGAAGCGGTTGAGCATATACTCCGAGCAGGTGTACTTCGCTTCCGCTCTCCTGAGCGCTCCCACGATGAATCGGGGAGCTACAGCGCGTCGGGGGCGTTGGAGCGCGGAACACTTCAAAGTAGAAGGGCGCAGGGATCTTGCAGAGGAGTTATTATTGTGAGCTACAAATCAGTAACGCGGCCAATGTTAGATAGCAAACAACTGGTGAAGCACTCTCCCCTGGTATCGTGGCGTCGTAGAGGTATCGCGATAGTCCGTATGCTATTTGGTTGCATCTGGGCCTTCAACGCCTGGTTTGCCTGGCAGTTCTCTTTCGCCAGCAACGTTACAGGCTACCTCACCCATACTATGAGCAACCAGCCTCCCATGATTGCGGCCTGGATGCGCATAGTTACGCTTCATCCGCATCTCTTTGCCTATTTCGTCGCCCTGGGGGAAACCTTGATTGCCCTCTGCCTGATCTTCGGCCTGTTAAGCAACCTGACCTGCGGCATCGGCATGGCACTCTCACTGGTGCTCTGGTTCACAGCGGCAGGTCCTGGCGCGCCCTATGGTCTGATCAGCACCGATGTCGGAGTTATGATTACCTCTGTCCTGCTCTTCATGGGGTTGCTGCTGAGCGGCGCGGGGCAAACTTTTGGAATGGATCGCTACCTGGTCAGGAGATTGGGGCGCTGGAGTTTCCTGGCCTCCGGCGGCGTCAAGCAGCGATTGCGCACCCGATACGCATTCGAGAGGAGCGTCTATGTCACAAAATGATGCATTCTATTATCCTGATTCTCAGGGGATAGCGCAATCCCCCTATGGAGATGGCAACATGGCGGTGAATCCGGCTGCTAGCAATGGCTACAACAGACGCGGCAGAGGAAATGAACCGGGCCTGCCATCTTTCTTTCACGGCGAGGCTTTAGCACGCGACATGTGGTCAGAGCGATACGGCCCCTGGGCCATTCTGGGATTTACGACCGCCTTCGCGCTCTTCTTAATCGGCATGGCGCTCATCGGGCAAACTCCTGGCAAAAGTTTTCTGCTCAAAAGCGTCTCCGATGTGCTTCAGTTTGTCGGGGAAGGGATCGGCTTCATTCTTTGTATGCGCATCGCCATGCGGTTGCGTAAGGTCTCTGCGCAATTGCAGCGCCAACTGGTGCAAAAAGAGCTGGAGCAGCGCCCACCAAGCGAGCTGGCTGCGGCCCGCTCAGAAGCCCAGGTGGCTCAACGTGCGTTCCTTGCCTGGATGTTCCTGGCAATCGCCATTGCGCTCTACGCTGGCGGTCAGGCGGTATGGACCAGCTACGATATCCGTATGAATTCGGCTGATGTGCCGTTCCCCGGTCTCTATGATATTGGTTTTGTTGCTTCATACCCCTTTTTCCTGATCGGTACGTTGCTCTTAACACGTCGCAACAAGGCTACCGTGGGACGGACGCGGCTGGTGCTCGACGCGCTGGCAGTTATCGGCGCGTCACTGGCGATCTCCTGGTTCTTCCTGCTCAGCCCGTCAATTGCGGGCCTGGCTCAGGCTCCAGGACCGGGCGCTGCCTTCCTGTCGATCTACTTCCCGACCGGCGACCTGTTCCTGGTGGCGGTCGGCGCATTCCTGATGTTCAGCCCTCTTTCTAATCGCGCTCAGCAGTCGGTCTTTGTCTATCTCTGTCTTGGACTCTTCTTCCTGGCAATCACCGATAGTCTGCTTGGTTATTATTCACTTTCTATGGCGTTCAATACCGGCACCCTGCAAGATGTGCTCTGGCCACTGAGTATGATGCTGATCGGGCTGGCGGCGGTTGAATATCCAAGAAGCGTGGCGAACGAACAGGAACAGATGGCCCGCATGAATAACGCGGCCTCCGTGGCTCCATTGCTGGCGCCGGGACGGCTTTCGCAACTGACAACGACTGCACAGACCATCTCGCCCTTTATCCTGGTACTGATGACCTGCGCGTTACTGCTGACCGTGGTTGCCCCGCGTGGCGGTGCGGTGCTGTTCCAGGCAGATATCATTGCCCTGGGCTTGATCCTGATCGTGGTTGCACGCCAGGCATTGACGCTAATCGAAAACAACCGGCTGACGATGCAGATGCGAGGCGAGCTGGTAATTTCCCGCCGCGAATTGCAGGTAACGCGCCGTGAAGCCGACGAGGCAAGCCGCACCGCGCAGGAAAAGCGCGTACTGGAAGAGGGGGTTGCGGCATTGCGCGCCATTCATGCTCGCGTAGCGCGTGGCGATTTCGCCGCCCGCGCCCCAACCATCGCCGGTCCTTTGCTGCCAATCGCCGTGAGTCTGAACCTGATGCTGGACCGCCTGAGTTCTCTTTCACATCGCGGAGCGCGCTACGATCAAATTTTGCAAGAGTGCAAATTATTGCAGGATGCCGTTGAACGGCTCGGACAGGGCATGCCCGCGCTGCCGGAAAATCAAACGCTCTCCCAGAGCACAACTGAATTGCGTACGGTTTTCCTCGGCCTCATACACCTGCAACGCCTGCAAGAAAATCAGTCGCGTCGCCTGACCGGAACCTTAGAGTCAATGAACAACCTGACGCGGCGCTTACGCGATGCCTTGATTGAAATCCGGCGCTCAAGCGTCTTCAGCGAACAGGGACAGGCGAGCTTCGAACGCATGATCCTTGAACGGGTCATCCGCGAAGTCGAGCTGCTGGAGCAGCAGCAACATAACCTGCTGAACCAGACGCCACATTCCAATGGGCGAGTCGAATCGGCAGCAACGCCTGCGCCTCAAACGGACAAAGTGGCTCAACTGGCGCGCCGTAAGCCTGGAGAAGCCGTCGCAATTCAGCAGGACCAGGAAGACAACTATTCATATTATCAGTCCAATGGAGAATATCGATACAGAGCCTGGTAATGTCTTCTGTAATCCGGTACGCCGTAGGGAGACCGCCTCCCGCTAGCCGGGCCGCCAACGCAATTTACGCCGCAGGGATGGGCTTGTCCTGCCCTGCAAGCCCGGCTAGAGAAAGGTCTGAAGAGATGGGCAGCAACATCTATGAGACAAGAGAAGGGACAACATCATTTTGTCTTGGACAGCCTCCACATGCCGTCCAGGAACAAGAAGTGATCTGTCGCATCTGCGGTGCGCTGGTCGCCGGAGCCCATCTTGGTATTTACCAGGTTCAGCAATTGCTGGGCAAGGGCAGAAGCGGCGACGCGTATCTTGCATCTCATTTGAGATCAAAGCAGCTCGCGGTGCTCAAGCTCTTCCCTCCAGACCCGGCCTGCAAAAATCTCTGGGAAGCGGTTCGTCACGAAGTGCGCATTATCACAACATTGCGCCACAGCTCGATCCTGCCAGTATTCAGCAGTTCGCTCTGGTATCCCGAGTCCCGTTCCAATACCTCTCAACCGCTGCCAGACCTGCTGGCTGCGCCTGGACGAGCAGAGTACTTGCTCACACTCTCGCAGTATGCTCCGGCGACCCTGACCGGCTTCGTCGCCCATTATGGGAGAAGCGATGGCTTCAGAACGCCTTACGAGCAAAGGGGAGAGATTTTCTCTCGCGTGCTGCGCTTGATCCAGCAAGTAGGCTCGGCATTAAGCGCCGCCCATGAGCGCGGAATCGCTCACGGCTCTGTAGTGCCGGGCAATATTTTGCTGGATCACCAGGGGCATATCTGGATTGCCGATTTTGGGTTAGCGCGCCTGCACCCGCCGCCACAGCCTTACCTGGCTCCCGAACACTATGGCGTCGCCCAGCATAGCCTGCGGACCGCTCATATGGCACCTTACTGGGAAGCGGTAAATGCGGCGAGCGATCAGTTTATGCTCGCGATCCTGTGCCAGCAGGTTATGACGCGGATGCTGCATCCATCCGAGTACGAACCCTTGCTGCCGGTGCTACAACGCGCAACGAATCAGCACCCGACGCATCGTTTCGCCAGCATTGATACGTTCGTTCACGAATTGATAGGCCAGGCAACGCGTGGACGGGGATTGGTCACCACCGGACCGCTCCGTGCCGGCGTGCAGGAAACGCCTACGCCGCACTTGTGGCGCAACTCCAGCAGCGCGCAATTCACATCAGCGTCCTACCCGCAATACGAGCGAGCGCTCCCATACCAGCTCGCCACGCCAGCTATCGCCGCGCCTATAGCCGACTGGGAGAAACGTGGCGATAAACTTTTTACCATGCGTGACTATAATGGTGCAGTCCAGGCATATCGCCAGGCGCTAGAAGGGAGCGCAGGCAAAGCCACACTCTGGCTTGCCCTCGGCGATACCTATTTCGCGCTCGAAAATCATATAGAAGCTCTCAAAGCATATGAGCAGGCAGTCCACCTCAATCCTAACGACCCCCTGACCTGGTCCAATCGCGGCACGGTACTTGACGCGCTTGGACGCCATAAAGAGGCGGTGGAATGTTATGATCGTGCGGACCAATTGCGCTGATTAACGGGTATGTTTTTGTAGGGGCGGGGCTTGCCCCCGCCCAGTTAACCTATACCCGTCGCCAGCAGGCGGGACCTGTTAGCGCAGGGTGGGTCAGTTAACCTATACCCGTCGCCAGCAGGCGGGACCTGTTAGCGCAGGGTGGGCCAGGTCGCCTATACACCCGTCGCCTGTTCGTAGGGGCGGGGCTTGCCCCCGCCCGGTCGCCTATACCCGTCGCCAGCAGGGCGGGGGCAAGCCCCGCCCCTACCAAAGAGGTTGCAATGCAAAAAGTAGATCGTGTAAAGTACGTAGATGATGATCGTTCAATGGTATCGGCAGAGGCAAAGCCGCATCTGCTCATACAGGGATGCGCTTTGCTCGACCCGCAGGGACAGAGCGGGCTGCTCTTTGATCAGGACATTTTGATCGTGGGCGAGCAGATCAAAGCGGTCGGGCCGGGCGGAACGTTGCCGTTTAACTCGCTGCGGATAGACAGGATTATTCAGGGGAAAGGTCTGGTAGCCATTCCTGGGTTGATTAATGCGCATACGCATTCACTGGAAAATTTGCTCAAGGCGACCTCGCCTTCGCTGCCGCTGGAGCTATGGCTCGTTCCATTGTTCGGTGATACCGTCGAGTGGTCGCCTCGTCTGGTGTACCTGAGCGCGCTACTGGGCGCCATTGAAATGCTCAAATCCGGCACCACCGCCGTCCTGGATCATCTCTGGACGGTTGATGGAGTGGCACCAGCCTATCTCAATGCGACCATGCAGGCTTACCACGATGCGGGCATTCGCGCCGCTGTCGCGCCATCAATTGAAGATCAGGACCTGGTGCTGGAAGCTGGAACGAAGCGGGGGCTGGTATTTCCACATCATCCTTTCATTGATCGCTTCGCCTGCTGGCCCACCATCGAGAGACAGATCGCGGCGCTAGAACAATTTATTACACACTGGCATAACGCTGCCGATGGGCGTTTACGTTGTTTTGTCGGGCCAAGCGGCATTCATTGGTGCAGCCCTCGTTTGATGCAAGCATGCCTTGAGCTGGCAGAACAGTACGATACCGGCATCCATCTCCACGCCGTCGAGACCGAGCTGCAAGCGGCTGTTATTCGCGAGACACTCGGACAGGGCGGCATCGCTTACCTGGACCAGCTCGGCGTGCTCAAAGCTGGCACCTCCCTGGCCCACGCGATCTGGCTGGAACCGGGCGATCTGGCATTGCTAGCCGCTACAGGTACCACGGCGGTCCATAACCCGGTCAGCAACCTGCGTCTGGGCAGCGGTCGCTTCCCCTTTGCGGAGGCGCGCAAACAGGGCGTGACCATCGCGCTGGGCAGCGATGGCTCGGCCAGCAACGATACGCAGAATATGTTCGGCGTGCTCAAACTCACCGGACTTATTCACAATCAACCTAATTTTGACTATAGGAAGTGGCCGCGCCCAACGGAGATCCTGGACGCGGCCACGAAGGGAGGCGCGGCGGCTCTGGGGTTGGCTTCCGAGCTGGGTGAGATCGCGCCCGGGTATCTGGCCGATCTGGCGCTGTTAAATCTTGAGAACGCCGCCTTCCTCCCCTTACGTGATCCTTACCTGCATCTCGTCTATTGTGAGAATGGCTATTCGGTTGACACGGTTATCGTGCATGGCAAGATTGTCGTTGAGCGCGGAGCCATCGCCACGGTGGATGAGATGGCGCTGAGGCGTGAGATTCGGGGGTACTGTCATCCCGCAGGGCCGGGCGTTCCCCTCGCGGAGGATGCAACAAACACCCACGAAGTTCTCGCCACCATTGATACATTACGCGAACTCATTCTTAGTAAAGAACGTTGTTAACAAAAGAAAGGATTCATTCATGGCACAGTCTGAAATCAGTAGAAACCAGAACCGAGAGGATGCACCGCCAGAGATTGCGGGTAGCGCATCGACGCGCATCGACTATACATTACGGTTCACTGGCGCTCCCAGCCTGCCTCAAATTGTGGCGGTGGCGGTGGCGGCGGCAGTGTACACAGTGCTTTCGTGGCTGGCGATTATCTCTCTGCCCTCCGGCTTTCCGGTAGTCTCAGCAATCTTTATTGCGATTGGCTTTGGCATTCCGTTCGCCATCTGGTTTGGTGGCTGGGGTTTTGTCATCGCCTACATCGGCAATTTCGTTGGAGCAGGATTGCTATCAACGCCGCCGCTGCCCTTACCTATCGCGCTTGTTTTTGGCACTACTGATCTGATTCAATTGGGACTACCAATGATCCTGTATCGCACGCTGGCGAAACGGTTTGGGGTCAGTCCCATAGGCAAAGATGTCTTCACTTTGCGGGGCTTCATCTTCTTCGTGCTATGTGCGGTACTGCCTAACAACATCATTGGTGGCCTTTACGGGAACTTTATCCTGATGCAGAATGGCATTGTACCGCCTAATGCTTTGCTTAGCGCCTGGTTTGTCTGGTCGCTCTCCAACGTCGTTGTGACGCTGATCATCGGCTCTGTGCTGCTGGCTACGCTTGGACCCATCACCGAACGCTTCGGCCTGACGGTGCGCAACGCGCTCAGCTAGTTATAACTAGAAAAAACGGGCCTGACAATTGTTGTGGTTGTCGGACCCGTTTTTCCATTTCATTGCCTCATGATCAAACTTCATCACGACCTTGCTGATATTCGCCTAAGATAGCAGTCCCATATGATAAAATAGGTAACAATTACGGTCATAGGTAACAAAACTAAACCTTGCAAAAGAGGCTTGTGTGCCAAAAAGTACTGCATATAGGATCAAGTGGTCTTCTGAACGCCAGGTATACGAATGCTCAGAGAACCACGGACAAGTGAGAAGCATCCTGCCCGATGATTATCGGCAATTGCAGGAATGGTTAAGTAGGGTATCTTCTTTCGCTTTTTCAGGGAAGGTCAGCAGTTGTACCATTCGCCGCGAATCTGCTCAACAAGAACATGGGTACTGGTACGCGTATCACAGGAATGGCAAGCGTGTACAGAAAAAATATCTGGGGAAAAGCGAGGCTATAACTATCAGCCAGCTAGAACATGTTACCTCGCTCTTTGCATCTGCACCCGCAACGCCCACTAAGGCTGCTGAGGAGATACCTACCCTTCAGCAGCATGAAGCAGTTCAACGGGACGATCTGATCCTGGAGACAAAACTCAGAATTCCACCTCCACCTCCGCACGCCCTCCCTCGCCTCCATTTGCTCGAACGCCTACAGGTCGCCCTTACCAGGCCGCTCACACTGCTTTCGGCGGCGGCTGGCGCAGGGAAAAGCACCTTGCTGAGTAGCTGGCTATCACAGCAAACAGGGATGCGCGCTGGCTGGATTACGCTAGAGCGTGATGATAACGAGCCTGGACGACTGTGGAGACTCATCTTCACGGCATTCGAGCGCTTATGCCCAGGAACAGGCGAAGGGCCGCTCACGCTCCTAAGGACACGACGACAGCCGAATAGAGAGCGTATGCTCACCACACTTCTCAATCAATTAGCGGCCAGTAAACAGGAGTTGGTACTGGTACTGGACGATTACCATTATGTGAGCGATCCTGAACTTTCACAAGGTATGGCCTTTCTGCTAGAACATCTGCCAGGCCATATCCATGTGATTATCTCCACACGCCTCGATCCTCCCCTGCCACTGGCGCGCCTGCGTATGCAGGAGCAATTGCTGGAATTGCGCGGTGCTGACCTGTATCTTCTCCCTGGCGAAATCAGAGCATTTCTCAACAGGAATAGCAAACTAACACTTTCTGGCGAAGAGATTGACATGCTCTTTGCGCATACAGAGGGCTGGATCGCTGGTCTGCAACTGATCGCCATTCTGCTCAAGCAGCGCGCCACGAGCACTGACATTATCAAAGCGTTGAGCGCTGGGCACCGCTATATTGCTGATTACCTTGTCCAGGAAGTGCTGGAACATCTACCCGCGCATATTCAGCACTTCCTCCTCGCCACCTCCGTTCTTGAGCGGCTCCAGGGCAAGCTCTGCGAGGCGGTCACAGGGCAAGCAGATGGACAGACGACCCTGGCATGGCTGGAGCAGGCTAATCTTTTCCTTATCCCACTCGACGACGAACGGCAATGGTATCGCTATCATCATCTTTTTGCCGAAACGCTGCGCCAGCTACTTTTACAAAGGGAGCCTGAACTGGTAACCGTCTTGCACCGCAGGGCCATGTGTTGGTTCAAGGAGCAAGGCATGGTCGCAGAGGCGATTGGGCATGCCAGGGAGATTGGCGACGTTGTAACAATCGCCACGCTTCTCGAAACCGCTGGTATGGCAATGATTATGCATAACGAAGTCGCCAGTATCATGCCCTGGGTAAATCTGTTGTCAAAGGAAACGCTTTTCACCCATCCAGTACTCTTCGTTTACGTTTGCTGGGACATGATCGCGATCAACCGCTATCCAGCGGCAGTCGATATGCTCCAGGAGTATGCACATTTTCATCAGCTTCCAACACTAGAAACGACGGATGCCGATCATCTGGAGCAAGCTATATGTACACACACTCTTACGAGCATGACCTCTCAAACACATCTCGACGAGAAAACTAAAGGAGACATCATCTCACATTTTCTCAGACTGTATGGGACGCTGGTCGTGCTGCGGGACAATCGCGTGGCATTCGGCCAGGAGCTGAGCAGCCGTGCCAGTGCTCATGCTCAACGCCTTAACAGAGGGGACAAGGAGCAGTCCTGGCTGATCACCCTCTGGCGGGGCGATGTCTCTGGGGCAATCAAGAGGCTGGAAGAGGAGCTGTCAGCCATGCTCGCCAACAAATCTAACATTCTGGGCTTTGCCATTATCTCTACGCTAACGCATATGCTCTCCATGACGGGACAGCTACATAAAACGACGCAGATCGCGCATCGTGTTCTCCGGTCAGAAAAGACTACGAATATACGTATGCATCATGGACCTGCCTATGTTGCTCTTGGCATAGTAGCATATGAATGGAACAACCTGGAGCAGGCAGAAAACTACTTGCAGAGAGGTATCGCCCTGTGCCAGCAATTCGATAGCGTGGAAGCGATTCTTAACGGTCTGTATAAGCTTGTGAAGATACGACTGCTACGAGGTGACGAGGCTGGAGCGAAGAAGCTTTTGCAGGAGAACGAGGGGATACTGAAGTCAATAGGAGAAGACAGTACCGATCTTAGCAGGGCGCTGGCTGCGTGGCGAGCGCAGGTAGCAATGATACAAGGAGACATCAGAAGTGCTCATCGCTGGATACAGGAGATCCCACTGGAAGCCGATCCAACGCAGCATTTGAACCCTATACTGGAAGGATGCTATCTGCTACAGGCGCGCTTATTACTCAGCCTTTCGCGCTGGTCTGAAGCAGATCGTCTGCTCCAGACGCTCAGCATGGCGGCAGAAACGCAGAAGCGGCGGGGCAGCCTGCTCAAAATACACACGCTTCAGGCAGTACTCTACCAGGCGCAGGGGAAACGAGAGCAGGCACTTGACATGCTCGCATGCGCGCTCAGCTATGCTGAAGCGGAGGGCTATCAGCGCACTTTGCTCGATGAAGGCACGCCCATACTCACGCTACTCACTGAACTGCGCCAGGTTAGACACAATACAAAGGGCTCTGCCCAGCACGACGCTTCTACTGGCTATCTGGACCATCTGATCTCTTCGTTGAGCAGAGAGCTGGAAGAGCGAAATAACACTTACAGAGACGACCAGCTCCCGCTTGAACAGTTAAGCAAACGCGAACGCGAAATTTTGCAGTTGATGAGCGAAGGAAAATCGAACCGTGAAATCGCTCAGCAGCTTGTCATTGCCGTCAGTACCGTCAAATCACACCTCCACACCATTTACGGTAAACTCCAGGTCCAGAGCCGTACCCAGGCCATCATCTGTGCTAGCACACGGCACTTGCTCTAAGACACCGGTACAGCAAGGATCTCTTCCTATTTTCCATCTTTAGTTGGAAGCCTTTCCACCGTTTCGTCGGTATACTTCCTCATGGATAGAGAAACCGTTTTTATTTTCGTCAGGGTGTCCCTGACCTCGACCCTAAATCGAAGGGTATGTTTCTCAAGTAATGTCAAGAGGAGAAGAATATTATGAGTACTACTCCATCTTCCACAGATCTGGCACACGTCGGACAGGCTATCAAAGCAAACGCTATCAGAGGGATCATCATCAGTGTGGTGATCAATGGCGCTTTCCCTTTTCTTATTTACTGGGTACTGACGAATTATACTTCCATTTCGCCGTTCCTGGCGCTGGTTGCTACTGGTATCCCTTCGATTCTCCACAGTCTTGTGGGTCTTATCCGCCAGAAACGCATCGATTTTCTGGCGGGCATCGTGCTGGCCGGCCTTGCCGTCTCAGTAATCATTACTGTCCTGGGAGGAGCCCCAAAGGTCTTTCTGATCCGCGAGTCGTTCTTTACGATCACCTTTGGCCTGGCGCTGCTGATTTCCCTTGCCTTGCCCAGACCAATCCTGTTTTACATGGCCCGCCTCTTCGCCTCTGGCAATGATCCGTCAAATATTGCTCGCTTTAACCTGATATGGCAGGAGCATGCAAGCTTTCGCCGCAGGCTGCGCGTGATGACGGCAGTCTGGGGCGCTGGCCTGCTTCTGGAGGCCGTCATCCGCATCACGCTGGTTATTATGTTGAGTGTCCAGCAATTTCTGGCGATCTCGCCGTTTGTCATCTATGGCATATTTGCGATCCTGGTCATCTGGACCTTCCGTACCGGCCAGAGGGGCCGCCAACGCAGTACAGAGTTGGAGCGGGGTATGGCTGCACAAGGGCAGGTCGCCTCTACCATTTCTGCATCAACTGAGAGCACGGAGTAAGATCACGGGGTAGAGAAAATGTGATAGAATAGCGCGTAAAACCATGTTCAATCTTCATGTCAACGGTGTAGTACGATGCGCGAAAGTATTGGCAATATTGTCTATCGCCTGCTATATGGCCTTGCCTGGATACTTACGCGCCTCGTCTGCCGCTATCAGGTCTGCGGACTGGAGCATGTGCCCAAAAATGGACCGCTCTTGCTCGTTGCCAATCATCTTAGCTGGTACGATCCGTTCCTGCTGGCTCCTCTTTTGCCACGCCGGGTCTGGTTTTTCACGAAGATTGAGGTCTTCAAGTGGCCCATTGCGGGCTGGCTCGCTCAACTGACCGGACAAATTCCGGTACATCGCGGCGAGGGCGATAGAGCAGCTCTGGAGCAGGCACTGGCCTATATACGTCAGGGAAGAGCGGTGATGATTTTTCCCGAAGGGACCGTTGCGCGGCAAGAGCGCATGATTGCCGCGCATACCGGCGTAGCCATGCTGGCATTACGCAGCAAAGCCGTCATCCTGCCGATAGCTCATTACGGCTCTCGTCGCATCCTGCGCCGCCACCGTGGCTGGTTTCCTCGTGTGACGGTGGAGATTGGCACGCCATACCTGCCCATGTTGCCAGAAGGTATGGCGCGCAAAGCTGGCTTGCAGGTGGTGACGGACGAGATGATGCAACAGATCGCTCAGATGCTCCCACCCGAAAACCGCGGCGTCTATAGCTAATTCCCATTTCTACCTTTTATTCTTCCATCACTCATTGCTGTTTTCCGCCGATTAAGAAATCTACACAGGTAAGGTATATTACCTAACCAGATTCACACCGTAATCACACGGTTGAAATTTTAAAAATTTAGTAAACTCCTCTCAGAGTGTGAGGATATATCACAACCTTATGTAAACACTTTGACTCAAACAATGGTGGTTGTGCGGAAATGATGGGGAAAATCCTCTCTTAACTAAAAAGGAAACTCTATGATTAAACAACGTTTTTTGTGGTTCCCCCAAAAAGCGAGTATACAGCATCTACTCAGCACGGTGGGAAAAGCGATCTTGCTGATGGGAGTTCTACTTGTGTCAGCAGGATGGTTCAGCTACGCTTCCGCTGATACCACCCCTTTCGCAGGGGCAGCCGGTGATATCACCACGTACATGGGAAGCAATATACGCATTAACTACAACTCTTTCGAGACAATCCTGAACAAGGGCAATATCTCTCAATTAAAGCTTCATTGGCAGTATCATTCTGGGGGCACCATTGATACGCAGCCAATCGTCTCCAACGGCGTCATCTACTGGGGCTCGTGGGATGGGTACGAGCATGCCACCAACCTAAATGGGCAACAACTCTGGCAAACCTTCCTGGGGAAGGATACTCCCCCGGGAAGATGTAGTCCTGCCAGCGCCGGAGTGGCCGGTACCTCTACGGTTGCTAGCGTTGCAATTAACGGTAAAAATACCAGAGTCGTTTTTGTGCCAGGAGGGAACGACAGATTCTACGCGCTCAATGCCTCTAATGGCGCGGTCATCTGGGCTACGGCACTGGGCACCCCACCCGACGAGATGATCTGGGCCGGGTCAGCACTGTACAAGGGAAGCATCTACGTTGGCATCTCATCGTACGGAGACTGCCCCCTCAGGCCAGGACGCGTATACCGGCTCAGCTCAACCACAGGAGCCATCCAGAATACCTTCCACACGACGCCCAATAACTGCAATGGTGCTGGCGTCTGGGATGCTCCGGCTGTTGATGTGGCCAGTGACACTATTTTCGTCTCTACCGGAACGCGAACACTCTGCGGCCAGTACGAATCGCTGGCTTATGCCGTCCTGCAATTGCGCGCCAGCGATCTGACGCTCGTTCGCTCCTGGCAGGTTCCTCTGGCTCAGCAGGCGTACGATAGCGATTTTGGGGACAGCCCGACTCTTTTTACTGCCAGGATCGGCGGCACGATCCATCCTATGCTGGGAATCCTCAACAAGAATGGTCACTACTACGCCTTTGACCGCTCCAATATCGGCGCGGGGCCGGTCTGGGAAAGACAGCTCGCGGGGCCTATCAGCAATATTGCGGCCAGCGCCTGGGATGGCACAAAGCTCTATGTCGCCACGGCTGTCTCCAACATCACGGGAAAGCGTTGCGCTGGGAGCGTGTCGGCGCTCAATCCGGCGACCGGACAGTCCGTCTGGGAGTACTGCACACCCGGTAAAGTGATTGCTGCTCCAACAGTTATTCCAGGTCTGGTAATCATCAGCGCCAGTAATCAAATGGTCATCCTGGATACAGCCACAGGGCAGCCAAAGTTTATCTTTAAAGCGCCCGGCTTCGGAGCAACCTTCTTTGGCAGCGCGACGGTTTCTCATGGCGTGCTCTACATCGGCAACGCTAACGGCACACTTTACGCCTTTGGCCTTTAGCGCCGGAGGTATAAGCATAAAGAGCAAAGCTATGAGTCTACCCATCTCAGGCTTGTGAGCATGGAGCGAGGCGACAGGTACGACTTACCGCCTGCCGCCTCACCCTGGTTCCCACAGGCTAAAGATATCTAATCAACCGCACGGATATCACGGCGCAACAGTCCCAGCGCGATCACGCTGGCCGCGATGGCGCCGCCGATGATAAAGACTGATGGAGCGCCGAGGCGATCAGCCGCGATACCCGCCATGCCATAGCCAATAGGCGAGAGCGCAAAGGAGACCAGGTAATCAATGCTGGAGACACGCCCCAGCAGATCGGCGGGTACGAACTCTTGCAGGCTATTCACCCAGGCCAGCCCCAGAATCGAGAAGGACGCGCCCTGGATAAAGAATGCCACGCTTACCCCCACCACGGGCAGCGGTAGCCCCATGACCAGCAGCGCCAGGCTAGAGAGCAGCCACGAGCCATAGGTGAGCAGTCCACGCCGCCGCAGGCGCTTAAATTGCCCCAGCCAGAACGCCGCCAGGACGGAACCAAGCGCGGACATCGAGGTCAACAACGCCAGGAAACCCACCTGTTCCCCGAAACGCTGCTTCACCAGCAGAGGCAAAGCAGCTTCAGAAGGACCGACCAGGAAAATTGTGCTGACGCTGGCAATCACTAGCGTCACCCACAACCAGGGTGAAGCCAGTACCGCCTTAATTCCTTGCTGTATGTCTTGCAGTACGCCAGCTTCTTTCTCGGCGTCTTGACGCAACGCCGGTACCCGAGGGAGCGCCACCAGGCAGGCCGATGAGATGAGGAAAGACAGCCCATCCAACGAGAAGGCAAACCAGGTTCCACCCAGCGCGATCATCAAAGCTGCAATGGCCGGACCGATGAACGCCGCCCCCTGCGCGCTCAGATTTTCAAGCGAGTTGGCCGCCGGCAGCAGTTCGGTCGGCACCAGATCGGGAGTGATGGCACGGGCGGCTGGATAGAAAAACGCATCGACGATGCCAAAGAGGGCGCTCAACACAAAAATTTGCCAGAGTTCGAGCCGTTGAAGCAGCGCCAGCAGGGCAACCAGCACAACTACCGCCCCACGTAGCAGGTCGGAGGCCAGCATTAAATAGACGCGAGGGAACCGATCTACCGCCACTCCTCCAAAGAGGAGACAGAGAATCATGGGAATCGTGGAGCAGATCAGGACTCCTCCCATAGCCGTGGCTGAGCCGGTTTTCTGCAAAACCCACCACGCCAGGGCAATGGTATAGAAGCTATCACCCAGACGGGACACAGTTTGCCCACTCCAGAGCAGAACAAAAGAGCGGTGGGTAAATGCACGCAGTATTGCCATAACTGTCTTTTTCCTTTCGTACGACAGGCGAGCCAGCGCGCCAGATGGCCTCCAGGCACATAGAGAAAAACCGTGGACAGCCAGCGCGCTCGTCTCACGGTTCTTGAGTCTTTTCAGGGGAAATAGAAAGGCCGTGAGCGATCTTTGCTTCGCCCACGGCCCCGTTTTTCAGTACATGTTGTTTAAGGGTTGATTCCAGTTCTCACGTTCTTCAACCTGAAAAAGGGCATACTATGGCCGTGGGCCGGGGACCATCGAGAGCAGTGCCCCCGGCCATACGCACGAAAAGCTTCTTGCTGCGCGTATACTATGGCCTTCACGGCTATGAGGTGTATCCTTTACAACAAAAACTGATGTGTTTCTTTTCACTCTGGAAAAATACTACCTGAGTTTTTCCGAATCGTCAAGCCTCTTACTGCAAAACCAGGGCTATTTACTTCTTCTTTTTTGCCCCCTTCGGGGCGAGGGGGGGGAGAAGAATGAGCGGGGACACCCCGCGCCCCGCAAGGGGCTATGCCCCTTGACCCCCTTTTCTTCAGAGAAGTAAATAGCCCTGCTGCAAAACGCAGGGTTTTTCAGTTGTCCTCTCCTCTGACTCCTGCCGCCTGGGTTCGCGCCCCCAACGGGGCGTAGGGCAAGAGGAGAGAGGTGCTGGCAACGCCGCGACGCGGCGTTGCCAGCACCTCTCTCCTCTTGCGAACAGGGCTTCGCCCTGCGAGCATGACAAAAACTGAAAAGCCCTGCTACAAAACGCTTTTCCATTGCACAACCGTAAGTATTGGTGGCAGGTCCGGTTTGTCCTGGCGCAAACGGGCAGCGAGCGCGGCGGCTGTGGGTGAACGCAGGCCGGTCTTGCTTAAAATTGCTGGCTCGCTAAATAGCTCCGTTGGCGTGCCCACGAAAGCGACGAGACCATCACGGAAGGCGACGACGCGCTGGCAATATTCGGCAACGAGCGTCATATCGTGTGTAATGATCAGCACAGTTTTTCCCTGGCCCTGCAAATCACACAATAATCGCATGATGTCTGTAATCGAACGCTGGTCCTGCCCGGTGGTTGGCTCATCGACGATCAGGATATCGGGTCCCATCGCTAACACTGCCGCGACCGCCAGGCGCTGGCGCTGTCCCTTGCTCAAAAAGAGCGGGTCCTCGTCGGCATAACGCTCCAGATTGACGGCTGCCAGCGTCTCACTCACCCTTTGGCGTCTGCTGGCAGCATCCATCCCCAGGTTTTTTAGCCCGTATTCGATTTCGTCGCTCACCTTGCGGCAAAAAAGCTGGTGATCGGGGTTCTGAAAGACATACCCCACCGAGCGCGGGAGCAATCTGCGCACTTTGCGCGAGGAGAGATCCTTCCCCAGCACCTGGACTCTTCCCTTTGTCTGGCGATAAATGCCTGCCAGAATCTTGGCAAAGGTGGTCTTGCCGCTGCCATTCGGCCCCAGCAGCGCCAGCATTTCCCCGCGATACAGCGTCAGGTCAATCCCCTTGAGGGCCAGTGTGCCGTCCCCATAGTGATAATACACCTGCTCCGCCTCGACAACAGGTTGAGCAGATGCAAGACCTACAGGTTGGGTAGGTGCGAGACCTACCCCTACTGGCTCCTGTTGCACCTTGAATGTACGACTAGCGAGAGCCGGTGCGAATGCCGCAACGCCTTCTTCCAGCGTGAGCGGCGGGCGCGACTCGAAGGTATAGCCGGTTTGCCAGGAGATGCGCGTTAATTCGCCGACCGATGCGCCGCATTCTTCTAAAATGGTACGTTGAGCGTAAAAATCGGCAGGGGAGGCAACGAGTTCGATACGTCCTTCGTGCAACAGGGCGATACGGTCACAGAAGGCGGTGAGGATCTCGGGGTCCTGCTCAACGAGGATGACGGTCATGCGATAATCGCGCCTCAAGCGGGCAATGGTCTCGATCACTTCGCGCTTGCCGACGGGATCGAGGTCGCTGGTCGGCTCATCCAGGATCAGTACCTGAGGTCGCAGGGCTAAGAAGGCGGCAATGGCGACGCGCTGCTTCTGGCCGCCGGAGAGATCGGCAGGATGAAGATAGGCCGCTCCATGCCAGAGATGCTCCAGCCCGACCCAGCGCAGCGCCTCGTATGATCGCTGGAGGATCTCGTCGTTAGCCAGATCCTGCATCTGTAAACCCAGACCAAGTTCGTGCAGCAGGCTCATGCGTAGAAACTGGTTTTCTGGATCTTGCAGCACCATCCCCATCTGATGAGCGTGGGCCGTTTTGGCGGTCACCGGCTCGCCCAGCAAATTGATCACGCCGCGAAAATGCTGCGGCAGTTGCTCAGCCGTGAGACGCGCGCTATATGGCAGGATGCCGAGCAGGGTGCGACATAACGTCGTTTTGCCGGCGCCACTCGGTCCGGTAATGCCAAAACACTCCCCCTGCTCCACTTCCAGGGCGATATTGCGCAGCGTCCAGGGATTCGGCGTATCGCTATAGGTTGGATAGCGCCACCACAGCCCCTCGCTGCTCAATGCGACTGATCGGTTCCCTTCCATATGCGCGGGTGATACCTCGTATTGTTCGCCTTTTATTGCCATAGATGCAACACCACCGTCATATTACTATATGGCCCGACTGCCAGATAGAGCAAGCCGAGACAGCAGGCCAGCACAATCCAATCGATGAGCCGGAACGGGGCCGTTTCGTAAAAATCGGCGCTCGCCTGCCCCAGCCGGTAGCCGCGCGCGATCAGGGCATCGCCAATTTCGCTGGAGCGGCGAATCATCATCGCCACCATCGGCACAGCGATGCTGCTTAGGTCGCGGAGCCGCCGGATAAAGCTGCGCGGACGAGCGTTGATGGCACGCGCGATTTGCGCCTGGTGGATCGTTTCATAGTCGGTTAAAGCCAGGTTGAGCGCGCGGAAAACGGTGCTGAGAAAGAAGATAATAACGTGCGGAGCCCGCAACTGGCGCAGCGTCCCGATCAGTTCGGCGTCGCGGCTGGTCACGACCAGGGCGATGGTGGTAAACACCATACCGGAGTAGCCAATGACTTTAGTGATGGCAACCAGCAAACCATAATCGCTGACCAGGATGGTGAGCGGATGAAAAAACGCGACCCGGGCAAAGGTCCAGGCGGGCAACGGCAACAGCAGCGTCTGCGCGATTGCGACCACGGTTGCTATGAATATACCCGTCACAAGCTTGCGCGTCCAGAGGAAATAGCCCACGACGATTGCTAACCAGAGCAATTGCCAGACGGCCAGACCCAGAACAAGCGTCCCCGAATAGAGGGGATAGCGCCACAGGATGGCTCGTCCCGGCACGGGATTGAAGAAGATCCAGGTGGTGAAGAGGCTAAAGAGGGCGGGGAAGGTCAGTAGCAGGTAGATGCGGGCGGTTTTTGCCTGCATGCCGCTACAATAAAACAATGCCAACGATACGATCCAGAGTATGCTTGCGCTGATGATATCGGGAGGTGTTGCATTAATGGCGCGCAACTGCACGCCGGACATGCACAGCACCAGTAACGTGCGCGGGATCAGATGCACCTTTGCAAATGGCGCACTGATGCGGCGAGAAAAAAGAAACGAGCGCACATACCGCCTGCCCGGTGGCGGCTGCAAGTAGGGCGCATCGGTTGAAAGAGAATTGCTGCTATTCAAAAAGCATTACCTCTACAGTTCTAGTTTGCTAGCTATCGGGCGGGAATACGACCTGCCCTGGTGATGTTATGGGTAGGCAACCTTCCTGGGTAGGTGCAAGACCTACCCCTACCATTGCCCCATCGGGTTGCCAACCTCCCTGGGTAGGTGCGAGACCTACCCCTACAGAGTATACTAGCAATTCTCACGGGCTTCAGGTTTTGCTCAAGCGACCGCAAAAGGTACTTTGCCAGAGCAAAACAGGCAGGGCAAGCGCAAGGCATTGCCCCTACCATCATGGAGCGGTGGGGTTAGCCGATCAGGCGGAAAAATTCCATGCGGGTCTCGCTTTCGGCACGGAAGGCGCCGCGCATGACGGAGGAGGTCATGATGCCTGGCGTGCGGATGCCACGCGAGGTCATACACAGATGCTCGCCCTTGAGCACGACGGCGATATCCTCTGTTCCGGTAATGCGGCTGACCTCGTCGGCGATCTGATGCCCGAGCTGCTCTTGTAGTTGCAGCCGGTGCGCGAACTGGTGGGCAATACGCGCAAATTTTGAGAGGCCCAGAACCTTGCCTTTGGTAATATAGCCGATGGCAACGTCGCACCAGAAGGGGATCAAGTGATGTTCGCACAGGCTCCATACACGTATGCCTGAAACCGTGACCATCTGGTCGGTGGAGATGGAATCGAAGCAGGTCTCGGTTGTCCCCGGGTCATACTCAAGAAATTCGCGCCACCAATCGGCCCAACGGCGCGGCGTGTCGAGCAGCCCCTCGCGGTCAGGATCTTCTCCCAACGCCAACAGCAACTCGCGCCCTAATTCCTGCACTCTGGCATAATCGATCTGCCGGGGAAGCAGTTCAAGATCCTTCACGGGCTTATGATGCCCATTCAGCCCATTTTTCTTCGCTTTATCCTGATACATTACCATAGGTTCTGTCCCTCACTTTGTCATACAGTTTGTGCTAGACCCCGCGCTTGTTACCCCAGAGGAGGGAATGCATTTGCGGAAGGATCGTAACGTTGAACCAGCGATCCTCGGTCGCGCGCTGAATTAACCAGTCCATCCGGCTCAAAATGCCCGGGATGTCAATCTCTTGCGCCAGGTGCGGCGGCGTGTGGTTGCCAGCCTGCAAGTAGCAAGGAATAGCGGGATACCGCTCCGCAACATATCTGGCGTACGCATAATCCTCCTCATCAAAAACCACCACCTTCAGACATACCTGCACCCTCCTATCACCCTGACCACTGCCCGCGTAAGCCACACAGCGATCTAATCGATCCCAGCGCGTGACTTGCTTGCTGCTGGGCGGCTTGGGCGAGAGCGTGAGATAGTCCAGTCGCTCAAACCAGGGCCGCGCCACGCTCCCCTGCGTCTCCAGCGCGAAGGTGTAGCCAGCCTCATGCCCCAGATCGATCAGTTCCCCAAGCGGCTGAATGGCAGGGTTGCCACCCGAGAGCGTGACGAGAATAGGCTGATCGCCGGAGAGCCGCCGCACTTCGTTCATAATGGCTGCTGCGGTCATCGGCGTCCACTCGGATTTGTGTTCTGGCAAGACAGCATAGAGGGTGTCACACCAACTACAACGATACTCACAGCCACCAGTACGTACAAATACTGTGGGTTTGCCGATCAGAGCGCCTTCTCCTTGAATCGTGGGGCCAAACGCTTCTACAACAGTAATCGTGCGCACGCGCTGCTGTGTTGTTCGTACCTCCAGGCTCTGTACCATGCTCTATATCTCCTCTCGCTCAGCGCGCGTAATCTCGATGCAGCCCTTGTCCGTCTCCCATAGCCGGATACGGTAGAGCATCTCTTCCGGGATGCCGCTTATGGTCAGGGCATCCCAGATCCAATGCACCAGGTTCTCGGCGGTGGTGCGAATGCCGGTGAGGGCGTTGAGATCGTTGTGATCCATGCCCCCCTTCTCGATTGGGCGCGCATTGCATCCCCTGGGGACGGAGTCGGAAAGCTCGTCGATGATCGTTGTGCTGACAATGCGTTTGAGATCATCGAAGTCCATGACCATCCCATCGTCCGATTCCCCCGGCGCCTCTTTGATGGGGCCGCGCAGGGAAATTTGTAAGCGATACGAGTGACCATGAGGACGCCTGCATTTGCCCTTATGACCGGGGAGATGATGAGACGCTTCAAACGTGAATTCGCGTGTAATGATGGCAAATTTTGTCATAGACTTCCCTCGCATTGTCTTCCTAAACTAATACTCCCACAACCCTCTGTACGACTCTTATTCAGCCTTTACGCCTCCACCCGACCAGCAATGCGCAGATACTTCTCAGGGTCCTCGGCATATACCGTTGGATCGGGCACGCCTGCATGCTTGAATGATTCGTAACGCTCGGTGCAGGTGCCGCAGGCCCCGCAGTGCTTATCTCCAAGCCCACTGGTCCCGCCTTCGTAACAACTCCAGGTGAGTTCGAAGGGCACTCCTAAGCTGGCCCCTAAGCTGGCTATCTGGGCTTTGGTGAAGTACATGAAGGGCGATTCTACTTTGATGGCGTTGCTGTTCATGGCAACGGTGATCATGGCGTTGAAGGCCCGCACAAATTCTTCGCGACAATCAGGGTACTGGGCGTAATCACCCTGGTGGGCGGCGTATGCAACGACGCGCGCGCCTTCTCCCCAGGCGAGGGTGGCAGCCTGGAGCAACATGTTCGGGTTGCGATACGGGACGACGGTCGCTTTCATGCTATCATCGGTGTAGTGACCGTGCGGCATGGCGCGGTTGGGGTTGATGAGCGCCGAGTCCGAATCGGTCAGGAGCCGCGCGATGGGCAGTTCGATGACATCATGCTGAATATTGAGCTTGTGAGCGCCCGTGCTGTATTTCTCGCGCAACTGGGAGATATATTTCTCGGCATAGGTCAGCTCTTTGACGTGGCGCTGCCCATAATCAAATGAGAGCAGGTGCAGGTGAAAGCCTGCCGCGGCATAGTAATGGGCTAGCACGCAACTGTCCATACCGCCGCTCACAATTAATACGGCCACATTCTCAGGTCTGGTGGACATAGTTCCCTCCTGTCACGTTTATAAGCCAGCCGGCGGCAGATAGCGCCGGAACTCCGGGCGCGGACCCGTGTAACCAGGCTGCTCGTGCTCGGCAAAGATGATCGTTTTGATATTGCCACGCACAGAAAAATCACCAACCACCCGCATCCAGCGCGGATTCATTAACGCTACCAGATCGTTGAGAATGACGTTCACCGACGATTCGTGGCTGATCTGGCGATTACGATAACTGTTGATGTAGAGCTTGAGGCTCTTCAATTCCATGACGTACTGGTCCGGGACGTAATCAATGACGATGGTCGCGAAATCAGGAAAGCCTGAACGCGGGCAGAGACAGGTAAATTCGGGGATCTCCAGATGATCGACGTAGTTACGCTCTGGATGCGGATTGGGCCAGGGCTCCAATCGATTAGCCTCAATCTCATGCAAACCGTATTTACCCGGCATACGTGACTGATCTTCCATATGATTGCTCCTTCTATCCTGCATGGTCTACGAACTCTTCTCTGCTTCACATACAAAACATACCATGAGTTGCCTCACTTTGGTCACCTCCTTACCCTGACCATAGGACATATTCTTGAGTCGTTTTATGGCTATGGCATATGTTTTTTGTTCGCAGGTCCAACAAATTAGCGACGCCTGCTGAACATAAATTGCCTTTCAGTAGCAAGCTTCTGCGAGCAAGCTACCGTTCTGGGGATGCGCTATTGAGGCTCCCACGATGAATCGGGGAGCTACAGATGCGCCTGTAGCTCTAATGAGATGCAATCCCGCCTCCACATACCACCCCATTACTTGTCGCCCTGAGCGACATAGACGGTGATGACGCTGACGTTATCGGCCCCGCCCTCGCTGAGAGCTGCCTGGACCAGCGTGGCGCTGACCTGTGCAGCGTGAGGTAGCGCAGAGCTGATGATCTCGCTCATCTTCTCGTCGCGCACCATCTCCCACAGCCCATCGGAACAGAGCAGGAGCAGATCGTCCGCCTGTAATGTGACCACAAATGTATCCACCTCCACCGTTGCCCGCTCGCCCAGGCAGCGATAGACCTGGTTGCGCCTGGGATGCGTGTACATCTCCTCGCGCGAAATCGCCCCGCTCTCTACCATCCGCGCCACTAGGGAGTGATCGCGCGTGATGGCCTGCAAGCCGTCTGCCTGCCGATAGAGATACGTCCGGCTATCACCCACGTTCACCACGTAGGCGGTGGTATGCACGACCAGCGCGGCTGTCAGGGTGGTTCCCATCATCTCTTCCCGCTCGCGATTGCGCCGGTAAATGGCGAGATTGGCCCGATGCACGCCGTCCTTCAGCAGGTCCGCGAAGTTTTCTTCATCCTCCCCGCCATGCAGTAACGTGGGTACCAGCACGTCGCTCATGGTCTGGATAGCCAGTTTGCTCGCCTCCTGACCATGCGCATGACCTCCCATGCCATCGGCGACCACAAATAACCCAATCTCTTCCGGCCCCGCACCGGTGATACGCGTCCCCTGCACTGCACAGAGATTATCCTCGTTGGGAGCATCCTTGCGCAGCAGCCCCGCGTCCAGGCCAGCGCCAACTACCAGCCGCGTTCCGCCCTTGTGTGACTCCTCTTCTGGAGGCAGCGTCACGCGAATGGCGGGTAATGTTGGCTCATCCAGTTCACTATATACTGATTGCTTCTCCTCCAACTCATCCTCTTCCTCATCCTCCTCCGGTTCAGCTTCGTCCAGTTCATCATCCCACAATGCTTCTTGCTCCGGCACCGTCTCTTGCTCGGATATGCTGTCTCGCAGCGCATCATATTCCTCGTCATCGAACGCTTCCATAAGCTCGTCGTCGAACTCATCCTCCTGTGGTGGTGTGACGAGACGCAGTTGCTCTCGCATCGGTGGCAGCGGTGGCGCTGGCGGAATATGCACCCTGCGCTTGTGCGGCGCCTGGGTCGCGGGCAAAGAGAAGGTCGAGGAGGTGCCCGTCGCCTGTAGCTCCCCGATTGATCGCGGGAGATTGTGCGAGACTCTGGCCGAGCGCGCCGCGATAGCTGATTGCTGGGCAGATGCCGGTTCATTCAACACCGCATGTTGCGCACGGGGCAATGCTGCTGGTACCGCCTGCCGCGCCCGTTGATGATCGGGCACGGTGATTTGCTCTACGATACGCTCGGCTGCTCGCAGATCCATTGCAAAGTGCTGCCGCTCATGAAAATCCTGCCACCAGTGGATCGCTACGCGCACCAGAGTGAGCAGCAAGATTGCCCAGATGAGCAGCAGCGAGATGGAGAGCAGGAGCAAGCCGATAAATGGGATCAGGATAGCAGCTCCCTGCACCTCCCAGAGATGCGGCATCTGTGGCAGTACCTGGAACAGGAAACGCCAGGCCCAGGGCGGGAAGCCACCAGATAGCCAGTAGAACAGCACACCACAGCACAGTAATCCTACGAATACTGCGACTTTCGCCCAGCGATAATTTGTATAGGTGATCTTTAGCTGCTCTATCATTATGTCTATTTCCACTATTGTACAGCAGTCGCGACGAACGAGATGATATTGATAACGATGCCATGCAGCATCACGACGCGCAAGCCTGGCTGCCCGGTGGCAAGGTTCTGATCCGTGAGCGTAATCATCCAGCGAGCAGGTTCTATAGTACCGCTACGCCACACTTTCGTAAAGAGGGTAGCGCCAACCACGCGCAGACGCAAGGTATAGAATGTACCGCCATGAGCTTTGAAGGGGACGGAGGCCAGTTGCACCGATGTACCATTGACGCGTCTGAGCAGGACCAGGTGCGTGCCATCGATAAATGCCTTGTACCAGTTGTCGGCGTTGGTCCAGCGCACGACTGCGCCCAGATTGGCCCCGCCGACGAAACGGTTGACCATACCGTTGAGCGTTACCTCCATATTGTTGCCTGCCGGCCCCAGCACGGCGTTGAGGGACCCCTGCCCATTGGCGATCTGGCCCGTGGCGTTGACGATAGAAAACGCCTGGACCGCATTGGCATCGCCTCCCCAGGCGCGCCCATCCGAAGCGGTTCCCCATAATGGCTGATTGGTGCGATTATAGGTGTCCTGAGCCAGGATGTTGCTCGGCTTTGGCACCGCTACAGTGGCGGTCGGCGCAGGCATGAGCGGCGCCATCATGGCCTGCATGACTGGCAGGGTAAGCGCCTTCTGAATCGCTCCCATGAAAAGGCCCGCGACCAGCCCACTGATGATGAGCGCCACCAGCACAGTGATAGCCATAACACGTCCATTCACGCCCTTCCCCCTTTCTTTTGTTTATTATGGATTGGTGGGGGCAATCCCTCGCGGTTGCCCTGTTAGCCTACCGCCATCCCTCGGTGCCGGTAGGGGCAATCCCTCGCGGTTGCCCTGTTGGCCTACCGCCATCCCTCGGTGCCGGTAGGGGCAATCCCTTGCGGTTGCTCTTTATTGGGCAAGCGCCTTTTGCCTGAGATCCGGCATCATCTGAATAGATGAGCCGCTGGCGCTGAACTTGCTAATTGACATGACTGCCAGGGATTGCATATTATCGTGAACCCAGGCGACTCCCTCACGCATCTGGCCCGTGGTGGGATCGATCTGACCAGCATAGGCACGATTGGCGTTATCGATCATATCGTTAATCAGCGTAAGCGTCTGCGGCTGTCGCAACTGCTGGTCGGTCATCTTCATAATCTGCTGAGCGGCGCTGCGTACCTGGGAAAGCCCATCCTCGACATTGTTCATGGCGGTAATAATTGCGGCCTCGTCCTTTCTGAGTTCGGGCGTTGAGCCGCCAGCCTGGAGCAGCCCATTGAGATGGTTGACAATATGAATGAGATAGCTGGCAGGCTCCTGGTTTGGTCCGTTAACCGTCAGCAGGCCGATGCTGGCGAGGCGCGGCGTGATATTTAACGGCGTGCCTGGCGGTACATCCATCTGGACATAGGTCATGCCATCGAGATACGTCAGGATGCGTACGGTCTGGCGGCGCACAAAGGCAATGTCTTTCGTCTCCTCCCACTGCTCGCGCAAGCTCCCCGCCCACTCCACAATTTTGCCGCTATTGCGATAAAACCAATCGTTTAGCCCTCCCGGCAGATTTAATTCGTCCAATGTGGGATCGGCGGCCAGCAGGTGACGCAGGTGATCGAGGTAGCTAAAATGCTTGGGGTTATCAGGGCTATTGATCGGCGTTTGCGAAAATTCGCCATAAAAGCGCCATACGCTCTGGTCGGGCGAGGGCGCGATAGGCTGCACGCTAGCATCCTCTTCGGTGACGAGGAAACGGCTGGTGCTTTGTAATAGATTCGTATGCGCCGCATCGCCAGGATAGAGCAAATGGGCCGCGCCATTGTTGACTGGCAGCTTGCCGAGAAAAACGGTTTTGGCATCGCTCTGGAGCTTGTCGCCGAGCAACCAGGCATAGTAACTTTTCTGCGGCGCGGGATTGGGTACGTTATGCAGATCAATCAGCACCTGGTCGGCAATGCCCTGGCTGCTATTCTCGCTCAATTGCCCGCTGCTCAAAAGAGCCACCCGTCCCACTATCGCGGGCGCGGCTGGAGCAGCAGGAGCGGCAGCGGAGAGCTGCATGGGGAACTTGTAAAATAAGACCAGCAGGGAACTCAGGACCGCGACCAGCAGGGTTATGATGGTGAGCACAATCATCGCTCTCCCACGGCGGCGCGGCTTTACCGGCGGCGTTGGCATCGGCATGGCTTGCCTGGGCAGAGGAGCGATGCGCGGCGCAGGGCGTTGAAAAGAAACTTCCTCTAAAATCTCCTCTATTGGCGGCAGGGGTGTGGTCTTCTTGATGGTTGGTCCGATGGGAGCCGTATTGGGACCGGAGCCGAGCGGGGCTGTGGTGCGCGTCAGCACGCGCTGCCTGCTCAATTGCCCGACCATCAGGGCGTCGGAGAGGGTATCCATCGAGGCGTAAACGGGAAAGCCGTTGCGCACCGCCATTTGCGTCATACGCTCGCTATCAGGGATGACGAAGACGACGGGCTTATCCAGTTGCCGCTTGACATGCTTGAGCGTGGTAAAATCTTCGGGCCGCTGGAAGACCCGCGTTTGCTCAGCCAGCATGATCACGACCGGCTTTTTCTGCTCGCTTACCGTATTGAACAGTCCGGTTCTATCATCATCTGCCTCTAAGTAGAGGACACAAAAATCGCCAGTATCGCTACGTTTCATCGTTCCCTCGATCCCTTCTTGATGTGATTATTCAACCAGCTCAACCCGCGCCAGACGCTCGCGGCGCGCTCTGCGCCTCTGCTGCACCAGTGGTTTCTCGACTCGCTTCTTGCTAGACGAAGACGTATAGGGGGTGATCCCCATCTGCCTGAGCATACGTATTCCCTGCACATCTAATGTAGGGGCAATCCCTTGCGGTTGCCCTGCCCCCGCCGCCTGCCCAGACCAGGGCGGCGCAACAACTCTTCCCCATGCCCGGTAAATTGCCAGCAGCCCTATCACGATCAGCGCGCCCCAGGCGACCAGCCAGGAGATAGCCTGCGCGATCAGCAGGAAGATAGCCACACCCTGCCCTTGCTGGACCAGCGACGGCAGCATTGGAGCAAGCCGGTAGAGTTCGCGCCACGCCACGGGCGGAAAGCCGCCGAGCCTGTTGACGACAAACAGGCCGGTCGCGAAGCAGATTAGAGGATAGCCCAGAACGCCAAGCCACGATGACTGCATCTGCTGGCTCAACAGCGAGAAGCGTTGATGCAACGTCAGGCCGCTGCCAGGCTGTTCCGCCGTTCCCCAGGTATGAATCAGTACGCCCGCAACGACCAGCCCACCGCCAATGTAGCCGTCAAGCGGCAAAATCTCTTGCAGCAGAATATGCGCGGCAATGGCCCCCAGGATCGGCTCAAGGATATAAATAAAAGCGACTGTGACGGGCGAGATGTGCTTTTGCAGCACGACCGTGATCAGGATCGGCAGGAAGGTTGTCCCGAACGCGATATAGAGGATGATCCAGATATCTGTCGGTAGAGCGGGATGGACGGCCTGCCAGTTGCCGAAAAGCAGCGCCACCAGATTGGCCCAGATCGCCATTGTCAGCAGCTCAACGCCAAAGAGAGGCCAGTTGGGAACCTGCTCTTTTTGCTCGTGATCGGCTAGAAAGACGTAAAAGGTGCAGAAGAGGCCGCCAATAAAGGCGATCAGCGCGCCCCGCAATCCTCCCATCGACGCGTTCATAATCAGCAGCGCCGCCCCTACGACGGAGACGAGGCCGGCGAACCAGGTCGCTTTGCCGATAGTGTGGCGCAAAAATAAGCCCGCGAACACGGCGGCCAGCAAGCCATTGAGCGAGGGGAAAAAGGCCGTGCTGGTGGCGCTATTATATTTGAGTGCGACCGCGAGCGTGAACAAGCCCAGGCACAGGCAACTCCCTAGCACAAAGCCGCTCTTGACCGCCGCCCTGGTCATCTGTCGCCACGACAGGATCACGATCACCAGCCCGACTGGAATTAACGAGGTCATGACGAAGAAGGTGAACACGATGGGGTCAATGCGTCCGAGTGCTTCTTTCGAGACCGAATAATAGGTTCCGAAGAGGAACGCATTGAGCAAAAAGGCCACGCAGGCCA
>DASRHT010000013.1:0-41295 GCA_035650355.1 Ktedonobacteraceae bacterium
GGCAGGAACTCCGCAAGCACGAGAAAGCTCATCTGAGCCGTGGTAACGTGCAAAATCAGAATAGCGGTAAAGGGGATCGCCAGGAACGTAATCTGTGAACCAAACAGGGAAACGGTCGAACCGGTCCACAGCTTCAAGAAATCAGGATGACGCCAGAGCGTCGGTGTAGGCGTTGTCTTCGTCATACGTGATATTACCTCGTAGAGACGCGATTCCATCGCGTCCGCTTCAGCGCCCGTCCTGGTAACACACAAAACAGGCAAGCCGCAAAACAATGGACAGAAGATTATGCCGCATGCCTGGTGGAAGACTCAGAGAAATGGGATGAGATGGTGAATGTGCCAGAGGGAAAAATGACGCGAATAGATAAGCAGAGAGTAAAACAAGCAGGTAGGTCTGAACTCTCTAGCAAAGGTATCCGAACGGCGCCATTTTTCACCGCATAAGCAATGCGCCAGGCTTATGCGGCGGAGCCATCAAAGATGATATACTCGTGAGAGAATAATCGTGTTTGCATGAGCTGATGTTACTACGGTTACTGCTACATTGTCAACTTCCTTGAGTATTAACGCCTGCCCTCGCCCCCTGAAAAAGTACAGGTACTGCCCTTTTGGACAGTTGACAAGTCCAGCACGGAGGCGGATACTACAACACAAGAGCGATTGCTCTGACACAATAGAGGGATCATTTGAGATGAGCAGAGATAAACCAATTTTTAATCAGACAACAGGCATAACATGCTTATTGTCAAAGGACACTTAGATGACGATTGAAAAAGATTTTTTCCGGCAGGTAATGGGCCACTTTGCCACCGGAGTTACTGTTGTCACCACGAACAGCCAGGGAGCGTTGGGGGGGTTGACGGTAAATGCATTCTGCTCGGTCTCTCTCAACCCGCCGCTTATCCTGGTCTGTGTGGATCTGACAAGCAATACGCTGCCACTTATTCGCGAGAGCCAGACCTTTGTCGTCAACATGCTCACCAATCAACAAGAGGAGCTTTCCCGCTGCTTCGCAACCCATAGCCAGGAACGTTTTGAATACTTTTGCCATGCCCCTTACCACACTGCCGCGACAGGCTCTCCGGTGCTTGATGACGCTCTCGCCTTCATCGACGCGCGCGTGGTTGCAGAGCATCCAGGGGGCGACCATGCGATTTTTATCGGGCAGATCGAAGCGTTAGGATATGCAGGCAAGGTTATTTTCGCCGCCGAAGCTGGGGAAGCGCGCAGCACCTTACCCGAACTAGAAGAAATGTCCGTGGAAGAGGAAAAAGCGCCCCTTGTCTACTATCGTGGTCAATACCGCCACCTGACGAGCCTGTACCGGAAACCGAGCCTGCCATCCCATGACGGAACACATACACAATCAAGAAGTTGATAGAGTAACGGCGCTGGCACGCTTACAACAACGTATCCTGTCGTGCCGTCTTTGCCAGGAACATGGATATATCCCCATAGCCCACCCAATCGTGAGCGGGCGAGCAAGCGACCGTATTATTGTAATCGGTCAGGCTCCCGGTCATCGTTCTGTTGCCAGGAACAAACCATTCAGCGGCCCTGGTGGGCGTATCTTGCAGAAGTGGTTGGAACAGGCCGGCTTTCCGCCTGGTTATCTGCACGAGCATACCTATCTTAGCTCACTTACGCGCTGTGATCCAGGAAAGAACGTGCGCGGCAGTGGGGATCGGAAGCCCTCCCCTCAAGAGATAGCTCTATGCAGGCCCTTTTTGGAGGCGGAACTCAAGCTGCTGCGGCCAAAGGTTGTGCTGCTGGTGGGAACGATGGCGATAGAGGCGTATCTTGGAAAAGCGAAGCTGGAGCAGATGATTGGCACATACCAGGAGCAGGATGGGACGCTTTTTCTCCCCTTACCTCATCCTTCTGGCGTCAGTCGCTGGTTGAATGATCCGGCGCATCAAGAGCTGCTGCAAGAGGCGCTGGCTGTTCTAGCGCAGTGGCGTCAGATGTATGCGTTATAAATACACCTGTTTCATTGCACCTCTTGCAGCAGTGACTATAGCCACGACAGAGGATCGCCAGAGCGGATAGGCGGTAACCAATCGGTCTTCACAGGGTGAGCGTCAAAGGTTTGTACAATGGGGATGCAAGGAGCGTTGCCCCTTGACTGGGGGCGCGGGGGCACAGCCCCCGATTCTTCCCTTTCCCCGCCGCCGTAGGCGGCAGTGCAACAGCATGATGGACACCCGTCTTCACAACCGCCCTTGACTTTTCCATCAGCAGCGTGGTATGCTTTCTACTGAACAAAGTTCGATTTTAAAACAATTGATTGTCTGTGGGATCATGGGTATCAAGCAACGACGAGAACGAGAGAAACAGGAAGTCCGACAGGGCATCCTCACTGCCGCGCGTGAGATTGCGCAGCATGAGGGATGGCAGGCCGTTACCATTCGCAAAGTGGCTGAACGTATAGAATATAGCCCCTCAATGATCTATGAGTACTTTGCGAGCAAAGAGGCGATGCTGCTCGAACTGCACCTTGAAGGTCTTCGCCTCCTTACTTTATCCCTCAAAACAGCAAGGGGGTCCACTGAGGATTATGAGGAGCGGGTCATCAGCATGGCCGAGGCATACTGGGAGTTCGCGCAGCGCCATCCCGAACTCTATCAGGTGATGCACGGCCTGAATGGCGTTCCGCTCGATTGCAGTGAGGAAGCAGCGATTGTGCATGAAGCATTTGACACAACAGTTGAGGCCCTCAATGAATGGGCTCAAAGCCGGGGTATCGAGCTTCCTGATGTGAAAGACGCGGTAGAGATTTTTCGTGCGTTTCTCCACGGCCTTGTCTGTCTCAAGATGGAACATCGTATGCGTGGCGATGAAGCACGAGTTCGGCGTCTGGTGCGTCGTGGCATTCATGATCTACTCACCTCCTGGAGTCTGTCTACCAAAGACTAATCATCTCTTTTTTGGTGTTTATCACACAAAGAAGGGATATTTTTTCTAAAAAGTGGACATTCACATCTATGGATGTCTATGATTTATTCGTGTATTTGTCCCGATTGAACGAGGAAACCTTGCCGTTTTCCTTATTCACCACACGTCACCAAAGGAGCAAGTTCATGGATTTTAGCCTCAACGACGAACAAAAAATGGTTCAGCAGACGGTTCGTGACTTCGTGAACAGAGAATTGATCCCACTGGAGGGCGATGTCCTGCGTAACGAACGCGAGGGACGCCCAGGACTCACACGCGAGAAGGTACGCGAACTCCAACAGAAGGCCAAAGCGATGGGCTTCTGGGGCATCAATACTCCCGAAGAATACGGAGGTGCCAATCTCGGTCCGATCATGGGCGCGATCACGGCGATGGAGATGGCGCGTACGTTTGTGCCGTTCAACTTCGGCGGCAACGCCGATAATATCCTCTATCGCTGTAACGAGGAGCAGAAGAAGCGTTATCTGATTCCAACGATCAACGGTGAACGCCGCTCTTGCTTTGCCATGACCGAGCCGGGCGCGGGGTCGGATGCCGCAAATATTAAGATGCGCGCGGTCAAAGATGGCGACGATTATATCCTGAACGGCGAGAAGATTTTTATCACCAACGGCAACGAAGCCGATTTCGCGATGGTCTTTGCGGTGACCGAGCCAGAGAAGGGAGGGCACGGCGGCGTGACCTGTTTCCTGGTAGACCGCGAGATGGGTTGGACATCGAGCTATATCCCAACGATGGGTGACTGGGGTCCGGCTTCACTCTATTTCGAGAATGTGCGCGTGCCCGCATCGAATATTCTGGGCGAACCCGGCAGGGGCTTCGATCTGGGCATGCAGTGGATCGGCGCCGGGCGCTGGCGCATCCCCGCCGGCGCGGTGGGCATGGCGGAGCGAGCCCTGCAAATGGGCATTGATTACGCCAAACAGCGCGTCTCTATGGGTCATCCCATCGCCGAATACCAGGCCATTCAATGGATGATCGCCGATTCGTACGTGGAGATCGAGTCCACGCGCTGGCTGGTGCTCTACGCAGCCTGGCAAGCGGAGAACGGCAAGGATGCGCGCCACGCCTCTTCGGTGGCTAAACTGCATGGCGCGAACATGGCCAATCATGTGATCGATAAAGTTTTGCAGATCCACGGCGGCATGGGCTACACCAAAGAACTCCCCATCGAACGCTGGTATCGCCTGGTGCGCCTCTATCGCATCTTCGAGGGCACTGACGAGATACAGCGTTATATCATTTCGCGCAACCTGTTGAAAGGGCACGTCAAGGTTGGGGAGACGCTCTGATGGGTTCCGCAGCAAAAGCAGCTATCGTGGGCGTGGCCGAGTCCGATCTCGGTCGCACCCCGGATAAAACGGTATTGCAACTGCAACGTCAGGCAGCCCTGTCGGCGCTCGATGACGCCGGACTGCAATTGAGCGATGTGGACGCGCTCTTTTGTGCCGGAAACTGGGCCTGGTCCCCTAATCTCATGCTCGCGGAATATCTCGGGATCAGGCCAAGCTATACCGATGGCACCAACATCGGCGGCTCCTCATTCGAGGCCCACATCGGGCACGCGGTTGCCGGTATTGAGGCCGGACTGTTCGATGTGGCCCTGATTACCTATGGCAGCACGCAGCGTTCGGACCGCTCGCGCAATCGCGGGGCAAACGCTATCAGGCTCACCGATCAGTATGAGGCTCCTTTCGGCCTACCCACGCCGGTAGGGGCGTACGCGCTGGCGGCGATGCGCCATATGTACGACTACGGCACGACGAGCGAGCAACTGGCGGAGGTGGCGGTCGCCACGCGCAAATGGGCCACGATGAACGAGAAGGCGTTTATGCGTGATCCGATCACCATCGAGGATGTGCTTAACTCACGCTGGATCGCCGAACCCCTGCACCTGCTGGATTGCTGCCTGGTCACCGATGGCGGCGGCGCGGTTGTTGTCGCCTCTGCCGAGCGCGCGAAAAATACGCGTAAAGCTCCGGTCTGGGTACTTGGGCATGGCGAGGCACACACGCACAATTCGATTGCGAACATGCCCGATCTGGCGACTCACCAGGCGGCCATCGCTTCGGGTCAGGCCGCGTTCGCTATGGCCGGCCTGACGCCCGCCGATATTGATGTCACCGAAATTTATGACTCGTTCACGATTACGGTGATTCTGACGCTGGAGGCGCTGGGCTTCTGTGGGCGTGGCGAAGGCGGCGCGTTCGTGAGCGGACAGCGTACCGCGCCGGGCGGCCCATTTCCTCTCAATACCAATGGCGGGGGACTCTCCTACTGCCACCCGGGGATGTACGGGATCTTCTTACTGATCGAGGCCACGCGGCAGTTGCGCGGCGAATGCGTCCAGCGCCAGGTGCAGGAGGCGCGTGTCGCGCTTGCTCACGGCACAGGTGGCGTCCTCTCGTCGGCGGCTACGGTTATTCTTGGAAAGGACTGATGCCTTTGGCGACACAATTTCCAGCCATTCAGCAGGATAGCGACTCACGGCCCTATTGGGAGGGACTCTCGCAGGGCGAACTGCGTATCCAGCGCTGCGATACCTGCTCGCGCGCTATCTTTTACCCGCGCTCGCTCTGTCCGCATTGCTCCTCAGAGAAGCTCTCATGGATCGCCGCGACAGGCAGGGGAACGCTCTACTCGTATACCGTGGCGCATCAGGCTTTCGGGATCTTCGCCCAGGAGGCTCCTTACGTTGTTGCGCTGGTTGAACTGGAGGAAGGCGTCCGCATGATGTCGCGCATCATCGACGCCCCCCGTGAGCGCATCGCAATAGGCAAAGCTGTGCAGGTCAATTTTGAGAAGTTCGGAGAGGACCTGACGCTCCCCTATTTCCGCCTGCTTGAATAATGTCTCTTACGAACTCGTTTAAGTTTGATGGGTTGCTTCAGCGTTGCTTGCTGAAGCGACTCGGAATCATTATCCCCAGATACTGAAAACTGCTGCTCGAATTGTTCGAGCAGCTTCTTATGTGCGGTAAAATAAGGAGCTACGAAGATGCCTGGAAACGATAACACAGCCGGAGACGCGCCAGCGGAATATGCGCCAATGACTGAAGAACAACTTCAAGCCGTCCATACCAGCGAGGTGGCGCCGTGGAACGGACCTATCCAGCTTGTTGAGTACGACCCCGAGTGGCCCCGGCTCTTCGAGCGCGAAGCCGCACGGATTCGGGCCGCGCTGGGCGAACGCGTACTCCTGCTCGAACACGTCGGCTCGACCTCCGTGCCAGGGCTAGCCGCCAAACCACGCATTGACATCGTGCTTGCCGTAGCCGACTCATCGGACGAGGCAGCTTATGTCACACCGTTAGAAGATGCTGGTTATGTGCTGCACATCCGCGAGCCGGACTGGTTCCAACACCGTTTATTCAAGGGACCCGATACGGCAGTCAACCTCCATGTCTTCACACAGGGCTGCTCAGAAATAGACCGCATGCTGCTCTTCCGCGACTGGATACGCAGCAACGAAGCTGATCGCCAGCTCTACGAGCGCACCAAAAAAGAGCTGGCTCGCCAGAACTGGAAATACACCCAGAACTACGCCGACGCCAAAACCAGCGTGGTGCGGGAGATTATAGCGCGAGCACAACAGGACGGATGACGCTTTTTCTGGCTTCTCACTGCCACTTAGGGCAGCTCCCACCTTGTTTTCGGCAAGAGGGATGTGTCCGTTACCGGTCACAGCCAGATAAACACGCGTGTATTACACGTACGTGCGGTAACGGCAACTTTACCAGGGATGGGTAACGTGGGAAAAAATCAAGCAGCTAGGCGAGAGTAGCGGTGGTCTGTGTATGGCAAGTTTCCAGGAAATTGCCCTGAGAATCGTAGCTGCTGCCTGATCCTGAAGAGGTATACGTAGTGGATGAGGTCATTTGCCCCGTCTGGGTGACCTGGACAAAAGCACTCAACTGCCCATTCACTACTATGAGTTCGACAAAGTCGTAGTCAAAGGTCGTTGCGCCGGTCGGAATCCACGCGCCTCCTCCCTGATAGGGAGAAATACTGACTACGGCTCCGCTCGCATTCATCTCGATCTGTCCCGACTCCGTTTGTCCCTTGAAGGAGCAATCCAGAAAGTGAACCTGCATGTTCCACACGCCAACAGGATTCGCCAGAGTTTGTGCCTGCATCGATGTCGCATGGGCAATCCGGCCAGCTCCCCCGAGCACCAGGCCAAGCAGAACCATGATACAAGCCAGCAACGTAAGTCGTAACAGGAGCTTCTTTCCAAATGGACGCAAAAGATGAACCATGATCTTTTTCCTCTCTTTAAGTGGGGGTTTTCTCTTCTGGACGAGAAGAGCTTGTGTGTACACACGCATACAAATGCACAACCTAAGAGGGACGCACAACAGAACAGTGTCAACAGGCCCACAGATGTGATGTTACCCAAAAAGCACGACGCACCATATAACTATCAAAATCGTGCTCGCATGGCTGTGTTAATGCGACAGGTATCAGCGGTAGTAACCGCCTAAGGGAAACGGGTAAACAGAGCCTTTCTCGCTGCGAGCGTAAACGTAGGGTATAACGATAGTTATAGGTACGTTGTATCTTTTCGGCTTTGCGCGCCGCGGGCCAACCGGGAAGGTATGCAGGCATGGAAAGAAGGATGGGCAAAACTGCGAAAAAGAGCCAGGAGCGCTTCCTTGCCTGCTAGCGTAGACGAAGTACGTCCTCCCTTCTCTTTTTGCTTCCCCGACACTAAATGCCTGGCAGGGGATAGCGTCTTCAGAGAAGACGAAGAACGAAAGGTACAGAAGTAGTATAGTACAAAAATATAGGTTATTGTCAAGTGACCCCCCTTTTGGGGGGGTAAGGGCTATACGAGATTCATTTCTACTTTAGCAGCGATTTGTTTAGCGCAAGCCGCTCAGAAATTCGTTGATAGCTGCATTTACCGCTGTGGGCTCTTCTGCGCTCGATGTATGGCCTGCACCTGGGATAGTAACGAGCCGTGAGCCTGGGATACGTTCATGCATGCGCTCAGATTTGGCCGGAACTGTGGCAACGTCCTGGTCTCCGACGATGATTAGCGTGGGGACGCGGATCTTCTCAATCTCGTCGTAGATACCCTTGCGCGTCAGGACGCCATTGAGCGCGTGACTGATGCCGACGCGATGATTGCCTTTCAAACGCTCACGCCACACCTGGCGCTCGGCTGCGCGAGCCGGATCAGTAAGGAACTTCTGCCCGAACATGACCGGCATGACCTGATTAACCACCAGAGCGGGGCCGAGCCAGCGCGTTACGAATCCAAGCAGCTTGTATTTGGAAACATTTTCGGCAGGCTCGGGATCGGCTGAGGTCTCCAGCAGTATTAACGATTTCAGCAGTTCGGGCCGACGAGCCGCCAGGCGCATTCCAATGAAGCCGCCCATTGAGAGGCCGACAAAGTGGCAGGGGGGACAGTTGAGAGCCTCAATGAGGGCTGCCGCATCCTCGTAAAGCGTCTCCATATCATAGCCATCGGGTGTGACCTCGCTCTGACCCTGACCACGGTGATCAAAAGCGACGCACCGATAGCGATCCTTGAGCGCGGCCACCTGGTCATCAAACATGCGGCAGCTCCACAGCAAGCCATGAGCAAAAACGATGGTCTCGGGGCCGGAACCCTGCTCCTCGTAATAGAGGTTGGCACCATTGACACGAATTGTTGGCATCGACATCCTCCTTGTCGCCGTGAGGCCGTGATCAATCAGGTCCCTACGGCGCTGGCTGACGGAATATCAAATTACCCCGTTAAGAAATAAGATGAGAGGCTACTATCAGTGTAGTGCAGAGCAGCAGAAAAGGCGAGAGCAGCAGGACCTATGTGCAAGTCAGGCGATATTCAAGCAGAGAACAGGTCAAGAGCTGATGCAAGGACCTCTTCTGCCTCAATGGCCGCTACGATGGAGGCATGATGCTCACAGGTTCGCAGGCTGCGATCCGTGCCGCAGACAGGGCAGATAACATTCCAGGAGATGATCGGGCGATGGCGCTTTCGTGTAATCGGCGCCACGTTAGGGAAATTGAAACACCAGTAGATACCGACGGTGGCCGCTCCGACCGCCGCAGCCAGGTGAAGAGGGCCGGAATCATTGGAGATCACCAGTTTGCAACGACTGAGTAAACCGGCGAGGCCGCCGAGCGAGAGGCAATTGCAGACATTCTGTGCTTCGGTCTGCATGCCATCAACGACTGCTTCGGCGAGCCATCGCTCTTCTCCGGTCCCTGTAACTACGATCTGGGCGCCAGCTTTCGCCAGGGCGTCTCCCACCACGGCAAACTTTTCAGGCGGCCAGCGCCGTTGGGGATCGCCCGCCCCGGGATGCAGGGCGACAAGAGGCTTGCTGGTTTCAGGCACAACTCTCTGCGCCTCAAGCAAGTCCTCTTTAACGAGCGAGAGACGCGGCTCCAACAAGGTTATTGCTGCACCCACTAAAGCAACAACTTCAAGGTAACGCAACACTTCATGCTGGAAGTAGATGTATGGCATCCAGCGATCAAGCGCAGCGGCATCCGGCGTCTTTAGCCCGACAGTCATTCTCGCTCCCAGACGGAGAAGGAAAGGATTCGAATAGCGTCCACCGCCATGCATCTGAATGGCAAGATCAAACCGCTCCCGCCTCATCGCCACAAAAAAATCCTCCAGTTCAGCCGCGTCCTCCTCAGTTCCTGGCGGCGCACTCACGCCCTCACAAGGGGGGATCACCACGACGCGATCAATTGGTCCTGGCCTCCCAACAAGAAAGCTTGCATGCCACTTCAGGGCAAGTAACACAATTTCGGCCTGAGGATAGGTGGCCCGCAAGGCATCTAGCGCGGGCAGAGCAAAAATAAAGTCCCCGAGCGCATTCGCCCGCACGACAGCAATTTTATACACATCTGGCACCTTCACATAAGCAGCTTGAAACATACTCTCATTCTCCTTCAAGAGGCGATAATATTTTTAGCTATTTACCTATAAACACTTTTATAGCTGTTTGATTGTTTCAATCGCCATACGTTATATCAGTGTGTATGCTATAACTGCGTCACATGCAAAGGGAAAGGATTCTTCACATATATGAATTTTTGTACGCCCTCCGGCCTTAGCAGTCTGGGGACATCGCTCGGGCTTTCGCAAACGACGGGCTATACTCCCTATCTCCCATTACTGGCTCTGATTGTTGCGACCAGGTGGTTCCATTTCTGCCAGCTTAATTCCTCCTTCGGCTTTATCACGGCAGACTGGTTTCTCCTGCTGGTGGCAATCCTCACAGCAATCGATCTGATCGTCGATCTTATTCCAGGGGTCAGTACCGGCTGGCATGGGATTCATACGGCTATTACGCCGTTTATCGGCGGGCTGGTGGCGGCAGCGACCGCGCCGAACATCGCGCTGCCGGGTGTGAGCCTGCCCACGGGCATGGTCCCGCATATGGCCTTCATTGCCGCCAGTAGCAGTTCCTTTTTGAGCGCAACATCCGCAATTATCATGTTTGTCGTCGGCTTCTCGCTATCCGGCCTCGTTCACGTTCATCGCTTCGGCGGGCGCGCCGTTGCCAACGTTGGACACGTTTTCACGCTGGGCCTTTCAAACGTTATTATCAGCGTCTTTGAAGACATTGCCGCCGTTATCAGCATCATTCTCTCGTTCCTCGCTCCAATGGTGATGCTAGTCGTTGTGATCATTGTTGTCCTTTTTCTTCTTCTTACATTCAGGTTTATCAGACGCGGCTGGCATTTTCTGAGGGGGAGAGCACAGACTTAGAGCATAGGTATCAAAGCTTACGGCAATGCGTGCAGGCCTTTCTGTTCTGGGGTTGGTCCATGTATTAAGAAGGAAACGCGCTTCATGACCTTTTCTGATCGATGTGAAACTCTGGACAGAGCAAACACTTTTTATCGGTGGCTGCTGGCCCATACGAAGCAATAGCAATCGGTACGTCCAGTTCAGTTTCCAGCAGTTTGAGGTACGCAAGCTGTCTTTCCGAAGAGTGTGGGCAGCCAGAAAGAGGTGCAAGCGATTGATAATGCGGTATGCAGGACCATAGACGCTCAGTAAGTTGTTCCTGGTGTGAGAGATCGATGGGCCTGTAGACAGTAATGGAGTTGATGCGGTCAGCAACATGCTCGAAATAGCCTGGGAGATCATCGGGTGTTCCCTGATAATGGTAAGCAGCGCAAATTTGCGGGGAAGGGATGACAGGCAGGCAATCAAGGTGGGTGAGAGCAAGATAGTCGAGGTGACCAACAACATTGAGGGCGTAGCGGGTAGCAACGAGGTCAAAGTAGCCGACGCGGAAGGTGCGTTGCCAGTCGTTCCAGGTGTTGTGCTGGTCGGGAAGAGCGGAGGTCAGCGCAGCATCTTCGGTGGGAAAGGGACCAGAGCCGTGACGGGTGGCGTAGGAGCGAACGACGCCGAGTTTGATGATATCGCCGCTATAGTCATGTTCGCGCAAGATGGTTTCGGCATTAGCGAAGGTGGTGGTGCTCCAGGTGTTGTAGGGAGCAAAGCCATAGTTTTCATCGAGCAGGACGCCCTGCGCTCCTTCAAAGAGTACAACGCCTGGTTGGGCCAGAAGGCTGCCAATACGCGCATCATCGATGATAGCAACACGCTGCGAGAAGTAACGATAAACGTCAGCGCAGTCAGTAATTACGTCGGAACGGGTGAAGGCGGCAAGTTCCTGCTTGACGGCGTCCGTATCCGGCAAAGAAGAGCGAATCTCCTCCAGTTCGCTGCGCTTGATCTCATAGAGAAAATGCAACTTTCTGACAATGACTGCTCGATCCTGTAAATCACCGGCAAAAAGTTGAGCGTCACCATGAGCAAGAGAGTCGGCCATGCATTCGCCAATCCCTTCTCCACAGCTTCCATGACGCTCGCCAGCCCGAGCGAGTTCACGCAGGCGATTCATGGCTTTGTGAAAGGGCGTAATCACCAGGGCGCGCCGATCTATCAGCGTGCGTTCAAAAGCATCGGCGATGCCAAGCGTAGCGAGATGCCGCTCTTCTTTGAGCATATTGAGCGGATTAATGAGCATAAAACGCGAGAGCAAGGTAGCGGTCCGAGGGAGAAACATGCCGCTGCCAAACTGGGAGAAGGTGTGATGCCGCCCATCAGGCGTTACGACGTTATGAGCCGCCTGTGGACCGCCGTTATAGCGCACAACCGTGTGAGCAGGCAGGCGACGAGTCAGAAAATCGGTAATCGTGCCTTTGCCCGCGTCACCAAATCCCAGATCGGCAATTAAAATGGCCTGGTTTTGTCGGCTCATAGCTCCTCCTATGGTTATTGGGATTCTGCCGGAACGTTCGCTTCTGGCAGAATCCCATTGGTTGATAGATGTTAGAGACGCTCAGTTTTGGGCTTGTCTGGCGCCTCCTGAAGCACGCCCGGCAGGGCGCTGCCGGTAGCAGTAACAACGCTTCTCGCGCTCGCATAGGTCTGCAAGGCGCTGGTCGCTGCCGCAATGGCGTCCCGGCTAGCTCCGGCATCGCTCAGATCCTGGGCACCTTCAGCCAGGTTGATAGCTTCTTCGGTAAGTCCGATGGTCAGAGCAATCGTTTCGCTCACAGCCCGCTCATCATCAAGGAAAAGAAAATTCTGACCCAGCAGATCACGCCAGAAATTATGAATACGCTCATCGTGGCCATGACTGGCGTTACGCGGAAAGATGAAGAACAGGTGATAACGGCGCTGCACTTCCGTGATGATCTGCCGCAAAGGGATGTTTTCGCGTAATGGATCGCCGAGATGCTTTTCTACCTGCTGCTGCTGCACGAAGGGATAGGCCATCTCATCGCCGGTCAGGAAGAGGTAGCCTTTGCGACCGCGTTTCTCCCAGCAATCAATTGAGGTATGGCGAGCGATGAAGTAGAGTGCCAACTCATAGGACTCGTGAGCAGTACCACCGCCACCGCCTTCAAGAATGATATTGCGCAGGTTTTCATCCATCTCTACCCCGCTCTCAAATTGTCCGACCTGGAGCGCAATATGATCGCAGGTGGCATCACCAAAAGCGCCAAAAAGGATCTGCGGGTCCTGGATATAGCCTCTGTTGAGCAGCACATGCATCAGATCGCCGAGTTTCTCCTGAAAAACATGCGGGATGTGGCCCATAGAGCCGGTCTCGTCAAAAAGTACGCTGATAGCATTGGAACGCGGATGCGTCTCGCTGTCGCGGCTCTCGCGAAACTTGACGCCATAGGGATTGAGCGCGGGGTGAATGGTCCATGTGCCACTGGCTCTGGCAGCGCTGCTATAAGCGAAACTGCTTGTGCCAGCCGCTCTGCGCATACGCGCCGCTTCTTCATAAGCATCGGTTGACCAGCTTGAACTACCCATAGGTGATTTACCTTTCTTTTACAAGACATAACATTGGTTTAGCACTACGGCATAGAGAACTCTTGAAACGTTCTGCCGCCCCAGAGCCGCTGGATCAGCGCATCAAAGTCAGCCAGTAAGACGCGGGCATCCTGCGGACGCTGGCGAGGATTGGGGAGCGTGCATCCTTTGAGATGGCTCTGAATTTGCCAGGGGACGCTATCAGGCATGGCTCGCGTGTAGTAATCCCCTCCGAGCAGATCGATCATACAGCGGGCAGCCATAGCAATATCCAGGCCAGGCAAAGGAACTTCACGCACAAACACCTCGGCAGGATACCAGTCGCGATAATCGCGACTAATCGCACTAATAGATTCGCCAGACGCCGAGGGAGCAAGCACGGCATACGACCAGTCGATCAGGATGACGCCATGAAGTCGAGGATGGATCAGAACGTGTGTTGGCAGCACAGCGCCGTGAATCACGTTGTTACTGTGGGCAAAACCGAGCGCGACCAGCAGGCGACGCCATATCCAGGCCATATGTCTGGGATCAACCCCCTGGGGATAGACCTGACGAACCTCCTTGAGTGAATAAAAGCCATCAAGATAGGAGAGAATATTGATCTGCCGCAGAATGCCGGAAGCCTGTTCCTGATAAGCGAAGGAATCAACGAGCTGAGAGACGAAATGATGCAGACCAGGATAATCCTGGCTGACATGCAGGTGAGTGAGAATACGCGCCTCATTGCTCAGCAGGTCATTATCTTCCGGTCTGACAGGAATTTTGAGCAGACATTTGATAGGCGCACCATCAAGCAGCGAAGCGGCGATATAGAGCGCAGAGATATCACCACGCGCCAGCAGACGCTCAACGGCATAGTGACTTTTTTTCGTGCGCATGCTGAACGGCACAAATTCTTCGGTCGAAATGGCAGTTCCATACGTGCCATGCTCAATGCGCGTTTGCGCCTGCTCCCAGAAATACACCAGTTTTTTGAAAGCGGCACCGGCTTGATCAAAATCGCTGCGCTCCTGGAAAAGATCAGGATGAACAGCCTTCGCCATCTGCCGAAAAAGCCGCTTCGCCGCCTCAAGCTGCTCATCGCGCGAACCCACAAGCGTGCCAAACACTTCTTCAGCAGAACCTGCCTGAGCAAGCGAGGCGGAGATGCGCTCCAATTCAGCATTGTGCATGATCATACTCGCACCTTTCCAATAGTGTATATTTAACACTATCTATTAGTGTTAAATATACACTATCAGATTGGATGTGTCAAGCCTTTTACGTGGGGTTATTGTGTTGAGTGCGTTTTACTACATCATCATTTGTCGCAGGTAATCATTCATAAACCGACCCGCAGGATCAAGGCGTTGCCGTATCTCGTGAAATTGCTGCCACATGGGGTAGAGATCCTGCAAGTCGCGAGCGGTGTGCCAGTGGATTTTGCCCCAATGGGGGCGACCGCGATAGTTGCGAAAGATGGACTCGGCATCTTTGAAAAACGCTGCATACTCAAGCTTGTAGCTTTGATGGACTGAGATGGCGACCGAAGCGCGACCAAAAGCGGGGCTAAGATAGATATCGTCGGCGGCCACCGTGCGATACTCGATGGGCCAGACAATATCGGGATACTTTGTACGCATCAACTGGCGAATTTCCTCGAAGCAGGATGGGCCATCCTGCAAAGGGATCGAGAACTCCATCTCATTGAAGCGCAAATTGCGTTCACTTGGAAAGATGCGATAGCTCCAGTCCACACGCTCTGAAAGGGCATAACGCTCGATAGTTCCTGCAGCAGCCAGGGGATCGGTGGGTTGTCCCCACGGCTCGTCTTCTGTAGGATGTAACGTTTTCATCGCGCATTGATCGTAACGAGGGAGCCAGAAAAACTCGCAATGCCGGTTATTCTGGATCAGAGCATCAAGCTGGGCGAAACAGGTTTCAACGTCGCTTGCCCAGGTACGTTCGTGAAGACGATAGGCGTGCAGCACTTTCAGCGTAATTTGCGAGATCAGGCCAGGCAGACCCAGCGAAACCTGAGCAGCTTTAAATATCTCCGGCTCAACGGTCTCTGAGCAGGTCAGCACCTCGCCTGTTGCCAGGATCAGGCGCAACGCCGTCACCTGGGACGAGAGATTGCCCAGTGAGAGGCCGGTTCCATGCGTGCCGGTGGAGATAGCGCCCGCCAGCGCCTGCTTATCGATATCCCCCTGGTTCTGCAACGCCAATCCGTCAGCCAGCAAGGGCGCACCGATCTGAGAGATGGGTGTTCCCGCCCATATCGTGGCCTCGCACGCCTGCTTATTCGTTGCCAGGATGCCTTGCATGTTTTCCAGCGAGAGCAGCAGACCGTCTGTTGCGCATAGTGGTACGAAGGAATGCCCCGTTCCTGCGACCCGCACCTCGCGGTTGCTCTCACGGAGAAGCGCGATCAGTTGCTCCTCATTGGCTGGCTCTTCAATGGCAGCAGGTACACATGAGACATTGCCCGACCAGTTGCTCCATGCATTACTCATGCTCGATTCCCTTCTTCGTTGCTCGTAACGACTCCGTCGCCGCTTCATCAAGTGTATACAGTTCAGGCGGGCGCACAAGCCGATCCGCGCTTCCTCGATAGCGAATAACTACGCCATATTCGCGCTCCGCCGCTTCAAGCGAGACGTAACCGTTAACGACATCGTGCAGTACCAGGGCTACAGGCCGCTGGTATGGATCGCCATAGCCACCACCGCCAGGAGGATTGAGCTGCACACGACTACCCGGCGTGAGAGTAATCAACGTCTTCGGCCTGACATGATGATCGCCATTTACCGCCAGTTCACCCGCCGCACCCATTTTCCCACCATGCAGGCCGGTGGCGGGAAAGCGCACGCGATCAATCATCGTCGAGACGGCCCAGGAGGTATCGCCGCGATAGCCAAGCTCAGTCCATTGCCCCAATCCGCCGCGATAAGTTCCAGGCCCTCCTGAGTCGGTGCGCAACTCGCGCCGGTATTGAATGAGTGGCGTCGTACTTTCTACGACTTCCGCCGGAACGCCCGCGACCCCGCTGGGAAAGCCCGTTGTGTTTAAACCATCTTTGATGGCACGCGCTCCGGTGCCGCCGCACTGGAACAGGCTGAACGTGAAGGGTTCGCGGGAAGCGGGCCAGCTTCCGCGCCAGACGGAGATCCAGATCGGATCGGCCCCGCAGGCCATCAATTGTGTAGGCATGGCCTGCGCCAGCGCGCCGAAAATGACGCCCGGCAGGAAATGTCCGATCAGGTGACGCGATGCGACTGCCGCAGGCTCGGTGCAGTTGAGGATCGAGCCTGGGGGCGCGGTCACATGCACGGGGCGGAATGAGCCTTCGTTATGCGGAATTTCGGGAGTGATGGCGGCTTTGATGGCAAATGAGGCGTAAGCGTGAGTATAGTTGAGCACCACATTGATGCCCCAGGAGCTTTGCGGCGACGATCCGGCAAAATCGATCAAGATATCCTCGTCCTCAATGGTCACGGCGACCTTGATACGAATTGGTTCATCAAAGCCATCGCTCCAGGCTTCGTTCTCGTAGCATCCGTTGGGCAATTTGCGAATGGTCTCGCGCATAGCTCGCTCAGAACGCGAGATAATTTCATCGGCAAGCGGGTCGATACTATCCAGGCCAAAATCGTCCATGAAGTGCAGCAGTTCGCGCGCGCCAACGGCATTGGAGGAGGTTTGAGCGTACAGGTCGCCGATGGTCTCCTCGGGCGTGCGCACATTGGCGCGGATGAGTTTGAAAAGCTCGTGATTGGGTTCGTCGCGTAGAAATAATTTGGTAATCGGGATACGCAATCCCTCCTCATAGACCTCGCGCGCCTCCGCCGAATAGATCCGCCCACCGATGTCGGGAGCGTGACAGGTGCTGGCAAAATATCCCACCACGCGCCGATCCTTAAAAACCGGCGTAAGCACGGTCATATCGTTAATCTGCCCGGCGGTCTGCCAGGGATCGTTGGTGATCAGCACATCGCCGGGCGCAAGCGTTTCTGCCGGATACTCGCGCAAGAAATGGCGCACACCGGTCGCCATCGCGTTGATATGACCGGGAGTGCCGGTCAGCGATTGAGCGATCATCGCGCCGCGCGTATCGAAGACGCCGCAGGCCAGATCTTGCGATTCGCGTACAACCGTGCTGAAAGCGGTGCGCATCAGCGCCACCTGCTGCTCGTTCACAACCGAGAGCAGGCGGTTCCAGAGCACCTCCAGCGTTATCGCATCAATAGTATTTGTCATGCCATATGCCTTTAAACTGACAGGTCAGATTCTAAGACAACCACCAGATTCCATTGGTCGTCAACTGAGCAACGGCTACCCGGCCCCACAATCATCGTCGATTCGCGCTCTTCAATAATGGCCGGACCCTCGATACTGGTCCCGCGAGGGAGGCTATAGCGGCTATATACTGGCACATCATGAAAGCCGCCCAGTTCCGGGAAGTACGCTTTGCGGCTCTTTTTTCGTGCCGAGTGAGCGGCTGTATGCTCCGCAGCCGCCATCTGTAAACGTACCTCGGGTTGGGGACCAGACGAGATGACACGCCAGTTGATAATTTCTAACGGTACGGACTGGCTCAACCGCTCATAGAGACGGCGATAGACCTCTTCAAACGCGCTGACGATGGCGGGAACGCTGCCGCTATCAAGTTCGCCCGATGGGAGAGGAACCCTGATCTCGTGCCCCTGGCCGACATAGCGCATATCCGCCTCGCGCCGGTGCCGAATCTGCTCAGCCGGAACCCCCGCCGCCTCAAGCAACTTCTGCCCCTCAGCCGCCATCTCGCCTAGCAGCATATTCACCTTCTGCCAATCCAGACGCTCAATATGACCAGGCCAGGAGCGCACAAAGTCAAAGGAGAGCGGGGCGGTCAGCAGGCCAACGGCGCTGGTGACGCCCGCTCCAAACGGCACAATCAGGCTGGGCGAGCCGAGTGCTTTGGCTATACGAAATCCATGCACCGGTCCCGCCCCGCCAAAGGCAAAGATGGGCAAACGATGCGGGTCCTTGCCGCGCTCCAGCGTATGGATGCGCGCGGCATTCGCCATACTCTCGTTGGCGATCTGATGGATGCCCCAGGCTGCCTCTTCCAGCGAAAGCCCCAGTGGATCGGCAATACGCTCCTTGATGGCCTGCTGAGCGACGACAAGGTCTAGCTTGAGCTGACCACCAAGAAAATAGTCTGGGTCAAGATAACCAAGCACCAGGTCGGCATCGGTCACTGTGGGCTCAGTGCCACCAAGACCGTAGCAGACCGGCCCCGGTTCAGCTCCTGCCGATTCCGGCCCTACTTTCAACAGTCCTAACGCATCGATGTGCGCAATCGAGCCGCCACCCGTGCCGATCTCGATCATTTCGATCACCGGCACCTTGATGGGCAGGCCCGAGCCTTTCTTGAAGCGATAACGGCGATCAACCTCGAATTCGTAAGCGGTCAGCGGTTTGCCGCGATCAATGATGCAGAATTTGGCCGTTGTGCCGCCCATATCGAAGGAGAGCAGATCGGCATGGCCGCAGGCAGCGCCATAATGGGCGGCAGCCAGGGCTCCCGCAGCCGGCCCCGATTCGATCAGGCGAATGGGAAAGCGAATGGCTGTATCCCCTGTGACAATGCCACCGCTGGAAATCATCAGAAAGAAACTGCGCTTGAAGCCGAGCCGAGTCAAACGCTGCTGCAACTCGCGGAGGTAGCTTTCAACCAGAGCTTGCACGTAGACATTGGCAATCGTCGTTGAAGTGCGCTCAAACTCGCGGATTTCGGGCACAACTTCTGATGAGACGGAGATGCGCATATCCGACGCGATACGCTGGATGGCTGCACGCGCCTCCCTTTCAGCATCAGGGTTAGCAAAGCTGTTGAGAAATGCAATCGCCACCGCCTCGACTCCGTTCGCGACCAGTTCGCGCGCCAGCCGTTCGACAAAAGCCACGTCAAGCGGCTGCATGGTTTCGCCGTTAGATAGCGTGCGCTGAGGCACATCAAAGCGCAGGTAGCGCGGCACTAGGGGCAAGGGCATCTCTAGCATCAGATCGTAGAGTTCGTAGCGATTCTCGCGGCCAATCTCGATAGAATCGCGGAAGCCCTGCGTCGCCAGCAGGGCAGTACGCGAGCCTTTGCGCTCAATGATGGCATTGGTCACCAGCGTGGTGCCATGAATAAGCTGCTGCATGTCACCGGCAGCGATGCCAGCTCGCTCAAGCGTCTCAGCCAGGACCGTCTCTACCGCTTGCGAAGGATCGTGCGCAGTTGTCAGCGTTTTGCCAACGGCAAAGCCGCCGGTAGCATCATCAAGCACAATCAGATCGGTAAATGTGCCTCCGATATCCACCCCCACCCGGCAATAGCCCAGGGGCGAATGCATCAATTGTCCTCCAGTTTCGGATACCGGCTCAACGGGAAAATATCGACCTGCGGAGAGCGCTGCTGCGAGATCAGGCCACCATCGACTGCCAGCACGATGCCTGTGATGTAACGGGCATCATCCGACGCAAGAAAAGCTGCCGGTCCGGCCAGATCTTCGGCTTCGCCAACGCGTCCCAGTGGAACCGTCACCCCTCGCTCCCGCTTCGTCTCCGGGCTCATGCCCTGCGTATCAATCGAGCCGGGGGCAACGGCACACACGCGGATGCCATAAGGAGCAAGATCCAGAGCCATCGCTCTGGTGAGAGCTTCCATACCACCCTTTGCCGCATCATAGGATGCCAGGCCCCGATGCGAGCGCGATGCTCCGCCGCTGGATATATTGATGATCACGCCCTGGTGGTGCCTCGCCATGATATGGGCGGCGCGGTGCGAGCAGAGGAAAACCCCTTTAAGATTGACCGAGAGGACGCGGTCCCACCACTCTTCATCGCCCTCCAGAAAGTGGCGTTCGACATTGGTCAACCCGGCATTATTGACCAGCACATCCACCGTGCCAAAACGCTCAAGCGCCTGATCAAATAAGCGGTCAACCTGGCTCTTGTTCGAGACGTCCGCGACGCCAGCCAGGGCCGAGCCGCCAGCAGCGATAATCGCCTGGGCGGTCGCCTCTGCTCCGGCGGCATTGACATCGTTGACCACGACATGCGCGCCTTCGCTACCAAAACGCTGCGCAATCGCGCGCCCGATGCCGCTGGCGGCGCCCGTCACTATCACCACTTTATTGTTGAAACGCTGCATCTGTTGTGTCACATTCTCACCTCATTGTTTTTCCGTCTGCAAAGAAGGATCAGTCTCAGTAATTTCTATAGTACAATATTATGGCATCATAAGTTATAGATATTTAGCAGATGTAACAGCAGTTATTCCCCTACTCAAAGTTCATCAATTTTGTTTACCTCGTTGACCATTGTGTCATACTCTTGCTCTCAATTCTGCTGATTTTTGACGGCAACTGCAACTTTAGAGAAAATCACAATCTTCCGCATGTTGCCAGGTGCTATTCAGTATGTTATACTCCCAACGACGAAAAAGTGGGGAGGATCGTTAGTGAGTACACAGCTACCAGATTTTGAAGCAAGGCTAAGGGCACAAGAGCAGACGACTACCATGTTATATACACGCATTGAAAAACTATCGCAAGATATGACCGCAAGCTTCCAACAACTCGTCAAGTATCAAGCAGCAACGGAGCACGAGCTAGATATCCATCTTCGGCATATCGATGCTCGTTTAGATAGGCTTGAGACCCATACGGCAACGAAGGAAGACCTTGCAGCTCTTGAGAATCGTATGGGGACTTTGGAGCAGCGTTTCACTTCGTTGGAAAACAAAACTGATCAGCGTTTCATCTCGCTGGATACCAAGCTTGACTCCATACTACAGTTGCTTACCGTCTTGACGAGAAAGCTCCTCTAGTAGCCTCCACAGATAAAATAAAACGCCTAAGCTTTCATGTTGGCTAACATAGCTTAGGCGTTCTTGGATGTTATAAAAGCTTCTCAGCCAGTGTTAGCTTTTTCTCGACTTTGTTGCAAAACTTTTTTATACTTCTATGTTGGCAATTTTGGGCATCCTGACCCGTGATACCGCCAAAGGGGTACGCGAGGCATTTGCGCTTGTACAAAAATTGTCATAGCATTCCACACCTCATACGTAACCTTTTTACTGCTCATTGGGACTTTTCTGTGAGATACCTATAATGATTTGCAAATAATGAGCGTCGTCTCATGAGAAAGGTCACGTATTTTCTGATGCGCATATTTTCTGGCCTCTGGCGCCATCCTGATTTCCTCAAGCTCTGGGCGGGGCAAACCGTCTCGCTGTTCGGCTCGCAGATTACCCTGCTGGCCCTGCCACTGACAGCCGTGGTAACGCTTCAGGCTTCTACGCTGGACATGGGATGGCTCCGCTTCGCCACAACGCTGCCAGCTCTGCTTTTTGGTCTTATTATTGGCATCTGGATTGATCGCTTGCGCCGTCGCGCCATGCTGATTTTTGCCGATCTGGGGCGAGCCCTTTTGCTGGGAAGCATTCCGCTCGCCGCCTTCCTTCACCTGCTAAGCATGCCTATGCTCTACGTCGTCTCGTTTCTGACCGGCTTCCTGACGCTGCTCTTTGATGTTTCCGCCATGTCTTACCTGCCATCCCTGATTGAGCGTAAAGATCTAATAGAGGGCAATGGCAAACTAGAAGTGAGCCGATCAGGCGCGCTTATTGCCGGACCCAGCGTTGCCGGGCTCCTGGTGCAGCTCGTCTCGGCTCCCTTCGCCATTCTGGCTGACGCTGTATCGTTCCTCGTCTCCGTCCTGTCGCTGGTCTGGATTCATCGACCGGAACCGCGGCCAGTTTCTGAGCAACAGCCAGCCCCGTTCTGGTCCGAACTGCGCGTGGGTCTGTATTTCATCCGAGACCAGCCAGTTTTGCGCGTGATCGTGATCTCGCTCGCGTTTTTCAACTTCTTCTCCTCGGCGCTCTTATCCCTCTACGTCATCTATGTTGTACGCGCCCTCGGAGTAACGCCCGCGTCGCTGGGGCTGATTTATGGCATTGGCAGCATCGGCTTCCTCCTGGGAGCGGGGCTGGTCAAACCGATTACGGAGCGGATCGGGATTGGGCAAGCCATTCTCTGGGGCGCGTTCCTCTGCGATGGCGGCTATCTGCTCATCTTGCTGGCTCATGGCTCGCCGCTCCTGATCATCTTATTGCTGATCGCGGCTCAACTAGTGACAAGCTTTGGCGGCCCTGTCACCGCGATTGCACAGGGGAGCTATCGCCAGGCTATTACGCCCGCGCAGCTTCAAGGGCGAGTGAATGGGGCAAACCGCTTTTTTGCCTCGTGTTTAAGCCCGGCGGGAGCGTTGATTGGAGGTGCGCTCGGGGTTGCGCTGGGCCTTCAGTGGGCAATGATTGTGGTCATTATCGGGCTACAAATGGGGGCCTTCATCTTTCTGCTCTCACCGATAAGAAAAGTGTATGATGTACCGAACGCTCATCCGGCACAATGATACGCCGGAGAGCAATGCCATCATGTAGTTTTAGAAAGCAAGGAAGACACTTTAGTATAGATCGGCAAAAGCAGAGGAAGCGAACTCAGGCCCAGGACAATATCAGTCGATGCGCTCCCAATAAATATCCCAATGGCATCATTTACCGTATATTGTGCAGTTACAACGCCAACGAACGACCCGCAGGCAATACCGATGACAACGGCGATCAGGCAGAAAAACTCGGCAATGATGATCGTTTGGAGCCAACTGCTCTGCTTTTTCGTTACTAATGCCGCAAAGCCAGCAATCATGCCGACTAAAGCCAGAGCTAGAGCCTGATACCAGACAAGCGGGGTATTGGTAATAGAATGCTCCACTAGATAACCAGCCGCGCCGCTAAAGAGGCCAACCCAGGGACCGAACGCAACGCCGAAAAAGAGGAGAATGATGATAGCAGGAAAAATGCGAAAAGAATAGGGGAGTACAGCTAATTGGATATGAGCCTCAAACAGTGCTGTAACGCCAAAGATTACAGAGCCCAAAAGCATAGATACGCCTTGCTGCGTGCCAATACTCCACTTGTCTCTAAATATATCCAATGAGCTAAATTTCCGCTTGTTCCTTTCCTGAGAAATTATAGTGCTCTCGGCTGAAACACTCTGCTCAGGAGGTTTCGCTACAGGCGTTTCCGGCACAGGATCTAGCTCTGAAAATGGAGGAGAAGAAAGTGATAGTGTTGGGTGATTCTGTGGCTCTCTGCAAGCTTCTTGTCCGTTTTGCACAGCTTGCGAAAATGCCAGCGCAAAAGCCTCTACTGTGGGATAACGCTCCTTCCGAAGCAGGGCGCGGGACTCCTTGCATCTGTTCTGGCGCCATGTAACCCGGGGTACCAGCTCCCCCTCCTTCTGTGTCAAAAGAGGTGGTGCTATGGGCAATGGCAACAATGCCAAAATCGCTGAGGATCACCGTCTGCTCATCGCGCAACAGCATATTATCAGGCTTGACATCGCGATGGACCAGCTTATGCTGATGGGCGTATTGCAACGCGCTTGCCACCCGCTGCATGTACAAGAGGATCAGTGGGAGCGGCAAAGGCTGTCCCCGGGGGTGATGGGTACGCAATGATCCGAAAGGAGCGTACTCCATCACAAGAAAAGGGACATCTTGCTCTACATCAAAATCCAGTACACGCATGATGTGCGGATGGTTAAGCCCGGCAATCGTTTGCGCTTCTCGTCGAAAGCTCTCTATATCAGCCTGGGAGCCCAAATGGGCCTGTAGCACTTTGATCGCTGCTTGAGTCGCCAGATGCCTATGTTCGCCAAGATAAACCTCGGCAAAACCACCTTTGCCAAGCAAACGAAGGAGACGATAGTTCCCAAGATGCTGACCAACGCGATCACCCATCAGGCTTTCCTCATTGCACAAAACGCGCAGCAAAATATCTCTTTCAGGTTCCCGGGATTACGCGATAAATTCTTTGGCAAAGCGGCGGATCGCTTCGGGATTGGTGCGATCTATGAAACCAACGATCAGCTCCTGCACGCCTGCTGCTTCAAATTCCGCGATGCGCTTGCGGATCGTGTCGGGGCTGCCGATCAGCCCGGCCCCCATACGACCCCCAAACATGTTTTTGACCCTATCGGGAATCTGGTCGAATGCCTGCTCATCAGTCTCTGCCATAGAACAGACGGTGGTTGAGGTGCGATGGATGCTATTGTAATCGCGCCCGACCGCCTCACAGTGGCCTTTGATCACGTCGAACTTGTGCTTGATGGTCTCAAGGTCGCCGCCAACATTGCAGGCATCCCCATACTGAGCGACCAGCTTGAGCGTGACTTTCTCGCCGCCGCCGCCAATCAACAGAGGAATATGCGGCTTCTGCACCCCTTTGGGCTGATTGATCGCGCCTCGTATCTGGTAATACTTGCCCTCGAAGGTCGCCTCTTCCTCCGTCCACATCGCCCGAATGACCTGCAACGCCTCACGCAGCAGGCGCAGGCGGTCGGGGGCATCGGGATAATCATACCCATAGGCGCGATACTCGTGCTCATACCATCCTGACCCGATGCCAAAATTCAGCCGCCCGTGACTCAGCACATCCACGGTGCTCGCCATTTTCGCCAGCAGGGCCGGGTTACGATAGCCGTTGCAGGTGACCATCTGACCAACACGGATGCGTTTGGTATCGCGCGCCAGAGCTGCTGTGGTTGTCCAGCACTCGAAAGTCACTTCCTGAGAAGGTTGGGGAATCGTATGGAAGTGATCGACGAGCCAGGCAGAATTAAAGCCGCTCTCGTCGGCAGCTTGAGCAATGCGCGTCATCGTTTCATACGCTTCAACAGGATCGGCAATGCCCACCAGATCCATGATCCAGCCCTGAGGAAGAGAGACGCCGAATTTCATCGCCATTAAAAAATACTCCTTCTATAGCGTTGAGCTTTTAGTACTTTATCCTATTCAATAGCATCGAAGAATGTCAAGCTATTCCCTACATAACTCTACAAGGTATCTCTCTATTCACCGTAGCGTCGTCATTTTCAAGGATCAAGAGGCGCTAGAGGCGTGCTATAATAGCAGAAGGCAATGTCGAGGCATGAGGGGAGGAACTAACGGATATGGCAATGCAATTCGCTCGGCAACATATGTCGCTTGAACAATATTTATTGCTACTACAAAACTCTGATCGGCGCTACGAGTACCACGACGGCGAGATACGCCTCCTGGCTGGCGGCTCGTCAAATCATGCCACCATCGCGCTGAACTTTGGCATCGCGCTTGATCAGGCGCTTGGCGATGACGCGACCTGCCGCCCTTACGTAGCTGATAAGGTGGTGCGGGTAGCTCCAACACGCATCGTCATTCCCGATGTAGTGGTTTCCTGCAATATCGCCGATCATGGCGAGTCTCAGATCATCGAAGCGCCGATCCTCGTCATTGAGGTGCTATCCAGATCGACCGAAGCCACAGATCGCTACGAAAAGCTAAAACTGTATCAGGGAAAAGAAACCATCCAGGAAATCGTTTATGTGAGCCAGTACCTGCAACGAGTCGAGGTATTTACGCGCGCGGCTGACGGCTGGCTCTACCAGCAATATGGCAATGGGCAAAGCTTCCATCTGGTAAGCCTGGATATTGAGATCGAAGTGCGCCAACTCTATCGCCACCTCTCCATCCCCATTATGCCTGAGCAGGCAAAAGAGGAAGACGAGCCATAATTAGCGTAGAACTATCCTGATACAACAAAGTCGGGAGATCGTGCCAGTGAGCAAGCAATATTTGCTCACTGGCATATGAATATTACTGAGCGTGCGTCCTGGCATACCGTTTGCTAGGAGTCAGCACAATAGGTTGCAGGGCGACAGCGTTAAAGGACGCCTGACGGCGTTCCTCAGTTGCGGACTGGTAAAGCGTGGTGCGCTGACGAGGCTCGCGCCCGATAGAGCGGATCACTTCTTCCATCTGTTCTGGTGGGAGCTCTTGCCCAAACTCACCGCCAGCCGCGCGAGTAATGCTCTCGTTCATCAGCGTCCCGCCCAGATCGTTGACCCCCGATTGGAGACAGAGCTTGACGCCCTCCCTTCCCATCTTGACCCACGATGCCTGGATATTCGTAATTTGGGGATGCAGGACGAGCCGCGCTACCGCGTGCATCAACACCGCTTCACGCAGCGTCGGCCCTTTGCGCGCCCGACCCTTCCAGTAGATCGGAGCCTCCATATGGACGAAGGGCAGCGGTACAAATTCCGTGAAGCCACCGGTTTGCGCCTGAAGTTGTTTCAAACGCAACAGGTGACGCGCCCAGTGCTTAGGCTGCTCCATATGACCATACATAATCGTGGATGTTGAGCGCAAGCCGATGGCGTGAGCCTCTGCCATCACATGCAGCCATTCGTCCGTCTTGATTTTATCGGGGCAGAGCGTGGCGCGCACCTCGTCGTCAAGGATCTCCGCTGCCGTGCCGGGCAATGTTCCAAGACCGGCATTGCGCAGCTCGACCAGAAAATCATGCACGCTCAGCCCCAATGTGCTGGCACCCTGCCACACTTCAAGCGGTGAGAAGGCGTGAATATGCATCGCAGGCAACACAGCCTTGATGGCCCGGCACATGCGCAAGTAGGTTTCTCCGGTGTACTCAGGATGAATGCCGCCCTGCATACAGACCTCGGTGGCCCCGCGCTCCCACGCCTCTTGCGCGCGCCTCACCACTTCATCCAGCGCCAGATCGTAAGGGGTGCCGCGCAAGTTCTCGCTGAGCTTGCCCTTTGAGAAGGCGCAAAACTGGCAACGGAAATAGCAGATGTTGGTGTAATTGATGTTTCTGTTCACCACATAGCTCACAACATCGCCATTAACGCGCCGCCGCAGCTCATTAGCAGCTTCACAGACGGCAACGAACTCATCGTTACGCGCCTGGAATAAGCGCACCACTTCGTTTTCGCTGAGGTCTTCGCCGTCAAGAGCTTTTTCGAGCAGTGGCTTGATTGCAGACGTGGCTTCTTTCGTGGCAGAGCGCGAAGGTCGCACTAGTTGCTCTTGATAAAAATCAGGAATTGCTCCCTGCGCCCCCGGCGACCATGCCTCGACTCGCGCATACCCTTCACTGTCGCAGGCTTGCAAAACCGGCGACACGAGTTGCTTATCCAGCCATTGCTGCCCATTAAGAGCGTAAGCTGGATAGATCGCCAGGCGTTCTAACAGCACTTTCCCCGTTTCGGCTGTGCGTTGCTCCAATTCCGCCAGGTGGGGCCAGCGCGCTTCAGGATTAACATGATCGGGCGTCACAGGGGAAACGCCGCCCCAGTCGTTCAGACCAGCCGATACCAGTTGTTGATATACGCCAGGGCTGAGATTGGGCGGGGCCTGAATATTCATCGCGGCTCCAAAAATAATGCGCGCGATAGCAATAGTCCAGAGCAAGTCGTCCAGATCGGGCTCGGACGCATCGGCCATACGCGTACCGGCTTTGGCGCGGAAATTCTGGATGATAATCTCTTGGATATGACCATAACGCTGGTGCAGCTCACGCAGGGCCAGCAGAGCCTCGATTCGCTCCAGGCGCGTTTCACCGATCCCGATCAGGATACCCGAAGTAAAAGGGACCTGAAGCTCTCCGGCCAGGCGGATCGTTTCCAGCCGCACGGCGGGACGCTTATCAGGAGAGCCATAATGCGGCCCTCCGCGCTCGCATAAGCGTTCAGAGCTGCTTTCTAGCATGATTCCCTGTGAAACCGAGACACGCCGCAACTGCGCGATCTCATCTCCGGTCATCACGCCAGGATTAACATGGGGCAGCAATCCTATCTCTCGCAGCACCAGCTCCGCCATTGCGGCCAGATAAGCAAGGGTTGTCTCATACCCCAGATCCACGAGTTCCTGACGAGCCACCTTATAGCGCCGCTCTGGCTTATCTCCAAGCGTAAATAATGCCTCTTTACAGCCCGCCTCGGCTCCCGCGCGCGCAATCGCCAGCACCTCTTCACGCGTTAGATAGGCCCGCTGCCCTCGGCGGGGAGGATGAGCAAAAGTGCAGTAATGACAGACATCACGGCATAACTGAGTGAGCGGAATAAAAACCTTGCGCGAGTAGGAAATGCGATGATGGTGGACCTGATCCCGCAACTGCGCCGCCGTGTTGAGCAGCAACGGAAGATCAGATACGGCAACCAGAGCAAGTGCCTCCTCATTGGAGAGCGCATCTCCCTCTAAGGTCCGTTCAAGCAGCAGCCGTTGTTCTTTCTCTTTCAAGCTATGGGTCCCTTTCGGCCAGATTGATAGTCTGGCATGACGATCAACATGGTGAGAATCCTCTGGCAGGATGAGGTAAAACAGCAGTACATGTTCAGCGTTTACTTTTTACTGCTCAAGTGTATTTTGCAGATCTTGTATTTGTCAAGGCGCGCGCTCAGGGGCTGATGCCGGCTATATCTCCTGACCGAGCAACGGCCCAACGATCTGCACAAACTGAGCAACCAGTTGAGCAGCCCAGGGAAGCCGTAACAACGGACGGAAACGCCCCAATAGTTCATGGACGAACTGCAAGAGCTTCCTGGTCTGTTGGGTCTCGTCGCTCAAATCTTGCAGCCAGAAGAGCACCAGGGCCAATTGCAACCCGTAGAGCAGCGTCGCCAGATCCTCCAACTGCGAAGCGCGAGGGGCATCCTTCGCCCCGGAAACGACGACGAGATAGCTTGCCCGCGCGCGGCGTCGCACCTCCGCTCCCTCGACGCCAAAAACGCCCGCGCGCGAGAGCGGATTTAAGGCGGCTCCCGATAGAGCCACCAGCGTCAGCCGATGCGGGGCCATCACGGTCAAAAGCGCCTCCATGAGCGCGTGAAAACGATCAGCAATGGATGCAGTAGGCAGCGTGAGAACCAGATCTTCCAATTGGAGTGCTAGCCAGCTATAAAGCTCCAGCACCAGATCCTCTTTGCTCGCAAAATAGCGATAGGTGAGCCCAAGCGAGCAATCGGCGGCAGCCGCAATATCGCGCATGGTAGTCTGATCGTAACCTTTGATAGCAAACAGGTGTAACGCAGCATCAACGATGCGTTGCCGCGTCAAGATGGCTTTCTGAGTAAACTTACCGCTCTCAACAGGTTCCATAACATCTCTCCCCCACAAACAATGTGTCCGCGCTCAGTGCGGAAAGCGCCCTTGACATCAGCATAGCGCATCTGGTAGAGTAATCGCAAGTGAACGTTGTTCACTTTTAAGCATTGCCCCGGTGGTTGAGGATTCAGCCACACAAAGGGCGTGATAGCTGCGCTCGTTTTCCAGAGAGGAGGCTCTTATGTCTCTGCAAATACATAACCCCGTCAGATGGAACCGCGTCAGTCTAGCTCTTGGCGGAGCGGCCTGGACGATCATCGTTCTTGCCAGGTTGTCTGGTTGGATCGCGCTCGGTGATCTGGAACTGATCCTTTTGCTGGCTCTTTGCGTCATAACCCCGTTGGCGCTCCCTCTTGTGCCGTTGCCTAAAGAGAATCGCCTGCCTGCTGAACTGGCCCGCTGGCTTATGTTTTTGCAACCTTTTGCTACCCTGATTGGTGGGATTGCTTTGCTTTCCGAGAGGGGCTTTCCGGCTACTATCGAGGCTCTTGTATGGCTCTTGTTCACGATGCTGATCGCGGTGCTGGGAGCGATGATGCTCCTGCAAAAAAGTGGCAGGCAACTCGGCACCGCCATTTTCGCTGTGGTGCTCATCTATGTGCCAATCGGCAGCGCCTAGTTAGTGCTGGATCGTCTGGGCCTCCAACCGCTCGGTTTCAGTCAGACGACCGTTTTGCTCACCGCCGTCCATTTTCACTTCATCACCCTGGCAGCATTGATGATGACCGGCCTGACCGGTCAGATCATCCAGCAAAGGCAGCGCGGGAGTCCGTGGAAGCTCTATCGCATGCTGACAGGTTGTATGCTGGTCGCTCCACTGCTGGTTGCTACGGGGATTACCGTCACACAGGTGACCGGCAGGCGCGAGTTGGAATCGACTGCCGCAACTCTGTTCGCGTTGTGCCTGATCCTGATCGCCCTCTTCACGCTCCGCTTTATTGTTCCTTCCACCGTACCGCTACTTGCCCGTGGGCTGCTGCTCGTTTCGAGCGCCTCCGTCGTGTTTACGATGGTCTTTGCCGGTGCCTACGCGCTAGGAGCCGCAACAAAACTCTGGACCATTACAATCTCTCAAATGATCCTGGTGCATGGGTGGGTCAATGCGCTCGTCTTTGGGATGTGCGGATTGCTCGGCTGGTGGCTCAGGGGCACGCAGGGAAAGAGGTAAGGCATGCGCGTCATCATCCCTGGCGGCACCGGGCTTATCGGAAGATCGCTGGTTGCGCTGCTGGCAGGCGATGACTACGAGATCATCGTCGTCAGTCGTCAGCCCATCCTTGCTGCTCAGAAGTTTCGCCAGCAGGGGCTGACAAGCGTGCAGGTGGTGGAATGGGATGCTCAGACGGCTCACGGCTGGGGAGCATTGATCAACAAGGACAGTGCTATTATCAATCTGGCAGGCACAAGTCCCGCCCACTGGCGCTGGACGCGGGCGTACCGGGCACGTATTCTGGAGAGTCGGTTGCACGCCGGGCGGGCGATAATGCAGGCAATGGAACGTTACGGATCACCAGCGGTACTCGTGCAAGCTTCGGCTTCAGGATACTACGGGGACCGGGGACGGGAGCTGCTCACGGAAGCTAGCTCCCCCGGTCAAGGTTTTCGGGCGAAGGTGTGTCAGGAGTGGGAGGCATCTACAGCCGATGCCCAGATCAGGCGCTGCCTCATACGCACAGGTCTTGTCCTCGATTGCCACGAGGGGGCATTTCCTCCACTGCTGCACTTTGCCCGCCTCTTTGGACGTCAGGTGGGCGATGGGCAACAGTGGATTCCCTGGATTCACAAGGCAGATGTCGCCCGAGCGATCCAGTTTTTGCTCCAGCACCAGGAGCTCGTCGGCCCGTTCAATCTGTGCGCGCCGCAAGCCGTCACAAACCGCGAGTTTGTCTCGATAGTGCGGCAGATGTTGAAGCGGCGCCCACTGTTCCCACTGCCAGCGTTTGTCCTGCGGGCGCTGCTAGGGGAGCTATCGACGGTGGTGCTGGACAGTCAACACCTGCTGCCTCAATATCTGACCGAGGCAAACTTCCAGTTCGCGTATCCCCTGCTGGAGCAAGCACTTCATCACCTGCTGCGAGAGACATCCTTGCGTATTTAGACCTGCTGGGCCTTCTCGTAAAGTGTGTGCCAGGTATCGTCATAGTAAGGCGAGAACATATGCCCTGGCTGGAGACTGCTGATGAAATCGTTATGGCCGTCAACATACCAGTTGTTACCGCTCTGGATAAACCAGGGACCGCCGCTGGAGCCGCCGGTCATATTGCAGGGGATAGAGATGACTGTGCCCCCGCCGTGCTGCCAGCTCTTACCGGACCGGTTCTCACAGGCTTGCCTGGTCTGTCCATCGAACGGATAAGCGGCAGGATAACCGTAAGCATAGAAGGATTGACTGATCGATTGATTATAGGCCCAGCCAACACCGCCAACGACGTCGGTCAGGGAGCCCCGGTCATTAGGAGCAACGATAGCTATACCCAGATCATGATGAAAATCGTTTGGCCTGGCATTCAGCCAGTCGGACGGGATCTCCAGATCGCGAGCTGCCCAGCAGCCAAAGGGCGTATCGCCGTTTTTGTAGAGAGGACAGAAAATCACATTATCCATCCACTCTTTATTCCAGTAAAGGCAGTGCCCAGCGGTATCAACCACGCTATGATTACTGCTAACGACGGCGGTGCCGGAACAGACCATATTTTGACCATACGCATTGGTAAGAAAGAGCTTCCCAACAGTCGAAAAGGGGAATTGCAGGCTACTATCCGCCGGTGGTTGCCCTTCCTGCTGTTTGGCAGCCTGAACCTGGCTGTCGCTGCTCTGCTGAGTGAAGTCGGCGGCGTTACTATCCGGCTCATCGACACTGACGGCATTGCGCATTTTTTCCGCCGTCCAATACCGCATCTCAGTATCAGGATTTGCGCTCATGGGGTGATCGATGACCGTGCCCGGCAGGGCCAGCGTCGGCAGGTTGAGCAAACGGCCAAATGCAACCAGATATCCCAGGTAGACAACGACAAGCAGGGACAGAAAAATCTTACCGGTCCGAGAATCCAGGATGAACCTCTGGAATCGTGGCGTCATGCCTGCCTCCTTTATTTATCAGAAGGGGATTACACATCCTCTTTTCCCCGCTCAAGCGCATCAACTTTAGGCAACGGAGCAGGTTTGGCATCGCGCATCTTCTCCGCCGTCCAATGCTTCAGCACATCATCGGGATGCTTCTTCACGCGGTGCCCGATAATAGTGGCAGACTTGCGCTTCTCAGAGCGCTTCCGCTTCCACGCGAACAGGAAGCCCCCCACGAGCAAGCCAAAAAGGGCAGCTCCGATCAGAGGGAACGGGATACGTCTATATTGTTGTGCTATCATACTTTTCTCTTTCTGAAAGACGATACAGGCAAAACGCATATTTGGACACGATCAATCGTGTCCCTACGAAGCTCAATCGCTCGGCAAAGATGACATTTCTTCTATAGAGGAGTATAGCAGGTTTTCCCGAATTAAAAAAGACCATTGTAGATGAGATGATAAATGAGCGGAGCACGCTCGCCAGCGAGGGTTGATCCCTGGTGAGCGTGCCTGCGGAGAGCCACGATAGTTGTTATTGCTGTAGCATTCGCTGAATGGCGCTTTTTACCAGGTTAGAAGGGATCGCAAAACTTACGCCATCAGCGGCTGTATTGGATTCGGTATCAATGGCAACGATGGTGGGGATACCGATAAGTTCTCCCTGCATGTTCACCAATGCTCCACCGCTATTGCCGGGATTGATAGGAGCATCCGTTTGAATGGTCTGAGAGAGCGTCACTGCCCTTGATTCGGGAACGCTCCGGTTCAGGGCACTGATGATGCCGTGGGTGGCCGTCTCGGTAATCCCCAGCGGGTTGCCAACAGCCAGCACTTCCTGTCCGACAGCCAGTTGCGAGGAATCGCCTATCTGAGCAACGATCATATGGGCAAAGGGCTGAATACGTACAACGGCCAGATCATTGGCCGCATCGGTTCCTACCAGTTGTGCCTGCTCTGTTTTTCCTGTATTCAAAAGCGCTTCAATTGTCTGAGCGCCACTGACAACGTGATTATTCGTAACAACATCCCCCTGCGCATCAATAATGACGCCTGAACCAATCTGTTGCCCCTGATCCGTTGTCACGTTCAGTTCGACGACAGACGGTTCAATTTTCGCAATGGCAGCTTCCTGTTGAGCCTCTATTGCCGTTAAGCCCGCTGTCGTCGCGCCGGTTAAAGATGGCGCTCCCACGGTGACAACTTTTTCTGCTATGACGGCGCTGCGGCCATTTGCAAACTGCCAACCGGCAAACAGTCCAGTTCCAAAGATGAGAGCCAGCGCCAGTACCAGCAACACAATTGCTCCGGCGCGACCGGACCACTTGCGTGGAGGGAGAGATGGCCGCTGCACCTGGTCCATAGGAGTATTGGGCGGCGGAAACGAGCCTTGCTCCAGAGGCACAGGCGTCACCGGCGGTGTATCTAGCACCTCTACTGGTGTCGATGCATGCTGTTGCGGTAAAAATGTATACGATTCCTGAAATGAGTATGGTTGATAAAATTCATCGTCTTCCGGTTGCATAGTACGTATCCTTTGCCTTGTTATCTCAGACGGCCAACGCTGCTGACGCGCTAGCTTCGCTCAGGCCGTCTGAAAGGAATTGCCTGCTATCTACGCTTGCTTGCGCTACTATGGTTCTAACTATATATTAAACCATAATGATGGGAGATATATTGGAGAGAGATGAGAAGTTTCTCATCTCCTTATGCACTCTCAAATACCAGCGCAACATAAAGCCCTTCTAAAAGAGATGCAGAACGCTTGTCATCTCAGAAGGGCTTCCGTTTATGGCTATAAGAAGTCATGGCGCTCGTTGCGCAGATAGGATGCTTCCAGGCGCTCGCGCATCATTTCGAAGGTATCGGTATCAATGGCTCCTTCGGCATAGCGGCGACGCAGAATCTCCAATGGCGAAAGATGAGCTGCGGGCACAAAGAACATATGCTCGACTCTGGGCCATATGTACGGGATAATCCATTGTAGCAGCGCCCAGAGAAGTGTGAGACCTAGCGCGACCAGGAGCAAAGTGCTGAGCATTGATAAAAGCGCCCCGGGCCACAAGCTAAAACCAGCACCCCACATATGCCAGTGAGGGCCAAACCTTGCGATCATGGATATTCCTCCTTTGTTTATCAGGAGCGGACAAATGTTGCCCACGCCTGGCTATACCTCTTTATAGTTATGATGCTACCTCCATCAGATAGACAGGCCAGGGCTCCACGCCTTCCCACGTACCATCTTCATAGACAAGCAAGCCTGCAATTTGATGTTTGCGTAGAAAGCCGCTCCCCTCCTGCGCGCCCAGAATGAACGCTACTTTAGCCGCCACTTCCGCCTGCTCACAGCGATCAGCCGTAACTGTAACCGACCAGAGGCCGCTCTGGGCAGGCAGCCCCGTGCGCGGGTCAAGCAGGTGATGCCTGTGGGTGGACCCCTGCCACCAGTGCCGCCGGGTAATACCAGAGGTTGCAACGGCTCCGCGCCGCAGCGGTACCATCCACTCACGCTCGCCTCCTGGTACGGCTATCTGCCAGTGCTCCATAGAGGGTGGCAAACCCTCAACTGCAAGGTCTCCTCCCGCATTGACGAGCGCGGGATATATTCCACTCAAGCGCAGCTTTTCGATAGCAGCATCCACCGCCATGCCCTTAGCAATCCCTCCAAAGTCCAGCCTGACTCCTGGCGGCAGGATAACGCGCCTGCCCTGCTCGTCTACCTGGATATCTCGCCATGCCCCTCCGGGCTTGCCTGCAAAGACGCGCCCGGCAGAGACCGCTGGCAGTTCCTCAAACGTGCGGTCATACCCTGATAGCTCCAACTGCTCCAACAGCGCAGGATCGTAGCAGCCCTGCGTTGCCCGGGCTGCCGTCAGCGCGGTGGTTAGCACCTTAAACAGCAAATCGCTGACGGCGACCCAGGTTCCCGCATGCTGATTAAGCTGCGATAATTCACTCTCTGGTAGAAAGCGGCTCAAAGTTTGTTCCCATGCGGCGAAAAGCGTGCGCACAATGGCTACTCCCTGCTCGCTCTGCTCCACTGGCAGCAACAGAGAAATCGTCGTTCCCATCGCTCGAAATTCCGCGCGGTGCATCCCAGGAGGAGTAATATACTTAGGAGACGCCAGATCCAGTGATAGGGGCCGGCGAAGTGTTCCTCGATCCAAAATTATCTTCTCCTCGTTGATTGAAAAAACCATTGTGCTCAAATAAGGATGATTGGGAAGAGTCTGGCGCTGCCAGAGCCGTCTTCTCATGATACTGATTCTGCGGAGATTTCCACGGAACCTGAGCGTTATAATCGTATGGATGTATTCCCAATATATACTCCCATTTTCATAGCCTATAGCTCTTTTAGTACATTTCCCTTTGGCACCCGTAAGGGTCGGTTGATCACGTCCGATGCGTGTATTTCTTCTTCAACCCAATGGTTCTACTCGGCCCGTCTGATAGAATTGAAAGAAGCATACCCTAAGTCTATTAGCTCTTTATTGGAAAAAGATGAGAAATTTTCAATCTTTGGGGGAAGAGTGGAATCAGCAAAGAATATTTACATAATCTGCTCCTGCGTAGGCGCCACACTTTTAGGGACCCCTTTATCATGATCATGCATCGACGTGTGAGCCAGCGGTAGCGTGAGACTGACGACTGTCCCGTGGCCTAAGATGCTGGAGAGCGAGAGCCGACCGCCATGAGCGGCAACGATCCGCTGAGCAATCGAGAGGCCAAGTCCCGTGCCTCCGACCTCACGCGAGCGGGCCTTGTCTACACGATAGAAGCGCTCTCCCAGGTGCGGCATGTGCTCGTCTGCGATGCCCACGCCGGTATCCTGCACCTCCAGCAGCGCCTGGTTCTCTTTAACCATCGTACGCAGGGTGACACTACCCCCCTGACGGTTATATTTAACGGCGTTGTCCAGCAATGCCAATATAGCCTGCTCAAGCAAGGTTTGATCGCCGATCACCACTACAGAGTCGTCGGCTTTTTCCTGAAAGTTGATGTTTTTCTGATCTGCCAGAGCCTGGATACGCCTCATGCCGGTATGAGCAATTTCAGTCAGGTTCACAACCTCGTGTTCCTGATGAGAGGGACGACTATCAAGACGAGCAAGCGTGAGCATATTATTGGCCAGTGTTGTCATATGGCTTGTTTCCGCGACAATATCCTCCAGCAAAGTTGCATCGTCCGCTTCCAGGATTTTACGATGGCGCAAAAGCACTTCAGCATCAGCCCGTAACAGGGTCAAAGGGGTACGCAGCTCGTGTGCGGCATCGGCGATGAACCGTTGCTGATTGGTCCAGGCCAGGCGCGCCGGAGCAAGCGCCCGATTAGCCAGAAACAACCCGCCCAATCCAGCTCCCAGCAACGCAACTCCGCCAATGGAAAGCAAAAGCAGAAGCAAGAGCGACAGAACATTTTCTTGCACCTGGACTGATTCACCCGTCACCACTACGCCTAACGGGTCGCCACTCCCGGGATCGTGAACCACCACCGCATAGCGGTAGGTTTGCCCCAGGTCATCTCCTCCATCAACGATATCGCTGGCCGACTGACCTTGCTTTAAGGCCGCCAGCGCCACACTATTGGAGAGAAAAGCCGATGGCAGTTCGGTAGTGCTGTCATCTACCAACAGCGTGCCGTTTTGATCAAAGCAAACGGCCAGCTCGGGCGGGCCGAACCCTCGACCAAAGGGAGAGCCGAACGAACAGGCACGAAGAGGCGAGTCTCTTAGCCACTGCACTACGTGCTCCTGGGTGTGTTGAGCAACATCATACTCGATAGGTGTTAGAAGGAAGTATTGAGCGCCAATGTAGAGAGCGACGCCGAACAACAGCAGAGCCGTGCCCAACACCCCGCAATACCATAGCGTTAGGCGAATGCGCAGCCCTTGAAACAGCGCCGCGCCCGGCTCCTGCCAGAGACGACCCCTTCTTGTAAAGGGCCGCCACCATGAAGAGAGTTTCCTGCGCATTCAATAAGCTCCTTTATCCGCTCATCCTGTTTTTATGCTATGCTTCAATTTTATAACCCACGCCGCGCACCGTTTTAATTAAAGAGTGAGAGAAGCCCCGATCTACCTTATCCCGCAGATAATGAATGTAAATATCGACCACGTTGGAAAGCGCCTCCAGATCATAGCGCCAGACGGAGTCAACAATTTGAGTACGAGTGAGCACCTGACCTGGATGGCGCATCAGATATTCCAGCAGAGCAAACTCTTTGGCAGTCAATTCGATGGGGCGCCCGGCGCGCCGTGCCTCATGGCGCACCAGATCGAGCGTGAGATCGCCCACAGAGAGCTGGTGGTTTTCTTCGAAGCGCCGGTCGCGGCGGCGCAGCAGAGCATTTATGCGCGCCAGCAGTTCTTCCATCGCAAAGGGTTTGGTGAGGTAGTCATCCGCTCCCACGTTGAGGCCCGTCACCCGATCCTCGATAGCGCCACGGGCGGTCAACATCAACACCGGTGTCATAATGTGCTCGGCGCGCATCTGGCGGCAGATCTCAATCCCATCAAGCCCTGGCAGCATCACATCAAGTACCACCACATCATAGGTATCACTGAGAGCCAGGTCAAGGCCGCTCGGGCCATCATAAGCGAGATCGACTGAATGACGCTCTTCCTGCAGAACGCGGCGCAACAAAAATGCCAGACGCTGCTCATCTTCCACAACAAGGATATGCACCGGCCCCCTCCTTTCTTCTCTCCATATCGCCTGAGCGTCAGCTAACGCTTTCTATTGTATGTTACCGCATAGAGATTGGAAAATGATTGGAAAGTAGTGCATGTATTGCGCATCCAAACGTTAAGCACGTAAATTTTTCATTTTTTACAGAAATTGTCACTAGATAACAAGCTTTCTTCACACATATTTATATAAAACACGATTAAATACGTCTTTATTAGGTAGTAGCTGCTATTGTATGTCAGTACTACTTAAAAGTTAAGATATCGCTTTGTAGAACATATGTCCCCTGTAGTAAAAGCAACTATCTACTCTACCTGTAGCTCTCTCTAGTGAAGCAGCTAATATCAAATAGTCCACAATAGAGAAAAGCGTAACTATGCATTTATAAGCTCGTCAACCGCAGCGAGAACACACCTCCAAAGTCCGTGCCAGGTGTCTCTAAGGAGGTCAGATCAACATGTCCGATGGCGATAAAACATCTTATCGAGCAGCTATCTTTACGGCCATTCTACTTGAATACCAGACAGTATGCGCCCATCTGACGAATCTTCGAGAAGAGAGAACAACATTAGAGACTCTCTGTGCGCGGGGAGAGTTCCTCGCAAATAATCGGAAATGGGAGGTGATGATCATACAAACGGGAGTAGGAACGGCACAAGCCGCAGCCAAGACAGTGTACTTCATTGAACGCTTTAAGCCGCAGGTCGTTATCTTTGTCGGGATAGCGGGCGGAATAAAAGACGTCAAACTCGGGGATGTGGTGATCGCATCCCAGGTGTACAATTATGAGTCTGGCCGAGCAGATCCCTCCTTTCAGAGCCGACCGCGAGTCTATCTTCCAACCCCTCAAATACACCAGAGGGCTGCAGCAGCAGCTCAAAAAAAAGACTGGCACAGGCGGTTAAAAGAGCGCCTCTCCGAGCCGCACAAGGAGCCTGACGTTTTCATTGCACCTATTGCATCAGGCAACCAGGTTGTTGCTTCAACTGGGGCAGCAGTATTACAGCTTGTGCATTCTCACTTCAATGATGCAGCCGCCATCGAGATGGAAGGGTTCGGCTTTCTCACAGCAGCCCATCTCTATCGAGAGATTGAAGCACTTGTCATTCGTGGTATCTCCGACCTGATTGATAATAAAAATGAAACGGACAAGCAGCAATTCCAGCAGATGGCGGCAGATCGAGCTAGCGCCTTTGCCTTTGAGGTGTTAGCCAACCTGGACGTTGTAGAACAAGCCGTTCCAACGAGGAAGACAACTATCGTTTCAGAACAACAAACTGACAACACATATCCACAGGAAACGGGCCAGGAAGAGGAAAACCAGACCTCCTCATTATTGGAGGAATTCAATAACCGTCTGCCAGATTTCATTGAGAAAGTGAAAAAAATTCGCGATTCCTTGAACCGAGGAACCGACTTCTCCGCTGATCAGCACAAAAATGCCCTTGAAGGGCTGAACGATATTGAAAGTCACATAAAAAGGCTTCTTGATGCAGCATCGCCCAGCATTATGACAGCAAAAAAGATGATGCTGGTAGCTATGCAAAAGCATATACACGACCTCAAGCTAGAACTTGAGAAGCGTCATCATACTCCTCAAATGACCAGGTCGTCGCAGTCCAGACGGACAAAAAATAACGAATATGATCGCGCGATAGAGCTATGCGACACACTCTTAGAAGAAGATTTCAAACAGTGGCCTCGATAGCTATAGTACCCAGGATAAAAAGGCTTGAGACGTGAGTAGCGATGAATTATAATGATGCGCAATGATGGGAGGGAGACCAGGATGACGTAATATCAGCTTTTTGTAAAGTAGGCATGTATGGTAGGCACCTTAAAGCAGCCCTCGGAACAACCAGAGGAATCACCGCTACAAAAATACATACGGGAACTTGCGGAACTGCGCGCTTTGATTCTATATGGGCGAAACCAGCGCAAACTTCTACTTGAGAGCCTGGACGTAATGGAGCGAGGTTTAAGTGACATCATTGGAGGAATTGACCGACTTATACCTATCTACGGTACTCTCCTTTCCCTTGAACAGGCTCAGGTGAGCGTGATCAAGGCGAGAAAGAAATTGCTTGTCGCTGCGGACATTTTGGAACAGTCTCTGGAGAAATCACGACCACCGAGTCGCTCAGAAAAGCTCTACGACGCTTATGACGAATGTGCCGCTTTTTTGTTGAAGGCAAAAAAACATCTGGAGGATATTTAACTATTGACTGAAATTTTGTAGAGGAGGAGAGTACATTGTTTTTTGATCAAATCCTTATATACACGTCTTTTCTTGTGAGCATCGGTACAAGCAGTATTTAATCCATGGACAAGGTTATCAGTAACAGAAAGGTAATTCTATGACGGGAAAGAAAGCATCTATACGACATGTTTCTACGCCAATGTCGCTAGAAACATTTCTTTCCGAGACCAGAACGCACTGCCAGACATTAGCGAGTAAGGATGTAGATTTACGCGAGGCATATCGTATATTTGCCCATAGTATGGATATTTCTCCTGAACAATACAGACAGATTAATACTTTAATGCAACAAGTCGGAGAGACAGTGGAAGAGTTGTGTTTGCTGCTTTCAGATCCGGAATCGCTACCACAGTCCGCACGTTCTTGCCGTTACTTACCGCTGGTATCATTTCAATACATGGATGGGCAGATACAGACAATTCTATCCACGCTTGCACGCATGCGTCAACTTCGTAAAACTTCATCGTTGCAAAAAGACAGGCTCAAGCAGGTAATGAATAATAAGTTAAAGTCTCTGAGACAAGATCTGCAAGAAGGGCTAGGACATATACGAGATATGAGTGATCAAGCCCTGTTGGAAGAAAAAAGAAAAGATCGTCTTCTTTCCAGGCGGTAATTTTAAGCACTCTTCATTATCGCTGGTCTCCCCCTTAGTAAAGAGAAAAGGCGGGACAGTAGAAAGTCCTCAATGGGGCAGGTCTGAAAGAAAACGCCGTGTGATACGCGTCAGTTCCTGAGGGGAGTTGTAATTTACGGCGTGGGCGGCTCCCGGCACAGTGATAAGCTGGCTGTGCGGCAGCAGACGATGCACCTGTTCCACCCACTGCTGCGAGACTATAGGATCGCGAGAGCCACGCATCACCAGCGTGGGCACGCGCAGCAAAGGGAGCTGGTCCTCCATCCGATCCGCAAAAGCATATTGTAACGTGCCAATGGTGCGCCGCAACCCCGCATGCCCATACTCCCGTACTAACACGGGC